>NZ_CP021324.1:0-680038 GCF_002156965.1 Candidatus Nitrosomarinus catalina
TTTTTTAAAATTATTTTTTTAGAAAATCTAAAACTAACTAAAAATAATTAATGATAAACTAAACTAGAATTACTATAGTATTCTATACTCTCATAATTGTAATATGTGTATGATGATGTTGTTAGGAAATGAAGGTGTCTGAGTATGTCTGACCCAATTGACAGAATGCTTGATGCAGCAGAATCTGGAAAATCAATTATTAAAAATCGTGAGATTTTACATTTTACATATATTCCAAATACCATACTTCATAGAGATTCAGAACAAGAACAAGTTACACAATCACTATTACCAATTCTAAAACAATCTAGACCATCAAATTTACTAGTATATGGAAAACCAGGAACAGGCAAAACATTAGTTGTAAAGAAAGTATTATCTAAAATCCAAGAAAGGGTAGAAAAATCCAATTTTCCAATCAAATTAGTATATTCAAATTCTAAAAACGAGACAACATTATACGGATTATTAGTCAGTTTAGGCAGGCAATTGGGGCTTAATGAGAAGGAATTACCCACAACAGGACTGGCAATTAGTGAAGTCTTCAAAAGACTACTTAATAGAATCAGAGAGGAAAAACTTAACGCAGTTTTTGTAATTGATGAAATAGATTACCTTGCTCAATTAGTAGTAAAAACTGGTAAAGATATTTTATATCAACTAACCAGAGCAAATGAGCAATTAGAGGTTGGTTCGCTAACAATGGTAGGAATTTCAAACGATTTAACATTCAAGGAAAAACTTGATCCTAGAGTAATTAGCAGTCTAGGTGAAGAAGAGATTGTATTTACAAATTATAATGTCGAACAAATTAAAAAAATTCTAGAAGAAAGAATCAACGAATCTTTTATTGAAAACGCCATAGAAGACCCTGCATTAAACCTCTGTGCTGCACTTGCTGGAGGCGAACATGGAGATGCTAGAAGAGCTATAGATTTACTTAGAGTAGCAGGCGAATTGGCAGAAAGACAACAATCTGTTAAAGTCACAATTGAGCATGTTAGAGAAGCATCTCTAAAAATTGAAGAAAATAAGGAAGAAGCCTCTCTAAAATCATACCCATTACATGAAAAACTGGTACTTTTAGCCATAATGAAGGCTAATGGATCATCTACTGGTGAGATTTATTCTTCTTACAAAAATCTCTGTAAGGTAGTTGGGAAAGACGGTTTAACTCAAAGACGAGTTACACAAATGCTAAGTGAAATTGAACTTTCTGGAATTATTTCTGGAAGATTAATTCATCAAGGAATTCATGGAAGAACTAAGAAATACAAATTAACAATTTCTTCAGAAATGATAAAAAAATCATTCAAAGACGAATTAACTTTGCAAGATATTATTTGAGTCTGAACTATAATTTTCATGAAACACTTGGAAAGTCTTTAAATTTACAATAATAGCAAGACCTGGATTTGGGACCATTCCAACACTTGCTTGGAAAGGCGTTTGTTTTTGCCAGGAACCTGAATTAACTAGTAAAATTCCCTTGTACATGTCTAATTGAGCTTTATGAACATGCCCTACATGAAAAATATCTGGAACGTCTTCAATTACCAAAAGATCTTCAACCTCTGGTGCTATTGGTGTTGAACTACCATAAACTGGACTTAGGTGTCTAGCTCTAAGAAGATTTTTCATAACATCTGTAGGCCTATCATAACTTAGACCAGGAGTAGTTTTTACAATATCATCTATACTTTGACCATGAAACATCAATACTTTTACCCCGTTTAATGAAATTAAGGCTGGATTTCCAACCATCTCAATATTTTCTCTTTCCCACAAACCCGAATTATATTTTTGTGGTATTGCAGGTTGAGGTAATGCCCTCCTTCCTGGATCATGGTTTCCAGGCATAACGACAATTTTCACATTTTTTGGAATTTTATCTAACAAATCTTCTGCCTTTTGTAATTGTTCTTCAATTGTTTGACAAACCAATTCTTTGTTTTGGTTTGGATAAATTCCAACACCGTCAACCATATCCCCTCCAATGAGTACAAAACGAACTTTTCTAGCAACAGGATCAGGACTAGATATCCATTTTACAAATTCAACTAATTCGTCTTCCATGAAGTATTTACTTCCAATATGCAAATCTGACAAAAATACAACATATACTTCACTTTCTGATTTGTTAATTTTCTGTTCAGGCAAATCAGGCAAAATCAAGTCTTTAATCATTAATCCAGAGTTTTTGGCTGAAGCAACTCGTGCAATTACAAATTGATCAATTAACAGAGTTCCGGCAGTTTTTTGCAATTCCTCATCAAAAATTATACCCTCAATTGAGCCTGAAGGGTCTTCTAACACTAATTTTGTGATGTTTCTTTCGGCATTTCGTGTGGTGAGAAGCCCACAAACATACACATCCTTTTCAACCTCCCATTCTTTTTGAAGCTTTGATTTTACAACTGCAATTGATTTTATTTTCTTGGATTCAGGCCTATCAGAAACAATTCGCTTTAGTTTGTTAAAACGACTTGAAAAAAAAGCATTATATCCCTTAACGCCTTCCCCCGAAGTGATTTTTTCTGTAGGATCTGATAGAACCTTAAGATCACTTTGAAGATTTGGATCATCTTTAATTCCTAGATAGGTTTCTAAATCATTTTGGTTAATTTGGTATTTTTTTTGCCTAGTTTTTTCTTTAACAATTTCTTTAATTATCTTCTCTAATTTTTTAACATCAGTAATATCATCTAAGATTTTAAATGCATCAGGATGAATTTGAAATCCTTTGTTTAGTGCATAATTAAGTACAAAAGACAATTCCTTTTTCATATCAAAAAATACTATTTGGTTTAATTAAATCTGCTCCAAACTAACCCTCAAATATTGTTCATCAACGCAAACCTATATGAATAAAAACAGAATTATTTTATTTTTTATATTCCTAACAATATTTACAATAATTTTTCAACTAGGTTCAATGTCCACTGTTAGTCAAGAAGAAGCAGATTTGTTTATGGAGGAATTTGAAAAACTTGTTTTAGATATTGATGCTTTTGGAATTTTTGTACATAATACAACCATTGCACTACCTATGTTTATTCCAGGATTTGGAATTTTTTGGGGATTGTTTTCATCATGGTCAACAGGATACGCATTTGCAGCAATTGCAACTTCTGTGCCTGAAATAGCTAATATTTCACCACTAACAATATTGTTTTTAACTCCATTTGGACTTATGGAGATTTCTGCATACTCATTAGGAATTTCCAGGAGTTTTATTTTGATTAAAGCAATTTTTACAAAATCAAGTCTATTTCAATTTATCAAACCCACAATTATTGAGATTGGTATTGTAATTGGACTTCTTTTAGCAGGTGGATATATTGAATTTTACATGATAGAATTAGTTGAAAATGAGAGTCTTGAAATACCTGGTTTTTAATTTAGATATTTAATTTTCCCACTGCCACCTATAATTCATGTAAGAATCTAAACTTGCCTGATTAAACACCATTACTGATAAATCAGAAAACTCTTTTCCTTCTAATTCCTTGACAGTTCCTTCAAAATTAGTTTCATTCTCAGTAGTAATTGCCTCATAAACATGAACTTTCATTTTTGTTGTATCAAAACCATTTTCTCGAAGATAGACTGCTATTTCTGATGGCATAAAATGCTTGTCAGGCTGTTTTGGCCACGGTCTTGGAACCAATACCACACTAAAACCATCTATCAATGCTTTTTGCAATTCCAATTTTTTATCCTCAATAGGAGTTGTTACATGCATTGTAATTACTTTGGATTTATCTAAAGGAACCTTGGCCCTTGATGCAGCCACTTGAAAAGAACTAATTCCTGGAATAATATCTACATCTCCAAAAATTTCAATTAATCTATCAACTACTTCTGATTCTGAAAAATTTACATCTCCTGTAAATGGAATTACTAACGTTCTGTCACCCAGTTCAGGTAAAATTTTTTGATAAGATTTTTCTTGATCATTCATAGTAATTTCATAAATTTCCTTACCCTCAATGAAATTCTCTATCGTCTTTAGGGTGTATTTGTAGCCAATCAAAATATCACAATTTTGAATGATTTCTTTTACAATTTCTGTCACATATTTAGGAGAACCAGGCCCAACACCGACAGCGTAAACTTTACCCAACTTTATTTCATAAATTATTGCCTTTCTTTAACATATTGAACAAAAGGCTCCCAATCTACTTTTAGAAACTTGGTTGGCTCTTTTAGGGGATATTTTACCCAATCTTGGGCTACAGAATACTGAAAATTCTCTTTTTTACCATTTTTTTCATATTCTAAAAACAAAACACTACCCCATGTCTCTTCTTTAAATTCAATCTTATCAATTTCTTTAAATTCTAATTCAACATTTTTACTATTTTCAACATCACTTACAAGATCCTCTTCATTATATCCATCATGACGAATCATTGTATTTTTAGATTTGAGAAAAGTAATCACTTGTCTTTGTGTAATTGCTTTCCACCAACTCATTTTTGATTCGGTTTTGTGAACAAATGATAAGTGCTTATCAGTTAATACCAACATTCCTTCTCTTCCACCAACTGAAAAAAACTTTTTAGATTCTCTCCACACTGAAACTACGTGTGCCTGAATCTTTTCATCAGGTTGCATATCAAAGATTTGTCTGACTTTGTTAAAAACTAATACAATTGCCTTTTAAGTGAGATATTTTTTTTACAACTATTGAAAAAAATTCTTTTAACTTTAATTTTTTCTTTATTTATTGTAACTTTAACTAATTATGCATTTGCACAACATTATGAAGATCCTCTAGTAGTTTTAGAAACAACTCAAGGAGAAATTATTATTGAATTATTTCATATTGATGCACCCAATCACTCAGAAAATTTTCTTTTATTATCAAAAACTGGATATTATGATGGTATATTATTTCATAGAATCATTCCTGGATTTATGATTCAAAGTGGTGATCCTAATTCAATTAATGGTGATCCAAATACGTGGGGACAGGGTGGCAATGGAAGTATATCTGACAGAATTAACGCAGAATTTAACAACATTAAACATGATAGAGGAATTGTTTCAATGGCAAGAGCACAAGATCCAAACAGTGCAGGCTCTCAATTTTTTATTGTTCATAAAGATTCACATTTTCTTGATGAACAGTATACTGTTTTTGGTAGGATTGTAACTGAATCAAGTTTTGAAACTCTTGATAAAATTGCAGCAGTTCAAACTGGAACCAATGACAGACCAACTAATCCTGAACAAGTTAGAATCATTAAAACTACACTAGTCGAACGTTCAGAAATTTCAAATATAATGAATCTTTCAGAACCTTCTCGTACAGGTTCTACAGTTACTGGTACACCTGAATTTACAATCTTTGAAAACCAGGATCTTGACGTGAAATTCACAGTACCAGTAGGATGGATGTTACAACAACCACCAAAATCTAGTCCAGATTCTCCTGATATTGTAGCTGTTGGGGCATTAAAAGATGGATTTAACCCTAACATTTCATTAACAATTAAAGAAGCAACTGGAAAAACTATGGATGATTTAATATTTGAAAAAAATCAAATTCTTGATCAAGCAGTATATTTGAATAAATTGGAAATATTAAATCAAGAAAAAATAAAATCTAATGTTTATCAAACTGAAGCTATTGCTAATTTTGTAGTTAATGATGTTGAATTAAAAATTAAATTTATAGAAGCAATGATACTTAATAATGAAAAATTGTATACTTTTGCATATAGTAATACTGTAGAAAATTTTGATAATGATTTTTCAAAATTTAATGATTCATTAAATTCATTTGAAATAATATCTCAACAATCTTCTGAATCAAAATCTGCTGAAGGAAATATAGGGCAACAAACTGAAGAAGGTGGAGGTTGTCTAATTGCAACAGCAACATACGGTTCTGAAATGTCGCAACAAGTTCAGCAACTCAGAGAACTACGAGACAATCAATTACTACAAACAGAATCCGGAAAACAATTCATGGGAGCATTCAACGACGTCTACTATTCATTCTCACCAGTTATAGCAGATTATGAAAGAGAAAATCCTCTTTTCAAAGAAGCAGTAAAGATTGCAATCACTCCGATGATTTCTACTTTATCTCTAATGGAAAATGCTGAAACTGAGTTAGAAGTTTTAGGATTAGGATTGTCAGTGATTACATTGAATATTGGAATGTATCTGGGAATTCCAGCAATTATTATTTTTGGAATTAAGAAAAGAAATTAATTTTTTTTACCAAACATCGTCTACTTCATCAAGTTCTTTGTATTCTTTTTCAGTTTCTTGTTTGATATAATTCAGTCTTGAAACATCTCTATCAAAAAACAAATCTATCATCCAATCAAGAAATACGCGTGTTTTTTTATCAAATGTTGGTACCTTTGACAAATACACATTTCTCCAAATCAGCCATGCTAAAAATCCTGATATATTCATACCAAGAATCGTTGCAATACCAGTTCTTTTACCAATTATTGCTAACTGACCTTTAGATTCATAAACAAATTTTTCTTTTTCAGAATTTTTAACTATGGCAATTAAATTTTTAGCAGCTAATTTTGCTTGGGCTTCTGCAATTTGTGCAGTTGGAGGCAATGGTCTGTTAGTAGTTGGGTCTACAAACAATGCACAATCCCCAATTGCAAAAACTCCTGGAAATTCTTTAAGCTCCAAAAATTTATTGACTACAATTTTTCCTTTATCTGTTTTAAACATTGATCTTTTAATTGTACTAACAGAAGTAATTCCTGCAGTCCAAATTAGTGTTTTTGTAATTATAGAACTAACTTCAGATTGATCTATGGAGTCTTTTGGTGTTTCATCCAACGATTTTATCATTACTTCATTTCCGTCAAAACTAGTTACTGCTTTTTTTAATTGAATATCCATTCCTCTTTTTGTTAATTGTTCTCTTGCAAAATTTGCTAATTTTTTATTTGCACCACCTAAAATTTCCCCCATTGCTTCTAATACAATTACTTTGACATCCTCTTTTTGGATTGTTGGATAATGTTTTGTTGCATCAAAAAGTAAATCCAATAATTCTCCAGCAGTTTCAATTCCTGCATAACCTCCACCGACTACTACAAAATTTAACATGCCTTTTCTTAGGATTGGATCAGTCTCATTTTCTGCTTGTTCAAGCATATCAATAACTCTATTTCGTAATAATACTGCGTCATTGAGTGTCTTCATTGTATATGCATTTTTTTCAACATCAGCCATGCCAAAAAAATTAGTTTCACTGCCTAGTGCAACTACTAAAAAATCATAATGGATTGAAATGCTTCTTTTATCCCTAGTTCCCCATAATGTCACTAATTTTCCATGCGGATCAATGTTCTTTATTCGTCCTTCATAGAATTTTGTTTTTTTACATATTGTTCGAATTGGGAAAACTATGTGCCTAGTCTCAATCATTCCTGAGGCTACTTGAGGTAACATTGGAGTAAATAATAGAAAATTATCTTCTCCTATCATTACCAACTCCGTTTCAGGATCATTTCCAAATTCTTTTTCTAATTTTTTTGCACATTCTACTGCTGCAAATCCACTTCCTAAAATAACAATTTTCTTCTTATTTTTTACCAATTACTGACTTTTGTATCTTGAATAATTAAAGGGTGTTAATTGAAATTAAAGTAATGGCACTAGTCTGTTATTTTCTCATAATATCTGAATGTAAAATATCATATGCTCTTGATGAATCTCTTTCATTCAGAATTATTGTAATGTTGTCTTGACTGAAAAATGCATTAACTAATTCTACACCATTTGCATGTAATACCTCTGCAACATAAGATACTACATCAGACTGATTCTGGGAACTTGGAATTGAAATTCTTATTTTTGCTAATCCAGTACTAAACATATCTTCTCTTTCTGAAACACTGTTGAAAATTTTTCTAATATCATCCATATCTTCAGTAAGGAATCTAAATGAGTCAGATAATCTAAAAAATTCGTAATCATTTGTTACCTTTGAAAATTTGTCTAAAATTGACATAGGATCCATTTCATTTGAATCCTTTACAGAAAATCTGACATCCATAATTCCATCAGTTAAAGCTAATCTTGCATTTTTCAAAACTGATTCTTCTTTCATTTCTTCTTTAGTTTCAAATGAATCTGCATATCTTTTGATTGCAACAACAACTGTGTTCAGATTAACAGAATTTCCTAAAATTTTTTCTATTTCTGGTTGAATCTTAACTGCCAATGCTGTATAATTTATCAAATCCATTTTCATGCAATCATAAATTGATCTATTTCTGGTAATGACTTCTCTAACAACTTCTGGAACAGACATTACTGATCTCATAAAATTTATTATATTATGTCAGTTATAATAGGATTATGTAATAATATTGATATTAATTCAATATATTTATATAATGTAATACATATTACATTGTGTAGATAAATATGACAAGTTTCTTTGATACCGAAATTGATAGAATCTTCAAAAAAATGTCTGAATCATTTTTTGATGCAAATGGCATGAATGAAGAATTCAACGGTAATTCCAATTCTGGCCCGATTTTTTATGGTTATACAATGACCATTGGTCCAGATGGAAAACCTTCTGTGCAAGAATTTGGAAACGCAAAACCAGATCGTCTCCCTGTTTCTAATGCCAGAGAAGCAATTGTTGATACAATTGTAGATGAAAAAGAAAAAGTAGTAAAACTCATAGCTGAAATGCCAGGAGTTGAAAAAACTGATGTCAAAATTTTAGTTGACAAAAATGTTGTAAATATAACTGCAGAACGTGGTGATAAAAAATATCACTGCAAAGTTCCACTTCAACATAAAGTTGATGAAAATTCTGCAAAAGCTACTTACAAAAATGGAATCTTGCAATTGGTTTTCAAACTAGTTGTAGAAAAACAAACTGGTAAAAAAGTGGAGGTTGAATAACCCCCCTTCCTATTTTTTGAGGCTTTATGATGAATAAAATAATTTTAAAAATAAATGAAATTCCACAACAACATGTTGGTAAAGGTCGAGCAATTATTGATCCAAAAATAATTGAAGAACAAAATTGGAATGTTGGTCAAATATTGGAATTAACTTACAATAAAAAAACATATGTCAAACTTTGGCCAGCATCACCAGAAGAATATGGTGCAAGTTTAATCAAAATTGATGGTATTACTAGACAAAATATTGGTGCAGGATTAGATGACAAAATATCTATTAAATCTGTTGAAGCTGCAAATGCAGAACAAATTACCTTATCTCCAACAGAAAAAATTGCAACAGATGGATTACAAGAATACATGACATACAATTATCTTAATCATGTATTTTCTAATGGAGATACAATATCTCTTAATACACAAATGGGAAGTAAAATTCAATTTGTTATAACAAACACAAAACCATCAAAACCAGTGATTGTTACTGAAAATACTACATTCAAACTTGGTTCATTAACTAAAGCTGTTGATTCTTCTGTACCAAGAATCACATATGATGAATTGGGAGGTCTAAAAAATGAAGTTCAAAAAATTCGTGAAATGGTAGAATTACCAATGCGTCATCCTGAATTATTTGATAAAATAGGCGTAGAAGCACCAAAAGGCGTTTTACTTTATGGTCCACCAGGAACTGGTAAAACTTTGATTGCAAAAGCAGTAGCTGGAGAAACAAATGCTCATTTTATTTCTCTAAGTGGACCTGAAATTATGGGCAAACATTATGGAGAAAGTGAAGAAAAAATTAGAGAAATCTTTACTCAAGCCGAGGAAAATTCTCCTAGTATCATCTTCATTGATGAAATAGACTCAATTGCTCCAAAAAGAGATGAAGTTTCAGGAGAACTGGAGAAAAGAATAGTATCTCAATTATTGACGTTAATGGATGGTATGAAATCTAGAGGTAGAGTTGTAGTGATAGCAGCTACTAACAGACCTGATTCTATTGATCCAGCATTAAGACGACCAGGAAGATTTGATAGAGAAATTGAAATTGGAATTCCTGATGATGATGGTAGACTGGATATTCTTTCAATTCATACACGTGGAATGCCAATTAACGAAAAAGTCAATCTGAAACAAATCGCAAAAACCACTCATGGATTTGTTGGGGCTGATTTAGAAATTTTATCAAAGGAAGCAGCAATGAGATCATTGCGTAGAATTCTTCCAGAGATTGATCTTGAAGAAGAGAAAATTTCATCAGAAATTCTTCAAAAAATTGAAATTAGTAACGATGATTTTCGAGAAGCATTAAAAGAAGTTAGACCAAGTGCACTAAGAGAAGTTCAGGTTCAAATTCCTGATGTAAATTGGGATGATGTTGGAGGTCTTGATGAATTAAAAGATGAATTACGTGAAGCTGTTGAATGGCCTGTTAAACATAAAGAAGCATATGACTATGTTGATGTAGAAGCTCCAAAAGGCGTTTTATTACATGGTCCACCAGGAACTGGTAAAACTTTGATTGCAAAAGCACTTGCAAAAATGACTGAATCTAATTTCATTAGTATCAAAGGACCTGAATTATTATCAAAGTGGGTAGGTGAGTCTGAAAAAGGAGTTAGAGAAATTTTTAGAAAAGCACGACAGGCAGCACCATGTATAATATTTTTAGACGAAGTTGATGCACTCGTACCAAGAAGAGGTAGTGGAAGTTCTAATTCACATGTAACAGAAAACATCGTTTCACAAATTCTTACTGAAATAGATGGATTAGAAGAATTACATAATGTGTTGATTATTGGAGCAACAAATCGATTGGATATTGTTGATGAAGCACTTTTACGACCTGGAAGGTTTGACAGAATAATTGAAGTAGGAAATCCCGATTCTAAAGGAAGAATGCATATTTTTAAAATTCATACCAAAAAGAAACCACTTGAAAATAATGTGGATATCAAAAAATTAGTAGAAATAACAAATGGATTTAGTGGTGCAGAAATAGCTGCAATTACCAATAGAGCGGCTTTAGTTGCATTGAAAAGATATGTTGGTGGTAAATCTCAAAATATCAAGGAAATTAAAATTACGCAACAGGATTTGATCGATGCTGTTGATAAGATAAGACCTCAAAAAAAGGAAGCACCTATACCTCAAGCCATAAAATAGTCTAAATACTGAGGATAATGTGTTAAAATATGAAACTTTTACTAGATTTTGAACCTTGTAAAGAATGCAAAGAAATGATGACTGAATTAAGCAGTCCTGAAATGATTTTTGCTGATGAAAAAATAAGAATAGATCAATCTGCTAAATTTCTTAGACATTTGACGTATAATCATAATGAGGTTCTGCAAGCTGTAATGGAAGATCTTCCAAAACAGAAAAAGGATCAAGAACCTGATTTTTATCAATAATTAATTTTTTCTTATTTTAGTAAAATCTGCACCAAGAATTTCTTTTCTAGTAATTTTTACAATTTCATAAATTTTTTCGTAAATCTCTTCTGTACTATTGCTCAAAATTTTTACAATTATTCCAGATTCATTAGGTAAAATTGATGTTCCTGATGTAATAAATTCTATTTTTTCATTAATCATTTTTTCAAGTTTTTCTAACTTTCCTTTTTTTGTTAAAATATACACTGTTCCAACAATATCATAATTTCCTAAAATTCCTTTAATTTTCATATTGTTTTCTTTTGGTTCTATTTTCATATTTTCTAAACACCGAAATTTACTATTTTGATTTTTACAATATGTTCGTAGATAACAAATATCATAATCAAAATTTTCTTTCATTGCTACTCTTCCAGGTGTTAAAACTTCTGAATAAATCAGAGTTGCATTATCATGAATATTCAAATTAACTTTTTGATAATATCTAGAATTTTGATATGGAATTATTTGATCCGGAATATACTCCAAATAGCAATTTTCATCTAATGTAATATTCACCATTTGTGATGCAGAATTTGAATTCATACTATAGATTCTGGTTGCTCCTTGAGTGGTAATGTGACATGTTGAATTATTTTTTAATATGATATCTGTCTTGTATCTATCTCCTTGCAAAATTCCTCCTGATGGTGAAATAATATACAAATATGCCATGCCTGGAAGTGAATTTTCAGGATATACGGCTCTTTGAATTTGTAAAGGAACTTGAGAAAACTGTTTTGTAATGACAGTTTTGTTCTGTTCATTTTCTTTTAATTCAATATCTAAAATTCCAACTTTACCTGATTTACCAACTTCTAATTGCTCAATTTTTGAATTATATTTTTTTACTTCAATTGGGGTTTCATCTGAAATTAATTTTATGTCACTCAATTTTTACACTTTTTTTAAATTATTTGATTTAGGTAGAGAATCTAATAGTAAATCATGAATAATATGTTCTGCAATTTTTTTAATACCTTGGTCTGTTTTACAATTAATAAATTCAAATGGTTTTTCTTTTCGAATTTTTTCAGCATCTGTTTTCATAATTTCTAAATTTGCGCCAACCAACTCTGCAAGATCTATTTTATTAATCACCAAAAGATCACAATTAGTAATTCCTAATCCGCCTTTCCTTGGATATTTATCGCCTCCTGCAACATCAATTATGTAAATAAAATAATCTGCTAGTATTGGACTAAATGTTGTTGTGATGTTGTCTCCCCCACTTTCAATTATAATTAAATCTAATTCAGGATGATTATCTTCCATTTCTTCAATTATTGCTAAATTCATCGAAGGATCTTCTCTAACTGCAGTATGAGGGCATCCTCCTGTTGCAAGACCAATTACCATATTTTCTGGTAATAATCCTCTTTTTGTAGATAGATTGTTTCTAATTCTATCCGCATCTTCTTTTGAAATTACATCATTTGAAATTATACTGATACTATAACCAATTTCAGCTAACATAGGCACAAGACGTTCAATCAACATACTTTTTCCAGAACCAACTGGTCCTCCTATGCCTATTCTTGGTATGTGGGTCATAAAACAAAAATTAATTTTTATGTAATAAACATTTTAGAATCCATTTTTTCATGTGACATTTGGATTATATCAAATTGTGGAGCAAATTGCCACATGTCAAAAATTGATTTATTAGAATTATTTTTTAATGTTTGAATAATTATTGGTTTAATTTCGTGAAGAATTTTTTGACCTTCTAAATGTTGAATTAATCCCAATCTTAAAGCTGCTCCTATAATGCTAACAGTAAAACCATATAATAGCATTGTAAGGCTTTTTTCTTTTCTAATTTTTAATGCGTTACAACATATTGCAAATGATACTGGAAATGTTCCATGTATTTTTTTATTTTTAATTGCTTTTTGAAAATTATTTAATATTTGATCATCCTTTACAAATTCACTAACACATTTGACTAATTGAATTCCTGAATTTACAGATGCTTTTCTAATTTCTCTAATTGGTTTCATTATAAATGCAATTTCATCTACTTGAATTATTTTTTGGAAATCATTATTTTCAGCATTAGTATATGCATTTGAAAGTGCAACACAATCTGATGGACCTATTTGTTGTTCAATATTCACTTTAATCATATTTTTAATATCGTCTATTCCTTTGATTTCATTATTAGAAAAAAGAAATTCTAATCCATTTGATGTTGCATAAAGTCCTGTAGGAAAAAATGAATCTGAAAGCTGCATCACTGCAAGTTCTTCATTAATTTCATCAATGTTCATGTACATCAGCACTAGTATGTGGTAAAAAGATCTCTTCTTGAATTTCTAATTCAATCGAATCAATAATTTCTTTGAAAAGCCTTTGAAATATTTCTAATTCTGAATCTTCTTGAATTGGAAATAATATCATTTTATCCTTTATTGCAATTGGTCTGTGCCTATTTCCAATAATATGCCCCAATAATATGCCTATTTTCTCATTATTTTGCTTTAATTTTACTGAAATTACTTTTTCTGTTATTTGTTCAACAATAATTTTTACCTCCTCATTTCCGATAATATCTCCATGTTTGAGTTTTGTATTTGAATCAAGATTTATTCCAACATCAGTACCTAAATTTGTCTTTTTTCTCAAAATTCTTTTTTCTAAATCCACTCTTGAAATTTTTAATTTTTCTAAATTATTATTTTCAGAATTATTTTCTTTGAAAATATTTCCTAAAATTGAATTAATATTTATCATGACTATCTTCTAATCTTGATAAAGTTATAGTTTTTTAATTTATGTTTGAATTATTATATACATTAAGTAAATACTATAATTATTGATGCTCACGCCTAGAGAAATTGAAAAATTAAATATTTTTGTTGCAGCTGAATTAGCACGTAAAAGACAAGGAAGAGGTTTAAAATTAAATCACCCAGAAGCTGTAGCTATTCTTGCTGATCATATTTTAGAAGGTGCTAGAGATGGAAGATCAGTTCCTGAATTAATGAGTTCGGGAAAACAAGTACTAAAAAAAGATCAAGTATTACCTGGAGTTTCAGAATTAATTCATTCTATACAAGTTGAAGCAACTTTTGATGATGGTACAAAATTAGTAACTGTTCATGATCCTATAGGTGAGAATTAAAATGATTCCTGGTGAATTTTTTTTATCTGAAGATCCTATTATTGCTAATGTAGGAAAATCAGTAATAATATTAGATGTTAAAAATACTGGTGATAGACCAATTCAAGTTGGATCTCATGCACATTTTTTTGAAATTAATAAGGCATTAGAATTTTCAAGAAAAAAATCCTATGGATTTCATTTGAATATTCCTGCAGGAACTTCCATAAGATTTGAGCCTGGAGATAGTAAAAAAATTGAATTAACAGAATTTTCTGGGAAAAAAATTGTTTATGGATTTAGTGGATTAGTAAATGGTTCACTATCTGAAAAACAAAATGAAGCATTCTCAAAAGCAAAAGAACAAGGATTTCGAGGTATGGAATTATGACTCTAAATATTTCTAGAAAAAATTATGCTGATCTGTTTGGTCCTACAACTGGTGATAGAATTCGTCTTGCTGATACTGATTTAATTATTGAAATTGAAAAGGATTTGATCAAATATGGTGATGAATCAGTTTTTGGTGGTGGAAAAAGTATTCGAGATGGAATGGGACAAGCTAGCGGGGTATCCAGAGATGAATCACTTGATCTTGTCATTACTAATGCAATAATTTTAGATCCTGTTTTAGGAATTATCAAAGCTGACATTGGTGTAAAGGATGGAAGAATTGTAGGTGTTGGAAATGCTGGTAATCCAAATATTGCTGATGATGTGGATATGATAATTTCATCTAACACTGAAATTATTGCTGGTGAAAATACAATTTGTACTCCTGGTACCATTGATTCACACATTCATTTTATTTCTCCACAACAAGCCACACATGCAATTTGTAATGGAACTACAACAATGATTGGTGGTGGAACAGGTCCAGCTGATGGAACAAATGCCACAACATGCACGCCTGGAAAATGGAATATTCACAGAATGATAGAATCTGTAGATAATTTTCCAATGAATTTTGGTTTTCTTGCAAAAGGAAATGATTCACTTGAATCTGCATTATTTGATCAAATTGAATCCGGAGCTTGTGGATTAAAATTACATGAGGATTGGGGAACAACTCCAGCTACAATAAATTCTGCACTAAATGTTGCTGATAAAACTGATACACAAGTTGCTATACATACTGATACACTAAATGAATGTGGATTTGTTGATGATACAATCGCAGCAATCGCAGGTAGAACAATTCATACTTATCATACAGAAGGTGCGGGAGGAGGACATGCTCCAGATATTTTAAAAATTGCTAGTGAAACTAACATTTTACCATCATCAACAAATCCAACACGACCATTTACTGTAAACACTCTATCAGAACATCTTGATATGATGATGGTTTGTCACCATCTTAATTCATCCGTACCTGAAGATATTTCCTTTGCTGAATCTAGAATACGAGGTGAAACAATTGCTGCAGAAGATGTGCTACATGATATTGGTGTTCTCAGTATGATGTCTTCTGATAGTCAGGCAATGGGAAGAGTTGGAGAAGTAACTACAAGAAATTGGCAAACTGCAGATAAAATGAAAAAAATGACTGGAAGTTTGCCCGAAGACAATTCTCAAAATGATAATTTTAGAGTTAAACGCTACCTTGCAAAAATTACAATTAATCCAGCAATTACGCATGGAATTTCAGATCATGTTGGTAGTTTGCAGTCTGGAAGATTAGCTGATATTGTAATTTGGTCTCCACAATTTTTTGGTGTAAAACCTAAAATGATTATCAAGGGTGGATTCATTGCTTATTCTTTAATGGGTGATCCAAATGCATCAATACCAACTACTGAACCAATTTTATATCGACCTATGTTTGGATCATTTGGTAAAGCAGTTCAATCAACATCTGTAATTTTTACATCTAAATTAGCATTAGATAATGGTATGCAAGAAAAAATTAATTGTGATAAAAAATTGGTTGCAGTAAAAAATTGTCGTTGTATTGGGAAAAAAGAAATGTTGTATAATGATGCAACACCTGAGATAGATGTGAATCCTGAAACATATGAAGTAAAAGTGAATGGAAAAATTACTACAACTGATCCTGCAACAAAATTATCTTTAGGTAGACTGTATCATTTATTCTAATTATTTCCAAAAAATTATTTTTCACGAGACAAGGCGTTTCAATTATTTAAATTCTAATTATTTCCAAAAAATTATTTTTCACGAGACAAGGCGTTTCAATTATTTAAATTCTATTTTAATTGCTGAATTCAAAGAAATTTATAATTCCTTAAGTAGTTGATTACCACTATTTCCGCTAGTGTCCATCCCTAGATCCATCTACGCGTTTTCGATCTTAGCTTTG
The DNA here is from genome assembly GCF_002156965.1 of Candidatus Nitrosomarinus catalina. Taxonomy (GTDB): domain Archaea; phylum Thermoproteota; class Nitrososphaeria; order Nitrososphaerales; family Nitrosopumilaceae; genus Nitrosopumilus; species Nitrosopumilus catalinensis. The sequence goes on from NZ_CP021324.1 coordinate 16,792, forward strand.
ATTGCTGTCATTACTGTGTCTAGTATTCCTCAATCCGTATACGCAGCAGGTGCAATCTCTGAAGGTTTTGCTGTTGGAGAAGCCTTGCCAGAATGGATCGGTTGGGCCATTGTTGTTGGTTTAGGAATGGTTTTTGCTGTAATTATTACAGTAGAGGTAAAAATTGAAGAAAAATACCTAGGTGTCAGTCAAACATCTGAAATGTTTAACACAGCAGGAAGAACAATCAAAACAGGTCTTACTGCAGCAGCAATTGTTTCAGCATGGACGTGGGCTGCAACATTACTTCAATCATCAACTGTGGCATATCAATATGGTATCAGTGGTCCATTTTGGTACGCAGCAGGTGCATCCATTCAGGTTTTATTATTTGGAATTTTAGCTATTGAACTAAAACGAAAAGCACCAAATGCACACACGTTCTTAGAAATTATTCGCGCAAGATATGGTAATGGTTCTCACAAAATATTCTTAGTTTTTGCATTAATGACAAACATGATTGTAACTGCAATGCTTCTTCTTGGAGGTTCTGCAGTTGTAAATGGTTTAACCGGCATGGATATTTCATTGGCTGCATTCTTAATTCCAATAGGTGTTATGATTTACACTTTAGTTGGTGGATTAAAAGCAACTTTTGTTGCAGATTACATGCACACTATCATTATTTTTGTAGTCATCTTAACCTTCGTTGCAGCTGTCTATGTCAATACTGACATTACTGGTGGTATAGAAGGAATGTATGAAAAATTAGTACAAGCAGCTGAAATAAGACCGGTTGAGGGTAATGCCGCAGGTGCTTTCTTGACAATGGCATCAGCTGGTGGTTTGATGTTTGGTATCATTAACATAGTTGGAAACTTTGGAACTGTCTTTGTAGATCAGGCGTATTGGCAACGTGCAATTGCAGCTCAACCAGGATCAACTGTGAAAGGTTTCTTACTTGGTGGACTATGTTGGTTTGCCATTCCATTTACACTTGCAACAACGATGGGTCTGACGGCGGTAGCGCTTGATGTGGATATTACTATGCAACAAGCTCAAATGGGCTTAGTAGTTCCAGCTGCAGCAACTGCTCTAATGGGTGAAATTGGAGCAATTATGGTATTAACAATGTTATTCATGGCAGTAACTTCTGCAGGATCTGCGGAATTAATTGCAGTATCCTCTCTGGTTACATATGATCTGTATAGAACTTACAAGAATCCAAAAGCATCAGGTAAGCAGCTTGTTAAAGTATCTAGGGCGACGATTGTTGCGTTCGGGCTTGGTATGGGTGGTCTAGCTGTAGTACTACTTAGTATGGGTCTAAGTCTTGGATTCGTGTATTTAGCAATGGGTATCTTGATTGGTTCAGCAGTAATTCCAATTGCATTGACGATACTGTGGTCCAAAACTAACAAAGTTGCTGCGACAGCGGGAGCAGTTATTGGATTATTCTGTTCAACAACTGTATGGGTAATAACAGCATCTGGTGCAGGTGGTTTTGTCGAATCAGGTGGTGTTATTGACTTAGCTAGTCTAGGTAACAATTACGCTATGCTATTCGCAAACATCACAGCAATCCTATCAGGTGGTATAATTGCAATAATTGGAAGTCTTGCAGCAGGTAAAACATTTGATTGGAATGATCTTAAAACAAAGATTACTCTTGTAGAAGTCTCTGCTGCGGATCAAGCTGCAGCAGCAGAAGATGAAGAGACATTAAAGAGAGCATTCAAGTTTAGTCTTAAAGGAGGAGGCATCATGACTTTAATCCTTATCATCGCATGGCCATTGCCATTAATTGCATCAGGATATGTATTTGAAATGGGCTCTTATGCTGTATGGGTAGGAATCTCAATAGTATGGGTAGGAATTGCATCTGCAATAATCATCTTCTTACCAATAATTGAGGCAAGAAAGGGAATAGCAAAAGTCTTTAGTGGAAATAGCACAAAAGGAGCATAATATGACTTCATGCACAGGATGTAACGCATCATTGGGATTTAAAAAATATAATTTTCAAAAACAATGGAGAATTCCTGGATATTTTTGTAGAGAGTGTATGAAAAAAATGGGCCAAGACTTTGATGATCATGGTAGGATCACTCTTCCTAAGAGATCATGTGATTCATGTCATCAAGATTTCTATTTTTTGACTCAAACATGGCAAAATAAAAAACGACACCGTTGTTGTGATGTTTGTAAAGATATTGTAGATATTGAAGCATCTTCAGCCAAATATGATGAAGAACCCTATCTGCCACCAGTTCCTTCTAGAGTTCCAATAATGATGGCTATTTTTGCAGCTTTTGGTGTATTGTTAATGCTTGCTGGATTGGCATATGTTTTATTAAATTCCGATTTAGGAATTTTACACATTATTGTTGGTAGCTCTATGACTGCTGGTGGATTTATGCTTGCACGAAAAATGGTTAAAGTTAGAAATGTAATTTTAGGTAAAATTTCAACATCTCAAAAATGATCTGAATTTTTAAATCCTATAATGTTTTTACTAATACTATGAGAACAAGTGATCCAAAATATAGAAAATATATGCTAGCATTGATGGGAGTATGTGCAGCAATTATTGTAATAGTAAATATGCCAAAGTGAATTTAATTAATAATTCTATTTTTTAATTGATTCTAAAGAATGCCCACGATTTGTAATCATTTGTGTAACTGCCTCTATAGTATAATCAAGCCCATGTTCTTCTTCAAAATGATCTCTTAATTTTCCAATCAAGCCCATAGTTAATTCCTCATCTAAAACATGATCACATTCATAACCATAATCATTACATCTTATTTTGATTGACATTACGTTTTTGAATTCTCAAAGCTATAAAAATGTCAGCATATTTTTTTGATAATACCACTAATAAGCCCTAAAAGCAATTTCATATCAATGAAAGGTTTGGAATTTATTTTTCTTGGAATGGGCTCTGTTCTAGGTGCATTTCTAAGATACAAACTTACTGAATCACCATTAATTTTCAATACATTACCTGTTAACGTTTTGATAGTCAATATTGCTGGAGCATTTATTCTTGGAGTATTTGTAGTAGTTTCACAACAATGGCATCTTGATTCAAAATATTCGTTATTTGCTGCTGTTGGTTTTTGTGGTTCATTGACTACAATGTCTGCCTTTGCACTTGATTCTAGTAATCTACTTGAAAGTAACCAATACATTTCATTTATTGTTAATATTTTCACAAATGTTGGATTATCTATTGCAGCCTTAATTGGAGGAAAATCCTTAATGACTGCAATAATTAATAATTAATTGAAGATGGTTTACTCATATCAGGTAGTTAAATTCCAAACAATTTCATTTGTAAATGGAGTTCATTGGTCTCAATCTGTTAGTGATAAAGGAATTTTGTACAAATCACTAAAGGATCCCTTTTCAAAATTAATTGTACAATCTCAAAATGGCTCAAAAAAATTATACCATATTCCAAAAGATCGAACAGTTGTTGTAAATAATGATACTGTACATTTTCTAGGTGAACCAGCTTGAGCAGCATTACTAATTTTGATAAATATCAAATTGAATTTATATCACTAATTTTGTATTAGGATATTGTTAGAACTAACCAAGAAAGTATTTGGAAATATCATGACTCAAGAAATTATTGGTTCAGAACCATCTATTTCTGAAATAAAGATTAGATTTGAAAAAGAATTTCAAGCATTAATTAAAAATCTAGAATCAATTTCAAAACAAAACTTGGAAAATATTTTAGAACAACAAAAAATTTCTCAAAAACATGTGAATACCAGACCTGGAGCTATGGCTTTGAATCAAAGTAAAATTGAGATGTTTAATGATTACAATAACAAATATCTAAAAAAAATTAATGAAAAATTTACTACTTTTTAGAATCGTCTGATGGTTTTACAAATCCACCATCTAATTTTTCATGATATTCATCTACTTCTTCAGTAATAATTTCATTATCTGGTGAATCGTCTGATGGTTTTACAAATCCACCTTGAATTGAATCTGGTGGTGGAATTTTTTTTGATTTTCCTAACCCTATTGTTGTAATAATTACAGAGGATAAAATTATGAAAAATATCATTTGTGGGTATGCTTCTGCATTTGGTAATCCCATAGTTATTGGATAAGTTGCAAGTACTGCAGCAGCTAAACCCCTTGGAATCATCGAATTTGTTACTGATTTATCTAATCTAGAAAATCTTTTTGTTAAAACAGCTTTTACAACACCTGCTCTGCCAACAAATACTGCAATTGTTATCACAATTCCAAATATCATATATTCAATTTGTCCAAATGTTGCCATTAACCCGACAAATACAAAGAAAAATGATCTTACCAAAAATGTCAGTTGATTGTGGGTTGGATCATCCATCTCAATTCTAGGAACCTTGAATCTAAGAATTCTGGAAAGATGTCTTTTGTTACCAATCATTAAACCAAATACTAAGGCTGTTAGTGCTCCTGATTCTCCAAATGAATTTGCCAAGAAAAATAATACAAATAATATAGATAATGTCAACATATACGCGTGTTGTGCATTTCCAAATTTTGTTGAAATATACATCCAAGGTATTCCCACACCAAATCCTAAAACTAAACCAACTACTACTGCTCTACCAATTGTTTCTTGTAATGTTTGTAAATCAAAATGACCTGCTAGTACTGCTTCAAATAGAATGAATGCAATAATTGTAGCAAGAATATCAGTAACTGCTGACTCAAAACTTAAAATTGATTTAGTTTTTTCTGAAATTCTGATATTTCTTACTAAACCAAAAACAATTGCTGAACTACTACCTCCAACAATTGAAGCTAACAAAATACTCTCTAACCATGTCCACTCTAATACATAATGAGCACCAACTGAAATTATTATTACTGATAAAATAAAACCAACAAGTGCTAGTGTTAGTGAATAATGAGCAGTTTTTACTACATGTTTGATATCTAAATTTAATCCACCATCAAACATGATAATTATCAATGCAAGTGCTGCAAAATATGGGACGACTTGAATAACGGCTTCAGCTTGAATAATTCCAAACACTGGCCCTATAATTACACCTAGAATCATTAAAAATGCTACATCTGGAATACCTGTTTTTTTAAAAAATGCTTCACCTGCAACTCCAAGAAATATTACAACACCTGCTGCAAGTAATATTATTGGTGCAGCAGCAATTGGCTCATCCTGTATTGATAATGAAGAAATTGACGTTTGTATTTCTGTCAGTTTATTCAAAATAACTGATGAATTAATTTCTGAAAATGAAAAACCTTCAATTTGTGATGTTATCAAATTTAATATTGTTAAAGTAATTGTATCCATTACTAATTGATTGAAATTATATATGGTTAAAAAGTAAACTGAATTTTTCATGAGTGTTTTGATAGTTTGTAAAACATTAAATCCAATACAAGAATAATTTTTGTTATTGAGTGCGACTGATTCATTACGTGAAGATCATAAACAAATTAGGCGTTTAGATAAAATAATCATAAAATGTTATACAGAACTTTATGCAGGCAAAAATATTCCAATTTCAGATTTAGAAAAAATTACAATTATTATTGAGGAATTCTTTGATTCAATTCATTATTCTCGAGAAGAGGATTCATATTTTCCATGCGTTGCAAGTTATGATCATTTAAAACAAGAAATTCGAGCATTGTTAATTGAACATGAGTTTTCAAGAAGAATTGCAATTCAAATAAAAAAGCATGTAAAACGATGGAAAAATGGTGAAGATGCACGAGAACCTGTTGCAAGATTTTTGAAAACATACTCTACTTATCTAATGGATCACATGAAAAAGGAAGAAAATTTCTTTGACAAAGCCGAAGCTGAAATAATTTCTAAAGAGGAGGAGTTTGAAATGTATGAGCAATTCAAATCTGTAATGACAGTTTCAAAAAAAATGGAAGATATGATTAAAGAGATTGATTATTTAGAAAAACAAAATTGGGTTCAAAATTAACGTAAGCTCTTTATTAGTAATTTCAACATTTTTGAATATGAAACCTTTCATTCTTTGGATGACTGGTCTTCCTTGTTCAGGCAAGACCACAATTGTAAAAGATTTGCAGAAAGACATTCCAAATTTGGCAATGCTTGATGGTGATGAACTAAGAGAATGGTTCTCACCAAAAGATTTCTCAAAAGCAGGACGTGATGAACATAACAAAAAAGTTGCTCATTTAGCTAAGCTTTTGCTAAATCATGGTGTTCCAAGTGTAGTATCTCTAGTTTCACCATACATCGAAAATAGAGAAAATGCTAGGGAAATTATTTCTGCAGGTGATCAATTTGCAGAAGTGTATGTAAAGTGTTCATTAGCAAAATGTGAAGAAAGAGATGTCAAAGGCATGTATGCCAAGGCTCGAAAAGGAGAGATTAAAGGATTTACAGGAATAGATGATCCTTATGAGGCTCCAGAAAAAGCAGATTTAGTTATTGATACCGAACATGAACCTCTTGCAGATAGTGCAAATAAAGTAAAGGACTTTCTTAATGAAAGAAACCTACTCTAATTTTTTAAATTCTGTTAAAATTTTTTCATGAATTAACCCATTGGTTACTAAGATGCCATTTTGATGATACACATTTTCGTTGTTGTATGTTAATTCATTTCCTGACATATCTGTCATTTTTCCACCAGCTTCTGAAATAATACAATGAGATGCAGCTGTATCCCATTCTTTCATTTTATTTGTTGTAGTGATGTATACTTCGGCTTGACCTGAACTAATTTTACCAACTTTTAATGAACTTCCTATACTTGTAAAATCCTTAATTCCTATTTTTTCAATGAAATCTTTTTCTTTATCTGATAAATGATGTCTAGAACCTATTGTTCTACATTTAGGAAGTTCAGAAATTTTAGTAACTGATATTTTCTCCCACTCATTATCTGAATATCTAAAAGCACCAGCATTTTTTTGTGCAACGAATAAGGTTTTTTCAGTTGGCCATGCAATTACACCTAAAATTGGTTTTTGATTTTGTACTAATGCAATCATTACTGTAAATTCTCCAGTCTTATCAATAAAATCAGAAGTTCCATCAAGCGGATCAATTATCCAAATTATATCATTTGATAATCTAGTTTTATCATCAACATCTTCTTCAGAAAGAATTGAATGTTTTGTGACTGAGAGAATTTCTTTAATTATTTTATTACTTTGTAAATCTGCATCTGTTACTGGGGAATTGTCAGTTTTAGTGAACGTTTTGAAACCTTTTTCATAAATTCTTAAAATTCTATTTCCTGCTTCTTGTGCAGCTTTAATTGCAAGATCTAACTCTGGAATTTTATTTGAAATTGGAATGTTATTCAATTATGGTTTTTCCTTATGTCGTTAATTCTGGTTTCAAAGACCATGCAACTCCTAGCATGATAAATGGAATTGACATGACCCCAATTATTCCTAAAACTGTGTTAAATTGAGCGTCAGAAACTGCAGGGTTGTTAATTATCCATGGTAGTGGTAATGTAATTACTATCCAAATTGCCCCTAAGAGAATTATTAGTTTAGCTCTAAATTTTTTCTTACTTTCCATATCATTTCGTAATTTTGGGTTGTATTAAATTCATGTGAATTTATTTAATTGATTCTCCTCCATCAACTGTTAGTATTGCTCCAGTGACCCATGATGCATCATCTGATGTAAAATACAATGCAGCTTTTCCAATTTCTTCAGGTTGACCAATTCTTCCTAATGGATGTTCATTATTCATAAATTCTATATCTTTTTGATTTTTTAAAAATGGTTTTGTCATATCTGTGTCAACTACTCCTGGGCAAATGCAATTAACTCTAATTTTGTCTTTAGCATATTCTAATGCCCAACATTTTGTGAGTACAATTAAAGCAGCTTTTGAAGCTGAATATGCATCTGCATTAAATCCTTGATATGCTTTTAATCCTGCATCAGATGAGATGTTAATTATACAACCAGATGTTTTTTGTAAATGTGGTATTGCCTCTTTAGTAAATCTAAACTGTCCAGTTAAATTAACGTCTAATACCTCATTCCATTCCTCCTCATCAATTTCATGTAATTGTTTTATTTTTGGAAATATTCCTGCATTATTTACTAAAATATCTAGTTTGCCAAATTTTTCAATTGTTTTATTTAATACATTTTGAACTTCACTCTTTTTTTTAATATCGCATGTTATTCCAAATGAATTTGTAATTTGTGCTTCAGCTTTTTTTATTTTTTCAGAGTCTTTTGATGTAATTACTACTAGTGCCCCATTTTCAGATAGAATTTTTGCAATTGCAAATCCAATTCCTCTGCTTCCACCAGTGACTAAAGCAATTTTACCTGTTAATTTCATCAGTTTCAAAATTCAATTTCGTAATTTATAGATCAATTTGATGAAAAATTATTAAAATAATTTAATAATATTCACTATTATCAGTAATTATTGTTAAAAAATCTTAAATATTGAATTTTTCTATAATAGTTAATGTCGAAAGTTGTTATTTCTATCGACTAATTTGCGTAGCCCCGCAGAACGAAAAAGGCACTCAGGCGTTTGACGCTTGACCACAAGAGGAAATCTCTTATTGTTCTGCAGTTATGGGGTTTACGCCTTTTACCTTATCAAATCTACTGATACTGAACCCCTCACATTCCCATTTGGATTAATAGTGATTGAAATTTCTTGTAATGAATCGATTGTAATTTTTTTATTTCCCTCATATTTCCATGTAAAATATTTTGCAGTTTCAGATTCATGTGGAATGCCTACAAGTTCAAAATTTTCTTCAAATACATAATTTTGACCAATTAATTTTATTGATAAAATTTCAGGACTGCTACCATTTGGAACAAATCTAAAAAAATATGTTCCTGACTTGATCAAAAATTCTTTAGTATAAACTCCATTAGTATAAAGTTCAGGGTCTGCTAAAGTTATGTGAAATATGTCGTCATTGATTTTTTCATCTTCATCTGATAAACCTGTAATCCAATCAAATGCAACAAATCCCAATATGGGAATAATTACCATAATCAGTATTTTTTTATTCATAACACAAATCACAAATTCTATTATAAAAAATATTTTTTATTCAGCTAACTAAATTTCACGTACTGTTAACCAAATTTTACACTTGAAATTAAGTATTAACTCCAGAATCTAATTTATGACTGGTCTTAATGATAAATGGTCCAAACAACCAAAAACAGGCATAGCTGATAAAATTAATGACACAATCAAGCCTAAAGGCCCATTAAAACCACGAGTTCAAGATGGTATTAAAAAATTACAATCACAAATCAAAAAATTAGATTCTATGTTATCCAGTTTAAAAGAACGTGATGCTAAATTATTTCAAAGAATTGTTACTGCAACACAAAATCATGATGTTCAAACTAGTAAAGTTCTAGGAAATGAATTAGCTGAAGTTCGTAAAGTCACAAAAATTTTAAGCAGTGCTAGAATTGCTTTAGAACAAATTGAATTAAGATTATCTACATGTAATGATCTTGGTGATACTGTAGTTGCTATGGTACCTACAATGGGATTAATGAAGAATCTAAAATCATCACTTGGAAAAGTAATGCCTGGTGCAGAACAAGAAATTGGTCAAATGGCAGAAATGCTTGGAGGATTTATGACTGAAAGTTTCGCAGGTGATGCAGCATTTGGTATAGATGAAACAACTAATGCAGAATCTGAGAAAATTTTACAAGAGGCTTCTGCTGTTGCTGAAAGTTCAACTGGTGAAATGTTCCCATCTGTTCCATCTGCTAGTAAAGAACAAACAAGCTCTAAATTTTTCTAATTTTCTACAGAATCTCTGCTTTCTTTAATTTGTTTAACTCTATTTCCTTCATCTCCTACGATAGTATCAATACCTGAAAGCTTATCTCTCAAATTATTGATTATTGTAGCTACTTCATCTGCTTCATTTTCTACTTTCATTCTTTTATCTGCTAGTTGCTGAATTCCTCTATTTTCTTCATCAATGTATTCACTAACTTTTTGTAATTTTTCTTTAAGATTTTTGATATCTACTGATTCTTCTTCTATATCTTTTTCAAGCATTGTTCTTTTATCTTTAAGATTTTTTATCATTAAACCCACATAATCAATTGCTTCTTCTAATTTTGCGCGTTTTCCCATTAATTCTCCAATACCTATAGTTGATTCGCTATTTGCTGATGGTTCTACTGATTCTTCTACGCTGACATTCTCTTCAATTCTTTCTTCCATCATTTCCCCTCCTTTTTCTTCTTTGAACTTATCAAACATTTTATGATTTTCTATTGAAATTGGGAATAAAAAGTTATTATGAATCTCAAAGCTGACCTTGTGAATGAATTTTAATCCAATTTTTTAGCCTCATTTTGACACAAATTCTGAGAAAATTCTCATTTTTAGCAAAATTAGGGGATTTTTTTCAGTGAAACGGGCGTTCCGCTTTGTGTTCCGCTATAAAGTTTCAAAATGTTCCTCATTAACAACACCATTCTATACTAATGCATGTCAAAACAACAGTATAGGTCCGAAATGGGCATAATGGGTGATATCTTAGACGTAACTGCCAATGGTGGTCGCGATGGAATCATTGTATCTGCAATCTCTCGAAAAGCCAACCTATCTCACTATGCAGTATTAGACAAATGTGAGAAATTGGTAGAAGCTGGCTTAGTAGAATCAGTCAAAAATGATAGAAATAGAGTCTTTCAAATAACTGAAAAAGGTCTAGGCTTTTTCCAGGAATTCAAAAGATTTCAAAATCTAGTAGAAAGCATGAATCTAAGGTATTGATCTCAATTGAGCCTATTAATCGAACCAATCCAATCGAAAAAATCTCTAGGAGACGAGGGAATACTTTTTGTAAGGAATGACAGTATCTTTGATACAATGGTCAAATTGCCCCTTTTGGTAGCTAGTATGATAGTTGTAGCAGCTTTAATACCAATCCAATCTTCCTTTAGTTCTCCTAGAGATCTTGATCTAATTATTTATGCAGATGGTTCTACTCATGTTTCAACTGAAATTGACGTTGACCCATTTCTAACTGATTATGAAGTAAATCTTTTTGGAAACACTATTGATAATTTAGTTGTGATAGGAGATGATGGTTTTCTCTTAGATGTTGATGTGATAGGCGATACAGCTTTAATCCAAACTTTTGGTTCATCTGTAGTAACTATTGAATATGATATTCATGATTTAGTTTCTAAACAAGGTAGGCTATGGACGTTCTCTTTAGATTCTCCTTCTGATTTTACATTATTACTACCAAAAAATTCTGCTATAGTTGGTATGACAAATTTACCATTGAATATGGAAATAATAAATGAACAAAATCAATTAACATTATCTTCAGGTTCAACTGAAATAGATTATTTTTTTAGTACTAATTTAATTTCAACTCCAATTGAAGAAATAAAAAGTGAAGAAGACAATTTTTTGTATGCAATTGCAGGTGGAATTGCTGCAATTGTTTTAGTTTCTGTTATCATATTTGTTCGAAATAAACAAAAAGATGTTAAAACAATTAATGAAGTTGTAACAATTCAAAAAAATAATAATTTAGATCTTGAAACAATTTTTAAATTAAAACCTGATTTAAGAGAGGATGACAAGGAATTAGTGAAATTTATTTTTGATAATAATGGCGAAGCACTTGAAAGTGAATTACGAAAAAATTTCTTACAGCCTAGAACCACAATGTGGCGTGCAGTAAAGCGATTAGAACGTGAGGGTGTAATTGAAATAGAAAAGAAAGATTTACAAAATTTGGTAAAATTACGCAAGAATATGGAGGAAGATAATTGAAAAAATTAGCATTATTTGCAATAATTGTTTTGATTTTTGGCACAATGTCTCCATCATTAGTTAATCATGCATATGGACAAAATGATCCGAGTATTCTTTTACGTATTGCTGTACAAGCAGATAAACAAATTGTAAATCAATTAGATAAAAAATATGAAAATAAAATACCAAATAATATCAATATTTTATATGATAAAGGACATAGAGCAGTCAAATCATTAGATCAATCATTGTCAAATAATGATATTGAAAAAGCTAAACAAGATTTTCTTTTAGCAATGAATTCATTTATGCAAATTTCTAGAATTATCTCACAATCATCCGAAAAAATTGTAGTAAATGTTCCAGTAAACACTAATCAAAATTTTGAATCTAAAATAGATAGAATAGAAAAATATGTAAAAACTTTAGAATCAATTTCTCAAAAGCATAATAAAATTGATCAAAATAAAGACGAATTTACTAAGGCTTATTCATTAATTAAACAAATACGTAATCAAATCAATTCTAATGAAAATCCCTCTGACAATATTAGTGAATTAAATAATTTGATGAATTCTATTAAAAAGGAAATACGTAATTCTATAGCTGAAAAGCAATCTAAAACTATTAAAAATTTCTTTGAGAAATTCCTTTCTCAAATTGATCAAAAATTAATGGAAGCAAAAGATCTGGATAGGGAACAAATTGGAATTGATAAGGCAAATGAGTTAATTCTTGAAATTCGAGAATTACTATCAAAAAATCAAATTAATGATGCAAAAAAAGTGTATTCTGAATTAAAAGTTGTTCTAAAAGATATTGGAATTTCTGTTAAGATAACATAAGCTTCATATACATTTTGTAAAGAGTTCCAACATGGTCTCAAAATCAATTATTGTAGGAGTAGGTATTCCGATGATTGTAATTGGTGCTTTAATGGCTTGGTTATGGTCTCCAATGGGTGGAGAATTACAAAGTCAAGTTGAGTTAATTGGTAGTACAATTGGGATTTTGGGTGTAGTATTCTTTATTTCTGGATTATTTTATACAAAAGAACCGAAAATTGTATAGATTGAACTCATTAAATAAATAATGAAAAAAATTAGTATTATTACTTGAAAGTAAGACTATTTGAAATATTCACATCAGTTGAGGGAGAAGGTATTCTTTATGGAACAAAAACTCTTTTTGTAAGACTTGCTGGATGTCCTTTCACATGTTTTTATTGTGACACTAAAGAATCATTACCGCTTGATTCTGGTGACGAATATTCAATTGATGATGCAATTCAATTAATTGATTCTAATTTACAAAATCAAACTTACAAAGTAAATTTCACTGGAGGCGATCCTCTAATTCAACATCAAGCTGTTGCTCAATTAGCAAAACATATTCAGATGAAAAAAATTCCTACATATTTAGAATCATCATGTTTTGATGTTGATCGTTTTAACCATGTTTTACCTTTTATTGACATTGTAAAAATTGAATTCAAAACACAGGATTCTGACTTTGTAGATTCTGAACATTATAACAAATTAATTAGTCATACAATGAAATGTCTTGAATCTTCTGTAAATTCTAAAAAAACAACTTTTATCAAAATTGTCGTTAGTTCAAAAACTCAACCAACTGAATTCAAAAAATTAATTACAAATATTTTTGAAATTATTTCAAAGGATAACATTGATGGATTTGTAATTCAACCAACTTATGGAGTTTCTGAACCTTCTTTGGATTTACTGCTTAATTTGTATGATATAGTATTTCCATATTATATTGATGTCAAGGTGGTCCCTCAATTGCATAAATTCATTGGAGCACCATAATCTTAGCACCTGCCTAAAAATCAGATTAGGTTCAAATACTAGAAAAAATGGGTTAAATTACAAATGGATGAAGAACGTGTAAAAAAACTTGTAAGAGAATTAATCATTGAAGTTGGTGAAGATCCAACACGTGAGGGATTAAGAGAAACTCCTAAACGAATTGCAAGTATGTATAAAGAAATTTTTGCTGGCTATGACTCTGATTCAGAATTATCTGTACAATTTTCAGAAGATTCTGATGTTGTTATTGCTCGTGACATTCAATTTTATTCAATGTGTGAACATCACATGTTACCATTTTATGGTAAAATTCACATTGCTTACTCTCCAAACGGTAGAGTCTTTGGGATTTCAAAATTAGTTAGATTAGTTGAAAAATACTCAAAAAGATTACAAATTCAAGAACGTGTAACCAAAAATATTGCCGATGAATTATATTCACAGGGAGTAAAAGGCGTTGCAGTTTTTGCTGATGCTGAGCATCTTTGTATGAAAATGCGTGGAGTCAGAAATGATGCAACCCTTTCTTCTTCAGCATTTAGAGGAATTTATGAAAATAAAGAAGAAAAAGAGGGTATTTTGGCATTAATTAGAAAACGTTCATCAGATTCTTCCTTTTAGATATCTCAAAAATTAAATAATCAATATTTTTCATCATCAATATGGGAAAAGCAAATCCATATGTTCACATTCCAAAAGAGTCATTTCCAAGTTGGATTTGGTATGCAGCTGAATGTGTTGGTCTTATTGTAATTGCATTTCTATCTGCAGTTTTGATTACTGATACATTTGAGGATTTAACTACAGAACAACACAACTATATGATAACTGGAATTTTTGCATCATTCTTTCTAGTTTGGTATGTGATAATTAGAAGCTTAATTCTAAAAAAGAAAATTCTAAAATAATTAAATTATTTCAAATATTTTGTTTTATCTGTAATTCCTGCTTTTTTAAATGCAATTTTTCTATTATTGCAAGATTCACAAATTCCACAATGTGATTTCTTATTTGCATAACAACTCCAAGTTTTAAAAATTGAATCACCCAAATTCTTTAAACCGGATTTTAGCAAATCACTTTTTGATAATCCCTTTCGATACGGTGACCAAATTTCAATATTTTTTCGCAATTTTGAATTTATCCCATCTATTTCTCCCTCATTAAATGCATTTTCTAATTTTTTTGCAAATTTTGGACGACAATCTGGATAATTTGTGTCACCTGTATGTGCTCCATAAACTACTAGAGATGCATTTAGTGTAAATGCCCATGCAGATGCTATTGAAAGAAATACTGCATTTCTGATTGGAACAACAATTGAATATTCAAACTTAGTAGGAATTTTTCTTTTTGTACTGGTTAAAACATTTGAATTTCCATAAAGATTTTTCATAAAATCTATATCGATAATTTTATGTTCCTTTAACCCAAGTTTTTTTGCAAAAGATTTAGCTGCCTTAATTTCCATATTTGCTTTTTGACCATATGAAAATGTAATTCCATATAATTCGTATTTTGATTTTAATAATGATGCAACACATACTGAATCTACCCCGCCACTAAATACAATCACTGCTTTTTTCATATTTCCTCATTTGATTATTTTTTTTGGTGTATTGCACCCTTGCTTGGTTTACAGATTATTGTTTGACAATCAATATTTTTTGATTTAAATCCTCTTGTCATTGCAGAACTGATTTTTTTTAAATCAAATGAATTTTTTGAAAATGCAATTACAGAAGGTCCTGCACCACTAATTGTTACGCCATATGCACCTGCTTTTAGCGCATTTTGCTTCACTTTTTCATATCCTGGAATCATATGTTGTCTGGCAGGTTCAACAATTACATCTTTAATTGAATTTCCAATTAATTCTGAATCCTTATTCATAAATCCTGCAACTATTGCAGAGGCATTTGATAAATTTAGTATAGCATCTGTTAATTTAATATTTTTAGGAATTACTCCTCTTGAAACTTTAGTTTTCTTTTTTGGAACATCAATTTTTGGAACTGCAACACACATTCTTAGATTTGTTGGCGCATCTATTGAAATTACATTTAATGGATTTGTTTTAACAATTACAAATCCTCCTAAAACTGATGCTGCAACGTTATCATAATGAATTGTTCCGGCACTAGCTTTTTCACCAAATCCTGCAAATTCTACTAATTCATTTGAACTTAATTTAATTTTAAATAATTTATCAAATGCTACGGCAGTTGCAGCAGCAGATCCGGCACTGCTTCCCATTCCAAATCCTGCAGGGATTCCTTTTTTAATTTGAATTTCAACACCACTTTTAATTTTCAACTTTTTTTTCATATTTTTTACAACTAATCCAGCTGTGTTATTTTCTGGATTGGTGGGAATATTGTCATCTGTAACTATGGTAATTCCTTTTTTTGTTTTCGTTAATGTAACTTCATCGTAAAAAGCATCTATAGCTAATCCAAATGTATCAAATCCTGGACCTAAATTGGCTGTAGACGATGGTGCCCTAACTGTAATTTTTGATATCAACTAATCTTCTACCTCCTCGCCTAAATTAAGAATTCTGCTTAATGCACTCTCAAGATTTACAATTCCATCTCCAGTTAAATTTGAAATTGGTATTAATCCCTGTTCAAATTCACTAAGATTCAGTCCTCGTAAAATACTTGTAGTCAATGAATATGTTTCACCATCTGTATCATTAGATATTGCATTTTCTAATGTATTCGTATTTGTTGACCACTGCAAAATATCTTTTAATTTAGTATCTATTACATCTGTTTTTGTTATTGCATTTATTGTTGGCAAATTAAGTCGTAATCTAATTGATGTTGCAAGGAGTGCAATTGATACAAAATTTACTGGGGTAGTAATTATTGAACCATCAAAAAGAAAAATACTTGCTTTTTCATCAGATGTTATTTGATCTATGATAAATCTTCCACTAGAGCGATATGCAAATAATTCAATTTGTCCTGGAGTGTCGACAATTAGATAATCTGGATTAATATTATTTACATCATTTTGTATTTCATCAATTTTTGACGCAATCAAATCATTTGCCATCACCAATCCGCCATTTGGTCCAAGATTATATTCTTGCATTATCGAAACATAATCAACATAATCTCTAACATCAACATCACAATTGTAAGGCATACTTTCAACACCTGGATCTAAATTTAACGTTGCAGCAAAAGCTCCATTTCTTGTATAATATTCATATAATTTTGATACAAGTGATGATTTTCCTGAACCAGCTGTACCAGTAACAAAAATTGTTTTCAATCTGTGTAGATTTCTTTTCTTTGCTTATATTTTAAACTAGATTACTATCAAGAAATTTTTGAGCTAAATTTTGGAAATATCTTAAAATCGAATTTTATTTAAATTAGCAATTCTCTGTGCCTGAATCTAGGCATGAAAACCCATTACCATTTTTATCAACTTTCATATTTGATTCCTTAAAAAAAATATCAAATGAACTGGAGACTCGTAGCCATACCTGTTACTCTGATCCCAATTATTCTAATTGCTATTCAATTTGATATTCAACCAGAAGATATTCTTGCAATTGGTATTTTTCCATTTGTGGGTGCAATAATCGCAATGATGATAAAATTGGTTTTACAGGGAGTAAAATTTGCATATATTACAAGAAAATATCTTGGCAATACTGATTCATTTCTAAAATTGATTGGTGTAAGAGTGGGTAGTGAATTCATTAAATTTACAACACCAATGTTTATCGGAGCAGAGTTTATTGTCATTTATTACTTAAAGAAAAAAGGAATAGAGCTTTCTAAAGCTACGTGGATCGCACTTGTTGATATTGTTACTGAAGTACTTGCAGCAGGTATATTGTCAATGCTAGC
Source organism: Candidatus Nitrosomarinus catalina (assembly GCF_002156965.1). GTDB lineage: Archaea > Thermoproteota > Nitrososphaeria > Nitrososphaerales > Nitrosopumilaceae > Nitrosopumilus > Nitrosopumilus catalinensis. Next base: position 34,273 of record NZ_CP021324.1, read on the forward strand.
AGGAATCATTGCGTTATTGAATGGTGCATATGTTGTTGGAATAGTAATTTTAGCTACTAGTATTTCAATTACCGCACTATGGATGGTTATGTTTATGTTATCTTCTAAACATACATTTCAAGTTCCAAATGTTTTAGAATCTCTTGTTAAAAAATTGGCAAAACAAAAAGGAACAAAAATTATTGATCAAACAAATGACTGGATGGAAGAAACCTGTACCATTATTAGAGAAAATTTCAGAAGACCCGAATCTAAAAAAATCTTTACTGTTTCATTTTTAGTTTCAATTGCTTCTTGGTCATTTTATGGAATATCATTTATGATTATTACAATGGGAACTGGTTTCATCATAAATGTATTTGATTCCATCATGGCAGTAATGGGTGCCAACGCAATTGGTAATTTACCTATCACAATTGGTGGTTCAGGCCTAGCTGAATTTGGAATTATAGCATATCTAAATAATTTGAATCCATTTGATTTTACTATCACTGAAGGAATTTTAGGTTGGGATGCAGTAATTGGATGGAGAATTGCAACATATTATGTTCCAATAGCAATTACATGGCTTTTATTAGTAAAATTAGCCTTGAGTAAAATTCCAAAAACAGAAAATAAATAGAAACCACTTTATCATTAAAGTATTTTTTTTATTTGTGGATTTTAAAAATAAAGTAATTTTAATCACTGGAGCATCATCAGGTATTGGTAAACAAACTGCAATTGAATTTGCAAAATTAGGTTCAATTATAATTTTAGTTGCAAGAAGAAAGGATAAACTAGAAGAATTAGAAAAAGAATTAAAAAAATTTAATGTGACCACATTGGTTTGTGATTGTGATGTTTCAAAAAAAGACCAAGTAGAAGCCATGTCAAAAATAGTAATTCAAAAATTTAACTCTGTTGATATTTTAGTAAATAATGCTGGATTTGCTATTTATGGTTCTGTTTCAGATCTATCAATAAATGATATAGAATCTCAAATGGAAACAAATTATTTTGGTATGATTTACTGCGTCAAAAATTTTCTTCCACTAATGATTGAGAAAAAATCTGGACATATTGTTAATGTTGCATCTGTAGCTGCAAGTTTTGGACTACCTGGAATTGCATCTTATTGTGCTTCAAAATTTGCAATGCTGGGTTTTTCTGAAGGTCTTAAACATGAATTAAGTGGTAGTGGAGTTGGAATTACTGTTGTCAGTCCTATAATGGTGAAAACTGATTTTTTTGAACATCCTTCATTTGAAAAAATGCCAAAATATTCTCCAACATCTCTAAATGCTACAACAGTAGCAAAAGCAATTTTAAAAGCTGCAAATTCATCCAGGCTTGAAATTATTGTGCCATCAGTAGTTCGTGGTGCAGTATGGATCAAACATACATTTCCATATTTTATAAATCCAATTTTAGGGAAATCTTTTAAAAAACAATTAGATTCTACTAAAGAGAACTGATTTAATTACTCAATATCATCTTCTGAGGATTGATTGGATCCACCTTCATCAATCAATTTAATTGATTTTAAATCAAATTGATAAATAGCATTCATTTCAATTTCTTTTTCTTTTTCTAAAAATTCTGAAACTTTTTTACTTAATGGAGCTTTATGCTGATCAAAAGTAAATTCATACACAACTCCTTTCTCTAATTCTTTAATCTTAATCTTTTTTGCCACATCCATTGTAACTATCTGTCTTCCATCTTCTAAGGCATCATACAATTGAACATCAATTTTATTATCATCATGATAAAATTCTAATACATATCCTGAAATTTTTAATTCTTTAGGTTTTTTGAATTTAGCATTTTGAATCTCATCAGTAACCCATTCAGGAATATCGTCTTTCTTTTTTGCCATTTTAAAATACCACTAACTATCTAGATTCTTATCTTTTTTACTTTTATTCCACCATTCAAGATAATCATCACTCTTATCATCACGTGTTCTTTCTTTTTGATTTAATTTGTATCTAATATCTGAAATTTGTTCTCTTGATGCATATAATCCACATTTTTTACAAATGAAATTTTTAGTATTTTTATCCATTTCCATTGGTATGTCAACTTCATCGTATAATTTGTAAAGTTCTTGTCTATCTCTATCTTCTTCAGCTACTTCTTCTTCGTATTTAGTTAGAATTTTCTTTTTTGCTCTTGCTGTACATTCAGGACAAACAACCAATGAAATTCAGATTAATTTTTTCCATAAAAGCGTTCGCACTACTAATTTGATCGATTTTTTTATCTGACACGCGGATTTTTTCATCATCCCTTGCGGTCCGTTCGCCCATCGAAATCCCGCGTGCCAGATGAGATTTTTTTTTAAAATTATCTATTATCTCTTTTCTTCTAAAATTTCAGATGCAATTTTTGCTGAATTTTCTGCTCCATTTGGAATAAAATTCTTTGAAAAATCTTTCAAATTATCTTCAAAATCATCATAATTCTCCTTAATTTTTGAAATTGCACTGATTACATGTTTGGTTTTAATGGCTAAAACTCCAAGATTTTTTTCTTGAGCCCATTTGATATTATTGGTATGTTCATCATATATGGGAATTCCAATTATTGGCTTTGATTTTCCTCCCATTATTTCACCCATAACAGTATGTGAACCATTAACCACAGCATATCCACATAAATTCAAAACTGTGTCTTTTTCTTGTTCTGAGAGGAATCCAATATCAATTTGAATCCAATCGATTTTTTTTTCTAACGCATCTGATATTGAATACTTTTTACCATCTGTTCCTAAAACTGAATCTATGTTTGGCTCATTTCTTGCATGTGAGATAATTCTTTTCTCATTTCTCATTTCATTTTGATTAAATGCCTTTTCATATCTTAGACCTGTTCCATCATTTGTTGATTTATTACCTGTTCTCATCCAATATCCAAAATTATTATTTTCAATCAATTTTTCTAAATCTGTTTTGGTTTTAATTTCATTTTTTTTACCATTTGTAAAATGACCAACATAAACTACTTTATGTTCAGATTCTTTAATGAAATTTAGATTATATTCACACATGGTATATGGAGGTGGTGAATCTGCAACAAGAATTTTTGTCGCTTTATTGATTTGTTTTGCAATAAAAATTAACGATGGATAAAGATATGATCTTGAATTATATAATTTTGGTCTAAATTGATTTGTTACAAATAAACTTGGAATATTTCTATTATTTGCTAAAATATTTGATCCCATATCTCCATCGTTAATTACTAAATCAAATTTTTCTTTATTGTACAGTTTCCTTTCTTCTCTCAAATAATTAATTATTTGTCTAATTAATGATGGATTATTTGAAATTGGTAATAGAATATTCATTAATGATTTTGAAACACTAGGACCAAATTTTCCATCAATAGGTGTGGGCATTAAAATTTCATGGATTTTTTCTTTTTTTTCTGGAAATTTTTTCAATAATTTTTCAATTACATGATCTTTGCTTGAAAAATGGACATCCAATTCATCTTTAATTTGAACTGATAATGCATCATTTAGCCTCATCATCCTAGAATAATGACCACTTCCCCATGGGTAGATGAATTCACCTATTTTGAGCACAATTTCTTATCAAATATGCTGTTTAAATTTTCAATGATCTTCACTTAGAGAATCTAAAATATCATGAACATTATTTGCTCCTAATTTCACAGAAATTTCTTTTTTTGTCTTATGTGCAAATTCTACATCTGTTTTAGAAAATTTTGGAACATCATTTGATGTAATATTGATCATTTTTTCTAATTTTTTGATATTTCGCTCTAAACCAATCTCTTTTGCTTCTATAAACAATTGATTATCTACGCCTGCTAATGGAATGATTGGTATTTTCTTTTTACTAAAAATTCGATTTAAGGCATTATCAATAATGTTTGCAGGAAAAATCAATGGCGATAGGGATATGGATATTCTATTGTTTGAATAACTTAACAGAATTTCTATTATTGAATTTACGTAAATTAAATAATTTTTATTTCCATTTGGATTTATTTTTAAATTATAAAATTCTATTTCAATTTTTTCTTGCACTAATCTTGGGATTATCTGATTAATCATTTTTGCTAAATTCATTAATTCTGATTTTTGTCTATAACAAACTATTATTTTTGTATCATAACCTTGCTTTATGGTTTCATAACAAGATACTGCAGAAATTTCATCATAAATTGCACAAATTGTTTGTTGTCCCTGTGATTGATATGGTATTCCACCTTTTCCTGTATCTGAAAAAATGGAAATGTATGCATAGTTTTTTGTTAAATATGTATAAAGTAATTTATCAAATTTTTCTTCAGTTCCTGGATGAGCACCCAAATTAGATTTTTTTTCAATAATATTTGACGTCGCAGCTATTTCTACATCTTTAACAAGAAATCCTTTTGATATTCCTTCTACTGTAACTAAAAATTTTTCTCCTTTTAATAATAAATTACCTCCAATAGATGTAATTTCTGAAATAATATTTTGAAAATCATTTTTGACCTGTCTTGCAATAGTAATTTTTTCTATACCAAAAAGTAAATTGATAGCTGATGATGCAAATACTGGATCATTTGCATTAACTAAAATAATATCTCCATCACGTTTTACAGAACTATATTTTTGATTTTTAATTTTAAGAATCTTTTTGATATTTTTAATTAATTGAGGAATTTTATTTTTAGAAAATATGCTTGGGAAAACTACTACATATGATATTTCATCCATCTTTTCTCCTTTCAATTCTACTTGTTTATAATTTAGCATAATTTTTTGGGTAATCAATATAAAAGAAATATTTTAAATGAAAATGTGACAAAATTTACACAAGAACAAGTGGATGAACTTAATTCAACAATTAAAACTACTGAAGAAGCTTTACAATGGGTATCTGATAATTTGCACCCTAAAGTTGCAAAGGCATCAAGCTTTGGTGCTGAAGATGCAGTTGTCATGGATATAATGTTAAAAATTAATCCTAATTTTCGATTTTTTACTCTTGATACTGGTAGACTTCCACAAGAAACTTATGATATTATGGATATTGTTAGAAAAAAATACAATATTTCAATTGAAGTCTTGTTTCCTGATACAAAAGAAGTTGAAGAAATGGTAAAAGAAAAAGGATTGAATCTTTTCTATGAAAGTGTAGATAATAGAAAACTTTGTTGTGAAATACGTAAAGTTCATCCAATGAATAAAATGCTGAATACTTTAGATGGTTGGATTACTGGATTAAGACGTGATCAAACAAAAAATCGAGAAGATGTTAAAATTTTCCAATTAGATCATGGACATGGAGAAATTTTAAAAATTAATCCAATCGTTAATTGGACCTGGGAACAAATTCAAGAATATATTAAAAAAAATAATTTACCGTACAATAGTCTTCTTGACAAAGGTTTTCCAAGTATTGGATGTGAACCTTGTACTAGAGCGATCAAACCTGGTGAAGATATTCGTGCAGGTAGATGGTGGTGGGAACAAGATGGCAACAAAGAGTGTGGCCTTCATATAGACCATAAATAGAGGTTCAGATATGTCTGAAAATAATTCAATTAAAGCACATGGTGGAGTTTTAGTTAATCGAATTACTAAAGTGGATTCTACAGGATTATTTTCAATTAGTATTTCTGAAGATTTAGCAAATGATGTAGAAAATATTGCTGATGGAATTTTTAGTCCTTTAGAAGGATTTTTGGGTCAACAAGACTTTGAAAGTGTTGTTTCTCGCGGAAGACTAGCTAATGATTTAGCATGGACCATTCCAATTGTACTTGATGTAGATGAAGAAACTGCTTCTAAAATGAAAGAAGCTGGAGATGTTTTATTAAAAAATCCTGATAATGTTGGGGTTGCTGTATTACATGTAGATGAAACATTTACTTTTGATAAGGAGAAAACAGCTCAGGGAGTTTACGGCACTACGGATTCATCACACCCTGGTGTTGCATATACAATGTCAATGAAAGATTTTCTTGTTGGTGGAAAAATTGATTTTATTCAAAGACCAAATGACACTGAAATACGAAATAACAGATTAACACCAATTCAAACTAGAGAATCTTTTGAAAAAGCAGGTTGGAAAACAATTTGTGCTTTTCAAACAAGAAATCCACCACATGTGGCACATGAAATGTTACAAAAAACATCTATTACTACTCGTGATGGTGTTTTTGTAAATCCTGTAATTGGTAAGAAAAAATCTGGTGATTTTGTAGATGAAGTAATTGTAAAATGTTATGAAACTATGATAAAATTATACTATCCTGAAAATAGATGTCAACTTGGTACACTTCATACACAAATGAAATATGCAGGTCCAAAAGAAGCAATACATCATGCAATTATGAGACAAAACTATGGTTGTACTCATATCATTATAGGACGTGATCATGCTGGTGTAGGTAAATTCTATGATCCAATGGCTGCCCAAAAAATCTTTGATGATTATCCAGAATTAGAAATTTCTCCAGTCTTTTTCCCACCTTTCTTTTATTGTAAGAAATGTTTAACGTACACAACTCCTAAGGCATGTCCTCATGATAATGATGTAAAAGAGCAAATAAGTGGAACAGCACTTCGTGAGATGATTCAAAATGGACAAGCACCATCTGAATTTATTTTAAGACCAGAAGTAGCACAAGTAATTTTAGAACATCCAAAGCCTTTTGTTGATTAGATATTTATTCAAACAAATTTACATTAGCTCATGAAGTATTTCTTTTTAGGAATTTTATTTCTAGGATTTTTGATAACTCCTGCATTTGCTCAGGAACAAACAAATCCATCATTATTAATTGAAAACCTGGAAATCTCTGCTGAAAAATTTAATACAGTTTTACGAAATGCCCCGTTAATTCCACTTGATAATGTTCATACTTTAAGTTGGCAAGTTACACTTGATAATAATTTACTTTATGCAAATCCAAACGGAAATGCAGTTTTTCGAATATATGATAAAGAAGATAACAATGAATTCATTGAAGTAGGAATGGGTTCACAACCTGATTACAAATTTTGGGTTGCAGTCCAAACTCCTGATGAGGGATACGTTGTTGTTCATAGAGATTTAGATAGAGGATGGTATCCTCAGGCAAAATCTATTGTATCTTACACTGATAGAGCAGGCCTAACTGTTAACAATGGAGCTAGAATTGTTGTTACAAATTTGGATATTGGAAAATTTGAGATTGAATCATACTCAGTTCATGGAATGGAAGGAAGTACTGATCCTCCTGCAGTTAATTCAGGAATATATCTTGCTGAAATTTTATCTGGTGACCCAGGAAAAAACATGTTTGCATTCTTTCCGTTTGCTGTTGCAGCAGGAGTTGGAATTTTAGTTGGAACTTTATATCTGACTAAGAGGCGTTAGCGTCTTTATAATATTTACAACTTTTTTTAATTTTACAAACATCACACATTGGTGAAATTGGTTTACAAATATTTTGACCATACATGACAAATGTGTCATTGATATCAATCCAATATTTTTTGTCTATTTTTTTCATTAACTCTTGTTCTGTTTCTTCTGGATTCTTTGTTTCAACTAAACCTAATCTATTTGAAATTCTATGAACATGAATGTCCACTGGTATAGCTGGTTTTTCAAATGCATAAACTAAAACACAATTAGCAGTTTTTCTTCCAACACCTGGTAATTCCACTAATGTTTCAAGATCTTCTGGAACTTTATCTTTGTATTTTTTATGAATTATTTTTGATACTTCTATTATCCTTTTAGATTTTACATGAAAAAATCCAATTGATTTTATTATTTTTTCTACATCTTTGACTTTTGCATTTGCAAGGTCTTTTGGATTTTTATATTTTTTAAATAATGCTTTTACTGCTTTTGTAGTTGTTTCATCCTTTGTTCTAGCTGAAAGAATTGTTCCTATCAAAATACTAAATGGACCTGTCTCTGCATTATGTAGATCTCTTAAAGCTGTAATTCTTGGAGGTTTTACAGAATTCATGGTATCTGTCATACCAGTTAGTATTTTTTTCATTTTCAATTAGAAATTACGCACAAGTATTATAACTGTAATAACAATATTTTGACATTGGAATTAACTCGTGAAGAAGAGTCTGCTCTAAAAGGTGAAAATGGGGAAACTATGCAAATGGCATACCGAATTCTAGTTGCAACCGGAGAAGCAACTGATGCTGAAAAATTAGTCCCAATTGAATGGGCTCATCTTTCTGGTGTAAATTATAATACAATTGGTGATGCAGGAGAAGAATTTCTTTCATCAATTAGTAAAGACGCCCGTGTTTCAGTAAAAACAACATTGAACCCAATGGGTTTTGATATCGATAATGTATCTAATTACAAATTAGATGAAAATTTTATTTCCAAACAGCTCTCAATTAGAAATTCTTATGAAACAATGGGAGTAATTCCATCATTTTCCTGTATTCCATATGAAATTTTTGATATTCCAAAAAATGGAACACAAGTTGCATTTGCTGAAAGTAATGCAGCAATACATGCAAATTCTTATGATAATTTAAAAACAAACAAAGAAAGTGCATTCAGTGCATTAGCTAGTGCAATAGTTGGAAAAAGTCCTTATTCATCATTGCGTAAAGAAGATTCTCCAAACATTACAATTGAAATGAAAGTAAAAAATCCTAATGAATTATCATATGGAATGTTAGGCTTTTTTGCTGGAAAAGTGGGTGATACTTCTGTAAATATTTCTGGTCTTGCTGAAATGGATCAAAGACAATGTAAAGCAATGTGTGGTGGAATGGGAACTTCTGGAACTTGTGCTAAATTTAATTTTGGTGAAGGTGATTCAAATACTGAAAAAATAGAATTTGATGAAAAAGAAATGCAAAATGTACATGATGAACTCAATACTTCAGAAAAAGGGGATATAATCACATTGGGTAGTCCTCAATTAGGTTTAGATGAAATTTCAGATCTTACTGCTAAATTGAAAGGTCGTTCATTTGAAAAAAGATGTATGGTTTTCTTACCTAGAACAGTAAAAGAACAGGCACAAAAAATTGGGTATATTTCAGAACTTGAACGAGCTGGATGTGAAATTCTTTCTGATTGTTGTACATGTCTGACCCCATTGATATGTAAAGATGATGTCGATGCAGTAACCACTAATAGTATCAAAGGTGCATTTTATCTTAAAAATTCAAATGGTGTAGGTGTTAATCTAAAATCATTAAAAGAAATTGTAGAAGATGAAACACGATGAATAAAATTTTAGTTTCAGGTAAAGTGGAAGGAATTGTTTTAAAATCAAATGATCCAATTAATTTTTTAGGTACAGTTGATAAAAAAACTGGAATTATTAGCGATAAGAATCACACACTATTTGAAAAATCAATGAAAAATTTGGTTTTAGTATTTCCATCTGGAATCGGTAGCAGTGTTGGTGCATATACCATCTACTCTATAAAATCAAATAATACAGCACCAATTGCAATGATTTGTAAAAAGGCAGATCTAACAGTTGCTACAGGCTGTGCATTAGCAAATATTCCATTAATTACAATCAGTGATGAAGAATTTGAATCACTCAAAACTGGAATGAAATTATCTCTTGATACTGATTCAACTACTCTAATTCATTATCAGTAGAGATTTCTTTTTCTAAATCCCCTAAACTAATTTCTTTAATTTGACTTTTTCCAGCAGGTAAAGCACGTACAAATTCATCGATATTTATTTTTCTTGTAATATCTTCAAATATTTTTAAAAATTCAATTCTAATTTTTTTTGCACATTCTGCCATTTCTAATCCATTTGGTTCAATTATTGCATAACAAATAGAATTTTTTTTAATTGGTTCTGGCGGTCCGCATGTTAAAACATAATCATTATCTTCTAATTTTATTATCCCAACAGCTAATTTCAGGGTCTCAGATTTGATAAAATTTCGTTGCCCTTCTATTGTAAATGAGCCTTTAGGAAGAAATTCTCCACTGGGTGCAGATTTTTTTACTTGGTCTGGAAGTACCCAATAGGCACTAACTCCATACAATCCTTCTCTCCATGCTCTACTGAAACAGACTGTTGCAGAAGCTATTTCATTCATAGTTGTATCTGGTACATGTTCAGCATCCTTCAAAATAAAAAACGGTGATCCAAAAATATCACCATGAAAAACTTTATCGTCTTTATCTAGGTGTTTTCTAATTACAGCAGAATTTGATGCTGCATCTCTTCCACCGATTGTAAGAAATCCATCAGTAGTCGTAAACCATCTATATCTTTCAAACCAATTTTTCTTTCGAATTTCTGAAACTACTTCTAAATTTCTTTCAGATTCAGTTTGATTTTGGAATTTCTTTAATTTCTTTTCTGTTTTTTCTTTAATTGCTTGAATTGAATTAATGGCACCTGATTGTTTTTTTGCTTGATTAAACAAAACAGATGCAATTGATTGAAGTGGTGATTCTGTATTTATCTTAATTTTTTCATCTTCTACAATTATCATTGAAATTCCTTTTTCATTAATCAATTTTGCATTATTTGTTGCCAAAATTGCTTGTGCAGAATCGTTTGTTATTGAAATAATTCCTTTAGAAACCATCTCATAAAGTGAATTTGCTACATTTGTAATCTTTTTTGATTTTTCTTTTACTGTTGCAATTGCTTTTTCTTGTTCAGATATTTGAGTTTCTAAATCTTTAATTTTTTTGTCTGAACCACTAGTTTGAATTGATTTTCCCTTATCTACAATATTTTTTGTAAATACTGTGTCTAATCCATCAATAAATGTAGGAACACTAGTAATTTTACCTTCTAATTTCCCTAATTTTACTGGAAGAACTTCTATTTTTTCATTTTCAACAATTACTGGTTCATGATTTCCTAATACAATATCTGAAATAATATTTTTTGTAGTTTGATAAATTTTTTCTATTTCTTCTTTTGTTAATAAATTACCAATTTTTTTAGGATCTATATTTGTAATTTCAAAAACAGATTCAACATATTTTTTTGGTAATCCTAAAGTTCTTCCAAACCATTTTGCAGCAATTAAATCTGTATTTTTTAATTCATCAAAATCTGATTCTGTCAAATTAAAAATATCTAAATTATTTTCTGGAGGTTGCGTATAGTCTAATCCTACACTAAGTTTTCTATGTCTAACTTCAATTGAATGTTGTAAGGCTAAAATTTTCATTTCATTATTACAAAGTAGAATATTTCCATCCCCAAAAAATTCTCCAACTAAAATGAATTCTTTTCCAAATCCCTCAAATGTAAAATATGCAATTCTTTCAGCACCTATTTGTTCAATTTTTTTTAATTTTAATCGAAGTAAATCACTTCTTAACCTCTTCAACAATCTATTTGGCTCCATTTGATCAATCTTTACTTTAGTTAGCCAAACACCAGACGTTGATATCATCATAAAGAGATCGCTTTTTTCTGTATGATGAAGTTTGAATAGAATACTGTCTTTTGTTATTCCGTAGATATTACTGATATAGTATCCTTGAACTTGTTCAGAAATTTGATTTACTAAATATCTTAATTCGATTCCAGCTAATGCCATAATTATCGTGTTTAATCTCTAAAATTATACCCTTCCTATACTGTGCTCAAGATTTTACCAAAGATATTAAACATGGTTTGCTTGATTTACGCTAGAAATTTACTTTGGCCAAATTTAAAAAGAAAAAATCAGCACCTACGCCTGGAAATGATGATTCTAAACCTAAAATTGAAGAAAATATTGATATTCCTGAAACAGAAAATACTCCTCCTCCTACAAGTAATTCAAAAGAACCATCAAAAGATCCACCAATTAACGCTGCAGAAAAAAGTGAAAAGGATAAAAAATTAGCTAAATTATTTTGGATGCGTATTGCTTTAGGAGTTATTGCAGGTATTGCAACTACTTTTATTTTTGAAGACATTGAAGGTGAAGAAAGAAGATGGGCATCAATTGGATTTATGATAATAGTATTTTTTGGTTCAATAATAGTTGCTAAAGGAATGAATATGCAATTACCATCATCAGATAGAAAAAAAATTGTTACACAAGGTATAGGTAGCTACGTATTTTTGTATTTGTTTACATGGATTGTAAGTTATACATTAACACACCTTGGAGATATCTCTACAGGAATTAATTTATAATTAAATTTTGAATAGGACGAATCTTTATGTGGAATTATAAAACACCTGGCATTCCTGATGAACATTTTGAACGTGCTGAAAAAGTTCCAATTACTAAAGAAGAAGTAAGAACAATTCAACTCAGTAAAGCTAGATTGAAACCAGGTCAAATCGTTTATGATATTGGTTGTGGCAGTGGCTCTATTTCTGTAGAGGCTGGAATTCAAATTGAATCAACTGGAAAAGTGTTAGCAATTGATTATGATGAAAATGCTGTCGAATTAACTAAAAAGAATTTAAAAAAATTTAATCTTTCAAATGTTTCTGTACTTTTTGGAAATGCTAAAGAAAAAATATCTGATTTAGAAATAGCAGATGTTATTTTTATTGGAGGTACAGGTGGTGACACTAGTGATATTGTCAAACTTTCTGAAAATAAACTAAAAACTGGTGGTAGAATAGTAATTGGAATTATCCTAATTGAAACATTATATTCTGTTTTACAAATTCTTGACACTCTAAAGTTTGATTCTATTGATATTACACAAGTTACTATTTCTAAGAGCAGAAAAACTACTACTGGTACTATGATGTTAGCTAGAAATCCAGTCACTATAATATCTGCTACAAAAGTCTAATCTACATTGAATTGCTTTCATAAACAATTTTGTGCCTAGAAATCAATTGATTTCATAAATATGGCATATTATTGAGAATGATATTGAAACCTGTATTCATTATTGCAATAGTAGCAGTTGCCATGATTGGAGTTATGGTTCCAAGTGTTTTTGCACAACAGTTTGAAGATTTTGATTATACTATTCGAGGTGGAGAAGTTTTAAAATTTGAATTGGATTCAGATAATACATCTTTACTAATTTCCATTGATGCAAGGGCAAGAGGTGAATTAATCATAACATTACCTAGAGCCATAATTGATGCAAAAATAGGTTCTGAGGATACTGATTTTGATGTGTTTATTCGTGGAATGCAACTTTCTTCATATGAAGAAACCATCACTCCTTATGACAGAACAGTCACCATTCCTTTCAAAAGATCAAATGATGAATTATCTATTGTTGGAACACACATATTTTCACAACCTGCAGTCACAATGCAGACACAATCAATAGAGCAAATAGTACAATCAGAATTAAATGAAGAGATACCTAACAGACAAGCAAAATTATTGATATTTTCAGATACGGAATGGGCTGGTGCATTTCAATCTTCAAACATAGATTTTACTGAGATAGCTGGTCAAAATAATGAAGATGTTATTTTTGAATGTAATTCTAGTATGGGAAATCAAGCTCTATTTGGTGCAAAAATTCAAAAATTAACACAAGAAGGTTACTTGGAACTTTTTGTAATTCAAAATCAAAAAATATTATCACAGGGTTCTACTGAAGCAAGTTTTGGTGAAGTATACATTACAGATAATTGTTTTTCTAATTCTGGTCCTGTACCTGTACCTGAAGGTGGAGGTTGTCTAATTGCAACTGCAACTTATGGTTCTGAGATGTCGCAACAAGTGCAACAACTCAGAGAACTACGAGACAATCAATTGTTACAAACAGAATCTGGAACTGCATTCATGGGAACATTCAATGACATTTACTATTCATTCTCACCAGTTATAGCAGACATGGAACGTGAAAACCCATACTTCAAAGAAGCAGTAAAGCTTGCGATTACCCCAATGATCAGTTCATTGTCTTTAATGGAAAATGCTGAATCAGAATCAGAAGTTTTGAGTATTGGGATTTCAGTAATTGCACTAAACATTGGAATGTACCTAGGGCTTCCTGCCATAGTTGTAGTTGGAATTAGAAAAACAATTTTTTAAAATTGGAATAATTTTTGAGAAAAGTAACCTACAATACTCGAGAGGATTTGAATACTGTGGGTTCTTTCTCACATTAGATATAGCTTCATTACTTTTAAGACCATCAAAGTTAACAATTAATCCTTTGAAAAGCCACTAAGTTGTTTATTTTATTTACCAACATGTAATCTAGACTTTTAATTGGGGAAAAAGGCAACAAAATCATGCCTGGATTAATTGGAATTGGAGTGGGTCCTGGAGATGTAGAACTACTTACAGTAAAAGCAGTAAAAGCAATTCAGAATGCAGATATTATCATGTGTCCAGCTTCTAAAGAGACACGACCAAGTATTGCATTATCCGTTGTTTCATCCATTATAGATAAATCCAAGAATCAAGAAATTATTAAATTAATTTTTCCAATGACTAAAGATAAAGATATTCTAGAGGAATCATGGAAAAGAAATGCCAAAATAATGGCTGAAACTGTTTTGAAAGGAAAAAATGTTGTCTATCTAACAGTAGGTGATCCATATCTGTATAGTACATGGATTTACATGCATAGAGATTTGAAAGAAAAATACCCTGATATGAATATCAGTGTAGTTCCAGGTATTGTATCCATATTCTCATTTGCATCAAAGGTTGGAGTTAGTGTTGCAGAAGGAGCTGAAAAGGTTGCAATCATTCCATCCTGTTATGATTTATCTAGTGTAAAAGAAATTGCAAGACACTCTGAATCAATGATATTTCTTAAAGATGGTAGATATTTTGATCAAGTAATTGAGGTGCTGAAAGAATCTGGATTCCCAGATGATTCTCTTTTTGCAATTGGACAAGACTTGGGAACAGAAAATGAAATTATACGAACTATGAAATTAGGTGAAGTAAATGATGATTCGTTAACTACAAAATATTTTTCAATTTTGGTGGTAAAACGTGTCTAACGTTTTTTTTGTTGGTTGCGGTCCAGGTGATCCTGAACTTATTACAGTAAAGGCAAAAAAATTAATTCAAAAAGCTGATGTTGTAGTTTATTCTGGTTCATTAATTCCTGAACCAATTTTGAAATTATGTAAAAAAGGAAAACTTCATGATGCTGCAAAATTAGTTAGAGAAGAAATTTTTGATTTGTTATACAAAAATGCAAAAAAAGACAAACTAGTTGTTAGACTTCATGATGGTGATCCTGCAATTTATGGTGCAATAAGAGAACAGATTGATAATTTAGAAAAAAAAGGAATAGAATCTACTGTTGTGCCTGGAGTTACATCATTTTTAGCCTCGGCTGCAGCACTTGGAACTCAATTAACTCTACCTGGTGTCACTCAAACTATGATAATTACAAGAGCAGAAGCACGCACTAAGGTTCCTAAAAGAGAACAAATTTCTGAACTTGCAAAACATCAAGCTACATTAATTTTTTATCTTAGTGTTCATTTACTCAATAAAATTTCAAAAGAAGCTATTGAGGGAGGATACAAAAAAACTACACCTGTTGCAGTTGTTTACCGAGCAAGTAGAAAAGATCAAAAAATAATTATTGGAACACTTACAGATATTGCAAGTAAAGTGAAAGCTGAAAAAATTACAATGACTGCTATTGTGATCATTGGTGATGTAATTAAACCAAAATCTTATGAATATTCAAAACTTTATGATAAAACATTTACTCATGGATTTAGAAAAGCAAAAACTAAGTAGATAAATAATTTATTTTATTTTTAATACCAATTTTATTTAATTTATTTTTAAAATTAATTATATCACCTGATGTAAAAATTTTTAATGAATTTCTTTTTGATTGTTTATTTTTAATTTTATGTAAAATTTTTTTTGCAACTAAACTTCCTGGATCAACAAACTCAACTTTTGGGTATTCTATTTCTAATAATTTTTTTAGAAATAATAAATGAGTACTTGATAATGTAATTGTATCAATATTTTCTGTAATTATATAATCATCTAAACTTTTTTTAATTATTTTTTTACAATATTTTTTATTGTTGAGAAATTTTCCTGATTCCACTAAATCCACAAGATTTGAACCATCAATTTTAAAAATTTCATACGATTTTGGAATATTGTTTTCTGTAACATAATTTACTAGTCCTTTACTGTTAACTGAAGCCTTTGTTGCAAGTATTCCTATCTTTTTTGATTTTGATTTCTTCTGTGCTAATTTTAAAGGAGGTTTAACATCTACTACTTTCCCTATTTGTAAATTCAACATTAAACTAGGTGTGTTTGATGCAACAACAATAATGTCAGGCGTAAATTTTTCTTCTAACAAGTTGATTGTTTTTTTAATAATTGAGGCTATTTGAGCCTGGGATTTATTGCCATATGGATAATTCTTTTGATCTGCAAAATACACAATATCTGCTTTCATGTTTTTTTGAATTTCTTTAATTATTGAAAGTGAGCCTAATCCAGAATCAAATACAGCAATTTTTGCCAATAATTTATTTTGATTAATCAACCATTATAGTTTGTTAGCTAATTTTACTCAAAAGCTGATCTAAATTTACACCGTTGATTAAGACTAAATTTCTAAATCCATTATCATGCCAAACTTCGACAGTACATGGGCTCGACAAGAGACCCAAAGTGTAACTGGCAAACTACGCGATGCAGTAAAGCCTCAAGGTGCATTAAAACCACGTATTCAAACAGCAGTTAACAAACTACAAGTCCAAATTTCGAAAATGGACTCAATGTTAGGTAAATTGCAAGAAAGAGATGCGCAACTCTTTCAACGAGTCGTGACTGCAATGCAGCAACATGATACTAGCACAAGTAGAGTTTTGTCTAACGAATTAGCAGAAATTCGTAAAGTTACAAAGATGCTCGGCAACGCAAGAATGTCTTTAGAACAAGTTCAACTAAGACTGACAACTATTCATGATCTTGGTGATGCTATGGTAGCAATTGGACCAGCTATGTCTACAATGAAGGGATTGAAGTCATCGCTCGGAAGATTCATGCCAGAAGCTGATTCAGAATTGAATAGTATGACCCAGACACTTAATGGACTTATGATGGATTCACTTGCAGGAGACTCATTCAATATGGAGTCCGATGTTTCAAACGAAGAGACTGATAAGATTCTTCAAGAAGCATCCGCAGTAGCTGAGCAACAGATAGGAGATAAATTCCCATCTGTACCATCTTCAACAGGACTTTCGTCACAAACCTCTTCTACTTCTTCCTTTGAGTAGACAGTTGTGTTAGACGATTGTTACTATTTTTATTTATAATTTAAAAAATTTTTTACTAAATAATTTTACTAAGTTAAGGAAATCCTACAGAGTCAAATAAAATAGAATCAATTTTAGAAATTTCTACTCTACTTTGTTCCATCGAGTCTCTTTTTCTAATTGTCACTGTATTATCTTCTAATGTTTGATGATCAACTGTAATTGCAAATGGAGCACCAATCTCATCCAGTCTTCTATATCTTCTACCAATTGCCCCAGAATGATCTAAAAATGCGTCATATTTTCTTTTAATATTGAGAAAAATCTCATCAGTTTTTTCTTTTAATCCATCCTTTTTTACTAATGATAAAATTCCAACATGAACTGGAGATAAATATGGTTTTAATGATAGAACCATTCTTTCATGTTCTTCATCATTTTTTAAAGAATGTTCTAAGATTGTATATAGACTTCTGTCTATTCCCATAGAAATTTCAAAAACATGTGGTAAAACTTTTTCATCATTATCCATAACTTCAAATTTTTCTTTACTCATTTTTGCGTGACTAGACAAATCATAATCTGATCTATAATTACATGCCACAAGTTCAAGCCAACCTATTGTTGTTTCAACCTCAAAATCAAATGCAACTTCTGCATAGAAAGCTTTTTCCTTATCACCTAATTTTCTAAATCGACTTTTTGAAACATCGATTCCTGTTTTTTCATAGAATTCTGTTAAAATTCCTAAATAATATGCCACAAACTTATTTGGAACCGTACCTGATTCTAACGCCTCTTTACAAGTCATAGAAATTGGGTCACCATCCGTTTGAACTCTAATCACAGTCTTTTCTATTTCAGCAAATTTTTCAACATCATCTAACCTTCCTGGATTACAAAATACTTCAATTTCTGCTTGATAAAACTCTCTTAGACGAAGTAAACTTTGTCTAGGTGCGATTTCATTTCTAAAACTTTTCCCTACTTGAGCAATTCCTAATGGGAGTTTTCCTCTCATAGTTTTAAAAAGTCTAGGAAAATCAACAAATATTGATTGACATGTTTCAGGTCTCAGATATGCTTCTTCTTCTTGTGGTCCAATTCCAACTTTAAACATCATATTGAATTTTTTTGTT
Source organism: Candidatus Nitrosomarinus catalina (assembly GCF_002156965.1). Classification (GTDB taxonomy): domain Archaea; phylum Thermoproteota; class Nitrososphaeria; order Nitrososphaerales; family Nitrosopumilaceae; genus Nitrosopumilus; species Nitrosopumilus catalinensis. Next base: position 52,535 of record NZ_CP021324.1, read on the forward strand.
GAACTAAAATCACCTTTACATTTTGGACATTGAATTTTATTTTCTTTAATTGCATTATCAAATTCAATTAAATCTGCACTTTCAGGAATCTCGATATTTGCTATTTCCGCAATTGTTCTGTCTGCTCTAAATGTTGAATTACATTTTGTACATTTTATTATTGGATCTGCAAAATTACCTAGATGACCAGATGCTTCAAAAACTGATTTAGACATAATTTGAGAACCATCAATCTCCATCATTCCATCTCTTCTGATTAATTCTCTTCTCCATAATTCTAGAAATTTATTTTTTAGACTAACACCTGAAGGTCCATATTCCCAAAACCCAGCATTTGCATCTGAATAAACTTCACAACTTGGAAAATAAAATCCTCTCTCGAGTGCTAATTTCATGACTTCTTCATAATTCATTATTCATTTACCTCGATAATCGTATACATTTCTATGCACATCCTTTTGCAATTTTCACATTTTCAAAATCATTTCTGTCATCATCAATTGGAGTTTCTAAAATTATTGGGATTTTTTTCTTATTTGCAAATTTTACAACTGATGTTATGCCTTCTTTTCCTATTCCACCTAATCCTAAATGATAATGTCTATCAAGATTGCATCCGATCTCACCTCTTGCATCATTTAAATGAAGAATCTTCAAATTTTCTATTCCAACATGTTTGTCAAATTCTTTAAAAGTTTCTTTTACTTTTGTCTCTGTTCGTAAATCATATCCAGCGACAAATGCATGACATGTGTCAAGACAAACACCAAATTTTTTCTTTGGCTTTAATTGTTTAAAAATTTCCCCAAGTTGTTGGAAGTCGGAGCCAACAGAATTTTTTTGTCCGGCAGTATTCTCCAGTAAAATCATTACATCATTTTTTGTTTCACCAGCTCTCGTTAAACCTTCAACTAATTTTTTAATTCCAGCTTCTTCTCCAGTACCTAAATGACTTCCAAGATGTGTAACTAAATATGGTATTCCTAATTGTGCACATCTTTCAACTTCATTAATTAATGTCTTAACCGATTTTTCAAACCCGTCACTTTTTGGTGTAGCTAAATTTGGTAAATATGGCATATGTGCACATGTGGCAAATCTGTCAATTTTACTTGCTTTTAATTTTGATTTGAATAAGTTGATATCCTCTTTTGTGAGTTCTTTTGCATGCCATCCCCTTGGATTTCTTGTAAAAATCTGAAATGCAGAACATTCTCTTTCAACAGCATTATCCACTGATTTATCAATCGAACCAGATATTGAGACATGACAACCCACTTGCATACTTAGTTAATTTCTTAAAACATAATTTAAACCACCGTTCAAATCTTAAGAATCAGATTTTTATGTAAATTATTCAGTTAACTATTATGCTAGTTCTTGGACAAGATGAAAAAGCAAAATATCCATTTCTAGCAGATGCGGGTGAATATTTGAAAGATAAGGGTTTTTCTTTAACTCAATTTGGTAGTGATCCAGTTTTAAAATTATCCGTTGAAAAAGCACTTCATAGAATTAAGGTTGCAGCAGCAGGTGAAGTGTATAAATCCGATTTAATTGATGGTCAGGCATCAAAAGACTATGTTCTTGAAAGAGAAGTCTTTTCTTTTCTTTTAGCAATAGTTTTAATCAAATTAACTGGAATGTCTACCCTTGTCAAAAGATTTGCTTTGGCTGAAGCTAGAAGAGCAGAAAATTATTTAGAAAAAGATTTAGGAAATGCATCTAATAAATCTAAAATTGATTTAGCAACTAGAATTATTTATGATTTATTTAATATTGAAATTGTAAAAGAAAATGATTTTTTTGTAATACCTGTATCTGATTACTTGAAGCATTCAGTTACTTTTCATGAGCGTGAATGGAAATTAATTAACAGACATGTTGAAAATGGAAAAGTATTCCTTACTCCTGATAAAACTGTTAGATTAATTCGAAAGGAATTGGGAAATTATATTAGTTCTAAAATTACTAATGCACCTAAACCATCTATGATTCCTGGACTAGAAAAAATTGTTGACGAATTAATTTCAATTTCTAAAAAACTCACACCAACTTATACAATTACTACCGGAGAATATCCCCCATGCATCAAACATGCAATTGACGTTCTTGAAAAAGGTGAAAATCTTCCACATTCTGGTAGATTTATGCTTGCAACTTTTCTTTTGTCAAGAGGACAAACAGTTCAACAAATTGCACCGCTATTCAAAAATGCACCTGATTACAATCCTAGAGTTACACTTTACCAACTTAATCATCTTGCTGGAACTTCTGGAAGTGCAACAACATATGCCTGCCCTTCATGTGAGAAATTAAAAACACAGGATCTATGCTTTATCACAAAAGAATGTGACAATATCATTAATCCTTCACAATTTGGAAAAAAGAGAAAATAATGAATGAAATTGATATTAAATTTTTAGAAGATTCATTTAAAAAATATTATTTTAATCATTTAGAACTAATACCTGTTCCAGAACGTACATCTGAAAGAGAATTCGGATACCAAAAATTTGATTCTAATTTCTTTAATAGACACATTTCATTAAAAGATGAAAAAGAATTACATTTACTATTTATGCAAAATACTCCATCTGATGTTTATTGCTCAAATGCATACTATGCATTTCCAAATTCTCCTATGAATGAAAAAGATTGGAAAGAAGCTGATTTGATTTTTGATATTGATGCAAAAGATCTTAATTTACCCTGTAGACCAAACCATACTGTATCTATTTGTAATGAGTGTAATGAAGTTGAGAAAAATAGTAATCAATGTTTAAAATGTAATTCAACTAAATTAGAAAAAAAATCCTTACCATGTAAAATCTGTATGGATGCATCAAAAGTTGAAGTTCAAAAATTAATAGAAGTTTTAAATAATGATTTAGGAATTGAAAAAGAAAATATTCAAATTTATTTTTCAGGCAATGAAGGATTTCATGTTTATGTTTTTAATTCACAATTTCAAAAACTAGGTTCAAAAGAAAGATCTGAACTTGTTGATTACATTATGTTCCGTGGAGCAATTCCTGAAACATTTGGAATGAAAAAATTTAAACCAAATCGATCATTATTTCCTGATTTTAATCAAAAAGGATGGAGTGGAAGATTTTCAAAACAAGTTTTTGGTTCTAAATCAAAACGTTCAAAAATTATTTCAGAATTACTTGATAATGGTTACTCCTCATTCCAAAAAACACTTGATGGTGTTTCTGAACAAATTGGTGTAAAAATTGATCCTAATGTCACAATGGATATTCATAGAATTTTTAGATTGCCTGGTTCCATTAATAGTAAAAGTGGTTTAACTAAACTTCTCTGTACCGATATGACAAAATTTGATCCATACAGTGATGCATGCTTTCTTAATGATGAATCCGTTGAAGTCGTTGTAACGTGCCCAATAGAATTTAAGTTAAAAAATAAAAAATTTGGTCCATTTTTGAATGAAAAAATTACAATCCCAACTTATGCTGCAGCTTATTTAATTTGTAAAAAATTAGCAACAATTGCTTAATTTTGCTGGTAAGGCTTTAATTTAGTGAATCACGACTCAATGTGATTTTGTATAGCGCCTCTACTGATAAGCAGACTCCACCACCTGATACTGGAAAATTCATCAGATTAGTCATAATTGCTATTATAGGAATTGTAATTTTTGCGATGGTTGGAAATCAAGCAGTAGTTTTATCAATGAATTTCACTGAATTTGGTGAACAATTCACAAAACCGCTATACTATACTATTCTTTCAACTTTAATTTTATCAGCAATTGCCCTTATTCGTGTAAATATTTCTGGCAGATCCTCAATTTTCTGGTATGGTATCAATACTGCAATTGGATTTATTGCTAGAGGCCCTCAACAATCTGTTTCAGCAGATATTGAAAGTTTTAGAGATTACAAATTAACATCTCCACAATTCATTCTTTGGCAAATTACTAAGATTCTCCTATTTGGTGCATTCTTTGCAAATATCATGTTTGGATTTGCAGCAATGTCATTTATCGATGGAAATACTTTGGGTGTCGAAAATTTGCCAAATTTATTCTCCTTACCATTTGTAACTCCTGAAACAAATCCAAACTATGCATCTGAAGAAGTAGTTCCAATGATTCCTGCATTAGTTATCTTAATTCCACCTATTCTTGCAGCAATTGGTTTACGTTTAGTTTTGTATGTTGGTATTCATAGAATTATTGATGTAGTTACAACTTATTTGAAAGACTCTAAAGAAGGAAAACCACGTTATCTGAATTATGTTTCTACAATAGAAGGAATTTTTGGAATTGCAGTTTTATGGGTAGGAGTTAATCTTTTCTTTACTGATCAAATTGACTATAATACAAGATATGTCATTGGTGGAACACTTGCTATTGGTGCAGCTTTAATTGCATTTTCAATTATTGATAGAATAAGAGCACGAGTATTAACTCATATGTTTAAGCGTGATGTAATTATTAGATTTGCAACAATTCTTCTAATTGGATTGATAGTTGGTGGTACTGTTGCAGTTAACAATAGTATTGCCGATGCTAAAAAAATTGAATTTTTAGGACCGTACACTGCTCAACAAATTGGTGTTAATAGATATCTAGGAGAACTAAATGAAGTACAAGAAAATATTCATGATGTTCAACTAACATCAGTTTCTGCAAATAATATTAAAAATTATGTTACACAAAATAGTGATGTATTAGATGTCATTCGAGTTTGGGATTGGGAAGCTGCATTTGCCAAATTAAAGCCTGAGATAGGATTAATTCCATATGTAGATTTTGAAGATAATGATATTCTTAGATTTAACAATACTTTGTATTGGACTGCTTCAATGAAACCAATTTTGCCAACTTCAGTTAGTCTTGATAATAGATGGTACAATGAACATCTTGTTTATACTCACGTTCCAGAAGGATTTTTGACTCTAGAAGCAACTGATGGTCAGATTGTTGATAGTGGTGAGTTTTTCAAACAAAGAGAAATTTACTATGGTGAAGGTGGTTTGTTTGAACAAACCTGGTCTGGTTATCCAACTGGAAGAGGAGATACAAGTGCAGAATTAGGTGGCGTATCTTATTCTGGAATCGGAGGTCTAGATGTTCCACCACCACTAAGTTGGATATTCGAACCAAACTTTTTGCTTTCATTCCCAGGTGAATCTGTTCACATTATGAGATACAAAGATGTACATGATAGAATGGAAACATTGTATCCATATTTCTTATATGATTTGTTTGGAAAAGAATTGGATTCATTACCTGTAACTGATGGTGAAAATTCCTATTGGCTAATTCCATTAATTATTGGATTTGATACACGTGATGTTCCTTGGTCTGTTGGTAATCCGTATTTACGTTTAGTAGGTTATGCACTAGTTGATTCGTATAACGGAGATATTCAATTATTGAAAACCGGAGATGATTTCTTTTCAGATATGTTTGCTAATCAATACTCTGAACAATTCCAACCAATGCCAGCTTGGTTAGAGGAACAAATCAGATATCCAGTTGAATTGTTTAATTGGAAAACAGAGATGTACAATATTTACCACGTAACTAATGTTGAAACATTCATCCAAGCAAATGAATTTTATGAAATTCCACGAGGACTTGACACATATTATGTTGAAGCAAAACCACCTGGATTTGAACAAACATCATTTTTGGGATTACTTTCATTGGAATTGAAAGGCTCACAAGGAAGAAATCTTGCAGGATATATGGTAGTTGAAAATGATCTTGCTAATTTAGGTAATTTACAATTTTATGAAATACCATTGGATTCTGAAACTAAATTAATTGGACCTACTGCAGTAAGAGAAGCTCTTGACAGAGATCCTGAATTTGCTCAATTAAAGACATTATTGAGGAATCCAAGAATTGGTGATAACATTTTGTATCGTGTAGGTGATCATGATGTGTACTTTATTCCTGTTTACACAGCTGGTGCTGGTGGTGTAGTTGCACAATTAGGTACAATTGCAGCTGTTGGTGCAGCATTCAATGGAGAATACTTTGTAGGACTGGGTGATACTCAAGAAGAAGCATTTGAACAATATTTGAAAAAGGTATCAGGTGTAGCATCAACTACAACGACTGCAGATGATGATTATGTTGAATTACTAAAATCAGACAGAATTGATATTATAAAATCTATATTTGAAAACAATGAAATTGTTATTGCTGAACCAACATCAATTCAAATTCCATTATCATTTAATGAAGGTGAATTGTTCTTCTTTACTGAAGATGATCGTGCTGATACAGAGGAATTCTTATCCAAATTCATAGATGACTTTGTAAAACCACGAAGTGATAGAGTATTCATGTGGGAAGAAGATACAATTTTGAACATTGGAACTGTGTATGTGAAAGATGGATTACCTGAGATACATTATGTATCAATTGAGGTTGGCAACTAATTGCTTCTAGTTGTTGATAATGGTTCCATCTATACAAAACAACTAACAGATTTCTTAACCCAAAAAAATTTTTCCTTTGAAAAACATACTCCCGACACTTTAGAATTAAATTCATTAAAAAAATATGAATCAATAATTTTATCTGGAAGAAGAAAAAATGACAAAAAAATTAATGAAATAAATTCAAAAGTTATAAAATATTCAATTGATAATAATAAAAAATTACTTGGTATTTGTTATGGAGCTGAAATACTAGCTCTTACTTTAGGTGGTACTATTAGAAAAACAACTTCTATTCAAAAAGGTGATGAAATTATTGAAATTTTAGAAAATAATTTAACTTCAAAAAAATCAATCACAGTTTTTGAAAGTCATTCTTTTGAAATTTCTAAATTACCCTCAATGTTAATTGCAACTGGAAAATCAAGAAATTGTAAATATGAAATTATTAAACATAAGGAAAAATCAATTTTTGGAACTCAATTCCACCCTGAAATGAGTGTTGATGGCAATAATTTAATTGAAAATTTTTGCTCACTTTGATTGATTTAATAACTCTCAAAAATTCTTGTTTTTATGGAAGAAGAGGATCACCAATTACTCTTACCTTTAGTTGAAGATGAAAACATTTGTCTTCCTTTACCGATTAATGTTGTATCTAGATATTGGAATGTTGAATTACCTATGGCTGAGGCTATCGATTCTGCAAAGAAATATTCTGATTTTAATGGAAGTATAATTATTGAAGGGATCGAACTTGCAGAAAGACATGGGCTATCTTGCAAAATTGTTCATTCATCCTTAAATGAATTAAAAAAAATTATTGATTCAGGAATCCCGCCAATTGTAATTCTTCCTGGAATTCCTGAAATTACACAACACGCTTCAGTAATTACTGGTTATAATGAAGATGAAAAAACAATTTTACATTATATTCAAAAAGGTAACCAAGAAGGAGAACAACAAGAAGGTGCAATACCTCAAGAAATTTTTGATAGAGAATGGTCAGAAGAAGGAAAACTAATGATAATTATTTCACCTCCCGATATTTTATCAAAAATTACATTAGAAAATGATTCTAAGAATAAATCTAATCGTTTATGTTTTGATTCTGAAAAACAAAATATTTTACAAAATTATTCTGAAGCACTTTCGTCTTTAAAACAATCTATGGAACTTGATCCAAATAATTCAACTGCACTACATATGTATGCAGCAATGTTAAATCAACAAAAATCACCTGAATGTGTTTCATTTTATGAGCAAAGCTTCAAAATTAATTCCAGATCATATTTATCATTTAACGGATTAGGAAATTTTTACTTAAAAACAAATGAATTTGAAAAAGCAGAAAATTTTTACAGTAAAGCAATTGAAATTAATCCAAAAAGATCTGCAAAAATTTACAAAAATCGCGCTTATCTACGTGAAAAATTAAATAAAAATTCTGATGCTAAGGAAGATCTAAAGTCATATTTGAAATATTTTCCAAAAGCACATGACAGAGGAATAATAGAGCAGGCAATTAGAGAAATTTAATGCGGAATACGGGATTTGAACCCGTGACCTTCAGCTTGGGAAGCTGACGTCATACCAGACTAAACTAATTCCGCTTACTATTTTTTTAAATATGATTAAATATCTTAATTACGATTATACTTCATGGATGCAAAATGTCCTGAATGTGAACGAGTTGCGATTTTGGATGACGATGTTACTAGCGTAAAGTGTCCTCATTGTAATTTTGAAGCAGATTATGATACGTATCTTGAGATAATGAAAGATCACGCTATGAACATGGCATCAGATTATATTCCAGATCGACCTGGTATGTGATTACCAAAAATTACCTTTATCTGAACAATCTAAATGGGCTCCACAATTTGGACAAAACATATGACATGCTTGCATGTCAACCATTTTATTTTCACATCTTGGACATGTGATTTCCTCTCCCATGACTATCTATGGAATTGTTGATTTAAAAATTATGTCCAAAGGTTAATTAGTACTTCAACTTTTTTTTCGAATACTTGGCAAACTTCAAGCTTACAATATCAGATATCAAAGGAAAGTCTCTATCTAAGGAACTAAAAGATAGTGATGCAAATCCATTATTGGGATTAGAATTAGGAAATGAAACAGATGCAGCAGTTGTTGGTCTTAGTGGAAAATTAAAACTAACTGGTGGTAGCGATAAATCTGGTGTTCCTATGAGAGATGATGTTCATGGTTCTGCAAGAAAACGTGTTTTACTTTCAAAAGGTGTTGGATTACAAGATGCAGAACATGGTGATCGAGTAAGAAAATTAATTCGTGGAAATATAATATCTGAAGAAATTTATCAAATAAATTGTAAATTTGATGGTGAATTACCAGTTGAGACACCTGCAGAAGAACCAGCTGCAGAAACTGAAGATAAGAAAGAATAACTTAACATATACCGATTCTATATTTTGACTCATGCATTGGCGAGAAACGCTTCCTGATTGGTACATCAAAAAATATGGTTATCAACCATGTGTGAATATAGGAACTTCTGGACATGTAGATCATGGAAAAACTAGTCTAATTCAAGCATTAACAGGCTCATGGACAAGTGTACATAGTCAAGAATTAAAACGTGGAATTACAATACGTGTTGGTTATTCTGATGCTGCTTTTTACAAATGTAAAAAATGTGAAGAACCCTTAGGATATTCCACAACTCCAAAATGTAATAATTGTGGAGATGAAAGTGAATTATCTCGAGTTGTAAGTTTTGTAGATAGTCCTGGACACGAAAGTTTGATGGCAAATATGCTTTCAGGTTCTGCATTAATGGATGGAGCATTATTGTTAGTTGCAGCAAATGAGCAAGTTCCAAAACCACAAACAAAAGAACATCTTTTAGCTCTTCAAACTCTTGGAATTAAACAAATAGTTGTACTTCAAAATAAAGTAGATTTACTTTCTCATGATGAAGTGTTAGCAAATTATAAAGACATTACAAAATTTGTCAAGGACACTAATGCTGCAAAATCCCCAATCATTCCAATTTCTGCTCAATCTGGTTTAAACCTTGATGCGTTAATCGGTTTAATTGAATCAACCATTAAAACACCTGAACGAGATGAAAAAGCTGATCCAGTAATGCATGTTTTACGTTCTTTTGATGTCAACAAACCTGGTATCAAATTGAAAGATATCAAAGGAGGTGTAATTGGTGGAAGTTTAACCCAAGGAATTTTTAATGTTGGTGATGAAATTGAAATTAAACCCGGTTTAATGAATGAAAAAAAGAAATCATATGAACCAATTCTTACCAAAATTACCTCATTAGGAACTGCGGCAGGAATTGTTGAATCAGTAAAACCTGGAGGTTTAGTTGCAATTGGTACAACATTAGATCCATCTATGACTAGAAGTGATTCATTTATTGGTTCAGTAATTGGAAAGCCTGGGACACTTCCTGAAAATTCTACAAAACTAAAACTAAGTGTAAATTTATTTGACTCAGCTGTTGGAACTACTGAAGATATCAAAGTTAATCCTATCCAAAATGGTGAATTACTTCGATTAAACATTGGAACTGCTCCAGTTTTAGGCAAAGTCACAAAAGTCAAATCATCTAATGTCGAAATTGAACTTAGACGCCCTGCTTGCATCTTTAAAGATGGACATGTTGCAATTAGTAGAAGAATTGCTGAAAGATGGAGATTGATTGGTGCAGGTATAGTTGGTTGAAGTAATCTGTGATACCAATTTTTTAATTCATTTAGCCACTAGACGAATCAAAAATATTGATAATTTAGATATGGAAATAGGCTCAATTTCTTTTATTGTTCCCGAAGTTGTTAAAAATGAATTAATAAAATTACAACAAATTCCAGAAAAAAGTCAAGAAATTACTCAAACATTAAATTTTATTAAAAAATTAAAAATTATTCAAATAAATGGAAATTATGCAGATGAAGAGCTAATCAAGTATGTAAAAAATAATCGAAGTATAATTGGTACAATGGATAAAGCACTTAAGAATAAAATCAAAAAATTTGATAGTTCTATTTTATCAATTCATAATGATAAAATAATTCTTGAAAGTTAGAAAACTTTATTTTTAAATTAATTAATTGAATTCTATGTCTGAATTCACTATTACTAGTTCTGATTTTAATGATGGAGATGAAATTCCGAATAAATTTGGGTACAAATTTGAAAATAAAGAGCCAAAATTAGATTTTAAAAATATACCAGATGGTACGAAAAGTATTGGATTAATCATGGATGATCCTGATGCAGTGGCTGCAGTTGGAAAAGTCTGGGTCCATTGGTTACGTTATTTTGAATATCCTTCAAAAAATCTAATTGTAGAAGGAAAAACTGATTTTGATGAAATTGGATATGGTGGACCAGCACCACCTAATGGAAGACATACTTACATTTTCAAAGGATATGCTCTTGATACAATATTAGATTTGAAAAAAGGTTATTCTAAACAAGAATTAGAAAGTTTGATGCAAGGTCATATTATTGAAGAAGCAAAATTAACTGGAACTTTTGCTCCATAACGTCATTTTTTAAGAATATCTTTCTGCTAATCTATATCTCATGTATTTATCATCTGGTGAAAATTTAGCTGGATGTACTGATTTTGTATCTTCACCACATTTTGGACATTTATTTTTTAATGTGTAGTGACTACATTTTGAGCACTTTCGTAATTGAAATCTCATTTTAATTTTCTCTTGTTTTCTTAGAATCTTCTCTTGTAAATTTGAAAACACCTTTTTTCTTTTCTATGTTGGTTTGAATTTCTTGAATTATTGGTTTTAATGTTTTTTCAGCTGATTTAAAATCTTCAGATGTAATTGATATTCTGTATTTTGGTGCACCTAAATATGTAATATCTAATGTTGAATCTTTTTTTATTACATCTAACAATGTTTTTTTAATTATTTCAACTCCGTCTGATTTATTATTTGTAATCTCCATTATTCCTCTAATTTCTACTGATGGTAATTTTATTTTTGAACAGATGTCCTCAATTGCAGTTGTAGTCTTTTTTGCTAATTTTAATTCTTTAATTGTAATAATTCCATTTCTTGCAATTTCCATAAATGCATCATAAACTGAATCAAATTTTGTATAAATTTTATCTTCGATTTTTTCAATTTCTTCATCTGATAGTTTTGCCTTGTCTTGTACATTTTGTAACAGTGTTTTTCCTTTTTCAAATTTTTTAACTTCTTTTAATTTCTGCTTTTTTTGATCTTTGGAAACTTGTTTTAATGATAAATCGATATCTCCTGCTTTTACTTTTTTTACAAGTAAAACTTTCTTTTCTCCATCTTTTACAAATCGATTGACTGATCTAATCCATCCTGGTGCAATTTCAGAAATATGTAAAAATCCTTGAATATCATCATATTCGTCTAATGTGACATATGCTCCATGATCCATCACTTTAGTAACTGTGGCTAGAATGATTTCGCCTTGTTCTGGCATTTCTTGAATTTCTGTGGACAATTCTTCTACAAATTTCCAATCTGTAAATTAATGTTGCTCGTTAGAAGTCAATCCCTTCTTTTGCTTTTATGCCCTTTTGAAATGGATGCTTAATTTCTTTCATTTCCGTTACTAGATCTGCAACCTCAATTACTTCCTCTTTAGCATAATTACCTGTTAACACTAGATCCACATTTTCCGGTTTAGATTTTATTAAATTTAAAACGTCATCAAGAGAAATTAAATTAAGATTTACTGCATAATTTACTTCATCCAAAATTACTATGTCGTATTTCCCTGATTGTATTTTTTCATTACTTATTCTAATTGCTTCTTTTGCAATCTTTTGATGATCTTCTTTTGGACTTTTATCATCTATTATTCCAACAAATCCTTTACCTATAGCAACCATTTCGAATTCTGGTTCCAATCGTTTGGATGATTCCATTTCACCGTAATGCCAGGAACCTTTAATGAATTGAATCATGCATATTTTCTTTTTATACCCAGTAGCTCTTAATGCAATTCCTAACGCTGCAGTAGTTTTGCCCTTACCTTTTCCTGTATAGACAATTGTTAATCCATTTTTGCTCATAAGTGCTTGTTAATTTTTATCAGTAAAAACATTCGTAATTTTTGAAAGGTATCAATTTAAATAAAAAAAAAATTCTACACATACATTGAAAATACCAAGAATTGTTTTAGCAGGAGCAACTAGCGGGGTTGGTAAAACATCGATCACATGTTCAATTATTCATGCTTTACAAAAAAGGGGTTTTTCAGTACAACCGTTCAAAGTAGGTCCTGATTATATTGATCCTAGTTACTTGTCAACTATTTCAAAAAATGAAACATACAATCTTGATGTATGGTTAATGGGTAAAAAACAAGTTTTAGAAAGTTTTGTATCTCATTCAAATTCAGATATCTCAATAATTGAGGGTGTAATGGGATATTATGATGGATTTGAGGGAAATTCTAATCATGCTAGTACTCATCATGTAGCATCCATAACTAAATCTCCTGTAATTTTAGTATTAGACGCAAGTAAAACTGCTCGTTCTATTGGTGCTACAGCTTTAGGATTTCAAAAATTTCACAAAAATTCTAGAATTGTTGGAGTTATTTTAAATAAAATTGGAAGTAAAAAACATGAAATTCTATGTCGAGATGCATTAGAAAAAACAAAATTATCTATTATTGGAGTAATTCCAAAAAATCCAATATTAAATTTAGAATCTAGACATCTTGGATTAATTTCTACATATGATAATAAGATTTTAAAAAATAAATTAGAAAAGGTTTCAAAAATAATTTCAGAGTCATTAGATGTAGATAAAATTTTAAAAATTATTAAAAATCCTGTATCTATTCCTAAAAATCAAACAAAAACTAATAAAAAATCTAAAGTTAAAATTGCAATTGCTTTAGATAATTCTTTTAATTTCTATTATGATGATAATTTGAATGCATTAAGACGTAATGGTGCATCATTAACTTTCTTTAGCCCTATTAAAAATAAAAAAATCCCAAAATGTGATGGATTGTACATAGGTGGAGGATTTCCTGAAATATTGGGAAATGATTTATCAAAAAATCAATCCATGAAAAAATCAATCAAAAAATTATCTGATAATGATTTTCCAATTTATGCAGAATGTGGTGGATTGATGTATCTAACTAAATCCATTACAAATAATAAAAAAAAATACAAAATGGTTGGTTTGATAGATGCTGAAACAATTATGACAAAAAAAATGAGGCTAAATTATACAAAAGGAAAATTATCTAGTAAAAATATACTATCTGATACTTTACATGGATTTCAAGGTCATGAATTTCATTATTCTCAATTGAAATCAGTTGCATCAGATTCAAAATTTGCTTTTGATTTAGAAATTGGCGAGGGAATTAAAAATCATAAAGATGGAATTATTCAAAATAATACTCTCGCTTCATATGGCCATCTTTATTTTGATAGTTCTAATTATGCCCAAATTTTTGTCAATAATTGTGTAAATAAATCACGAAAGTAGATTATTTTGAATAAAAATAGGAACCTCCTTTCCGGCAAAAGCAAGGAGGGCTCTATGATTCCTTTTGTTTGAGTATAACAATTTTTATCATTCATTTTATTAAAACTTCATCAAAATTTGATCCTAGTGATAATTTAATTTAGCTTATAGAAAAATAATTATTTCATATTGTTTTCAAAAATTTTTCTGAATCATCTTTGATTTGTTTTTTCTTATCTTCTGACATATTTTTAATAGTTGAAAAGACTGTCCAAAGTCTTGGATTCTTTTTTAATTTGTTTTGATTTTTTAAAAAAAAGTTCCAATAAAGATAATTAAATGGACATGCATTTTTACCATTTTTTAATTTAACATCATATTCACAATTCTTACAATAGTCTGACATTTTATTGATGTAATTTCCACTTGCAGCATATGGTTTAGAACCCAGAATTCCTCCATCAGCATAAAGAATCATTCCATGTGTATTAGGCAATTCTACCCATTCAAAAGCATCTGCATATACCGATAGATACCAATCACAAACTTGTTTAGGCTCAATTCCTGCAATTAGTGCAAAATTTCCAGTAATCATTAACCTTTGAATGTGATGTGCATATGCTTCTTGTTTAGTCTGTTCAATACAGTTTTTCATACAATTCATTTTTGTTTTTCCATCCCAGTAAAAATTTGGAATTTTATTTTTTGCATTAAAAAAATTTGTTTGATTATATTTTGGCATAAAGTGCCAGTAAATTCCTCTTACATATTCTCTCCATCCTAAAATTTGTCTTACAAATCCTTCTATTGATTCAATTGGTAAATCCTTTTTTTGTAAAACTTTTTCAATTACTTCATGTGGATTTAGTAAGCCTATGTTAAGATAAATTGATAAAACTGAATGATAAAGAAATTTTTCTTTTTCTTTCATTGCATCTTCATATGGACCAAAAAATTCTAACCTGTTTTTAATAAAATCATCTAAACTTTTTACTGCATCTTGTTTTGTTGTTGCAAACCAAAATGGTTCTAAATCTCCAAAATGTTTTGTATATTTTTTATTTAATTGTGTAATTACACGCTTTGTAATTTTATCTGGTTTACAAATTAATGGAGAAGGAATTTCTGGATGATTTTTTGGTAGTCTTTTTCTATTTTTAACATCATAATTCCATTTTCCACCAATTGGTTTTTCTTTATCATCAATTAGAATTTTGTATTTTTTTCTCATTTGCTGATAAAAATTTTCCATTTTGAGTTCTTTTCTAGACTCTGCCCAATCTGAAAATTCATCTATTTTACAAAAAAATCTTGTATCTTCTATAATGGTAACTGGAATACCCAGTAATTTTTCCCACTTTTTTACCTCGTTTAAGACACGATATTCGCTAGGATGTGTAATTTTGATAGATTTTGGATTAAACTTCTTACATTGGCGATTTAATTCCATTGTAAAATTTTTCTCTGATTTATTAAATTCAACATATGTTACATCAAACTTATTTTTTTTAAGCTCATCTGCAAAATGACGCATTGCACTAAATAATAAAACAAGTTTTTTCCTATGATGATTTACATATTCTATTTCATTTGAAACTTCCATCATCAATATTTTATCTTCATTTTTTCTAATTTTTTCTAATGATGAAATCTCTAAAGATAATTGATCTCCTAATATTACTATTAAATTACGAATCAAAGTGAATCAATTTTAAATAAATTTCTTAACTTATTACCCTTGTTTCAAATAATGAATTTTTTTTATATTAATTAGATGATTCAGCTCTAATTAATTTAAAAATTGCATTGATAATTGCTGATGCTGAAGAACTTCCTCCTTTTCTTCCTAAATTAGTTATGAATGGAGTTCCTTGTAATTTTGATAATTCTTCCTTTGATTCTGGTGCACAAATGAATCCAACTGGTATTCCTATGATTAATGCTGGCTTTACAATTCCTTCGTTTACCATTTCAATTACTTCCATTAAAGCAGTTGGTGCATTGCCTATTGCAACTATTCCGCCATCGATATCATTTTTTGCAACTCTCATTGAAACTTGAGAACGTGTTTTTCCTTCATCTTTAGCTTGTTGCATTATTTCTGGTTTAGAAATATTGCACACAATTTCATTACCGAAATCTTTTGGATTTTGTTTATTGAGTCCCCCGATTACTCCATTTACATCCACTACTATACTACATCCATTTTTGAGAGCATTCATACCACTTTCTATAGCATCTTTCTGAAAAATGAGCCTATTTTTATCGGCAAAATCAAAATCAGCAGTAGAATGAATTATTCTTCTTACAATAGGCCATTCTTTTTCATTATAATTATGTGATCCAATTTCATCTTCGATCATTTTCATGCTTGCATCTTCGATTGATTGACCTTTCTTAGTTTGCATTCTCTACTTCCTTTGCTCTTTCTAATATTAAATCTACCATTTTTTGATCTGTCCCAATATGTTTTGTAATATAGCTTTTCTTAATATTAGAATTTTCTAATGCTGGTATCAAATCATTATTGATATCAGTTTTAACGTGTGCCCCTTCATGAAGAAAATAAAATACATTAACTAGAACATTTGGATTATTTTTTTCAACAGTTTTAATTCCTTCAAAAATATCTGGTTGTTCTATTTCTAACCATGATCTACTTACATTTCTGTAACTGTCTTTTAATCCATTTACAATATAATCAAGTGATCTTTGTGCATTAGGATCTACACTTCCATGACCAATAATCATTACATCCACATCTTTATCTTCTAAAGTAATTTGATTTTCTTTTAATGTTGAGTCTACTCTACTTTGAACTATTTCTACCAAAGTTTTATGCATCATCATTGGTTTGGTAACAAGAAATTTTATTTTAGTATCTTTTTGAAACTTCATTACATCAGTAACTGCATTTTTTACTTTTTTTCCTGGATATAGAAAATATGGAACTATTGTAAGTGTATCAATATCTTGTTTTAGGCTTTTTTCAATTCCATCTTCAATATATGGTGGTTCAACCTCTAAAAAACAAAAATCAACAAAAGAATATTCTCCTTTATCCCTAATTCCTTCACAAATTACTTCTAATTCTTCAGATGCTTCTCTTTGTCGACTTCCTCTATCGATAATTAATAATCCACGCTTCAATCTATTTTCCTCGCAATTGCTACTGTTAAATTTGGTGGGAATTTCTGCTTTTCTACAATTAATTCCCCTTTTGATACTTTAATTGCAGCAGCTTCAGAAACACTTGCTGTACCTTCAAATGCTTTTACTGTGGTAGATGGATTTGGAGTAATAATTTCGGCTAGTTCTTCTCTATCAACATATTCTACAGGAATTTGCATTTCTTTTCCAAGATCGATTAATCCTTGCACGTCTTCAGGTTTTTTAATTGAAACCAGCTTAGCAATAGATTTAGAACTCAAATTGAATTTATCTAAACAATAATCTATTCCCTCTTTGATTGTATCTTTTGTTGTATCCCAATGTAGTCCTATTCCAATAACTAAACTTTCAGGACGATAAATTACAGATTCTTGAGATAATTCATCATCAATTTCTTTATCTGAAATTATTAAATGTGCTTTTGAATTTGATTTCTTTAATTCGTCTAAACTATCATAAATTTTTACATTTTTTGGCAATTCTTTATACCATTTTTTATTACCTGCTTGTTGATAGATACCAATAGGTTCTGCATTTACCATATGTGCACTAATTTTAGTTACTGTTGTTTCATCATCAATTTTCCAACCAAATTCTTTACCTACCAAATCGACTGCAATTGTTTTGTTTACATCTGCAGCAGTTGTAATGACAGGTAATGCATTTAATTTCTCAGAAATTTCTTGAGTTAATTCATTTGCTCCTCCTATATGGCCTGATAAAACACTGATCACAAAATTTGTTTTATCATCAATTACAATTACTGCAGGATCTGTTTTCTTATCTTTCAGATGTGGCGCAATTAATCTTATTACTGCACCCAATGAAAAAAGGCAAATTAATGCATTGGAATTTTTAAAAAGTTCAATGATTTTATTTGTTGTACCCTCAGAATACCATATTATTTCGTTATTTTTATTAGATAATTTCTCTGGTGCAAAAATGTTCCAATTAGGATAAAGTCCTTTTAATTTTTCTCCAATTTTAATACCATTTTTTGTTATTGCAAGAACTGATACATTTTCCATAATCAAAAATTTCTAACTTTAATAAAATACCTTACTCTTATGATTTTCTAGCAAGGATCTGTCCTTCAAAATCAAATAATATTACATCTATTGGAACTTTTTCTTCTGAATGTTTTCTCATATGCCTGTATGTTTCACTACAAATTAGTTCAAAAAATCCAGTAATGTTATTTTCTTTGATTATTTCTGAAACGTGTCTAGCAGTATTTGCTTTTTTAATACTTTGAATTACTTCTTCATTGGCATTGGCCTTTTTTGCTAATTCCGATAAAAAATTCATATCAACTTTTGATCCTTTGACGTGAGTTTGTTTTACGCCAGCAGCCATCTTTGCTAGTTTTCCAATAAATCCTACAACATATGCTTTTTTGATATTTTTTCTACCGCATTGCTGTATTGTATATCCTGAAAAATCTCCCATCTGCACAAAGCAGTGAACTGGCAAATCAACAATTTTTTTGGCATATTCTTCACTTCTTCCACCTGTTGTTAATACTACAGTTTCGTTTCCTGCAGCAATTGCTACATCCAAATTTTGTCTAATTGATGCTGCATATGATGCTGTAGAAAATGGAATTACAATTCCACTTGTTCCTAAAATTGAAATTCCATCCTTAATTCCTAATCTGGGATTATCTGTTTTTGGTGCTAATTCTTTTCCTTTTGGCACTGAAATTACAATTCTAATTCCTTTTTTCTCAAGAATTTCTTTTCCAGCATCTCTTAAATTTTCATTAATCATTTTTTTTGGTACTGGATTAATTGCAGGTTTACCTATTTCCAAACCTAAGCCTGGCTTTGTAACAATACCTACACCTTCACCACCATCAATTTCAATTTCATCAATTTTCTCTGTTAATGATAATTCAACAATTATTTCTGCACCATGTGTGACATCTGGATCATCTCCACCATTTTTTATTACAGTACACTTTGCTTTTTCATTTTCAAATTCACAAGAATTAACTGGAATTTGAATTGAAGAGCCTCTCGGTAAAATAATATCCACATTTTCAATTTTTTTTTGATTAATTATTGATAATAATGCTGATTTTGCAGCAGCTGTAGCAGAACTACCAGTTGTATACCCTGTTCTCAATTCCACTTTTTTCTCTGACATATCTCTTTGATTCATTTTCTAGTATTAACTCTTATTTCATTAATGTTGAAATTTGTAGTATAGATTTAAAATTAAAAGTCAATTTAGATAATTATGGCTAAATCTATTCAGGTAGTTGTTACTGGTGCAAGTGGATTTGTTGCAAAAAATCTAAGAAAATATTTATCTGAAAATAATATTGATTTGATTTCAATTTCAAGAAATGATTTTAAAACATACAAAAATGAACAAAAAATTATTTCTAAAGATTATGATGAAAAACTCATTATTAATAAAATCAAAAATTCTGATGTATTAATTCATCTTATAGGAATTGGAAAACAGTCTATAGATATTGATTATGAAATGATAAATGTTGAATTAACCAAACGTATTGTAAATTTAGTAAAGAAGACCAAAATTAAAAAAATTGTCTACAATAGTGGTCTAGGCGTTTCAAGTAAAACTTCAGTTGGATATTTCATTTCTAAATACAAAGCAGAAAAAATCATAGTTAATTCAGGCTTAAACTACACTATTTTTAGACCCTCGTACATTGTAGGAAAAGATGATTTGTTCACAAAATTCTTAAAAAAACAGATTAAAATCAAAACAATTGAAATACCTGGTTCTGGCAGTTACTCGATTCAACCAATTTCTATAAACGATGTTGTAAAAATTATTTTTCAATCCTTTAATGAAATTAAATTTAAAAATAAAATATACGATCTTGTTGGACCTGATTATCTAACGTTTGAACAATATGTAAAACTTTTTTGTAAAGGAAGTAAAATAAAGATAAAAAAAATTAATTTAGAAACTGCATATTATGATGCAATTAATAATAAAAAATCTAATTTTGGAATTGATGATCTAAATATTCTCGTTGGTGATTTTAAAGGAAATTATAATCAATTGGAAAAAATTACACAAATAAAATTTGAATCTGTTATAGAATTATTAAAGTCCGGCAGATTGCTTTAAAATTTCTGCCTTGTCAGTTTTTTCCCAACTAAACTCTGGTTCATTTCTTCCAAAATGACCATATGCTGCTGTTTTTTTGTAAATTGGTCTTTTCAAATCTAGTTCTGAAATAATACCTGATGGTTTCATATCGAAATTCTTTCTAACTAATTCCTCTATTTGATTTTCTGGAATTTTATTGGTACCAAATGTATTGACATAAAGTGAAACTGGTTCTGCTACGCCAATTGCATATGCAAGTTGAACTTCACATCTATCAGCAAATTTTGCTGCAACAAGATTTTTTGCAATGTATCTACACATGTAACAAGCGGATCTATCTACTTTAGATGGATCCTTTCCTGAAAAAGCTCCTCCTCCATGTCTTCCAAAACCTCCGTAACTATCGACAATGATTTTTCGTCCAGTTAAACCTGCA
Source organism: Candidatus Nitrosomarinus catalina (assembly GCF_002156965.1). Taxonomy (GTDB): domain Archaea; phylum Thermoproteota; class Nitrososphaeria; order Nitrososphaerales; family Nitrosopumilaceae; genus Nitrosopumilus; species Nitrosopumilus catalinensis. The sequence goes on from NZ_CP021324.1 coordinate 73,163, forward strand.
TCCCCATGAGGTCCACCAATAACAAATTTGCCCGTAGGGTTTATGTGAATTTTAATTTTGTCATTCCAAAGATTTCCTAAAACAGGTTTGATTACTTTGTCAATTATCTCCTTTGTAATTTCTTCTTGAGATATTTCAGGTGCATGTTGTGTTGAAATTACAACTGTTTCAATTCCAGTTGGTTTGTTATCTTCGTATTTTACTGAAACTTGAGATTTTCCGTCTGGTCTAACCCATGGTAATGTATTATTTCTTCTAACTTCTGACAATCTTTGAATTAATTTATGAGCTAACAAAATTGGCATAGGCATTAATTCTTCAGTTTCATTTGTTGCATAACCAAACATTAATCCTTGATCACCAGCACCTTGTTCTTTTTCTCCAGTTGCTGTAACTCCTTGACTGATATCTGGACTTTGTGAATGTAATCTTAAATCAACTTTACACGTATCACCGTCAAACATCAACTCTTTATCATTATATCCAATTTCTTTGATTGTTTTTCTTACCAATTCTTCTTGTGCTTTTTTATCAAAAACTGCTTTTGATGTTACTTCACCTGATACAACTACAAAATCTGTTGTAACCATTGTTTCAACTGCCACTCTTGAATTTGGATCTTGTTTTAGATATTCATCTAAAAATGCATCTGAAATATTATCACATACTTTGTCTGGATGACCTTCTGTTACTGATTCTGATGTAAATAGAAAAGTATTGGTCATAAAACCACTCTTAATTTAATTATAGTTCATTTTCTAATTTGATAAATAATACGTTGTTTCCTCTAACGATTACTCTACCATAATTTGCAATGGTTTTACTATCGTGGATTTCTTCCGCATCAGTCATTATCAAATTCATATATGAATCGACATTGTCCATTTTACCTTTGTATTCAACTTCGTTCTTTAATCTAACGGTAACTTTCTTTTTTGTACTTTTTTGAAGTATTGTTAATGGTCTTTTTGCACTATTTGATTGGGACACTAAATGTTCACTTAATTTCAAAAATCTCTGTCCAGCATAAAAGCCTTGCCACGATTGTAATTCTTTAAATTTTTTCTTATTTTTCTATAAATTATACAAATGATCTCAACTGGTTTAAAAAAAATAGATAATTTTCTGTCAGGAGGAATTCCTGATGGTGTAATTGTTGATATTTTTGGTGGCAATGGAACAGGGAAGACTCAATTATTATTACAATTATCAATTAACTCGATTAAAAATGGTGGCAAAGTTTTATTTTTAGATACTACTGGAGGATTTAGACCTGAAAGAATATTAGAAATTCAAAAAAACTCTAATTCAAATGTTGATTTACTTAACAACATTATAGTTTCTAGAATAACAAATACTTCAGAACAAATTAATTCGATTAAAAATTTTACAGAAAATAATTTTTCCTTAATTGTTATAGATAATATTACTGATTTATTTTCTTATGAATATAAGAATAATCAATCCGTATTCAAAAAAAATTCTTTATTTATGAAATATATGCGTGAATTATCCTTATACGCAGTTACTCATAAAGTTCCTATTGTTATTACTAACATGATTAGAAATTCAAATGAGCAAGAAGTTGAAAACATGTCTACAGCAATAGATCTTTTTACCCATATCAAAATCCATCTTTTCAAGAATTCATCTGTTTACAATGGAGAGATATCTTCTCCTTTCAATAAAGAAAATTTTTCTTATACAATCACATCTTCTGGCTTATCTGATACTGAGTTTTAATTTTTCTTAATAATTTTTGAATGTGCTGTCAAAAATAATTCTATTCTACCTTCTCCAAAATTATTTGCTTTAGCATTTAATCCAGTTATGGATATGATTTCTCCTAATTCACATTTGTCAATTAGTTTCGCTTGATTTCTCCATCCTTTTACCCAGATCTGACCTGTATCATCTTCAACAAACATTTCTGAAAGAGAAATTGATTCACCTGATTTAGTTTGTATTTCCTTTCTTTCAGGAACTTTTAGCACTATGGATTCAATACAATATGTTTGGTCTACTTTTACATCACTAATCTTTGTTCGAATTTTAGATAATGATGGAATTGTTTCATCATTATCTAATTTTCTTACAAATGAATTTTCATCTAATGTAACTGAATTTCCATAAACTTTTGATGGCATGCATTCAATTACATCCCCTTCAACACAAATGCTAGTTGAATTTGAAAAATCATTGATATTGTAGATATTTTTTTGGTTATCTGTTGCGATAATCATATTTTTTCCGTCTTCAGTTGTTACTATTGATAAAATTCTTGCAATAATGGGTTCAGCTTCTTTTCCACCTTCAATTTCAACAATTGTTGCTTCATTACCATGAATTTCCAATCCTTGATTTCCAGATTTTACTCTAACACCTAACAATTTTACATTTGCAGACTGTGAAATCATATTTGGAATTAATGATTCGTCTTTGCCCCATAGAACAACTCTCATTGCAGATCCATCTTTTCCTTTTAGTCTCATTCTAAGTGCAGTTCCAGGCTGACCTCTGGAATTTGTAAATTTCATTCCACTGATTATTCCGTCAATTAATCCTGAGATTGCAAGATCTTTTTGTCCTTCTTGTAATTCACTTATGTCTTTAGTAATTTTGTCAATCATTGGAATTTGACTTTCAGTTTCAACGGCTTGAATATTTGATCCTGAACCAATATTGATGGTAGGTGAACCATCTAAATCTGATTTAACATATGCTTTTATGATTTTAATTAGGTCTCCAGGTTTAAGATTTTCAATACCAGGTAAGTTTGCTTTTTCATCCCATAACTTTACGCTTGCTGTAGAACCTGAATCGTATACTGTCATTGTTCTTAAATCAAATGTTGATCCATCTTTTCTTGAAAATTGTTTTGTAGGTGAAAAATTTAAAACTCTAGTTTCTAATGAAATTTCTTTTGCACCTGCATACAAGTCCTTTAAACTAATTTCTGTTTTTGATGTTTCCTCAAGTTTAACATTATAATCTGATGCAATCAAAAATACTGCTCCTTCGTCAGTAAGATATCCAGAACCTATTTTCTCTTTTTTTTCTGCAATTTTTTGATCGATCACATCTTTGGTTAATTCTGGTTTTAGTTGTAACAGTTTATCAATAAGATTTTGTGATTCTGACATTTAGTTTCCATAAACATGATGTCTTAATAAAAATTTCATTGATTTTTTAATTTATTTAATCAAAATTATGAATAACTGGTTAAATGATTTAATTTCAAACCTATTTCTTTATCTAGAAACAAATCTAAAATTTCCTTAATTTGTTTAATACTTCTGTTATATCATCTCACTAACTAAATTAATAGGAAGATCGCAGGTTGATTGTGTCTTGTATTAATGTAGAACATTTATCCAAATCATATGGATCGATTACAGCTGTAAATGATCTAATTTTATCCGTAAAAAAAGGTCAAGTTTTTGGATTTTTAGGTCCAAATGGTGCAGGCAAATCCACCACAATTAAGTTACTTACAACTCTCATAAAACCATCATCTGGTTCATTATCCATTTTAGGAATTGACGCTATTTCAAATCCGTTAGAAATTCGTAGTAAAATTGGAGTTGTTTTACAACAACCAAGTTATGAGCCTACTTTGTCCGTAGAAAAATCTCTTGATAAATACGGAATGATGTGGAATATTCCAAAAATTGAGCGTAAAAAAAGAATGGAACAATTATTGAAGGATTTTGATTTGGTTGAAATTCGCAAAAAGAGAAATGAAGATCTTTCTATTGGTCAACGAAGACGTGTACAAGTTGCACGTGAATTCATGCATGATATGGAATTATTATTTTTGGATGAACCCACCGTTGGATTAGATCCTGAAGCTCGCAGAAAATTACTTGATTATTTAAAAAATAAAATTAAAACTGGTTTAACAATTTTTTATACAACTCATATTTTATCCGAAGCTGAATATCTCTGTGATGAAATAGCTATAATTGATAATGGAAAAATTCTTACTGTTGATTCACCTGATGCTTTAAAAAATAGATTTGGAAAGGAAAAAACAATTAAAATTCATTTACAAAATAAACAATCAAACATTTCTTCATTGTTAAATGACATACCTGATTTTGAAATTAATTTTGATACTGGTACATCGATTATAATTCATTCAGAACAATCAGAATTAATTTTATTAAGAGTTTTAAAAATACTTAATGAAAATAATATTGAAATTGAAGATTTATCTGCAGTACCAACAAATCTTGAAGATGTATTTTTAAAAATGGTGAGAGAGAATGCATCCAATAATTAGACTTGTTAATAGAAATCTAACGATTTCACTTAACCCTGGATTTTTAATTTGGCAAATTATTTTTCCTTTAATCTATATTTTTGTAGCAGGTTTTGCTTACGGTCCACTAATTAATCAGGTTCCGTTTGCTGGAAAGGATCTTGATTATCCTGCATTTTTAGCATCTGGTATGATTGGATTTAATATTATGAATAGTACATTAATTTCTGGAATTCTTATTTGGAATGATCGACGACATGGAATGTTTGAACAAATCATGTCTGGTCCATTTACTCGCAGTCATTACATTTTGAGTAATATTTGCACAATTGGCATAATTGGATTAGTTAGTGCATCCTTAATTGCAGTGGTTGGCTATCCTGTAATCTTTCAGTCTGCAGAATTTTCACTGGCTACGATTCCAATTCTAATCTTTGGCGCAGTCGTTGGTTCCATTCTATTTGGTTCATTAGCCTCAATAATTTCTACTAGATTACGCTCAAGTGAAGGATTTAATGTAATTATCAACACGGTTTTTCTTTTCTTTGCATTTGTTAGTTCTGCATTTTACCCAGCTGATACAGCACCTGAACCATTACGTACTGCATTTTATCTTAACCCATTAACATATCTTGTTGATATAATCCGAGCAGGAATTTTTGGAACCATTACTGAATTTGTTATTTATGAAATGATTATTCTTGCTGCACTTGCAACTGTTCTTTTTATTATTGCCTCAAAACTATTAACAAGATTAGATTTTTAAAAATTATAATTATTTTTTAAATTTTTCATACATTTCATTAATTGTTTTAATGACATCTAAATTTTCATACTCCACTAAATTTAGATTTGGTATGACACAATGTCCTCCAATAATACCTGGAAACATTTTTGGTCTATTGCCCAAATTTTCATGAATTTCATCGGCAAATTTCCACATTTCATCAAAATCAACATTCTCTTTTTCACATATCATTTTAGTAATTTGAGCATAATTGATTAACCATCCATAATATGTTGTATCAACTAATATTTTTGCAAGCTCTGCAGTTTTTGTAGTTGACATCCAATCTACTTTTTCAAATCTATTTTCTAAATCTTTTTTAATTTCTGAATTTATTTCTGCATTATCAAACGAAATAAATTTTGTATATTTTTTAATATCATCTAAAAATCTTCTATGTACTCCACGAACTGGTGAAAATAAAATTGGTATTGGTGATCTTTCTTGAATGTTTTTTGTAGTTCCTGGTTTTACAGTTGAATGAATTACAACACCTTGAATATTTTTTATCCTATTAATCCATTCAATTACAATATCTGTAAATTTTTCTAATTCTCCAGGTAGACAGACATGAAGGTATTGTGGATTTTCTATAATTTTATTTTCAGTATAGTTTTTACATTTTGAATTATCTAAATCAATTCCAATACAATCAAATTTTCTATCTACAAGTAAATCAAATAATGTCTCTCCCACTTCTCCCATTCCTAAAATAATATCTGTCATTATGCCTAATCTGAGTAATATTGACTATATTATGTTCATGCTTCCATTATTATCGATTTTTAAATAGAGTAGCCCGGGCAAGACTCGAACTTGCGTCTCGGGCTTCAAAGGCCCAAATGCTTGACCGCTACACTACCGGGCTACTAAATCGAGCACTACTATTCCCTTAATGAACTTTTTAATTCAATTTGACTCTTAAAATCAAATTAGAATTAATTTTTGATTATTTTAATTAGTTTTTCTATAGGATCTTCCATTTGTTTAACAACTTTTTTGGCTCTTTTTTGATCTTGGTCATTTTTTCTTGCTAAAATTCTCTTAATTTCATTTGAAACTTTTTTTGGATTTGTTTCTCTTTTTACAAGGGATTTTTTTACTAAGAAATTTTCAATTATGTTTGGAACTGCATTATATGATATTGTAGGAATACCCATTAAAGCAGATTCTGCTGTCATAGTTCCACCAGAACCTATGAAGACGTCTGTATCATTGAGTAAATATTTTCCATCAAATGACATTTTGATAATTTTGATTTTTTTTCCTATAATTTTTTGTAGATTAATAATTTGTTGACTGTATCTACCTAAAACAATAATATTTTCATCCTTGTAATCATTGGCAATTTTTTGAATTATTGGAATTATTTTACTTGATTTTGATGTATAGGAAGCTTCTTCTTCTTCTACTCTGATCAAAATATTTTTTTTATTATTATTTTTAAATGGGGATATGATATTTTGATTAATTTTTCTTTTCATAGTTACTACTGCATCAATTGCTTTGTATTGAACAATATTTTTTTCATTAATTCCAAATTTTGAAAATTCTTTTTTAGGTATTACATATGGGATTAAGAGTTTTTGAATTAATGGTAATGTAAGTCTCATTACTGCATTTGCATGTGGTGAGTCACAAAACATAATATGTTTAATTCCTAAACCAAACGAAATTCTTGCTGCTTCTGGTGAACCAAAACTTATCACCACATCAGGTTTGAACTTGTTAATTTTTTTTGTTAATTTTTCAATCCTTTCAATACTTGCTTTGAGTTTACTTTTTTTGTCTCCGCCACCATGTTTTCCAACAAAAATTAGGTCAAAATGTCTAATTTTTGCTAATTTTGTAACTTCGTTATATTCTCTTGATGTACATAAAATGTCATGTTTTTGCCCTAATTTCTCAATTATTGGTTCAGAAAACAATAATTGTTTTGGTGTGAGAATATCTATCCATATTTTCAAGTATTTCTGCTAATTACTATACTTCAATAAGTTTTTCTTAGTCGATAATCATCTGTTATTGATGGCAGGAGCAAAAGTTGTTGTTTATGGGTTAAGCACTGAAGGTTATGCCATTGCATCTCAAATGGCCATTAAAGGTGCTGATGTATCTATAATAGATGAATCAACTCCTTCTGCAATATCTCTTAAAGCTGAAATTGCTAAAACATATCCAAATGTTTCCTCATTAAAAGAGGATGAACCATTATTGGCAATGGAGCCAATTGATGTGGCAATTTCTAAAGCTCAATATCTTTTCTTTACACCAAGAATTAGAAAAACTGGTCAAGATATTAAAACAGAAATTCATTCTAAATTCAAAGATGCAGTCACATCATTAAAAAAAAATAGTTCAGTAATTTTTACATTAGCTACGGGATTTGGAGGTAATAATGAAAATATTTCATTATTAGAGCATGTAACTGGACTTCAAGCTGGTAAAAATATTTCTTATTTTTATTATCCTTTAGAAGATCTAAACCAACAACCCAAAATTATTGGTTCATTTAATGGTAAAAAAGATCCAATTTTAGCAGATTTACTTGGTAATACCAAAAAAGAAAAAGAATTTGTGGCAATTTCATCATCTGAACATTTCCATGCTATTGATATTTTATCAAGATTTTCTAGTCTTTGTAGTATTTTAGAAGTTTGTAAATATGCAAAAGATGAAATTACAAAAAATGATCTTTCATCAAATGATTTTCAAGAAATTTATTTAGATAATATGATAAATGGATTATTTGATTTAAAATCTCTAGGATCTTCCTTTGAGGGTTCTAACTCATTAATGTATTTGATAAATGGAAGTGTAAAAGGAATAGATGGTTACATTAAAAGATTAATTGATGAAATTCGTGGAACATTAAAGAAAAATGATCTAAAAGCTAGCAGAACAAAAATTGCATTATCTTGGACACTTGATCAACATGCAATGCGTGGTGATAAAATTGAGATGTTACAAAATCTGACTTCTAAATTACGTGATTATATTGGTGACGTTGAAGCTTACGAGGATCCAGATTTTAATTTATTTCACAGTGATAAAACTACAATAATTGTGGCTTGTTCTCAATCTGATTTTAAAAATATTGAAAATACTAAAAAAGATTCTAATTTAATTATTGTAAAAGCAAATCCTCTTTGTGAAACTATTCAATAATGGTATAAATTAGCTAGATAATAATTCTGTTTAAATTGTCTAACGAAACAAACTCTGATGAAATTCCTGTTGAAGTACTATCAGAAAATGAAACTGATTCTAGTAATAAAATTGAGGAATTTGATAATGTGGATAAAAATGATGACACATCTGAAGATTTATCAAAATTATTAGAATTAGAGAAACAAAAAACATTACAATTTGAAGAAAAATTAAAACATGTACTGGCAGATTTTCAAAATCTTAGTAGAAAAACTCAAAATGATATTGAGACTGGCGTTAATTCAAAAATTAATGAATTCATATTGGATTTTCTTAAAATTTATGATGATTTCATACGAGCAAAAGAAGTAATTTCTGAAAGTAAAATTAATGCAGATGGTTTAAATTCGATTTTAAAAAATATGGAATCATTAATGGAAAAATATAATGTTAAACCAATTGATGCACTTGGAGAAATTTTTGATCCAAATTTCCATGAGGCCATTTCAATTATTTCTGATCCTTCATTAGATGATAATACAATTACAAAAGAGATCAGGAAAGGATATATTTCTCATGAAAAAATATTAAGACCTACGCTAGTAGAAATTTCAAAAAAGGAGAATGATGATAAAAAATGACTAAAATTATAGGTATTGACTTGGGAACAAGTAACTCAGCTGCAGCCGTAGTTATGGGTGGTAAACCAACTATTATTCCCGCAGCAGAAGGTGCAACAGTAGGTGGTAAAGCATTTCCTTCAGTTGTAGCATTTAGTAAAGAGGGTGAATTGATGGTTGGTGAACCTGCCAGAAGACAAGCAGTTACCAATCCAGATAATACAATCGTTGCTGCCAAAAGAAAAATGGGTTCTGATGAAACTTTCAAAATTTTAGATAAACAATACAAACCTCAACAAGTTTCTGCATTTATTCTTCAAAAAATAAAAAAAGATGCTGAAGCATTTGTTGGAGAACCTATTGAAAAAGTTGTAATTACTGTTCCTGCATATTTCGACGATAACCAACGTCAAGCAACTAAAGATGCTGGTACTATTGCTGGTCTTGATGTTGTTAGAATAATTAATGAGCCAACTGCTGCATCTTTAGCATTTGGATTAGATAAAGCTAAACAAGATATGAAAATACTTGTTTTTGATTTTGGTGGAGGTACTTTAGATGTAACCATTATGGAAATGGGTGGTGGTGTATTTGAAGTACTTAGTACATCTGGTGATACGAAATTAGGTGGTACTGATATGGATAAAGTTTTGATTGATTACGTAGTAGATGAATTTAAGAAAAAAGAAGGCGTTGATTTATCTTCTGATTCAACAGCAATGACAAGAATTAGAGAGGCTTGTGAAAAAGCAAAAATTGAATTATCAACTGTTATGGAAACTGATATCAATTTACCATTTATTGCACATGATCCATCTGCAGGTGCTAAAAATCTTGAATTAAGAATTACAAGAGCAAAATTAGATGAGTTAATTGGTCCAATTGTAGATAGATGCAAGCCTTCAATTCTAAAAGCATTAGAAGATGCAAAATTGTCTAATTCTGATATTAATAAAATTGTCATGGTTGGTGGACCAACTAGAATTCCTTTAGTTAAAAAATTCGTCAGTGAAGTAGTTGGTCAAGAATCTGAATCAGGTGTTGATCCAATGGAAGCAGTTGCTATGGGTGCTGCAATTCAAGCAGGAATTATTGCTGGTGACGTGACAAGTGATATAGTTTTACTGGATGTAACACCTCTGACATTAGGAATTGAGACATTAGGTGGTGTACGAGAACCATTAATTGAAAGAAATACTACTATCCCAACATCAAAAGCCAAAGTTTTCACAACTGCTGCTGATAATCAAACTGCTGTAACAATTCATGTTGTACAAGGTGAAAGACCAATGGCAACTGATAATGTATCGTTAGGAAGTTTCAATCTAACTGATTTACCACCAGCTCCAAGAGGTGTACCACAAATTGAAGTTAAATTCGATATTGATGCAAACGGAATCATTAATGTAACAGCAAAAGATCTGGGAACACAAAAAGAAGCTAAGATTACAATTGAATCTAATTCAAAACTTTCCCCAGAAGAAATAGAGAAGTTAAAAGAAGATGCAGAAAAGTTTTCTGATGAGGACAAAGTAAAGAAAGAAAAAATTGATCTAAAAAATGAAGCAGAGAGTTATATCTATACCACTGAAAAATTAGTAAATGTAGATCTTAAAGATAAAATCTCACAAGAACAAGGAATTAAAATTACTGATGCAGTTAAAGAAGTTAAGGAAGTATTAGATAAAGAACCATCTGAACTAAAACCTAAACTTGAAGCATTACAAACTTTAGTTAATGAAGTAACAACAGAACTCTACAAAAATGCAGCACCACCAGGTGCTGATGGACAACAAGGTGCTGATGGACAACAAGGTGCTGATGGACAACAAGGTGCTGATGGACAACAAGGTGCTGATGGACAACAAGGTGCTGATGGACAAACTTCTGATTCAAATACTACTGATGAAACAAAATCTACCTAATTCAAATTCATTCATTTATACTGTAATCCAAATTAAGGAATAACTTATGGCTGCAAAACGTGACTATTATGAAGTTTTAGGAGTTTCTAAAACTTCTTCTCCTGATGAAATAAAAAATCAATATAGGAAATTGGCCTTAAAATTCCACCCTGATCGTAATCAATCTGCTGATGCTGGTGAACATTTTAAAGAAATTTCAGAAGCATATGCTGTACTTTCAGATTCTGAAAAAAAACAAACCTATGATCAACATGGACATGCTGGAGTAGATGGAAGATATTCTTCTGATGATATTTTTGGTCGCGGAGGAGGCGGCGGTGGATTTAATGATATTTTTGAATCTATTTTTGGTCGTGGCGGCGGCGGATTTACTCAACAACAACGTGGTTCAGATATTCTATACCAAACTACTGTAACATTAGATGATGTATTAAAAGGAAAAAAGATGGAAATTAATTTACAAAAACAAATTCAATGTGATAACTGCCAAGGTTCTGGTTGTAAACCCGGAACCAATAAAAAAACATGTACATCATGCAATGGCCAAGGGGAAGTAAGACAAACTCGTAACATGGGATTTGCTTCATTTGTAACAGCTGCACCGTGTCCAACTTGCAGGGGTCAAGGTTCAATGATAGAAACACCTTGTAACAATTGCAGGGGCCAAGGTCGAGTTAAAGGAACTAAAAAAGTTGATTTTGAAATTCCACCAGGAATTGATACAGGTGATTATATTGTTTCTAATGAAGGAAATGAAATTCCTGATGGAATAAATGGTGATTTGGTAATTCGAGTAAAGATTCAACCTCATACACATTTCAAAAGAGATGGAAAAGATATTTTTTATGATCAAGATATTTCTATGATAGATGCTGCATTAGGGTGTGAATTAATGGTACCAACTTTGCATGGAGAAGAAAAAATCAAAGTAGACTCTGGTAGTCAACCAAACACTATAATCAAATTAAAAGGAAAAGGAGTTTCGCATATTAATTCTAGAGGAACAGGGGATCAGTACGTAAGAGTCGTAGTAAATATTCCTAAAAAACTCAATAAACATCAAAAAAATCTATTAAATGAATTTAAAGATACAACTGATTAATCGATAATATGAAAATTGCACTAGATGTTGATGGTGTACTTGCCGATGTAATAGTTTCATGGTTAAATTATAGTAATTCTATTAGACCGTCAATTTCTAAAAATCAGGTAACAGATTGGGAATTTTGGAAAAAATTTAAAATTGATCCATTTGATTTTTATTCAGAATTAAGTTCTTGTTGGAAAAATTGGAAATCAATTCCAGTAACTGAAACAAATTTATCTTTAACCACAAAAAATCTTTCTAATTTTGCACAAGTGGATATTGTTACAGCTAGAGAAATTTCTACTAATTCTTTTGTAAAAAATTGGTTAGCATATCATGATATTTCATATGACAATTATGTATCTGTGATTGATGGACCTATGAAAGCTGATTTAGATTATGATATTTTTATTGATGATTCTCCATTAAATGCAATTAAATTTCTTGAAAATAATAAAAAAGTTATTTTATATTCACAACCTTGGAATAAACATATTTCTAATAATCAATTATTCCGAATTTCAAAACTTTCTGAATCAATTAAAATAATTAAAAACAATTAATTTTTTTCAAATTTTCTGATGTTAATTTGATGACCATTTCTAACATGAGTCACATGACTTGTTTTCATTAATTCTGCAATCTTATCTTCACTGTAAAATTTAATGTTATATCGCCCAATTACTTTTTTACAACTAGTACAATAAATTTCTCGAAATTCCATCTTTATCACTTGATTAATTTGAAAATACTATTTTCTTGTATAATAAAGAACTTATTTTAGAATTCAAAATCACACGATGCGGGAATTACCAAGCCTGGTCAACGGTGTAAGGTTCAGATCCTTATCTCTTAGGAGTTCATGGGTTCAAATCCCATTTTCCGCACTACTATTCTTCTAATTTCTTTTTAATATTCTCTAATAGAAGATTGTTGATTATTTCTCCAGATGCTTTACCCCTTAATTCTTTCATAGCAATTCCCATTAATGGTCCGATTGCCCTTTCTTTTTGATTTTTAATTATTTCTTGATTTTTATTTACTATATTTTGAATAATCTGATCTAAATCTTCATTCTTGATTGATTCAATTGAAGTATTTTTCATGGCTTCCTCCACATTTTGTGATTTATTTGACATAATATTTTCAAGAATTATTTCAATTGATTCCTTTGCAATTTCTCCTTTGTCTAATAATTCAAATAATTTGAAAATTTCTTGATTTTTTAATAAGTTTGAATTTAATCCCTTTCTTTCTAAATTTGTAATTGTTGAACAAAGAATTGATGCAACAAATGTTGGATTTGTTTTAATATTCTCAATAATTTTTTCAAACAATTCAATATGTTTTGAATCAAAAATTTGTTCTGATAATTGCTTATTCATTTTATATTTTATTTCTATTTCTTTAATTGCATCGTCCCATAATTTTGGAATGTTTTTTTCTGCGTCGCTTAGTTCTTTTTCAGTTACTATTATTGGTGGAATATCTGTTTCTGGATACATTCGTGCAGCACCTGGTCTTGGTCGGAGAAATTTTGTTTCTCCTGTTGGAGTAGCTAATCTAGTATCAATTGGTATGCCTTGATTTTTGATATGTTCTATTCGTGCAATAATTTGATCAATTACTATGTGAACTTTTTCTTCTGGTGCTGCTAATATTAAAAATGCATCATTTTCGTTAATTTTTAATAAATTTTTCAATCCATTTAGATCAGATGTTTCTATGCCATAATTTGGTAATTCATCAGAATGAAAAACTCCTCCAATCCCAAAAAATCGAACTAATTCTGCTACTTCTTTTCCTAATCTTATGCCTTCATATGGTAAATATCCAAAAATTCCACCCATATTTTTAAAAGAAATTGCTATAATCTTGTGATTTTTCTTTATAGCACTTTGAATAATTTTTGATTGACATTTTGAAAATAATTCTGTAATGTCTTTTTTGTTATCCTTATCATATTTCCAATTAGTTTCTAGTATTTTTTTTGAAATTTTTAGTAACCCGTGTTGTCTTTTTGCTTCATATTCTACAACTTTTTCTAGTTGATCTAATTGTTGAACTCCTTTAACTTCAATAACAATTCCTCCACCATCTTTAATGGATACATTAACGTCTTGCCTAATTGATCCTAATCCTCTTTTTACTTTTTTTGTACTTCTCAAAATTCTTCCTAGAGATAATGCAATTTTTTTAATCTCTGTTAGTTCTACTTCAAAAGGATCTGTTGCAATTTCTACTAATGGAACACCTAGTCGCTCTAATCCAAATTTTCTCGTAGTTCCTTCTTCCCCTAAAATTTTTGCTGCATCCTCCTCTAAACAAATTGACTGAATTCCTATTTTTGTTTCCCCTGCATTATAAAATCCGCCTTGAGAAATTAACATAGTACGCTGAAAACCTGTTGTGTTAGAACCATCAATTACTGTTTTTCTCATCGGATAAATCTCACTAAAAATATTTGATTTCAATGCTGCAGCAATAACTAATGCAATTTTTCTTGCATCTTCATCTAATTCGTGTGGTGGTTCTTCATCTTGTTCAACCAAACAACTACTCTCTTCGTTTGCATAATACATGATAGTTTTTGATTTTGTACTTTCAAAAAGTGCAGCAGGGTCAAATTCACCTAATTCACTTTTTGAAGCTCGTAATTTTCTTTGAAATTTTATTGAATAATCATCTGATTCTATTGGTGTGCAATTACAAAATAATTTTTTATTAGTTTCAAGCTGTTGGTGAATTTCTAAGCCTACTTTTACGCCTACATCTTTTATTGAAAATTTTTCCATTTTATTACCTGATCATGTTGAAAATTCTAATGCAATTTCTTTTAACATATTTTCTTTAATTTCATCAAATTTTTCAGTATTTCCCGTTACCCACATTGCTTTAACTAATGCAATTTCTGGAATCATGTTTTCTAATGGAATGATTCCTAGATTTAATAGATCTCTTCCACTTTCATACACTGTCATTCTTACCATGCCATCAATACATTGAGAAGTCATTCCCATAAAAATTCCCTTTTCATTTGCAATTTTTACTACTGGGTACATGTTTTCACCAATATGTCCTAATCCTGTTCCTTCAAAAATAATCGCCTTAACTCCCGAATCTATTAAATTTCTTAATGAATCTGGATTATACCCAGGATGATATTTTACTAAAGCAACTTTTTGATTGATTTTAATTTTTGGCGCAAATTCATTAACTTTGAAAAAATCTCTTTTCATATTTTTCTGAATTTTATTATTTACAATCAAAAATGCTGGATCATTTCCTATTGTTTGAAATGCCCCTCTTTTACTAGTATGATTTTTTCTCACACGCGTGCCAATGTGACAAGCAATCGTTTCATCATTTTCATCTTGATGCATTGCAATGTAAATTCCATTTGTTTTTGATTCAGTAAGAAACTTTACTGCTCCAATTAAATTTAATGCAGCATCTGATGATGCTCGATCTGATGATCTTTGTGATCCAACTAACGCAATAGGTATCGGAAAACCTGCTAATGCAAAAGACAGATACGATGATGTATAATGCATTGTATCTGTTCCATGAGCAATTATAATTCCCGTATACTGAGATTTACTATATTCCTTAACTGTTTCAGCAATTTTTACCCAATGCTCAGGCATAATATTTTCAGAATATTCTGAAAATAGAACTTTAGTTTCAATATTTGCTATTTTTCCAAGTTCTGGAACCGATGAATTAAGTTCTTCTGCTGTTAATACTGGTGTAACTGCACCAGTCCTATAGTCAATTTTACTTGCAATTGTTCCCCCAGTTGATAATAATAAAATATTTGGTAAATTATCATTCTTTTCAATCTTTTCGTTAGTTTCAATTTTTTTTTCTATGGATGACTTCTTTTCAACATTTTCAATATTTTTGATTTCTAAGCCAATATTGTATCCACTTTTTAATTTCAATACAATATGTTTATCGTCACTGTGTTCATATCGTGGCATAACTATTCCTGAATATGTAATGTCAGCTAAAATTTTAACAGAATCGCCTATTGAAATTTTATTTGCTTTCAAAAATTCTAGTGAATTTCCATGATAACCTGTGTATTCTGACATTTATGAGAATTAGAATTGCTATTTTATTAAAACTACCTGTAATAGGAGGCGACTAATTTTTCACCCATCTTAAGGTCTTTTTGCTCTCTTACTTTCTTAACTGCTTCTTCAAAGTGTTTCATAGTTACTTTTGCATCAATGCTGGTTTTTTCAATCTCTTTCACATCTGGATGTGAATCTAGGAATTCGTGAATTACTAAAGATACAGCAGTATTTGCTATAGATGCTGTGTCTGCGCCACTTAATCCATCTGTAATTTCTGCTAATTTATCATAATCCACATGTTTTGGATCACTTGATTCACTAATAGTTGGAATCTTTTCAGCATTAATTTTTAGAATACTCTTTCTACTTTCTTTATCTGGTAATGGGATTTGAATAATTTTATCAAATCTTCCTGGTCTTAATAATGCTGGATCAATCATGTCAGCTCTGTTTGTTGCTGCTAATACTATTACTCCGTGCATATTTTCCATGCCATCTAATTCTGTAAGTAATTGACTGACAACTCTTTCAGTGACTGCTGTTTCTCCACCAGCTCCTCTAATTGGTGCAATTGAATCAATTTCATCAAAGAAAACTACACATGGTGCAGATTGTCTTGCTCTCTTGAAAATTTCTCTGATTCCTCTTTCGGATTCACCGACCCATTTTGATAATAGTTCAGGTCCTCTTACAGAAACAAAGTTAGCTTCACTTTGTGTAGCAACAGCTTTTGCAAGTAATGTCTTACCAGTTCCACTTGGACCGTGAAGTAAGATACCTCTTGGCATACTGTGTCCTAGTTTATCATATAGTCCTGGATATTTCATTGGCCATTCAACAGCTTCTTGTAATTCTCGTTTAACATCCTCTAAACCGCCAACTTCTTCCCATTTTATGTCTGGATTTTCAATGAATACTTCTCTCATTCCAGATGGAGTAACTTCAATCAAGGCTTTAGTGAAATCATCGTGATTTACAATTAGTTTATCTAGAGTTTCTGGAGGGAGTTTTTCTTCTTCTAAATTAAGTTCAGGTAGTAATCTTCTCAAACATTTCATTGCTGCTTCTTTACACAAGTACTCCAAGTCTGCACCAACATATCCGTGACTGACTGAAGCAATTTTATCAATATTCACTGGTAATTCTTGAGTATCATCTGCTAAAGGCATATTTCTGCTGTGTATTGCAAGAATATCTCTTCGTCCTTTTTTATCTGGTACTTTAATCTCGATTTCTCTATCAAATCTTCCTGGTCGTCTTAGTGCAGGATCAATTGCATTAGGTCTGTTTGTTGCAGCAATTACAATTACTTTTCCTCTTCCTTCTAATCCGTCCATTAATGATAACATTTGTGAAACAACTCTGCGTTCAACTTCTCCCGTAACTTCTTCTCTTTTTGGTGCAATTGAATCAATTTCATCAACAAAAATTATTGATGGTGCTTTTTCTCTTGCTTCTTTGAAAATTTCTCTTAATCTAGCTTCACTTTCTCCATAAAACTTACTCATAATTTCAGGACCTGAAATACTAATGAAATGAGCTTGACTTTCATTTGCAACAGCTTTTGCAAGTAATGTCTTACCAGTTCCTGGAGGACCATAAAGTAAAACGCCTTTTGGTGCTTCAATTCCAAGTTTCTCAAAAATCTCAGGATGTCTTAATGGAAGCTCAATCATTTCTCTTACTTTCTTAATTTCATTATGTATACCGCCAATGTCTTCATAGGTTACTTGTGGAACACCGCGTAATGTTTCTCCCTTTTCAGCAATATGGAAAACTGTTTTTTGTGTAATCAAAACTGCATCTGCAGCTGGTGTAACACCAATTACTTGGAATGTTAATCGTCCACCAAAGTATGGGACCATAACATTATCACCTTTGATTAATGGAACACTTTCTAAAGCATCTGCAAGATATCTTTCATCTATTGGAGGAATAGCTTCTAATGGTGCAACTACTACTTTTTCGGCTGCAGTTGCTTTAATTTTTCTAACTGATATTGTGTCTCCAATTGCAATTCCTGAATTATTTCTTCCAAGTCCATCAATTCTGATAATTCCTTTTCCTTCATCAGATGGGTATAATGGAAGACATTTTGCAACTGTTCTTCTTTTACCTTTAATTTCAATTACATCACCAGTTGATGCATTTAACGTATCCATTGAGTCATAATCAATTCTGGCTACTCCTCTTCCAACATCCCTAGTATATGCCTCAAGAACTTTAAGAGAAAGAGCATTTTGACTCATACAAAAATAACCTCTAATCTAATTTTTATACCTTTGTGGTAATTATGTCCTATTCTAATCCATACCAAAGCTTAAAATTCTCTTTTCAGTTTGAAACGATCAACTTGGGTAAAAGACCATTAGTACGTAGACGAGGCCGTGGAGGCAATCAATTTAGATCGACTTCCACTGGTAAAGTAGGAAAAACTGCAAATTATCCACGTTTTCCACTAGCAGAAAATCATGTTGGGGAAATTATTGATTTAGTTCACGAGCGTGGACGAGAAGCACCTTTATCTAAAGTTAGATTTGAAGACGGTTCTGTTTCCTTTATTCCCGCAGTATTAGGAACTAAAGTTGGAGAATCATTACAATTTGGATTAAAATCAAAAATTGAACAAGGAAATGTAATTAGTGTTCAAAATATTCCTGACGGAACAATTGTTTGTAATATTGAAAGACATTTTGGTGACGGTGGAGCTATAGTCAAATCTGCAGGAACTAACGCAACTATTTTCTCTCATGGAGATGATGGTGTAACAATTAAACTTCCTTCAGGAAAATTTGCAACTCTCAATCCAAAAAATAGAGCCATGATTGGTACTCTAGCTGGTGGCGGAGCAACCGAACGTCATTTCATGAGTGCTGGAAACAAATGGCGAAGTTTCAAAGCTAAAGGAAAGAAATACCCAATTGTTAGAGGTGTTGCACAAGCAGCATATGTTCACCCACACGGTGGTGGTCGTCACCAACACGTTGGACAAAGTTCTACTGTTTCTAGAGATGCTCCTCCTGGTGCAAAGGTAGGAAGTATTGCTGCTAGAAAAACTGGTCGAGCTAGAATTAAAGAAAGAAAGTAGTTTATTTTTAAACTTAAAATTGATTAAGAACTTTCTTATGTTTTCTATTAATGACAAATCAACGTGTTAGATTATTTGTAACTGGTAGGGTACAGGGAGTTTTCTTTCGTCAGAGTCTAAAAGCTAAATCTATTCAAAATAATGTTTTTGGATGGGTAAAAAATCTTCCAGATGGTCGTGTTGAATGTGTTTTAGAAGGTACAGGAGACAATGTTTCTAAACTTGTTAAATGGGCACATGTTGGTCCAGCTAATTCAATTGTTGAAAATGTTGAAATACATGATGAAGAATTTAACAATGAATTTTCAAAGTTTGATGTTTTGTATTAGTGAATATTTTCATAAGCATTTTTGAAAAATTCAGTAAATTCTGAAATTTGTTGTTCTTTTTTTATTTGAATAACCTGAATTGGATCTTTTCTGCTTCTTTGAATTTTAATTTTTACACCATCTTTTTCTGGTTCTACATCGAGAAACCATCTAAATGTCATTGATTTACAAAATACAACTCTATGCATTCGAACATCTTCTAATACATTTTCACCTAATTTGAAGCAGAATTCTCTTATTGAATCAAAAAGAGGTAATACATCTGCTGGAATTTGTTTTTTAAAATCGTCATAATTTCTTTTGTTGCCAAATGAAATAATTCCTTCCATAACCATGCAAATTTGATTTTAATTATAAAGGTAGTAGATCCGCTGGTTCCAGTCTAGACGAATAGCCCCATTTCAAGGCATACAAGATCCGCCACGTAGACGAGGAAGCGTGGATGCTCCACCTTAGGATTGCTCCCTCCCGGACCTCATCCCTTTCGATAGTTCGGTCTTAGAAGTTATTCCTTCGAATATTTCTAGTCCTGCAACCACCCGCCTCGGCGTGATTTCATTTCCGCACACCAAGCGGGAATTACCCATCTAGAGATTTACCCAACAGTTGCTGATCTCTGCATATAGCCGGTTTCAGAATAGGGCACGGCTGGCACCCCAATCCTACCTACTACCGCTTTTTCTAAAGATGGTATGTTATATTTGCATTAGGTTTGATTTGATTTTAATTTCAAAACCATAGTGCATACTGAGCATATCTTCCCTGTACATTCAGAACCACATTTTTCACAATTTGTTTTATTTTTAGAGTTTGAATCAGAACTTTTCATTACTTCAGATACTTTGATTATTGATTGATACAAATTATTTTTAATTCCACTTCGTTGATTTTCTAACGAATTTAAAAATTCACGAATGTCAGTTCTTATACCTTCATTCATGTGAGGACATGGTTCAGATTGAAATGGTAGATTATTTGTAAATGCATAAAAAACTATTTCAGATTCATAGATTTCGCAAAATGGTTTTATTTTTCTTAAAGAATTTGTAGCTGTATCTGGATTCATCCAACCAACTTTAGTTGTATCTCCTGAAAGCATATTTATCACAAAAGTTTGTAATGTGTCATCTAAATTATGTCCTGTTGCAATTAGATCTGCTCCAATATCTTTTGCTGCATAGTCCATTGCACGTCTTCTAAATGTTCCACACATTGAACATGATGATGTTTTTTCATTTTCTCGCAAGTCTAATGCTTCATCAAGTGTTAACTCAAAAAGATCCTTGTAAGAATATATTTTATATTCAACATTTAATTCATTACATACTTTTTTCACAATTTCTAATGCCTCATTCCTGTAACCTGGAATTCCTTCATCTATTGTAATCACTTTAATTCTAAAACTGTGAGTTAATGACATTTCATGAATAACTTTTAACAATGCAAGTGAATCTTTACCTCCTGAAACAGCTACGGCAACTAATTCATTATGTTTTATCATTTTATATTTTGAAATTGTTTTGGCTGTCTTTTTTACAATAGATTTTGAAAAGCATTGTGAACATAATTTCTCTCCAGAATATTTTCTTGTATATGCTGGAGGGTTTTCACATCTGTCACATTTCATGAAATTAATTGTAATTTTTCATTAATGATTCTTTAGGTAAATTAGATTGTAAACCATCCTGATTTCATATATGATAAAGCAATATTGAGACCAAATAACACAAAGGTGAATGCATAAATTCCCCACATTGTCATTTTAACTGCTTTTTCTGAAATTCTTTTATCAATAATAATATGAATGAATTTCCCCCCGTCTAGAATTGGTAATGGTAACATGTTGATTATTCCTATGAAAAATGAAATCATCCATAACCATAACAAGAACATTGAAACAGTTGGATCATTCCATTCAATGAAATTCATTACAGGTTTGTATGTGAATGAATTATCTCTCATTATCCCAATTAATCCTCTTTCAGGATCATCTGGTGCTGGCATTACTAGTAATTCAAAATTCAACGGTTGACCTTCTCTAAGTACTGAAACAGTGGCAGTTTCACCTGGATTCAAACTGGGGAAATCCGCTGGAATAAGAATCGGTATACCATTAATCGAAGTAATTATGTCGTTTCCAAGTAATCCAGCTTGTTCAGCTCCTGAATTTTCTATTATTGAAAGTATCAAGACACCTTCAGGTAATTCATAAAATATACTCAATAATGGTTCTGGAACAACCATTGCAAAAAATGGATTTGTTAACAAAATAACTCCTAACACTAGTGCAAACAAAACATTTGAAGTTGCACCTGCTCCTATTACCCTTAATTTAGAAATCTTTTTTGCTTTTTCAAATTCTTCTTCATCTGGTTCAACAAAACCTGCAAACATTGCAATAAAAATTGCAAAACCACCTGTTTTGATTCTAATTTTTTCAAGTGCAGCTACAATTCCATGTCCGCCTTCATGCATTACGAGTACAATTGGGATAGAAAGTAAAAAGTAAGTAATGGCTGGTGCGGAAGTTAATGTAACACCCGGAATTAATACGGTTAATTCGTTAAATTCTGATTGTGCAACAAAAAAGTTTGAAACATTATTTAGTAAAAACCAAAATGCAAAACCCATCATTATGAATCCTGCAATAACGCTCACATTTGCAAATACAGATACTGCTGATCTTGTTCTACCTAGAATTTTTATTAAAAGTTCATTGACTCCTTTATTTTTATAAACTAGACTGTATGCCTTAATTTCAAAACCAAATCGCTCTAACTTTAGAGCCTTGGCTGATATGAAAATAACTACCCAAGCCATTAAGACATAGATTATCGAATTTTCTGTAATAAAATCAAGTTCCAAACTAATTGTTAATTTTTTAAAGTACGGGCATTTATCGTTTACTATGAAACCAGTGGTTATTGTATCAACATATCCTAATAAAAAATCAATTTTAAAAATTGCTAATGAACTTGTTAAAAATAAGACTATAGCATGTGTTAATATTTCAAAAATTGATTCAGTATATTCCTGGAACGGGAAAATTCAAAATTCTCCAGAATATATTGCAATATTCAAAACTGTGACAAAAAATAAAATTAAACTCAAAAATATAATTGAAGAAACTCATCCATATGATGTTCCTGAAATAGCTGAAATTGATGTTAATTCAATAAATAAATCATATTTGAACTGGTTAATTGAATCAACAAATTAAGTCTCTAAAGAATATCTTAACAAAGAAACTATTCCACCTAAACCTGTAACTCTTAATCCGATATCTGTAGATGAATCAACACTGTAAATTTTAACCCCTTTATTTTCTACATCGTTTAGGAAATCCATTATTTCTTGTTCATTATTGTCTTGAATTATTTTATCTGAAAATACTATTGATTCTACTGCGCCAATTTGATTGGCATCTAACGTTTCATTATATCCCATTGTAAATTTTTTACTTTTCTTATTTGCAAGAATCATAATTTCATCAATTATTGCTGCAGCTTTTGCTAATTTACTATCTGACATTATCTCATGCATTGTTTGAGATTTTGTAAATGTGTAAATGCCATCTTCTCCACCTGAATCTACTCCATCAACAACTTGAATCTTGTATTTTTGTGATTTTTGTAAATGATTTGCAAATCTTTTTTTTGTTTCACCTGGACCAAAAATTATTATCATGTCTCCCTCTTTAAAAATAGAATTCATTGCCTGCTGTACATGTTCAAAGAATTTTTCAATTTTAAAATTAGTTTTGTATCTCTTTCCTCCAGATCCAGAGTACATATTTGGCATAAATTCTAAATGTGTTCCTCTTAATCTTGCAATTCCACAGTCCGCAGTATCAATTGCAATTAGTACAAAACTGACTTGATTATTACTTGATTTCAAAAGTTTTTTCTCTACTGGCAACCATTTTTTCTTTGAAATTGTAATTCCATCATTTAGTTCTAAAATAAATGAATGATGTGAACCGTGTGGTACTGATTCGTTACTTGATTCAGAAATAATTCCACTAATTCTCAGTTTATCTAAAACTTCATCAAGAGAAATTTTTTCCACAGTTAATGCAATTCTAATTTTGATTCTTTCACCTTTGTCTGGTCTAGCATATTCTTTATCTTGTTTTAGAACTCGTGTAGTATCACCAATCACTTTGTCATTTTCTCTAATTATTCGCCGTAAATTCAATAAATCTTCTGAATCTTCGGGAATTACTGAAATTAAATTCTCATCTATTGTTTTTGTAATCATATTAGTAAAATAATTTACAAAAAGTAAAGTGTTTAGTTT
Source organism: Candidatus Nitrosomarinus catalina (assembly GCF_002156965.1). Classification (GTDB taxonomy): domain Archaea; phylum Thermoproteota; class Nitrososphaeria; order Nitrososphaerales; family Nitrosopumilaceae; genus Nitrosopumilus; species Nitrosopumilus catalinensis. The sequence goes on from NZ_CP021324.1 coordinate 96,794, forward strand.
GTAGTTTCAGTTGTTTTCTCTTCTTGTGATTTTTTCTTTAGATAATTTTCAACCCAATCTAAAGTAAGAACACCTGCTTCTGCTAGATTTGTTAAAGAATTTGGAGAAGCTTCCCCTGTTACTTTGCCTTCCATTCTTCTAATTTGTCTCCATTTGAGTGATGTATTTCCACTTTTTGAATTGTAAATTATTCCAAGTACATCTCTTGCGTTCATAAATTTGATATCTCTGATTTTTTTCAATGTTACTTTATCTGCTGCTTCTACGTATATTGCACCCAAATTATCTTCTCTTTCTGCAAATACCTCTGAATCTTCTAAATAATTTCTTGGAGCATAAGATTTACACGTACTAGAAATGATAAATCTTCTAAAACTTTCCAATGTTGCAGGAGTACTAATCGTGACCATTTTTTTTAACTTACTATTTGCCATTTATCAAGCTTCTTGAAAGACTCAAAAGGAATATCTCTAAAAACTGCCTACAGGCTATGATGTTCCTATCCCTCTGATTAATGATGAGGATCTTGAGTTCTGAGCCTGCTTCATGATTTTAATTGGTAATGAATTTTGAAAAATTATGAAATCATTAACTAAACATCTTACATTTAATATTAAATCTCGAAGAGGGTTTGTCAATATTACACCTGATGTTAGAAAATTAGTAGATCAAAGTAAAGTCCAAGAAGGACTATGTCTTGTTAATGCCATGCATATCACTGCAAGTGTTTTTATCAATGATAATGAGGATGGATTACTTCATGACTATGAAAAATGGTTAGAAAAATTAGCACCTCATGAACCAATTGAACAATACAAACACAATGATACTGGAGAAGATAATGCTGATGCACATCTAAAAAGACAAGTAATGGGGCGTGAAGTAGTTGTTGCAATTACTAATGGTAATCTAGACTTTGGTCCTTGGGAACAAATTTTTTACGGAGAATTTGATGGTAAGAGACCAAAAAGAGTTTTAGTTAAAATTATTGGTGAATAGTTTTCTATCCAAAATCTGCATCACGTTTTTGACTCTGTGATTCGTTCTTTCTTGCAGCATCTCTAAATGCATCATCATGGTTTTGAGGTCCATGTTGACATTTCACACATGCGATTTTGAAACCATCTTCATTTTTAACATAAGTTTCACATCCACAAAAACATGCCATAACAATTGTAATTTCTAATCTGATATATCTTTTGGGATATTTTTAATTTATTTACAGCATTCGCCTTTTGGAATGTCATGCGTATGTGGACATTTTCTTGGATGTCCTAACATTGTACATAATGCATCTGTGAATTGTTTATTCATGTGATGCTCAATTCCGCATACCATTTCTTCATCAATTTCCACTTTTAATGCACTATCCATTAAGACTTCTAATAATCTACTATTCCTCATCATACTGGAACCAATTACTTCTCCTTCTTCTGTAAGAGTTACACCTGCTTTGTTATATTCTACAAGATTTTTAGCATTTAGTTTTTTTAGCATTTGAACTACACTTGGTTGTCTAATGTTGAGCATTTTTGCAATTGTACTAATTTTAACATCCTCGCCTCTTTCTCTAATGTGCCAAATTGCTTTTAGATACATCTCAACATGTTCTGCTTCTGCAGTTCCAACAAATAGTGTTTCATCTTTTAGTATGTCCATAGCTATACCTTCTTTGAATCTTTTAATAAATATTCGAAATATTGACGTGCAATTCCAGCTAAACCAATATGATCAGCCCAAATTGCAATAATATCAGATGAATTTTCACCTGCAATTTCAGGACCTAATAAAATCACAACGTATCTTTTATCCGAGATTATTCCACCTCCAAACAAACCTTTCTTAATTTTAACTTCTGCGACTCTTTTGATTGCTGTAATTGATTCTTTATCGATTTTATCTGATGTAAGAATTGTAATTTTTACTCCTTTATCGTGTAATGCTCTTAATTTTGGTAATGCTTGTTTAACTAATTCTACACCCGCTTCTGGCAGTGTGATCATTACTTCGTCTCTGCAACTATCTACCATCTCTAAAATTTTTGCAGTAATGTTAATTGCCCCTGATAAAACCCAAATATCTGGTTTTTCACTTATACCACTTTTTTCATACAGTGGAACTAATTCATTTAAAATTACATTTTGATTTTGTAGAAAATCATTTTCCATCTTTTGTTTTGTACTTTCTACTCCTGTTGCTGGTGATTTTGCAAAATATTTTGTTGGTCTTGAATCATCTGAGCCAATCCATCCTTTTTCTTCTAGTGTCCCTAAAACTTCATAGATTTTTGAATATGGCACACCTGATTTTTGACTAAGATCAGATGCTGTCATTTCTCCAGACTTTAGTAATGCAGAAAATGTTTTGATTTCATAACTTGTAAGACCAATTTTTTCTAGTGACTTTTTTGTTTTATCTGATATGCTCATCCGATCTAACCGATCAGTTTTGATATTTAAACCCGTCACGACTGTTTACTAAATTCCCCACGGGGGTAAGTGTGAAACAGATTATATACTGTTTTTTTAGAAATCTAAGTACAAGCATGGCACTAATTCAGATTTCCAATCAATCAAGTAAGAATTTGGGTAAAAAATCTACTATCAGATTTACTCAAAGTATCTGTCCTGATTGTAACATGATTTTAGATGCCGAAGTCTTTGAAAGAGATAATCAAGTTTTCATGTCAAAAATTTGTCCAACTCACGGTGAATGTGAGGAATTATACTTTGGTTCTTATGAAATGTACAAAAAATTCAGTACTTACTGGATGGATGGCAAAGGTGCACATTCTCCAAATGTAATGATTGACAAATGTTCTTGTCCAAATAACTGTGGTTTGTGTTCTAATCACTTATCTCACAGTGGATTAGCAAACATGATTGTAACTAACAGATGTGATTTGACATGCTGGTATTGTTTCTTCTATGTAAAGAAGGGACTTGAAGGCGCTTACATGTATGAACCAGATCATACACAAGTTAGAGGTATGATGAAGACTCTAAGAGCAGAAAGACCAATTCCAGGAAACTCTATGCAGATTACCGGTGGTGAACCAATGCTCAGAGATGATATTGCTGATGTTATTAAAATAATGAAAGAAGAAGGCGTTGACCATATTCAGATGAATACAAATGGTATTAGACATGCCATGGATCCTGAAGCAGCAAGAGAAGTTAGACTTGCTGGATGTAACAACTTGTATCTTTCCTTTGATGGTGTAACTGCAAGAACAAATCCTAAAAATCACTGGGAAATTCCATATGCTCTTGATAGTTGTAGAAAAACAGGTACTACTGTTGTATTTGTTCCAACTGTTATCAAATCAATTAACGATCATGAATTAGGCGGAATTATTAGATATGCACAAAAGAACATGGATGTAGTTCACGCTGTAAACTTCCAACCAGTATCATTAACTGGTAGAATGGGTAAATCTGAACGTGAAAAATACAGAATTACAGTACCTGATTGTGTTCAAAGAATTGAAGAACAAACCAATGGTGAAGTAACTGTTGATGATTGGTTCCCAGTTCCAAGTTGTATGCCACTAACTAATGTAATTGAAGCATTCTCAAGCAAACCAAAATACGAATTGTCTATTCACTTTGCTTGTGGTGCAGGAACTTACATCTTTGAAGATGCTGATACAAAGAAATTTGTCCCATTAACTAAATTCTGTGACATTCAAGGAATGTTAGAATTATTTGAAGATAAATCTGAAGAGATTCGTTCTGGTAAGAACAAGTACTTTACAATGCTTGAAGTTGTAAGAAAACTCAAAGGCTTTGTTGATACTAAAAAGCAACCAGCCGGATTAGATTTAGCAAAAATGTTTGGTAACATTCTCATGAAGAGATCATTTGATTCAGTTGGTTCATGGCACGTCAAAGGATTATTCCTTGGTATGATGCACTTCCAAGACAAATACAATGAAGATTTAGAGAGATTACAAAGATGTGATATTCACTATGTTACTCCAGACCTTAGAATAGTCCCATTCTGTGCATTTAATGTAATTCCAGAATGGTACAGAGACAGAATTCAAAAGAAATATTCTATCACTGTAGAGGAATGGGAAGAACGTGAAGGTGTAAAACTCGAAGATGGTCTATACAGAGGTCTTATGAGACGTGGTGCAGGCGATGAACTTGCTGCTGGCTGTGCAAAGAGTCAGATGTTCCATGATGCATCTCAAGCAACAATGTAGTTGAATTTTCATTCAAAAGAGTAATAACAGTTTAAACTATAGCTTTTACGTTGAAGTCTGATAGAATATTATTTCAATCTGATATATTCACTTTCAAATTAAATCATCTCATAATAATTGGTGTATTGATTTTGGCATTTTCAATATCAATGTCAATTCGTTCCCAACCTCTTGACTATGGATACGAATTAAATGAATTTGATCCATTTTTTAATTTTCGTGCTACTGAATATATTATTGAAAATGGGTTCTCTGAATATTTTCAATGGCATGATAATAAAAGTTGGTATCCTGAAGGAAGGAATGTTTCAGCTACTTCACAAATAATGCTTCATTCGACAGCAGCAATCACTTATCAACTATTTGGAGGAAACTCATCATTATATGATTATACAATTATGTTTCCTGCAATCATTGGTTCATTAACTGTAATTGTTATTTTTGCTTTAGTTAGATTGCTTGGAGGAAATTTAGCTGGTATGATTGCCTCGTTATTATTTGCAGTATCTTTGCCAATAATTCTTAGAGGTACTGCTGGATGGTTTAAATCTGAACCATTAGGAATTTTTTATGGTATACTTGGATTATACTTATTTTTGAGTGCAATAAAATCTAAAAATCAAAAAATCACAATTCTAAAAATTGTTTTTGCAAGTATAGTTATGGCTTTTGGAATGGCATCTTGGGGTGGAAACCAATTTTTTATAATCCCTGTTGGATTATTCATTTTAGCATTACCTTTTGTTAATAAAGATCATAAATTTCTATTATGGGGTGTTCCGTTATTTGTAGGATTATTCTTATTAATTTCAAGTTTGTTTGAGAGACCTGGTCCAAATTTTGTTTTTGGTTTAGGTGGAATTTCGTTAATGATTCCAACTGTCTTTCTTATTATTTGTATAATTATTCAAAAAGTTAGTAGTGAAAAAAATAAAATTAGAAATGGATTATTTTTCTTATTTTCTATTTTTATTTTAGCTTCATTCTTTTTAGCTCTAAGTTCTCAATTTGATTTATCAAACGAAAAATTAGATGAAAATTTTATTCCATTACCAAGTTTTAGATATCTTAATGCATTGAATCCCTTCTTAACCAATAGTGATCCATTAGTTGATTCTGTTGGAGAACATGCTCCAGTTTCAACAAACTTATCTTTCTTATTACATTCTATATGGATGATTTTTGCTGGATTAGGAATTTGGTTACTTTTCTCTAAAAAAATATCTCAAAATGAAAATTATGTTAAAAATGATATGAAATTGTTTGTACTTATTATTGGAATCAGTGGAGCTTATGTTAGTTCGGCATTTATTAGATTGGAAATATTTGCATCTATTACATTAATTATTTTATCTTCTATTGGATTGTCACTTTTGACAAAAGAAATTTTTAAAATTAGTTTTTCTAATAAGAAAAATTATTTGATTAAAATTTTATATTCAATTATTATAATTTCTTTTTTTACTACTCCCCTTGTATATCCAGAACAAGGTAATTGGATCAATGTTGTAGATGAGCCTCCAATAATTTTTACTGGTGCATCAATGTATCCGCCAACTAATGATTGGTTAGAAACAATGGAGTGGATTAAGGTTAATACTCCTGAAAATGCCAAAATTGCTGCATGGTGGGATTATGGATATTGGATTACAGCCTTATCTGAAAGAACTACGTTTGTTGACAACGCGACACTTAGTACTAATGAAATTCAAAAAATGGCCACGGTATTAATGAGTCCACCTGAAGAAAGTTGGAAAATGTTGAAAGAAATGAATGCTGATTATGTTCTTGTATTTGTTGCTGCTCAAGACATAGGAAACAATTCAGAAAATGAGCCTTTATACGTTGTAGGTGGGGGTGGTGATGAATCAAAGGTATTTTGGATTTCAAAAGTTGGTGGATTTCCCGCAGAAAAATATTTAGAACTAGATGTTAAAACTCCAAAACCAAATTTTTATGAAAATACACTGCTTGGCAAATTAATTCCATTTAGTCCAGTTGTGTATTATCAACCTTCGACTGAAAAAAATTCTCCAGTTTATAAAAATGGATTTATTGAAATTAGTGTTAAAAATATAAAATATAATTCTGACAATGATCCATTAAAATTAGTTTATGCATCCCCTAGTTTTATGAATGATAATGATGGCGAACTTCTTTTTGTAGTACTTTATGAAGTAAATAAAAATTATAATTTGTCTTATAATCCTCTCAACTAACTTTTTGAATAAATTTTTTATCTTTAATTTATTCTAAAAATTTTCTAAATTATTCCACTTTTTAAATATTTTTAAGCTTATTTTTTTCCATTTATGCTAAAACCACTTTCAATTTCATTAAAATGAATAATTTTTAATTTAATATCTTTAAACCATTTTCTAACCTCGTTTTTTGAATGTCTAAATGCAAATTTTGGATAGTACCAATCATAATTTGTAGCAACACTTTGTTCAAATGGAACATCTGGAGACCACCAACATTTAAGAAAATTCCAATATAGAAATCTTTGAACATCATAGGTTCCTGCTTTAATTTCAAGTAGGGGAATATCTTCTTTGATTGTAATCTTTTTCTTTAATTGTGATAAACTCTTTCCTAAAAATGCCATACTTTTAGAAAATTCCATACATTGTTTTTCAGTCATGTTAATGGTAGTTTTTCTAATATGATCATCTGCAAATTCTCGCAATGCTCCTTTTTTTCTATATACATAAATCGAAATAATTCCATTTTTTACTAATAGTTTTGAAAGTATTTTGAATGAAGATTCTGTATCTTTAGTATGATGTAATACTTGATCTGAACAAATAAAATCAAAAAAATTTTTTTTAAATGGCAATTTTCTTATGTCTGCTTGTAAAAAATGAATGTTCTTTATTTTACCATATTTTTTATATGCAAATTCTATACTTTCACTAGCATCAATTCCAAAAACTTGAGCATTTGAGTTGGATGAAAATAATTTTGCACTATTTCCAACTCCAGTACCTGCATCAAGAATTGTAGAACGAGTTTCTAAGAATTTATTTAATTTTGAAATTGTTTTCCAACCAAATCTTTCTAAAAACCATTTTTTTTGACCATCAATCCATTTTTTATTATGATAAGTTTTGTTAAAATGTCTCCATTTTGATGAGAATGCATCTTCGGTATTTACAAAATCTTTTTGTTTATCTATTACTAATCGAGGAATTCCTCTAATTATGGGGAAATTATGTTTTTTAAGGCACGTTAAAGTTCCTTGAATAATTTCTTCTTTTTGTTTTTTCTTTATTTTTAATGAAAATTTTGTCTTACATTCTGGACAAACAATTTGTTCAACTAATTTTGATTTCAATTATTACTATGATTTTTTGGGTAAATAAAAATTAGTTGCATTGGTGAATGGCATTTTTTAAATAGATAATTTTGTTTCTGGATTCATTTCTTTTGTAACAAAAATTCTATACCAAATTTCAAACGCTAATAATCCTAAAAATTTGTTAACATATCTAACATCTGGTATTTCATCAAGTCTTTTAAGGTGTTTCTTAACCCAAATTCCATTAATCCATTTATCTTTAATAATTCGTGCATTATCTAAATAATAATTACAAATTTCTTTACCGTATGAATTCCATAAATTAATAGTATTTACTGAAAAACCTTGCTTATTTGGTGTGATTAGGTCTGAAGAAATATGTTTAGATAAAATTTCTCGTAATGGAAGTTTTCCAATATTTTTATTTTGATTATATTTAATTGAATTTTTTAAATGTGGTGCATATTGCATTAATTCTTTTGATAAAATTGGTGTAATTGGTTTAAGATCAAAGAAATTATGAAAACTAGTATTAAGTGGAATCCAGTTGTACAATAATTTTCCATTAATATCTGCTAAAAATACTTGATCTAGTGGAGATAACGAATTATCAAAATATGGAATAATTTTTGAATAAATTTCATCCCATGAGAAATTTGATTTTGACTCAAACAATTCAATTTGATCTGGAACCCAGTCACGTTCATGGCATTCTAAATATAATTTCACTCGATCTAAGGGACTCATATCTGAATAAAAATTTGATAAATATTTTTGATATCTGAAAGTGTATCCTCCAAATAATTCATCTCCACCATCACCTGACACTAAAGATGTTGAAAATTTTGAAGCAGTTTTTACCATGTGATACCAATGCGTATCCCAAAATGGCATTTTGATTATGCTAATTGCTTTTGGAAGAAATTCAAGAAAATTTTCAATTGAAATAATATTATGATCTGCATTAAACTTGTTTGCTATATTTCCTGCAATTCTTGTTTCATCAACACTATCTGCAAATTTTAGAGAAATGGCATCAATTTTGATATCTGGTTTAGTTTTACGAAGTAATGACATTACAAGAGTTGAATCAACTCCTCCACTTAGTGCAATTGAAACATGTTTGTCTTGAACTTCATTTTCTATTTTTAAGGAAATTGATTTTTCTATGTATTCTAAATAATTTAATTTTTCTTCAGGTAAAAAATTATTTGAAATAAATTTATTTTTATTATCGTCTATTGACGGAGAATATCTTAAAGTTAATACCTCTTTAATAATTGAAGAATAATTGTTAATTTCCATAATTTAATATCCAATTTTGTTCATAATTTTCCATGTTTATAAGATTCTATTTTGTTATTAGTTAAGATTTAAAGATGTGTTAGATTCAACAAACATGTGAAATTTGTTATTACTGGTGGTGCAGGATTCATTGGAAGTCATATTGCAAAACATTTAGTTGAAAAAAATCATGATGTTATAATAATAGATAACCTCTCAAGAGGAAGATTAGAAAATTTATCTGAAATTAAAGAGCAAATTGAATTTAAAAAAATAGATATTTTAGATTTTAATTCGTTAAAAGATGTAGTTTCTAATTCTGATGGGATTTTTCATCAAGCAGCATTAACTTCTGTACCTGAATCATTTTTACAAAAAGAAAAATATCATAATGTGAATGTAAAAGGTACTGAAAACATATTCAAATTAGCTAAAGAATTTGGAAAAAAAGTTGTATATGCAAGTAGTTCAAGTGTTTATGGAAATACTACAACAATTCCCATTCAAGAAAATTTTGAAAAAAATCCCATTAATCCATATGGAATAACAAAATTAGATGATGAAAAACTAGCACAAAAATATCATAATTTAGGAGTATCCATAATTGGTTTAAGATATTTTAATGTCTATGGGGTTGGTCAAACTAATGATTATGCTGGTGTAATTACAAAATTTATCAATCAAATTAATCTAAATGAATCCCCAATAATTTTTGGTGATGGATTACAGACTAGAGATTTCATATCTGTAGAGGACGTTGCTAAAGCAAATTTATCATCAATGGAAAGTAATACTGATTTCTCATTTTTGAATATTGGGACAGGTATATCTACATCCGTTAAAACATTAGCAGAAATAATGATGGATCTTTCAGGAAAAACATTAGAATTAAGTTATGATGATTTACCACTAGGTGATGTAAAAGATAGTTTAGCTGATGTATCTCTTGCAAAACAATTGATTAATTGGAATTATGACACATTATTAAAAAATGGTTTAAAAAAATTCTTTTTTTAAGATCTTTGTAAATCCTCATAAAATTTAACATATTTTGGAAGTAGAATTTCCCATGTAAGATTTTTCATTACAAATTCATAACCTGAATCTGCAAGTTTTTTTGAAGTTTCATCATCTAAAAGTAATTTGTTAATACTGCTCAATAACATTTTTGGATCATTAGGCGGAATTAAAATCCCTGTTTCATTATTTGTAATTAGTTCTGGAATACCTCCTACATTTGTTGCAATGATTGGAATTTTAAGATAAAATGCTTCTTTAATTACTTGTGGAATACTTTCCATTCTTGATGGGACTACTAGTATACTAGATGCTTTGAGATTTTCCATTGCTTTTTCCCATGTCATATCTGTACAATAGATTATTTTTGCATCAATTTTTGATTCGATTCCTCTTAGAATATCGATTCCTTTTTCATGACTATTTCTTCCAATGAATATTATTTGTTTTTCTTTTTTTTCTACATTTTTTAATTTTTCAAATTTTTTTATGTCTAAAGGAGCATAAAAAAATTCAAAATCTACATTCAATTTTTCTTTGTACATTTTTTTAACAATTTTAGAATCAGTTGTTAGTTTGTCAGCCCATTCTAGTACTTTAGTTTCAGTAACTTTAGCAGCAGTAGAGATAGTTTTAGAATGTAATACATCCACTTGTTCAGAATAAACACCGTGAATGGATAAAACTTTTTTCTTTGCTTTTGTATATTTCATAGCAAAAGCTGATGGGACATTAAATGCATGAACAATATCATATTTTTCTGTCCCTACTATTGCTTTCAATGAACTAAATGCCGCAAAACTTGGATTTTTTAATTTTCTAATTGGAATGTGTGGTACATGCATTAATTTAATATCAAATCCATATTCTTGTAATTTTTCATAAACTCTAAATGCATGTCCTCCTATACCTCCAGAATATCTTGGAGCAATAAACAAAATTTTCATTTCTTACATAAATATTAAAATTCTTGCCTTAATGAATTTGTTCAGAATAAAAGTAGTAAATCATATAATCCAAATTAATAATACTATTTTCTATAGTAATAATAATATCTATGAGTAATTAAATTGAAATTAGATGAAAGTTGCAGTAATTTTAGGAACAAGACCAGAAATTATCAAACTTGCACCTATTATCAAACAACTAAATAAAAAATCTACTTCTGTAATATTTACTGGTCAGCACTATGATCATAATATGGGCATGAGATTTATTGATCAACTTGGTTTAAACAAACCAAATTATTCTATGAAAATCTCTAAAACAAAACCTGAATTACAAATTTCTGAAATAATTAAAAAATTATCTAGTATTTTTGCAATAGAAAAACCTGAAAATGTAATTGTTCAAGGTGACACAAATACTGTTTTAGCAGCAGGAATTGCATCACTAAAATGTAACATTCCTATATCTCATGTTGAATCTGGATTACGTAGTAATGATTGGAGAATGCCAGAAGAACACAATAGAATTATTGTTGATAATTTTTCTGATTATCTTTTTACTCCAACACAAATCACTAAACAAAATCTAATTTCAGAAAAAGTTCATGGAAAAATATTTGTTACTGGAAATACCGTAATTGATGCTATAAATTTATTTTCTAAAATTTCAAAAAAATATTCAAAATTATCTTTAGATTATGATGATTACGTATTATTGACTTTACATAGATCTGAAAATGTAGATAATAAATCAATTCTCTCATCTGTAATTAAATCAATTCTTGATTCAAATCAAAAATTTATTTTTCCTATTCATCCACGTACACAAAAAAGATTACACGAGTTTAATTTATTCACAAAATTAAAAAATTCAAAAAATATTTTGACGCTTGATTCTGTTGGTTATTTTGAAATGTTGGAATTAATGAAAAATTGTCAATATATCGTAACTGATTCAGGAGGTATTCAAGAAGAAGCTACTGCATCATCAATTAAGAAAAAAGTAATTGTCGTACGTAAAACTACTGATAGACCTGAAGCTGTTTTAGGAGGTTTTTCTGAAATTGTAGGCACAAATTATAATAATATTTTGAAATCTCTAAAGAAAACTGCTAAAAATTCTTCAATTATTAAGAAAAAATCCCCTTATGGTGATGGAAATTCTGCAAAGAGAATAATTCAACATTTGAAAAATAATCTGTAATTTTATATCATTTAATAATACGATATTAATTTGAAAAATTATTAGTGAAAATTATGAAAGATAAGTATGATGATGAAGATTTACAAAGACTATATGATAAAACATATTTTTCAACTCGTTCACGACCACCAATGTGGATTAGAAGAGCAGAATTTATGCATGAAAAATTTCACCCTAAAACTGTTTTAGATGTTGGTTGTGCATATGGGGAGCTTGTAAAAGCACTTGTTGATATGGGGATTGAAGCATATGGGGTAGATGGTTCTGAATATGCAATCAATAATTCTGATTCATCAATTCGATCAAAATTATTTAAGGTAAATCTTAATTCTGATAAATTTCCATTTAATGATAAAACATTTGATGTTGTTGGTAGTTTTTATTCTGTTGAACACATTCATGATATTAACTTTTTTGCAAAAGAACTGCAAAGAATTTTAAAAGATGATGGCATTGCATGGTTTCTTACTCCAAATGAGGGATTAGAACAACGAAATGAAACTGATGTTTTTACTAATACGTTTGAAGAATGGAAAAAAATTTTTGAAGAAAGAGGATTTAAAGTAGCAAAATTTAGTCCACATGAAATGATGGCTCTTCGTGGTAAATTAGGAAAATTTAAATTTTATTTATTACCAAAATCTATTCAAAATATAATTAAAAAAGTAGCTTATGATTATTCAAATAGAAAAATGAAGGATGCCTCATTCATTTTAACTAAAAATTAATTAATTGATATTCATTAATTATTGATTCAGCAACATTCTTCCAATCAAATTTTTGAACCATTTCATTTGAATTTTTGCCCATTTTATTTTGTAAATCATCATTTTTTAATATATGAATAATCTTTTGCGCTAATTCCTTAGGATTTTTTACAACATATCCATTAACCTCATCTTTCAAAATATCCTCAGGAAGTGTTCCTTTCATGGCTAAAACTGGTAAAGATGATGCCATGTATTCCAGGACTTTGATCGGCAATGCCCCTTTTGTTACATCCGTACTTCTCAAAGGTCCAATTCCGATAGAACTTTTAGCTAGAAATTTGGGAATCTCTTCTCGTTGAACCCATCCTTTAAAAATAATATTTTTTGAAAGATTGTTTTTAGTAACAAATTCTTGTAATTTTGTAATTTCTGGTCCGTCTCCCAATAGCAGGAATTCCACATCATTAATCTCATCAATTACTTTTGATGCACAATCTATCAAAACATCTACTCCTCTATGGTGATACATTGCACCCGAAAATATTACTCTTCTATTATTTTCTCTAGTATTATAAAATTTTTTTAAATCTGTTCCATTAGTTACAATAGAAATTCTATTCTTTGATACACTATAATACTCGTTAACTAATTTTTTTGTAAATTCATTCATAACTAATACTTTATCTGCATTTTGTAAAGTTTTTGAATTATACATTTTTTCAATTCCTCTTTGAATTTTTTTTATTCCTTTAGCTTTTTCATAAATTGCATCATCAATTTTTATTAAAACTGGTTTTTGCAATTCTTTTCCACATGCTACTGCTGCTTTGGGCACTAAATGAAATGGATGAAAAATTGATAAAATAAAATCATAATTATTTTGTTTACCCAATTCAATTCCTTTTTTTTCCATATTATCTTGACATCTTCTAGCTGCAATTTTTAAATTTGATCTAAATGGTGTTTGAACTTTTTCTACAATTATTTTTTTATTTAATTGAGGCTCATATTTCTCACCTTTCCATTCTAAATCTGGTGTTAAAATGGTTACATCATGACCAAGTTCTGCAAATTTATTTGCTAATTCCACAATTACTACAACTCCCCCTCCACTTATGGGTGGAAAATGAAATACCATAAAGAGAATTTGCACTGTGTTTATCTTTTTAAAGAAGCACAAAAATGTTATGCTAAGTTGACAAGTTCTTATGAAAAAACCCAAAATTGGTTAATGACATCAGGACTTTTTGTTTCAGATGTAAATAATAAAAATTGTGGTGGTGTTCATTCTTTTTACGATGAAAAAGAAAATCAATATGGATTCCTATATCCTGAAATAACTGGTTATTTCATTAGTTGTCTTAGATTTTTAAATAATCAACACAATGATGAAATCTTTTCACAATATGCAAAATATTCTTCTAATTGGTTGATCAAAATATATGAAAAATATGGTGCAATTATTCAAGGAATTGATTCTAATTCTAAAAATACTTTTTCATATTCTTTTGATTCTGCTATATGTGCAAAAGGATTACTGGATTGTTATGAATTGAATAATGAAAAAAAATATTTAGATTATGGAGAACAAATTATGAATGATTTAATTGCTGAAGCTATAGGTTCTGATGGTTCTGTAAAACCTTTCAAAGATATTTCTACAAATAAATATCAAGAAAGCAATCAGGTTTGGTATAAACAAGAAGGATGTTTGCATATTAAAACAGCAATTCCTTTTTTTCAATCATATAAAATAACTACTGATGAAAAGCAATTAAAAATTGGAGAAAAAATTTGTAAAAAAATTAATACCTATCAAAATTCTGATGGATCCATTAAATTACATATTAATTCACAAATCATTAATCTTCATACCTTATGCTATGCCTTGGAAGGATTACTATATGGTTTCTATGTGACTAATAATGAAGACTATCATTACAGATGTGAAAGAGCTGTAGATTGGTGCTTAAATCAAATTAATGATGATGGAAGTATTTCACTATGGTTTAATTCAAAATATAAGAGCAAAGCGGCATACCCTATATCTCAACTTATTCGTATATTGATTTTACTAGATAAAATTAATAATAATTCCAAGTATAAACCTCAAACCAAAATTCTCTATGAATTTCTTAAGACACTACATGGGTTTCATTCTGATCCTAAAATTGATGGTGGTTTTTATGAAGAATACTACAAATCTCTTTTTGGTTGGAAAAAAAGAATGAGATTGAATTCATGGACAACAATGTTTGCGTTACAAGGAATTAATTGGCTAGAAAATTATGATAGTGTTACATTTGAAAATACAATAAAATATCTGTATTAGAAATTTTTATTCACCTAAAAACTCTAAAATTGATTTAGAGTTAGATTCTTTTGAAATTTTGTGTTGACAATCATAGATTAAAGGAATTATACCTTGTCTGTAAATTTCTGATATACGTTCTTTAACGATATCATGATGCTGTACGATACATAAACATGAAATTCCTTTTAACTTTTCATTGTTTAGATTTTCTATTTTTTCAAAATTTAATTCATTAAGATTATTTTCTATTAGATATTTTTCAATTGACTCGTCACTGAAATATGGATCATATCCAAATACCTTAAAATCTTTCTTTTTTAAATCTGAAATAATTTTAAAACTAGCAGAATCTCTCATATCTTCTACATTGGATTTATACGATAAACCACATATTATGACTGATTTTTCAAAACCTTTTTGAGATAATGATTTTTCAACACTATTTGCAATATAATTTGGCATTTGTAAATTAATTTTTAAAGCATTTTCAATTGTTACAAAATTTGTTTGAAACTTTTTAGCTGATTCTAGCAAAAATCTTGGATCTTTAGGTATACAATGACCACCTGCTCCAGCTCCAGGATAATGTGGCATAAATCCAAAAGGTTTAGTTGCTGCTGCATCTATGACATCTTTTACATTTATTTTTAATTTGTCACATAACATTGCGAGTTCATTCACTAGTGAAATATTTACAAGACGGAATGTATTTTCAAATGACTTTACAACTTCTGCAATTTTTGGTGAGTCTACTTTTAATAAATTTCCTTTGTTGATATGTTGATAAATTTTTTTAGATATTTCAAAACTTAATTCATCAGAACAATAAATAACTCTAGGAATATTTTCAATTCCCCATTCTTTATTTGCTGGATCTATACGTTCAGGACAAATACAAAGACCAAAATCTTTTCCAACTTTATAGCCTTTTGATTCAATAACTTTTTCTATTTTTTCTGTCGTTCCAACTTCCACACTACTTTCTAGAATAATTACATCTCCTGTTTTTGCATTTTCAAGAAAAGATTCTACAGCTGATTTTACAAAAACATCTGACTTGATGTTTTCATTTGGAATTGGTGTTGGAACACATATTATTCCTATTTTGGGAATTAATGATTTCATTGGTTTTGTTTGTAATTCAATATTTTTTTGCTGTCTACATTTTCTATACTCGTCTTCCAAATGTATTTCTGAATCCATCAATTCATTATTTTTTAATCTAGTAATTCTTTCTTCATTAAGATCTATTCCAATTACTTTAAAATTTGCTGTTGCTAATCTAACTGTGAGTGGAAATCCTACATAACCTAAACCATAAATTTCTATCAATATTGATTTTTCCTGAATTTCTTTTTTTGTATTTATTAATGACATGATTTTACTTATTAGCATTTAATGCTTAACTATTTGTATTTTGGTACTGATTCAAATTAATTAAGTAATGTTCAAATCATTATTTTCTAACAATATGTTAAAAATGAGTATTGAAAATTCATTGTCTATTCAAAATACTATATTTTTCAATTAAAATTAATCAAAATTAAAAAATTATGTCTAAATTACTTACTAATGATTAAACATAAAGCCAAAAATACCAAAGAAATTAAGATTTTTTAGATTGAAAAATGTTACTGTAATGGGTACAAGACCTGAAATTATTAAATTAGCTCCTATAGTGGATAAACTTTCTTCAAAAAATCCTATCATTGATTCCAACATTTCCCCTTATGGTAAAAGAAAAGCTTCTGACAAAATTATTAATTTACATCAAAAGAATTTATGAATTGGAAATTGTATTATGAGTAATATTCGTGTAACATATTCAGGCTTAATTTCTCTTCTAGTTGGAATTGTAAGTACCATTACTGGATTAATTTTTACATTAATTGTTACTAGATCATTAACTCCTGATGAGTATGGTTCATGGGGATTAATTGGAGGTTTAATTATGTATGTAATGATACTTGATCCAATTGTAACCTATTGGACAACTAGAGAAATTGCTAGAGGAGAAGATTCTGGAAAAACCGCAATTATTACCCATGGATTATTTTCTTTAATTGCATTAATTTTATACATAATAATTGCATTTTTTGTTGCAAATGAAACTGTTGTTACTTTTGACGTACTTGTTTTAGGTGCTATGTTAATACCTGTAATGTTTATCAATAGAGCTTTAACAGCATTAAATTTAGGATGGAAACCTCAAGCTACCAGTTATGGTATTATTACATTTGAATTAAGTAAAATTCCACTTGCATTAATTTTAGTATATCATTTTAACTTGGGATTGGAAGGTGCAATAATTTCAACAACAATTTCTTATGTTGCTAGTATCATTATTTTATCTATTAATTCACGTTCAAAATTAAAAGTAAAATTTAAAACATTTTATATTAAAAAATGGACAAAATTCTTTTGGATTCCATTATATCGAAAAGGACAGAGTGTAGTCTTTAGTTTTGATGTTGCAATATTTGCAATAATTAGTGATTCTGTATTTGGAATTGCCTTGTTTAGTGCTTCATTGGCTGTATCTATTTTGGTAGGACATGCTGGATTAATTGCACAGGCAATTTATCCTAAATTACTTTCGGGTTCCAAAAAAAATTATTTGAATGAAAATTTAATCCGATTCTTTTATTTTGCATTTCCACTAACTGCTATTTCTATAGTTTTTGCACAACCTGCACTATTTGCACTAAATCCTGAGTATGAAATTGCTACAATCGTAGTGATAATAATGAGTATTCGTACATTTTTCTATGTATTGAGTAATATTTTTCAATCTGCTATTCATGGTGCTGAAACAATTGATACTAAAGAAAATCCAAAATTTTCTGATTTTGTAAAAAGTAAATTATTCATACTTCCAACTATAATTTTAATCCAATATTCATTATATGTATCCATATTAGCTATTGTTCTATTTCTTACAAAAGATAATTCTACTCAATTAGAATTAGTGATTAATTGGGCTTTGATTTCATTAATAGTGCAGATTCCTTTTACAGCTTATTTTTATAAAGTTACAAAAAAACAATTTTCCCTAAATCTTGATGTTATTACTACGATCAAATATTTATCTGCAAGTATTCTTGTTTTTAGTTTAACATATTTTGTTACTGAAAATTTTTTAATTTATCAAGAAAGTATTTTTAATTTTCTACCCAATTTAGTTTTGTATGTTGGTTTAGGAGTTTTAATGTATGTAGGATTAACATTTTTTATTGATAATAAAACAAAAATGTTGATCAAATCAATTATAGGAGAATTAAGGAAGAATTCTACATCTTAGTGATTAAAATGACATTTAAAGTAACAATATCTACTGAAATCCCAGAATTTTGGGATGATAATTTATTGAAACATAATTCATCAACAGCATATCAGTTATCTGTATGGGGAAAAATCTATCAAAAATCTTATAATTCAATTCCATTTTTTTTACAAGTTACACGTAATGATGAATTATTATCTCAACTAATGGTATTATTACATAATGATTATCTTTGGAAAAATGTAAATTTTTTATCTAATGTTATAGGAAATAAATTAAAAATTAAAAATTCTTTAGGTTGGATTTATGGACCAATTATACATGATTCAGAAAATCATAAGGAAATAATGGAGTTATTACTTAATTCGTTAGATACTATTGCCAAAGAAAATAATGTTAATTATATACGAGGAACAATTCCTCCAAATTTTGACATATCCACAGAATCTATTTTTGAAAAATCTGGTTATTCTAGTACTCCCTGGACTACTCATGTTATTAATTTAAAACAAGATGAAGATTCGATTTATTCTCAATTAGATAAAAAAACAAGATATGATATTAGAAAATCTGAAAAAAATAAATTAAAATTTGAAATTGGTGACAATTTTAATTCACTTTTAGCATTTGATAACATGAAACAAAATTCAAAAAATGTAATTACAGATAATAGTGATTTACAAAAAAATAGATGGGATTATCTTTACAATACTAGTAATGGGAAATTATTTTTAGCTAAACTTGAAAATAATTATATTGGAAGTATTTCTTCTTTAACATTTAATAAAAATATAGTACAACATGGTGTCACAAATATAAAACAAAATCTTTTGGGTGGTACTTTTTTAACTTGGAATTTAATAAAATGGGGTATTAAAAATAATTTCAATACTCTGGATTTAGGTGGAATTAATCCAAATCCTCAAAATAATAAAGAAAAACAAATTTCTTTCTATAAATCAAAATGGGGAGGAAAAAATTTTAAATATAATATTTATACAAAGATTTTTGATAACACTAGGCATAAAATATCTACTATTTTACAAAATCCAAATAAGGTAAAAAACTTCTTAAAATCTAATTAGTATGGTCATTTAGATTGAATTTAAAATTATGTGTATTTTCAAACGATCCAATTATTTCATATTTTAATAAAGGTGAAATTAAATCAAGATATTTTAATCCAGGAAATATTTTTGATGAAATACATATAATTACTTTCATTGACGATGATATTGACTCTTCAAAAGTTAAAATGTTAGCAGGTAATGCAACTTTAAAAATTTATTCTATGGGTAACTTGAATACATTAAATTTAAAAAATAAAAAAGAAAAAATCCTTGATTTGGTTAAAGAAATTAATCCTGATGTAATAAGAGCATATAATTCTAAATTAGAAGGTTGGTTGGCTGCATATTGTAGCAAAAAGCTTTGTAAACCATTTTTTGTTTCTATTCATGCACAATATGATGGTTATAGAAAACTAATGAGAAAGAAAAATTTTAGTAAATATCTTATTTTACAATATTCCAGAAAATTCATAGAACCTTTTGTATTAAAAAATGCTGATAAAATAACAGGTGTGTATAAAATTATTGAATCTTATATTTATGATATAATTAAACAACAACCTGAAATATTATATAATAAAATAGAACTTGATCGTTTTAAACCAAAACAAAAAAGAATTTTTAATAAAAAACCAATAATTTTGAGTGTTAGTAGATTAACTTCACAAAAAAATCATCATATTATTATTCAAGCGATTAAAAATCTTGATGTTCATTTACAAATAATAGGAGATGGGGAACTTTTGTATCCCTTACAAAAATTGGTGAAAGAATTAAGTGTAGAAAATAAAGTGAGTTTTATTAAATCAGTAAATAATAATGAAATTCAAACTTACTACCAATCTGCAGATATTTTTGCATTAGCATATGATCCAAAAATTGAGGGAGTTCCAATACCTGTTTTAGAGGCATTAGCATCTGGAATGCCTATAGTAATACCTGAACCTGAGCAGGGATATTCTGATGGTTTAGAAGATGCTGCACTTTTTGCTAAATTAGAATCTGATTCATTTAAAGAACAATTTATAAAAATTATAGATGATGAAGAATGTAGAGAAATTTTATGTGTAAATGCAATCAAAAAATCTAGACATTTTGATACTAATAATATTGAAAATCGTGAAAAAGAAATCTATCAAGAATTAATTGATACTAATAACACAAGAATATAATTATTAGTTTAATTACGTATTTGTGTGAAAACAGTTTTGACGGTAGCTGGTTTAGGTACTAGATTATTACCATTAACCAAAGAATTACCTAAAGAAATGTTACCAATTTTTGTTAAAGCGAAAAATGGTGAATTATTGATGAAACCTATACTTCAAGTAATTTTTGAGACTTTATATGATCATAAAATTCGAGATTACTGTTTCATTGTAGGAAAAACTAAGAGAGCAGTAGAAGAACATTTTACTCCTGATTTTGATATAGTCCAATATTTGAAAGATAATAAAAAATTAAAATTAAGTAAAGTATTAGATGCATATTCTAAAAAATTAGAAAAATCTAATATTGTCTTTATCTATCAACCAAAACCCATTGGATTTGGAGATGCCATTGAAAAAAGTAAAAAATTTGTCAATGGAGATAATTTTTTACTACATGCAGGTGATGACATAGTAATTTCAAAAAGAAATGATCATCTAACAAGATTAGAAAATGCATTTAAAAAATATGATGCTGACATTGCTTGTTTAGTTGAGGAAGTTAATGATCCAAAAAAATATGGAGTAGTTGATGGAATTTTCTTAGAAAATGGAGTTATGAAAATTACTGAAATGAAAGAAAAACCAAAAAACCCTTCTACTAAATTTGCAATAATCGCAATCTATATTTTTAAATCATCTATTTTTGACAAACTTTCTGACGTAAAAATTAAAGGTAATCCTGAAAAACAACTTGCATATGCATTTAATATGGCAATAAAGAAAAATGAAAATGTAATTGGTGTATTCTTGAAAAAAAGTGAAAAAAGAATTGATATTGGTACACCTGAATCATATTTACAAGTTTTAACTTCATCAAAAACAATAAAGATTGAATAAATTGAGGTTTATGAAAAATTGACCAAAGAAAAAATTTCTGTTATTGGATTGGGATTTGTTGGGTTATCTGTAGCAGTAGTTAATGCAATGAAAGGGTTTCATACATTGGGTATTGATATTGATGACGTAAAAATTAAAAATCTACAACAAGGGAAAGTCTCTTTTTTTGAACCAAAACTTGAAAAATCTCTAAAATCTGTACTTTCTTCAAAAAAAATTGAATTTAGTAATGATTTTATGAAAATTTTAGATTCGGATATTACTTTTCTTACGGTGGGAACTCCACCAAAAAAATCTGGTGATGTAGATTTATCTTCTATTAAATCTGCATTAAGTAAAATTTCAAAAGTTTTAGAGAGTAAAGAAAAATATCATTTACTAGTAGTAAAAAGTACACTATCTCCTGAAACTACAAATAAATTAATTATTCCAAAATTTGAAAAACAAATTTCCTTAAATAAAATGGATGTTGTTGTAAATCCTGAATTTCTTCAAGAGGGTGTTGCAATTAATGATATTTTAGATCCACATATTATAGTCATTGGAGGATATAACAAAAAAGGAATTAAATTTTTGATAAAATATTATAAAAATTTTTATAAAAAATTACCTGAAATTATTCAAGTTGGAGTAACCACTGCAGAATTAATTAAATATGCAAATAACTCATTTCTAGCCACAAAAATTAGTTTTATTAATTCTATAGCAAATATTTGTCAAAAATTACCTGATGTTGATGTGGATAGTATCTCTTATGCAATTGGAAAAGATAATAGAATTGGACCATTATTTCTTCAAGCAGGACCTGGATTTGGTGGAAGTTGTTTACCAAAAGATCTATCTGGCTTAATCTCTTTCTCAAAAAAAATTGGCAATCCATCACCATTTTTCGAAGCAGTAGAAAATGTTAATGCATCTCAACCTAAACAAATTTTTACAATAATGAAAAATATGGAAATTCTTTCTCCAAAAAAAACTATTTCAATTTTAGGTTTATCTTTTAAAAAAAATACAGATGATATACGTGAATCTGTATCTATAAAGATTGTTAGAAAATGTTTGAATTATGGATTAAAAATTAAAGTTCATGATTCTATGGCAATAACAAATTTTAAAAAAATTTTTAATGATAATATTGAATATTGTGAATCTATTGATTCATGTTTAGAAAATTCTGATTGTTGTATAATATTGACAGATTCTGATGAATATAAAAAATTAAAATTACATAATTTTTCTAATATGAACAAAAAAAATATTATTGACACCAGACGAATTTTAAATCATAAGAATTTTAAAAATACTAATTTTTATGCACTTGGTTTAGGACAATTTAAATAAATTTAATAGATAAACACTAATTTTCTAATTGATGAATTATAGAATTCTTCTGTCTGTTTTTATCGCTTTTTTCATAGTTTTTGGTTCCTTATTCTTTATTTTTTTTAATCCAATAACAGTTGAATCAAATATCAATCAATATCCAGCTTTTTCTTTAACTCTTGATAAAAAATCTCAAAATTTGTTTTTATTGGGTTCCAGTCATATTGGACATTTAAATTCAAGTTTAATTGTAAATTCTATCCATGAAAGTTATCCAAGTACTTCAATTTTTAATCTTGCAACAAACGGAGATACTCCTAATAGAAGAATTTCTGATCTTTCATACATTACAAATATGAATCCTGAATTTGTTTTCTATGGTGTTTCTTTTAGAGATTTTAATTCTCCTAACCAATTTACTTCAAAATATTTTCTTCCTGATCTTAAATTATTAGTCGATCAATCTATTCCTGAGTCCCTTGAATCTTTAAATCCACAATTTATTTCACGTACAATAATCAAAGATATTTTACAAAATTATGGTTTAATGGATGTATCCAAATATGATATTAATCCAACAAATACACCATTTTTCTCTCTAGGAAATTTACAAACAATAATTTTAGAAGAACCAGAATTAGAAAGATTGCTTTTAACTACTGATCCTTCTCCACAATCTCTTCACATTCCACTTTTTAATAATGATCAAGTCAATTCTTTTAAGAAAATTATTCAAGAATTAAATAATAATAATATTAAAGTGATAATTTTTACTGTACCAATACATGAACTTTATTTAGATAATATTTCAACTGAAAATAAATTATCTTTTAATCAAATATTAAATGATATATCTGATGAATATGATGTTAAAATTTATAACTTTACAAATAACTATTCACAATTAAAAATATGGAATAATCTTGATCATATTGCATATAATGAAAATTCTGACATATTTAGTAAGGACATATCAAAAATGATTTTAACGGAATTAAGAAAATAATGCTTTTTAATTCTTTAGAGTTTATTATTTTTTTTATTGTAATACTTACTACAATTTCAGCAATTAAAAATAGAAAATTTCAACATATTTTTTTATTAGTAATTAGTTATTTCTTTTTTTATTTTACAAGTAATTATTTAGTTACCCTATTAATTATTTCAACATTATTAGATTATTATTTAGGAAATAAAATTTGGAATGAAAATAATATAATTAAAAAGAAAATTTTTCTTATTTTCAGTTTAATTGGTAATTTAGGTTTATTGGGATTTTTTAAATATGCTGATTTTGCAATTGCGCAATTTAATATTTTTGGAACACACTTCAATCTAAATTCTGAAATACCACTACTTGATCTAATTTTGCCTATTGGAATTTCATTTTATACATTCCAAACTATCAGCTATACTGTTGATATTTATCGTGGTCATCTTGAACCAAGTAAATCTTTTAGAGAATTTGCTCTATTTGTTGCATTTTTTCCACAGTTAGTTGCTGGACCAATTGTTAGAGCTAAAGATTTTCTTCCACAGCTTAGAGAAAAGTTAGATAATTTTAGCAGTGGTATAAAATTACGTCAAATTATTATTAACAATCAAAATTTGAAGTTGGGCATTACTATAATGGCATTTGGTTTTTTTAAAAAAATGTTTTTTGCTGATAATATTGCACCTTTGGTTGATGAAATTTTTATTAATCCTATTGGATTAGATTCATTCACTATAATTTTAGGAACTTTTGCATTTGGAATCCAAATTTATGGTGATTTTTCAGGATATTCTGATATTGCAATAGGTGCAGCATTAATTCTTGGATTTAAAATTCCAATTAATTTTAACAAACCATATTTTGCAATTTCTCCTTCTGATTTTTGGAGAAGATGGCATATTTCATTGTCTACATGGTTGAGAGATTATTTGTACATTCCATTAGGTGGAAATAAAAAATCATCTAGTAGAACTTATTTGAATTTATTCACTGTTATGTTCTTAGGGGGGTTATGGCATGGTGCGTCTTGGAATTTTGTAATTTGGGGAGTTTTACACGGAATGTATCTTGCTATTCACAAAATAATTTCTGATAAATTTCCTCATCTTAAAATTCATCCATTTTTTAAATCAAAAATTGGGAAAATTATTTCAATAGTTGTTACACAATATTTTGTATTTTTAGCATGGATTCCATTCCGTGCACATAATACTGATGACATGATGTATTCAATTCAGAAATATATTTTTATTGATTTTCAATTTGATAATGTTTTTAGTTTTGTATTGACACACAAATGGCCCCTATTGATAATGGGAATTTTTGTAATTTTACATATTTTCATGTATTTCAAACCTAATACTGTTTACAAGATATCTAAAATGAATTTAAAATATTGGACAGTATTTTTAACATCTTTGTTATTTTTAGTAGTTTATTTTTATAATGGAAATTCTCAGGATTTTATTTATTTTAGATTTTAATTATTTTTTTTTAAAATTAAATATAATGATGTTGCTTGATTTCGAAAAATTTTCTTCCCAATTGATTCAAATAAATCATCAAAAATTTTATATTTTCTGAAAAGTGGATCTATTTTCCAAATTGGAATTCCCCAACCCATATATTCAATATGTTCAACAGTAAAACCTGCTTCTTCTGAAATTTTTTTAATTGAATTTGCTGTGTAAAAATTAACATGGTCAGTTTTTCTTTTTACATTTGATTCAATATAGTATGCAAATTTCCATGCTAATGCTCCCTCATTTGGAGTGCCTAAAATTACATATCCACCTTTTTTTGTAATTTTAAAGATTTTTTTGAGTGCTAATTTATCATCTTCTAAATGTTCAATAACATGATTAAAGAAAATTAAATCAAATGAATTTTCAATAAAAGGCATTGAAAAAATATCTGTTAAAAATAGTTTCGAACTTATTTTTATTTCATTTAGTATTTTTTTTGCACGTTTTAATCTTAGAAGATTATAGTCTGTACCATAAAGATTTTGTGAAAATTTTGAAATCCATTTTAAATTAGAGCCATCCCCACATCCAAGATCTAATAAATTATTTATTTTATTCTTCTTGTTAATTTCTTCTAAAATTTTTGTAACAAATTTTTTTCTTTTTTGTAGATGATTATAGTAAGGACCTTTTTCATAACTTCTTACTTGATCTGCTGAATACCAGTCTCCTGTAATTCCTTCTATTTTTTTATCTATCATTGAAATATGTTCTGTAGGTGATGGAACTAAAATACCGATTCCATCCTCTATGGGGAAGTTGGAATTACAATTTGTGCATTTATAATTATTTGAAATAATTCTTATTGATTTATTACAAATTGGACAATGTAAAATATCCTTATCTTTAGTCATTATATTGGATTTATTAGACGAACTTATAGAAGCTTGTTTTCAAAATATTCTCAACAAAGTTTAATTGTTATATTAAAAAACATCTTATATTATTTTAGATGAAATTCCATGGTAGAGATAAAATTTTGTGAAAAAAAAGATATCAAAAATATATCTTCTAATTTACTTGAAATTGATTTTGAAGATCTTGAACAATATTATAATTTCCTCCAAGAAACTAATGAATTCCAAAAAATAATTTACAAAAAAATTGGGAATAAATCCATTGTTGAGTGGTTTTCATCTGATGAAATTTCTTATTGGTGGTTAATTTCTGCTGTAATTTTTCCTAAATTTAATGAAGAAATAATATTCATTGAAAGAATTTTGAATTTAATTAATGAAAAAAAACCATCAAAAATAATTTTAGATGGATTTTTTGATAAATATTTTATTATTAATGCAATTTGTAAACAAAATAATATTAAATTAAAAATAAATCATAAAAAAAAATATTTTTTTGATCAGAAGCAAAAAATTTCGAAATCAATTAAACCTATAAGATATAAAAAAATTTTGAAGCAAAAACAAGAAAAACGTTTAGCCTCTTTTTCTAAAAAAACTTCTTTTTCACAACCACCAAATGATTATACTATTGTTACAGGTATTAATCGAAGAATTAAACAACCTACTTTAACTGGTAAAGTTACAAAACAAGATTTTATTATTCAACCAATAATTGATTTACTAAAAAAAAATAATTATCCTTTAATGTGTATTGATTTAGATTATACCCTAAAGGGAACAACTGAATCATTATCTGAAAGATTAGAAACTGATGTGAATTGGATACCTATTGAATATTTTTCTAAAGAATTACCTTCAAAAAAAACCCTTGATATTATCAATGAACTTCAAAATAATTTTGCTTCACTAAAAAAATATAATTTGAATGATCATTTTATTTATAAAAATATTTCATTATGGACAATTTTAGAATCTACTTTTAATGATGTTTTCTTAGAACCATATCTTCCAACTTATATTAATTTAATAGACCAATTTGAAATCTTTTTTTCAAATCATAAGCCTAAAGCAATAATTCAGGCTTATGAAGTTGGTCCATTTGCTAAAGTCATTGAAATTGCAGCAAAAAAATTTGGTATTAAAACAATTGGGATTCAGCATGGAATGTTGAATGAACCTGGACATGATTATACACATAAAGAAATATTTTCTTCAAAATCTCCTTTAGGCACACCTATACCTGATTCAACATTT
The DNA here is from genome assembly GCF_002156965.1 of Candidatus Nitrosomarinus catalina. Lineage (GTDB taxonomy): Archaea > Thermoproteota > Nitrososphaeria > Nitrososphaerales > Nitrosopumilaceae > Nitrosopumilus > Nitrosopumilus catalinensis. The sequence continues at coordinate 124,139 of NZ_CP021324.1, forward strand.
GTATTTGGTGAATATTACAAAAAAATTCTTACAAAAGATGGAAATTATCCATCTGACAAAGTTACAGTTACTGGAAATCTAAATTGGCTTTATTTAGATAAATTCTTGAAGATTTTTGATCGTGGAGATCTACTAAAACAATATCAATTTGTAAACAAAAAAATTGTTTTAATTCCTTTATCATTTAGAATCGCATATGCAAAAAAAAATTTATCTGATCGTGTATTGCTGAATAAAATTTATTTAACTATGGGGAAAAATAAAGATTTAATTTTTTTAATTCGACCTCATCCTGGTGATGAATTTAATCAAAAAACACTTGATGAGTTATATCCAAATTCTAATTTTAAATGTAGCAATGCAAGTTTAGTTGAGGATTTAATTTTATGTGATATTGTAATTATTACTTATTCTACAATTGGTTTAGAAGCTGCTTTATTCAAAAAACCAGTGATTTTTGTAAATTTAAATAAAAAAAATAAATTACAATTTTATTCAAAAATACCTTTAGAAATGATAGATGATAAAATAGCAATGTATTCTAAATTAGATGAAATAGATGAAATAATTAATAATATTTTTGAAAAAAAATGGATTTACGATTCTTTATCAAAAAGAAATAATTTTCTTAAACACGTTCTAAATTATGAAAATAATATAGATTTATTAAAATTAATTTTTAGTAATGCATAATTTTAAAATTTAATAATTTATGATTGATTTAATATAATTAATTTTTTAAAATTCATTTACATAAAATACTGAAAGTAGAATTTATATTTTTAAATTTTAATGAATTATGAAAAATTGATCAATTATTAATAAAAAATTATTTTTTCCAAGATCATAATCCATATTTTGTGATTCTATGCTTGAACTATAAAATTTTTAACTTGAATTATTAAACTAACTTCCGAGAATTATTATAAGGTTTTATCAAAAATTTACCGTGATTGGTTGTATAGTTCAAGCTAGAATGAGTTCTACTCGTTTACCTGGAAAAGTTCTCAAAAATCTTGATGATGAAAACACTCTGTTAAATTATGTACTCTTTCAATTAAAAGAATCAAAATTAATTGAAAAAATTGTTATTGCTACTTCCACTTTATCTGAGGACGATGTAATAGCTGATTTTGCAAAAAATGAAAATATTGATTGTTATCGAGGTAATTTAAACAATGTATTGGATCGATTTTATAATTGTGCAAAAATATTCTCTTTTTCAAAAATCGTACGTATAACTGCTGATAATCCTTTGATTGATCCAACAATAATAGATCAAGTCATAGAAAAATTTGAATCTGATGATTCTGATTATGCATCAAATTGTACTGAACGTACATTTCCTAATGGTACAGAAGTGGAAATTTTTTCTTTTAATTCTTTAGAATATGCCTGGTTAAATTCTAAAGATGAATATGAACAAGAACATGTAACACCGTATTTTTATAAAAATCCTGATCATTTCAAAATTTCTGTATTAAAAAATTCAATAGATTTATCAAATTTTAAATGGACTGTCGATACTTTAGATGATTTTCTTTTTGTTCAAAAAATTATCTCAAAAATCAATAAACGACCTATTTTAATATCTGATATTTTAAAAATAATTGACGATATTCAAATATGATCTTAAAATTAGAATAAATTTTTGGGTTATCTGATTCATTTATTTGGAATTTTGTTTTATTATCCACATGTTTTTCTTTTTAATGGCATTCTTTTTCTCATCTTCAGACATTAATTCTTCAATTAATTTTTCTCCTTTACGCAATCCTATGATTTTGTGTTTTTTAGAAACCTTTGATGCTAATTCCTCAATTTTAAATAATTTCATTTTTGGTACAAACACTTCACCTTGATTCATTTGTGTTAAACAATTTAAAATAAAATCAACTGCTTCATCTACATGAAAAAAATATCTTTTCATATTTTTATCAGTTAACGACAGTGGTTTCTTCTTCTTAATTTCATCTTCCCAAACTTCAAAAACATTTCCATTTGCCTCAAAGATATTTCCAAATCTTGCAGTTGCAAATTTTATTGGAGGGTTGAGATTAATACCTGCCCAACTAATTACTCGTTCACCTAATAATTTTGTGGCCCCGTAAAGTGTTGATGAATTAACAGCTTTATCTGTACTAATATTCAAAACTTTTTTTGGCTTATTTTTCATAGCCATTTTAATAAGATTAACTGTTCCATTGATATTCGTATCAATTGTTTCTATGGGATTATATTCCGAAATTTCGATATTTTTTATAGCTGCTGTATGGATAACTATATCTACATTATTTCCAGCTAATTCTAATCTATCTACATCTAAAATATTTCCCAAAAGTAATCTTAGTCTAGGATCCTTGTTTTTTCTTCCTAAATCAAATAATGCATGTTCATTACTATCCAAAATTCTTAGAGTTTTAATTGGATATTCTAAAATCTTGCTTGTAAGTTGACTACCTACGCTGCCTGCACCTCCTGTTATTAGGATAGTTTTATTTTTTAATTCCTTTTTAATTTTATTATATTCTATTTTTTCCAAATTTATCACTGTTATCTCTTTAATTTAATTTCTAATTTATAAAAAATTATCAACGCTTACAAAAGTGATGTATACTATATTAATTATATATTTTAGATAACATTTAAGATATTATGAAAATTCCATTTTTTAAACCTTGGATTAATGACGATGATAAAAAAAGCGTAATTAATACATTAAATCAAAGATGGCTAACAAATGGTCCTAATCTTCAAAAATTTGAAAATAGGTTTAATTCAATTAATAATTCTAAATATTCCTTAGGTGTATCTACTGCAACACATGGATTACATCTTAGTTTAAAAAGTCTAGGAGTTGGATTTGGTGATGAAGTTATTATTCCTACATTCACTTTTTCAGCAACTGCTGATGCTGTTGAATATTGTAATGCGAAGCCTATTTTTACAGATGTTGATATGGATTCATTTAACATCCTTTCAAATGAAATTAAAAAGAAAATTACAAAAAGAACAAAAGCAATTGTAGTTGTTCATTATGGTGGTCAATCTTGTGATATGACTGAAATTTTAAAAATCAGTAAAGAAAAAAATATTCCTGTAGTTGAAGATTGTGCACATGCATTAGGTTCAACATATGGTAAAAAAAAATGTGGAACTATTGGAGATGTAGGATGTTTTAGTTTCTATCCTACAAAAATTATAACTACTGGAGAAGGAGGAATGGTCACTACTAATAATATTGAATTATTTAAAAAAATTAAATCTCTTCGTTCACATGGTATGAATATTTTACCTTCTGAACGTGAGAAAAAAGCTAGTTGGGAATATGATATAGTTGAATTAGGATTTAATTATAGATTAGATGAAATTCGCTCTGCACTAGGTTTTTCACAATTAAAAAGACTAAGTGAAATTAATAAGCACAGAAAAATGATTGCAAAAAAATATTCACAATTATTGAATAATGTTAAAGGAATTATTATACCTGTTACCAAAAATAATCGTAATCATATTTTTCACCTTTATTCCATTAAAGTAGACAAAACTTATTCTTTAACAAGAGATGAATTATTTGAAAAATTATATTCAAAACATATAGGAACAAGTGTTCAGTATAAACCCCTTCATTTAATGACCTATTATAAAAAAAAATACAATCTAAAGAAATCTAATTTTCCAAATGCTAATTTACTAGTAAAACAAATTCTTTGCTTACCAATTTATCCACAAATGACTGATAAAGAAATTAAATATGTGACATCTCAATTCTAATTTATTAAAAGATCAAGCGTTATCTCTTTAAAAATTCCCAAAAATGATACTTGAATAAATAAAATATGTAGTAAAAAACTTGAAATGGAAAAGATTTTTTACTATAATTCAAATATTAGCAAAAATTATTTGTTTTATGGCAAAGATTGGTTTTGTAGGATGTCACGAAATAAGTTGGTTTTGCTTGAAAAAAATATGCCAATTATCTAAAGAACATAAAGATGAGATGGTAGTTGTTTACAATTTAAATGAGGAAGAAAGCAAAAAACATTCAAGTTATTTCAATTTTGATTCATTAAAAAAAGAATTTGATTTTAATTTGAAATACATTTCAAATATTACAGATAGAGACAATTTAGAATTTTTGAAAAACTCTGGATTAGATGTACTTTTTATAATTGGATGGCATAAGATAGTACCTCAAGCAGTAATAGACACTGCAAAAATATGTTTAGGAATTCATTCTTCAGAACTCCCTAGAGATAGAGGTTCATCTCCAATAAATTGGCAAATTATAAAAGCTGAAGAGAAAGGTGGGGTTACTTTATTTCATTTAAGTGAAGGAGTAGATTCAGGACCAATTGTTGAAAGTACCAGTTATGATATTTCTGATGAAGACGATGTTAGAACAGTGTATTTTAAAGCAACAATCGCTTCAATCTCATTATTAGAAAAACATTGGTCAAACATACACAATCTAGATGTTCCAAGTATCACACAAGATGAATCGCAAGCAACTTACAATGAAAGACGAAGGCCAAAAGATGGATTAATTGACTGGACTCAAAGTTCTAAGAAATGTTATGATTGGATTAGAGCAATAACGTTTCCATATCCTGGAGCATACACATACTGGAATAAGAAAAAAATCATATTAATTTCGTCAAAAATAAGTAATATTCAAGGAACAAAACCTGGAGAAATTTTACAAGTGGGGGAGAAAATCATAGTTTCATCTGGAGATAATAGTTTAGAAATTTTATCATTACAAGTTGAAGGAGAGCCAATTTGCAATGCTAAATTATTTGTAGATTCATATAAAATACAAAGTGGGGATGTTTTTTCCAATTCATAAACAATTCAAATTAGATTTTTTCAATATCTCGTAACACAATAAATGCTTCAGCATTCATTACACCTATAGAAGATCCCCAGAAATTTGAACGTGTAACAATAGATTTATCAGAACGTGGATGTGGATATTCATGTATTTCATTTTTGTATATTTCAACAGCAGCAATTTTTTTCTTTAAAAATGGAGTTATTTCTACAAATAAATTTGGTTTAAAACTTGCATTACCCCATTCAGTAGAAGATGGTGTTTCATAACAAATTAAGCGTTGAATGTTAGAATTTGGTGTAGGTCGTGCAGCTATCAGAGTAATATCAAATATTTTTTTATGATCTTGATTTACATCACCCCAAAAATGAGTATAAATTGTATCGGGATTATATTCTTCAATTATTTTTTCTAATTTTTTTGCTAAAACTAGAGATGATATAGTATCAAGTGTCTGATCACGATAATCTAAGAATTTAATTTTTTCAATTCCTAAAATAGTTGCTACTTTTTTTGCTTGATTTTTTCTCATTACAATGTTTTTTTTAGAATTACTTCTTGCCGATTCACCATCAGCAAAAATCACAACAAATACCTGATCACCGTTTTGAGAATGTTTTACAATAGTACCGCCCAAACCTAAAGTTTCATCATCTGGATGTGCACAGACTACTAGAATTTTTTTCATATTCCTAGTTTAAGTTTCAATTGTTAATAATTCTTTAAATCATCTTTTAAGTTGAGAATTTCTTTAGAAATTCGTTTTGCACCTAAACCATCAACAATTTCAAGTTTTTTTGTATAGTTAAGTTCCCCAGAAATTATAGAATCCAAGAAATTACAAAGTTTTTTATCTAAATTTTTGTCAGGTAATCCTAAATTCAAACCAACTTGCTTTTTCTCCCATTGTTGTGCAGTTTTTAATTGGTGTTTTACCTGACAAACTACAGCAAAGGGTACATGCATAGTAGCAAATTCATATGAAGTGATACCCCCAGAACATAAACCATATTCACTTGATGCAATTTCTTGATACATGTTTTTTGTTTCTTTTATAATGTGAAGAGATTTAAAATTTTTTTTCAGATTATTTAGTTGTGATAATTTTGAACCAGGCCCTAAAATTATTTTAATTTTCAGTTTTTGTTGATATTTTTGTAAATTTTTTAAAAATATTCTTACAAGATTATGTTCATCAAAACCACCAAATGTAACAAGTAGTTTGAATTTCTTTTTAGTAGGATCTTTTTTTAAAGAGAAATTTTTATGTAAAATTTGATAAGAAGGACCAGTAAAACATTTTGTTCCAAATTTATTGTATAATATTTTATTTGAAAATCCTATATATCCATTAAAAATTAAATCAGCTGGAAAATCAATTTTTTCTAAATCCGAAATATAAATTACTTTAACATAATTACGTAATTTTTTTACGTATCGTTTTTGTGTTTTATATTTATCAATAATTAAAATATTGATATTTTCTTTTTTAATTATATTGATAGTTTTTTGTAAATCATCTTCAAAGTTTGAATTTTGTCTTAATGAAAAAATTTGTTTAAATCCTGAATTGATTATTGGTTTTTTTGCTTGACCATAATCTTCTACTAAAAAGAAAATATTGTTTTTACTTAATTCTTGTGCAAGGTTAATACATCTAAAAACATGTCCAAACCCTAATTGTTTATTTTTTGCTTGTCCTCCAGAGGTTCTAAATAATATGTTTAGTTGTTGCTTTTTCAAATGTATTTAACAGAAATTACTCTATCTTATATCCTTCCATCTAATTGATTCGTCCATTGATATTTTTCGAGTTGTTTTTTTTCCTAAAATTTTATTAAAAAATTTTGGCTCTATTCCTGTGGCCGGACGTTTAATTGATAACATGTCAAGTGTTAATTTAACACCTTTTGGAATTGGTATACTTGCAGTAACAGAACGTCGTGCCAGAGTTTTGGTGTTCATTTCTGATGGTTGACAGGATTTAATTCCACTACCAATCAATTTTTCAACAATGCGTATGTTTGTTATTAGATTTTTTAATTCTTTAGGGTTGGAAGAGATTGAATGATCTGGTCCACTCATTTTTTTATCTAAAGTAAAATGTTTTTCAATTAGTTTAGCACCTCTTGCTACTGCTGCAAATGAAACTAATTCGTTATCCCCATTATCAGAAAAACCAATTGGATATGGAAATTTTTTTTGTAGTTGATTAATAGATGAAAGATTTACTTCCTCTGTAGGCGCAGGATATGAAGAAATACTATGCATTATCATGATTTTTTTATTTTTTGTAGATTTGATAGTTTTTAGCGCATCAGATATCTCATTCATATTTGACATTCCTGTGGAAATAATCATTGGTTTCATTTTGGATGATGCATATTTTATCAATGGTAAATTAGTTAAATCACCTGAAGCAATTTTAAATGCAGGCACATTAAGTTTAGAAAGTAAATCGACAGAATCATTGCTAAATGGAGTAGATAAAAAAATTATTTTTTTACTTTTAGCATATTTTGATAACTCTGTAAATTCACTATCTATTAACTCAAGTTTTTTGAAAAGTTTAAAATAATCAGATTTTTTTGCAATAAAATTTTCTGTTTTAAAAGTTTGAAATTTTATTGCATCAGCACCACATTTTTGTGCAGTATTGATTAATTTTTTAGCAATATTGATATCGCCATTATGATTTAGACCAGCTTCGGCAATAATAAAAACTGGAGAATCTTCACCGACAATTTTTTTTGAGATTCGAATTTTCATATTTATGTTATCACTTGATGGTAATTTAATGATCCTTTATTAATTAAATACTGAAAAATAAAATAATCAAAAAATAGAGGAAAATTGTTGGGTATAAAACTTCGTCAAGCGGAAAAAAGAGATTGGGATTTAATTTTAGATCTTCGTAACGCATCATACAAGTTTTTTTACAAACAAAATGAACCAATTTCACATAATGAGCACTACAAATACATGGAAAATCAAATCAAAAACAATAACTTTCATCAATGGATAATTACTCATAATAACGAGGATGCAGGATATGTAAGAATTTTGGATTCTGATGTAAGTATAATGGTAGATAAAGAATATCAAAATAAAGGAATTGCATCAATTGCATTATTTTTACTGGAAAAAGAAGCAAAAACATTAGGAATTAAAAAATTAGTAGCTTTAGTTGCACCTGAGAATAAAAGTAGTCAAAAAATTTTTCAAAAAAATAATTATATTCTGAAATTGAATTTATTTGAAAAAGATCTTTAATGAGTCAATATTCAAAAGAAATCACATATTTATTTATAATATAACAAATGAGATTCCATATGCAACCAAAGGCTAACATTTTTCAAGGATATACTGAGTTTCATAATGAACATTATTACAAATGGGAAAAAGCTCAATCTCAAAAGTATTTCGAATACAGAAAAAAATGGGTAGAAAATGCAGACAAACTAATTATTGAAAAATATCCGCTACATTTGGACATAGGAATTTCTAATGTTTGTAATCTAGAATGTACATTTTGTGCAAGAACAATTAAAGTTCAAAAAGATGATTGGAGGAAAGTCATGCATATGGATATCAATTTATTTAAAAAAATTATTGATGAAGCTGTTGAATTAGGTACCTATTCAATTAATATGAATTTGTTATGTGAGCCTTTAATTCATCCTAAACTATTAGAAATGATCAAGTATGCAAAAGAAAAAGGAATTATTGATGTTCATTTTCATTCGCATGGAGGTTTGTTAAATGAAGAAAAAGCTAATTTATTATTAGATTCTGGATTGGACAAACTTTTCTTTTCAATTGATTCTCCTTATAAGGATAAATATAATAAAATTCGAGTTTTATCTGATTTTGATAATGTAATTGCAAATTTAAAAAGATTTAAAGAATTAAGAGATGCAAGGGGACAACTTAATCCAATGATAAGAGTCAGTATGATCCAATTTCCAGACATTGAAGAACAAGAATTAATTGATGCAAAGAAATTCTTTTTGCAATTTGCAGATGCAGTTGGATTTCAACAATACGTTGATCCACATAGAGAAATTGGTAAAGATAGAACTTATCCATCAGAATATAAATCAAAATTTGTTTGCCAACAGCCTTTTACACGCCTTTCAATAATTGAGGATGGTAGGGTATCACCTTGCTGTAATGATTATGATCAAGAACTGATAATTGGTGATGTAAGTAAACAGAGTTTACAAGAAATTTGGGAATCAAATGAACTAGCTCAATTTAGAGATGTTATGAAAAAAGGGGATTTTTATAAGATTCATGCTTGTGCTAATTGTGAGATGGCAGTAAATGCAGACGAAGATAAACAAACTCCCATACAAAAATTGGAACCTACTATTTAGTTTACAAAAAATTCATTGGTATGAAAAAGAGATAAAATGACTAAACCCAATATTTTATTTATTTTAATTGATTCTATGCGAGCGGATAAATTTTTTCCTAATAAAACACATTCACCATTTCAAAACTTAATTGATCAAGGTGCGTATTTTAAACAAAATATTTCCTCTTCTGACTACACACAAACTGGTATTGGGAGTATTTTTACTGGTTGTTATCCCTTTGATGCAGGATTAAAAGCACAAAATTATCAAAAATTATATTCTAAACAAACTAACTATATTGAATTTTTAAAACAAAATGGTTATCATGCTTATACAACAATGGCAGAATCAGTTTCGGAGTTAGGTTTTTCAAAATTATTTGATAATGCAGATCAATCATATCCAAATTCATTACGTCTATTTGATGGATTAGGAAAAAAAATTATTAGTTTTTTAAAATCAATAAGCTTAGAAAATCCCTGGTTTTATTTTATTCATTTAGAAGATCTTCATTTACCTGTAAGTTTACCATCAAAATATGAACATGTAAAATATTCTGAAAGATATGATATTGCAATATCAGAAATTTATTCATGGATAAATAAAATGATTCAGTTAGTAGATCTTAAAAATACTCTAATTGTTATAACATCTGATCATGGTGACTATATCCCTTCAATCGATGACACCAAAAATTCAAATCAAAATATCTTGAGAACTAAATCTATAATTAGAAATAAAATCCCTTCACCCATTTATGATAAAATTTCAATAACAAAACGTACTCTCACCAAGAATATTCAAAAACATAAAACTAAATCCAATTATGAAAAACGTGCAATTGACAGTAGAACTGGAAAAAATCGTCATCTTTACGATGAAATAATTAGAACTCCATTACTTTTTTTTGGTTATGATATCAAACCAAAAAAAATTCTTGAACAACAAGTAAGGAGTATTGATATTTTTCCTACTATTTTAGATGTTATTGGTATTGATAAAATTAATTTCAATATTCATGGCCAAAGTCTTAAACCGTTATTAAACAATAAAATCTTGCCAGAATTTCCAGTTTATCTAGAAAGTACTGTTTTTTCGACAGTACAAAAAAATGCTATTCCTCATTTGGGAATTCGAACTCCACAATTCAAATATTTTAGAAGAGTAGATAATCCTAAAAAAAGTGTTCATCTTTATGATTTAATTAATGATCCATTTGAGGAGAATAATATTTTTTCAAAAAATGAAAAACTTATTTTTGAAATGGAGAAAGAAATTTTAAAAATCAAAAAAAATAATTTTATGCCTAACCTAGAAGATCTTGATGATTTAGAAACAAAAAAAGTTGAAGATGAGTTAAGAAAACTTGGATATATTTAAAAATTTTAATTAAATTAGATTTTTAATTATCAACATAACTATTTTTAAGCCCTAATCATCTTTTCTTATTATTGGAAAATTCTTCAAATAATTTAAAAAGATCAGGATATAATTTTCTTAGTTTACTTAACGATATTAAACGTCGACCTGAGGATGCAGCTAATGAATTAGGTGTAGAAATTGAAGAAATTAATGCAATAATTGAAGGTAGAAAAGAAATTTCTTTTGAATTAATTTTAAAAGCAATTAGTATATGGCCAGTTAATCCAAGAGATTTTTTTCTGATTAACGATGATTGTCCTAATGGAGTCAAAATAATGAGATCCAAAGAATCTATTCAATCTTCTAGGATTATGGATAGAGGTGGATTTCCATACTATGAATACCGAGATACTGCTATGAGTAGTGTTTCATTATTTAGACCAGAATGGATTGAAGAACTTTGTTATGTTGACAACAATGATGCTGAAAACACAAAAGTTCAATGGAATAAAGGACATTTCATGCATCAATTTACCTATTTTATCGGTGATGTAAATTATTATTATATTGGAGAAGATAATCAAAAAAAAGTTTTTGTCACAAAGACTGGAGATTCTGTATATGGAACTCCATTCAGACCTCATACTTTTACAACTAGAATAAATGCTGAAAAAAATGGATTAATTTTAGCACTAACATATGGAAATAAAATTGCTGCAGATACACAGCAAGAATTATCTGCTATTGGTCCAGAATTAGGCATTCAATATCACCTAGATTTTGAAACTATAGAAAAAGCATTTTCATCCATACTTAAATTTAGTATTGATGCTGCAAGTATTTCAATTGAAGAATTATCAAATAGAACCGGTATTGAAGAATCAAGAATTAATGAATTTTTAATTGGAACTTTCCCTGTCCCAGGATTTGATACAATCCAAAATCTTGCTAAAGCATTATCTATCAACTCTCGTGATTTATTACCTCCAGATATTATTGAAGATAAAATTTTACCAAAAACATTTACTGATTCTAAACGGTGGTATTACCCATCAGATTCTAAAGCTTATGAAATGATAGAATTATCTCAATCTCGCAACCTTCCATTTTCTAAATCTTTAGAAATTAATATTTTAGAAGAATCAAATGATATTCTGGATCTTAAAGTTGGATTACATCAATGGCTTTATAATATTGGCAAATCCCCTATTCGCTTGAATTGGAAATTAGGTGAAAAAATTTATCAAGAAAATATTTTACCAAATGATTCAGTTTACATTAAACCATTTGTAGAACATAGTATGAGAGGATCTGGAAAATTAATGGTTCTTAGAATTGGTGGCCGTATGACAGGAGATGCTCAAAGAGAATTTTCTAATCTTAGTAAACATGATGCCCATAGAGCTATTAATGAAACTCAAATGTGGTTTGATGCTAAAACTGAGCATTAAGAATAACATTTAAGATAGAAAAATAAAAAATATTTGAAATTTTGAAAAAAAATCTAATAATTATTACAATTGATGGAGCTAGATTTGATAGGGCTAAACATTCTAAAATTTATAATAAAAACAACTCTGTTTTCTTGTCACAATGTATTACTTATGGCCCACACACAATTGCAGCAATGCATGCAATTTTTAGTGGTAGTTATGGTAGTAGAACAGGAACAAATAGTTATTGGTCCACTTATAAATTTAAAAAACAAGAATTTCATACTTTAACTGAATATTTGAGTGAAGAAAATTATTTTACTCATGCAGATATACATAGTGAAATTGTAATTCCTAAACAAGGATTTGATATTTTTAATGTATATGATGAAAATGAAAATTTAACATTACGGCATTCAAAATTATTGGAAAAATTTTCTTCAGAGTTTAAATCTAAAAATTTTTTCTTGTATTTACATTATGATAAAATTCATTCAGGCATTACAGAATCTGTTTTAAAAAAATTTGATAATTTTAGTAGTGAATATTTTAAAAACCAAGAAAATAATAAAAAAAATTATGATAAATTATTTTATGAATCTGAATTATATCTAGAACAAATATTTAATCAATTAGAATCTTTAAATCTTTTAAAAAATTCCCTTGTACTTGTTCTTTCTGATCATGGGATTAGTGTTGGTGAAAAATTTGGTGAACGAGCTTATGGTGCATTTTGTTATGATTACACATTAAAGACATTTTGTTATGTTTATAATTCTGAATTAAATTCTCGAGAAGTTCCAAATCAAGTAAGAACAGTTGATTTCATGCCTACAATCTTAGAATTACTACAAATTCCTTTAAAATCAAATTTTCAAATTCTTGATGGTGAGTCTTTGATTCCTCTCATTAAGGGTGAAAAATATGAAGAAAAAATTGCATTTTCTGAAACTGGAAATCCATTAAAAGAAAATAAACCACCAAAAGAACCAAACACTAAATCTGTTCGTACTTCTGAATGGAAATTAATTTACAATACCTATGATAATACTAAAGAATTATACAATTTACAATCTGATCCTGATGAGAAAGAAAATTTAGTTGGGACGAATTTGGAAATTGAAGAAATATTGTGGTTAGAATTACAAAAACATATGGTATAATTAAGAAAATAACTTTCTAGCGCGCTCTAAATCTTGAACTGTATCAATTTCACACCAATTCCCATTAATTTCTATAGGAGTAATGGAATTATTATTATCTATTAAATCCTGTAACATATTTGTTAAATACCATTTTTTAATAATTTCTATTTTATTCTTAGATTTTTCTAAATTTGTATAATGTTTTAAAAATTCTTTTGATGCTTTTTGTGATAATTTAATTATTCCAATAAATTCACTAATTTTAAAATTATTTACTGGAGTTAGATTTTTCATAATTTTAAAAACTAAATTATTTTTAATTAATACTAAATCTGCTTGTGAAATTGGATGTTCAGTTCTTCCAATATACTTTTTTTCCCAATCTGAATCTACTGCAATATTAAAATTATTCTCTGAATTAATAATTTTAGATATTACTTGATTATCAAATAAAACATCTGAAAATAAAATAAGTAATTCATCATTAAAATAATTTCGTCCCTCCATCAAACTACCTAATTGTTCATGATTTTCATAAAAATTATCTTTCACATATTTTATTTTTTTTTCTAAAAATTTTTCATGATTTGGACCAGTAATTATGATAATTTCTGTTACTCCATTAGATTGAAGTAACTCTATTTGTCGTTTTAATATTGATTTTCCATTAATGTCTATCAATGATTTAGGCATTTTTTTTGTAAGGTTACCTAATCTAGTACCATAACCTGCTGCAATTATTAATGCTTTCATGATTTTCTATATTGATTTTATTACTCTGTCTCTAATACTTTTAGGATTCCATGAAACCCTTTTACTTCTTTCTTTACTTGTAGATATTTTTATCAAAAGAAATATTGGCCCTTGTAATTTTTTAATATCTTTTAAAACTGATATTAATTTAGTTTTTGTTTGAATTACAAAAATTTTATAATTTGCAGTCTTTGCAATTTTTGCTAAATTTATTTGAGATGAATTTGTTGGTTGACTTCCTGTAGATTCATGACTATTGTTATCAAATACTATATGTACCAAATTTTTTGGTTTTAAACTCCCAATTGTAACTAAAGATCCCAAATTCATTAAAATATTTCCATCACCATCAAAAACAAAAATTTGTTTTTTAGGATTTTTTAATGCAATACCTAATCCAATTGAAGATGCTAATCCCATTGAACCAATCATGTAAAAATTTGATTCTTTATCATTTGTTTCAAATAAATCTCTACTCATAAACCCATTTGCTGACACAATGGGATTTTTACCAATGAATTTTCCAATTATTGTTACTGCTTCTTTTCTAATCATGAAACATTCTCCTGATTATGAGAGCACATGGCTTTTTTTCTTTTAATTGTTTTAAAGCCCAATCACACTTAACTTTCCAGTTTTTTTCTGTCAAAACTTGTGATTTTAATCCAATAATTTTTAATAATTCAGGTTGAATTTTACCAATTTTCAAATGTTCTGGAGCATCATCTGCAAGATATCCTCTCCATCCAATTAAAAAAATTAATGGAATTTCATAAAGTTGTATGAGGGAAGTGATAGTACTAATAGAATTAGCAAAACCTGCATTTTGCATAAAAACTAAAGAGTTACTTTTTGAAAGACTCATTCCAGCTGCAATTCCTATTGCTTCTTCTTCTCTAGTTGCAATTATTGAATTATTATTTTTTAAACATTCATCAATAAAATGTTTTAATGTAGAATCGGGAACACCAACAAAATTTTCAATTTTTTTATTTTTTAAATAATGAAATATTTTTCGTTGTTCTTCTTCATTCAATTTATGTAACCCATTTTTTTCAAATCCCGCTCAATGTCTGATTCTTGTTTTTTAATTTCATACATTTCTTGAAGATGAAAAATTTTATCCATTGTTGTCATATTGGTTTCAACTTCACTAAGACTTTTTGCAGATGACAATTGTTTTAGATGTTCCATCATTGCCCAATGTGCTACTCTTAATGATTGATTTGCATAAATTACCATAGAGATTTTATTTTTTTGAAGTTCATCTATTGTAACAGTGGGATAAGTTGTAGGAATAGCAATTATAGGAATTTTTCCATCCCAAGAATTACAAAATTCAAAGATCTCTTTTGGAGAATTTTTCTTAGAATGAATTAGTATTGCATCTGCACCTGCATTTTCATAAGCTGTTGCACGCTTTAATGCCTCCTTAATTCCTTGACCAGATATCAATGCTTCAATTCTAGCAATAATCATGAAGTTAGGATTATTTTTTGCTGTTTTTCCTGCAATTATTTTTGCAACAAAATCTTTTTCAGAAAGTAACTCTTGCTTACCATCTTCAAGTAAGCTATTTTGTTTTGGAAAAATTTTATCTTCTATACATATTGCTGCAATTCCTGCTGATTCATATTTTTTCACTAAATGACTTACGTTGCTTGGACCACCAAAACCTGTATCACAATCTGCAATTATTGGTATTGAACATGCATCAGCCATACTGGATGCTGTAGAAAGAAATTCAGTCATAGTCAAAATACTTGCATCAGGTAATGCGTGAGTTGCAGAAATCGCAAAACTTCCTGCCCAAACAGCATCAAAATCACTTAATTCTACTAATTTTGCAGACATTGCATCAAAAGCGCCTGCAACCTTCAAAATTGGTTTCTCCTTTAATTTCGTGCGTAAAATATTTGCTCCTTCATTCATGTGAATCGTACTAATGTTACTGATGATTTAATCTATAATAACAGATCTTTTTAACACAATTATGTGTGGAGTATAAAACAACCTTCAAAAATAATTTTTGGAGAGAACTCGGTACGAGAGTTTACATTTCCTGAGAAATGTTTAATCATTACTTCTAAAGGGGCAAAATCTAGGGGTTGGTTAGATTATTCCGGATTAAATAATCAATTAATTTTTGAGAATATTGAATCAAATCCTTCTATAGAAACAACTAAAGAAATAATTTCAAAATTTCAAAATTCTGATTTTACTCATGTTGTTGGAATGGGTGGGGGTAGTTCAATGGATGTAGCTAAATACTGTGCATTTAAAATGAATAAATTAAAAATTATGATACCGACCACTTTTGGCAGTGGAAGTGAAGTGACTAGAATTTCGGTTCTAAAAGTTGATGGTAAGAAAAGAAGTTTTCATGACGATAAATTATTTGCAGATATTGCAATAATTGATTCTCATTTCTTAGAAAACACTCCTGATTTAATACGGAAAAATTCATTTGTTGATGCATGTGCTCAATGTACTGAAGCATATGATAGTAAAAATTCTAATTATTATACAAAATTTCTTTGTGAAAAAGCATTTGATCTTTTGGAGAGTGGATTAAATTCAAATAATTCTAAAAAAATTGTATTGGGATCTTTGATTTCTGGATTAGGATTTGGTAATTCATCTACAACTTTGGGACATGCTTTATCTTATGTTTATTCTAATGAAGGTTATTCTCACGGTCATGCATTAGCTTTTACTACTTTAATTTCTCATAAATTCAATAATTCTAAATTCTTTAAAAGATTTACCTCATTAATCCAAAAATTAAATTTTGAAAGAATTCATCTAAATGAAAATTCTGATTTTGCATCTGAAATAATTTATCAAGATAGAAAGCATTTAGATAACAATCCGAAATCCATATCAAAATCAGATATCTCTAATCTATTACAAGAAATTGAAAAAATTAATTTAATTTAATAAAAATTTTTTATGGTTGACATAATTGAACAAAAATAAATTCTATTGGATTTAAAATTTCTGAATTATATTCCCTAATTTCTCTTAACATTTTATTCAAGATTTTACTTATAAGATTATCACCAATGCATGAATCTGTTACTGTATTTTTCATTATTTCTGTATTCGTGAAATTTGAACTATATGGAATACTTCCTTTAAAGTTAGAATTTGAAATTTTTGAATTTGAAAAATCCACGTACGTCATAATCCCTTTTTGTAAATTACTTTCATCTATTTCCATGGAAATCATTTTTGCATGTGAAAAATCCGTCTTTGATAAATTTAATTGAGACCATTTTGCATTATTTACTTTAGAATAGCGTAAATCTACTTCAATTAAATCTGAATCCAATATTATTGAATTTTTTAAATTTGAATGGTAAAGTGTACTTTGGCTAAAATTTGTATTTTTAATTATAATATTTTCAAAGTTTGATCCTCTGATAATTGTTTTTTCAAAGTTTGAATCATGAATACTAGAATTCATAAAACTACTATATCTTAATTCGGCATTTTCAAAGTTTGAATCATGAATTTCAGTATTATCTAAATTCACATTAACTAAATTTGTATTTTTAAATTTGGAGTTACTAATTTTTGAATTTGAAAAATCCACATTTGTTAGTCTAGAATTGTCAAAGTTTACATTTTCAATATATGTTGATGATAAATTTGCAAATGCAAGATCTACATTACTAAAATCAAGATCTGTTAAATTACAACCAGATAAATTTATTCTGGGTGATGGTTCAGCATTACAATCGTTATTTGATATATTATCTAAAATAATATTGTTAGGTAAAATTCGATAAATTTTTCCATCAATTATTGATACAATATACATAAAACCATCTGGACCAAATTCAATATCTGTAATTCCTCTAAATCCCATTCCAAATGTAATTTCATTTAGAGAATCACCACCGTTTGCAACAAAGTCTTTCAATTGTGGATTTTTAAAAACAAATCCAGTTCTATCTTCATTTAATTTGAATTCATAAATAAATCCGTTTAAAAAATCACCTACAAAAACTGATTCTTTATAATTACTAAATAATAAATTTGAAGGGAATGCTATTGCCGTTGGAGATACTGTAAGTTCCCAACTAAATTCTGGATCACTATATTTGTAATCTTTAAACTGCGGTAACTTTTTTATTTCATTAGATTGTGCTGGTCCCGTAATTGGATCCCATCCACTGTTGAATTTATGTTCTACCAAATTTATTTCATCAAACATTTTATCATTATTTTCAGTATCCCACAATTCTCCAGTAACTGGATCAATGGCTATTCCAAAACTATTTCTAATTCCAATTGCATAATATGGATCATTTGAATTAACATCAAAAATTATACTTGTATTATTTGAAAATCCTGTATGAAAATTTTGCAATATTCCTTTTTCGTCTGCATCTCCAATAATTGCATAAATTTTATTATCTAATCCTTTTGCAAACACTCCTGCATTATGAACACCTCTATCTCCAAATGGTAGATTCTTTATTAAAGAAAAATCTTCTAATTTTTCTCCACTCCAATTTGCTTTATAGATACGATTTCCAATTACTGAATTTGATATGGGATCTTTTTCTGTTAGAAAAAAATACACTGTCGATTCTGAAGAAATAACTCCTAGTAGTCCTCTTTCTGCTATATTACTCACATTAAACTTTTTTATTGGTTCATCTTGTAATACTCCATTTTTGATTAATCTAACATTACCTGAATTTTTTTCTAAAATTATGATATCTTCTCCCACAAAAGTCATTGTAGTTGGCCATTCTAATCCTTCAACATATTCTTCAACTACAAAATTTGCATCTTTCACTATTGGAAAATCTTTATTTTGGATTAATTGATAATCTGATTCTTGTGCTGGATTTTCCTCACTAAATACTGGGGAAATTAATGTAGTTACTAATACAATTGAAATAATAAATGTAAAATATTTCATATTCAATGAATTTCTATATTTCCATCCATTTAAAAATCTAAAATTTATTAAGGCTTGTTTAAAATATATTCAATTCTCACTTATAACCTATTTTTTATAAAATCAATTGCATCTACTGGACTTGGATTTACCTTATCTAATATTGATTTGTAAATTGAAACATAGTCACAAAAGTATATCATATTAATTAATTTTGATAAAATATTTCCGTAATCTGATTCAATTTTATAATATTCAATTTCTTTTTGATCAAAAAATTCTTCAATAATTTTCCATCTTTCTTTTGTCTTGATATAATCATCTTTACCTTGAATTAAAATTGGCTTAAATTCTGTTTCTTTTTTCCATGAAACAATTCCATTATGACATGCTTCAATAATATCTTCTGCAGATGCATGAATTTTTGAATTTTCCTGTAAGGAATTTTTAAATCTTATGGCAACAGGTTCCAAACCCCATGGATAATAAATTAAAGGACTCTTATCGATCCATTTTGCTAACGATATTGCAGAATTTTCTTTTGTTAAATTAAGTGATGAAATTTTTTTATTTTGTATTGTTAATTTTTTTATTGCATTTTCAACATCTTCATTCTTAATTAATAAAAATGGTTGTAAAATTTTAATAATTCCAAATAAAAATGCTGGAAATGATGCACGAGGAGAATGTTTCATTTCAATTTTTTTGTGAGTAATTTTATTTTCAAAACAAAATTTTTCCATTTTACCCCCTCCTGAAAATGCAATAATTTTTGAAGATGATTTCATTGCATGTTTTAGAACAATTAAACTCTCTTCAGTATTTCCTGAAACACTAGTAATTACAGTCAAACTTTTTGAATTTACTGTTTGTGGAAGTAAATACCCTTTTACAACATCAACATGAATATTTGTTTTCGATAAAATTGCTGAAAATATATCTCCAATTGCTCCAGAACCTCCCATTCCTGCAAAAACTACATGTGAAATTTCTCCAAACTCTATATCTGCGATTTGTTTTTCATACTCATTTTTTGCCATTTTTGGCCATAAATCATATGTTTCATACATTTTTTTTGTATCATATTTTTGAATTGTTGAAATATCCAATTATTTTAATTAAACATCTACAATAAAATATCTATCTACAAAATACTATCAGTTGATTTTTAAAAACCTTATTTTTTTGATATTGTATGGAAAATGTAACTGATTTACGAACTGTAGAATGGAAAAATAATAAAGTAATAATGATCGAACAAACAAAACTCCCTAACGAATTAATTTTTGTAGAATATGATGATTTTAATCAAGTTGCAAATGCCATTAAGACTTTGATAGTTAGAGGAGCTCCTGCAATTGGTGTCTCTGGTGCATTTGGATTAGGATTAGCAGCTTTACAAAGTAAAGCAACTACAAAAGAACAATTATTATCTGATTTAGAAGATGCAAGAAAAATCCTTTTTGCAACTAGACCAACTGCCGTAAATTTGGGTTGGGGATTAGAAAAAATTATGAATGTTGCAAAAATTGGAGAAACTGCAGAACAAATTCGTGAATTAGTAATTTCTACTGCTAAAAAAATGGCTGATGAAGATATTGAAATCAACAAGTCAATGGGGAAAAATGGCTCTGTACTTTTTGATGATAATGATACTATAATGACTCATTGTAACGCAGGTGCATTAGCTACTGTTGCATATGGAACTGCATTAGGTGTTATTAGAGCAACTAGAGAAAGTGGAAAAAATGTTAAAGTAATTGCAACTGAAACAAGACCAATTCAACAAGGTTCGCGATTGACTGCATTTGAATTAAAACATGATGGATTTGATGTTAGTTTAGTTCCTGATACTGCAGTTGGCTACTCAATGGCAAATGGATTGGTAAACAAAGTTGTAGTTGGTGCTGATAGAATTGTAAAAACTGGTCATGTTTTTAATAAAATTGGAACATATCAGGTAGCAACAATGGCAAAACAACATGGGATTCCATTTTATGTTGCAGCTCCATTATCCACAATAGACATGGAAACAAAAGCTGAAGATGTAATTATTGAAATGAGAAAAGGAAGTGAGGTTACTGGAATTGGTGATAAAAAAACTGCTCCTGATGATATTGGAGTAATTAATCCTGCATTTGATATGACTCCTCCTGAATTAATTGCTGGAATTATTACTGAAAAAGGCGTGGCTACCGCACCATTTGAAGAATCTCTAACAAAATTATTCCAAGCTAATTAATACAAAGTTTTTATTGTTTTTCAAATTTTAGTATAAAATATGAGTACAGTCTCTCCTAACGCAATCGAAGAATCTTTGAAACAATGTATGGATCCTGAAGTTCCTTTAAACATTGTAGAAATGGGACTGATTTATGGAATTGATGTTAAAGAAAATAATGATGTAGATATCAAAATGACGATGACTACTCAGGGTTGTCCTTTACATGAAACTTTAGTTGCAGATGCAACAAGATTTGCAAAAAAAGTTCCAGGTGTTAATAATGTCAATATTGAGATCGTATGGGAACCTGCATGGACAATGGATAAAATGACTGAAGAAGGAAAACTCAAAATTAAAGAAATGGGAGCTGCAGGATTAAACACTCCCGCACCAATTAATTATGAAACTGCCTTACCTCAGGGAGTTGGAAAATTAGTACAACAAGAAGATGGTTCAATGGTATTAGCTAATGAACATGAACAAGGATTTATGGTAAATCAGGCAATTGTTGATTTCTGGAAATCTTGTAATGGTCAACGTAAAGTAACAGATCTTGTAGAAGTTTTTGCTAATCAAACTGGCTTACAAAGAAATCAAGTTGAAAAAGAGGTAATGCAATTATTACAACAATTGCGTGATGGTGGATTAATTGCGATTGCAGGGCAACCAGATCAACCAAATGTTGAATTTAAAAAATAAATTGTAAGAATTTAGTTTTTAACTAACTATTATCAAATTATTCTTATGTCTAAAGAAGAACATAATAAAATTGCAAAGGTAGAGAATTTAATTTGGGAAATTGCGCAAACCTTACAACCCAATTCAATAATTCAACTTGAAAAAATAGAAAAAATTAAAAAAGATTTGTTAAAAACCTTTGATTATTAATAAAATGAAACTTGGATTTAGTGTAAATGCATTTTCTAATTACACTTTATTAGATGCCATTGAAAAAATATCAAAAACTGGATATGATGGGGTTGAAATTGTTCTAGACATACCTCATGTTTTTTTACCTATAACTATGGAAAAAATTGCTCAAATTAAACAATCTTTAATTGTAAATAACGTAAATGTAACAAATCTTAATTCTAACACTGTTCTTGGTTGGTCAAAAAATTTTTCTGGAGAAAAATTTGAACCATCATTATCAAATACTAATGAAAAATTTCGAAAATGGAGATTAGAATACACTAAACAATCTATCGATCTTGCTGAAAATCTTAATTGTAAATCTATTTCTATCACATCTGGTATTCAAGATTTAAAAAATTCTCAATTATGTTTAGATCTTTTTTATGATTCTTTAATTCAAATTAGTCAGTATGCCGAAAAAAAAAATATTTTAATTGGAATTGAATATGAACCTGGTCTTCTAATAGATAATTCTAATAAAGTATGGAATTTAATTTCTAAAGATTTTAAAAATCTTGGATTAAATCTTGATACCTGTCACGCTGCAGTTAATGAAGAAAATCTATCTGATATAATTCAAAAGTTTGGTAAAAAAATTATTCATACTCATATTAGTGATTGTAAAAATAACATTCATTATCATTTATTGCCCGGTGAGGGAGAAATTGATTTCAAAAAATTATATGATTCTTTAAATTACATTAGTTATTCTGGATTTCTTACTGCAGAATTATACACTTATTATCAATCTCCTGAAGATGCCGCGTCAAAGGCTTTTAATTATTTAAAAAATTTAATCAAATAAATTGAAATTCATTGATCCTCATATCCACATGTATTCTAGAACTACTGATGATTATCAAAAAATGGCCTTATCTGGAATTAAAGCAGTAATTGAACCATCCTTTTGGTTAGGTCAAGAACGTACATCTTATGAAACTTTAAAAGATTATTGGGAATATATTATAACTTTTGAACATAATAGGGCTGCTGAATTTGGTATTGATCATTATTGTGCAATTTCTATTAACCCAAAAGAAGCAAATAATAAAAAATTTGCAAATGATTCATTAGAAATTATTGAAGATTTTCTTGTTAGGGATAATGTAATTGCTTTAGGTGAAATAGGTTTTGATTCAATGACTAAACAGGAAGAAGATATTTTTAGAAAACAACTGATATTGGCTGATAATCTAAAAATTCCTATTATAATACACACACCACATGTGAATAAACTTGAAGGAACAAAGAAAACTTTTGAAATAATTGATGAATTACAAATCGAACAATCACGAATAATCTTAGATCATAATAATGAAGAAACTATTGAATTATCTCTTTCATATGATGTTTATTCTGGAATTACTGTTTATCCAAATACAAAATTAAGTCCTTTTCGTGCTGTAAATATATTAAAAGAATTTGGTACTGATAAAATTTTGATAAATAGTTCTGCAGATTGGGGCGTATCTGATCCATTAAGTGTTCCTAAAACTGCTCTTGAAATGAATTCAAATGGATTCAGTGAAAAAGAAATTGAAAAAGTTTTGTTTTTAAATCCAAATACTTTTTTTAAACAATCTAAAAATTACCGTTCTCTTGAATAAAATGAAACTTGCATTTAGCTCAAATGCATATAGAAATTATTCCATTGAAGACTGTATTGATTCAATTCATTTTGCTGGTTATGATTCAATAGAAATTATGTGTGATGTGCCTCATGCTTTTCCTCCTCTTCCCAATGAAAAAATTCAATCAATTCATAATTCTCTTAAAAAAAATTCTATGTCTATTTCAAATCTAAATGGATTTATGATGACTGCTATAGATGATTTTCATCATCCATCTTGGATTGAAGAATCCAAAACATATAGACAAAAAAGAATAGATCATACTAAAAATTGTTTATACTTAGCTAGTTTACTGGGTGCAAAATCTGTTTCTACAGAACCTGGTGGTCCTAAAACAAATCAATCATCTGAAAAAGAATTAGAAATTTTTCAAGAGGGTTTACTTGAAGTTCTACCTTTAGCTGAAGATTTGGGTGTCCATTTACTTATAGAACCTGAACCTGAATTATTAATAGAAAATTCAAGTCAATTTGTTAGATTTATTGAAAAGTTCGATTCAAAATATTTAGGGTTAAATTTTGATATCGGACATTTTTTTTGTGTAAATGAAGATCCTGAAAAATTAATTATTAATTTACATGATTACATCAAGCATATTCATTTAGAAGATATTGCATATTCAAAAAAACATCATCATTTAATTCCTGGTCATGGCGCAATTGATTTTAAAAAATTTTTTACTTCATTAAATTCTATTAATTATACTGGATATGTTACGGTTGAACTTTATCCTTATCAAAATAATCCTCAAGATGCAGCAATAGAATCTATGACCTATCTAAAATCTTTAATTGAAAATGTTTAAGGAATATTTACAACTGATAAGACTTCCTGGTATTTTTACAGCATTTAGTAATGTTTTGGTAGGTTACTTTTTTTCATTCACATTTAATTCTGAAATATTTCTTTTACCCTATCTTCTTACTACTTCAGGCATGTTATTTTGTTCAGGCATGATTTTTAATGATTATTTTGATTATGATCTTGATAAAAAAGAAAGATCATTAAGGCCTTTAGCTTCAGGAAAAATTTCAAAAAAAAATGCATTATTAATTGGATTCATTTTTCTCATAATGGCAAATATTTCTGCTTCATTTCTTGGATTTGACTCATTAATTATTTCATTAATTTTAACATGTGCAATATTATTTTATAATTTTAAATTAAAATCTATTTCATTCTTAGGGATTATTAATTTATCAATAATTAGAATGTTAAATATTTTATTAGGATTCTCAATTATTGGTATTTCTTTTCAATATATTCAATATTTGATCCCTTTAGGAATTTTTGTCTTTGGAATTAGTATACTTGCTAAAAATGAAGTAAAATCAAATCAAATAATTTATAAAAAATTGAATAAAATTATGATTATTACTACTATTGCATGTGTATCTATTTTCGTAGTTAATAATTTTCAATTTGAATCATTACTATTTTTAGGATTATTTTCTTCTTTATCTCTATATTCTTTGTTTTTTAAAAAAATTCAAAATCAAATTACATTTCAATTACTATTAATTATTTTATTAGATTCTATCATAATTTCATTTTTTGTACCTTTACAATTTCCTATCTTTGTATCGTTACTAATTTTACCTGCATATGCTATATCAAAAAAATTGTATCTAACATAATTGAAATGGGTTTATTTCTATCTAATTTTTATACTAATTATGAAAAAATTAATTGTTTTAGATATTGTGGGTTTATCAAAAAAACAATATACTGAAATAAAACCTCAAAATATTTCTAAAATTTTAGAAATGGGTTCTGTTTCTTCGTTTAAACCTTCTTTTCCTGCAGTTACATGTAGTGTTCAAGCATCAATTTTTTCTGGAACTTATCCTTCTGAACATGGAATAATATCTAATGGATACTATGACCAAATTTTGAAGCATGTGTCTTTTTGGGAACAATCATCTGATTTAGTAAATTCACCTAGAATTTGGGATACATTAAAAAAAAAATTACCTGACTTCAAATCTGGATTGTTATTTTTACAAAATTCCCTTTATGCTAACTCTGATGTAGTAATCACTCCAAAACCTATTCACCTTGATGATAAAATGATTATGTGGTGTTATTCTAAACCAGAAAATTTTTATGAAAAAATTAGTGAATCTATTGGTAATTTTGATCTTAAATCCTATTGGGGTCCATTTTCATCGATACAATCTAGTACTTGGATAATTAATTCAGCAAAAAAAACTATTGAGACTCATAAACCTGATCTTTTGATTATTTATCTTCCACACCTTGACTACACTTCTCAAAAATTTGGTCCTGACAGTGATGAATTCAAAGACAGTGTAATGGAATTAGATAATCTATTGGGTGATTTTTCACTCTTTTTGAATCAAGAATTTAATGATGAATATGAAATTATTATTTTATCTGAGTATACTTTTAATTCAGTCAGTAAATCTATTTCCCCGAATTTAATCTTACGACAAGCTGGATTACTTTCTACTAGAAGAATTGAAGGAAAAGATTACATCGATTATGAATTTAGTAAAGCATTTGCAATGGTTGATCATCAGATTGCTCATATTTACATTAATCCTGGTTATGAGGATGAGGTTTATCAAATTCTAAAAAATAAAAATTTAGGAATAATTTTGGACTCAAAATTACAAAAGGAATTAAAAATCAATCATCAAAAAAGTGGAAATTTAATTTTATGCGCTAATACTGATTCATGGTTCAATTATTATTGGTGGGATGATGTCAAATATGCACCTGATTTCACATTTTCTGTAGATATTCATAGAAAACCCGGTTATGATCCACTGGAATTATTTTTTGATTTTAAAACTAAACAAATATCCCATGATACTTCGTTAATAAAAGGCTCACATGGATTAATTCCAACAGATGATAATCTACCTCTAATTGGAACTTCATTTAATTCGAATCTTGATAAAATAGTATCTGCTATAGACATAAAACAGTTAATTGAGAATTTTTTTAAATAAAAATTATTTATTTGCAGTAATTATCACTTTAATTCTTTTTTTACCTTTTTTTGCAATTTTTATACCTTTTACTGCATCTTCAATTTTAAATTCATGAGTGATAAATTTTTTTAATTTAATTTTATTTTTTGAAATAAAATTCATTGCATCAAAAAAATTATTATTTGTAGCAGAATAACTGGTAATTATTTTAATTTCTTTAGAATAAATTAACGACATGTCTAATTTGATTATTGAATTTTCTCTAGGTTCTCCAAAAAATAATATTGTTCCACCTTTTCTTAATACATTTACAGCTACATTAACGCATGTTATATCGTGATTTGCAATTATACATAAATCAATTTTTTCATTATATTTTTTAAATTCTGTATTTTTAAAATTTAAAAAATTCTTGCCTAATTTTTCATTTTTTCCAAATTTTTTTCTAAAATCATCATTATCAACAATTGTTGTTTTAAGTCCATTTTGCTTAGCAATTATTGAATGAAAAATTCCTATTAATCCAAACCCAAATATCATTATTGAATCATTTCTTTGTACATGAATTTTTTTCCATGCTCTTAAACAACATGCTAAAGGTTCTATCAGAGTTGCTTCATTAAACGACATTTTTTCTGGAATTTTAAAAATTCCCTTTTTTTGAATTATCCAATTTGAAATTTTAAATTTTTCTGCTAATCCACACGGATTAATTTCTTCAGTAAATTTTTCACACATTGTTTCATTTCCATGTAAACAATAATGACAATTTTCACATGGACAATGATGATTGATAATTATTTTCTCTCCTATTTGATAATCTTTAATTTTTTTACCAATTTGTGAGACTATTCCTGAAATTTCATGACCTATTTTATGAGTAGGTTTTGATGATTTTTCAAAAATATTTCCAATATCTGAACCACAAATACCACATGCTTTTAATTTGACAATAATTTCATCTTCTCCACAAGTTTCTTCTTTATGATTTTCTATTACTGGTACTTTTGCTTTGATTGAAACTACTTTCATAATTTAATTCCTAATTGCTTGTATAAATTCTCAATTCATCTAATTTAAAATATATAATTTGAGTTTGCACCATCAAAATTTATTGTTACACCTGAAAGATATTTGATATCGTTTTCAATAATTGCTTTCACAAAATTTCCAATCTCTTCAGGTTTTCCAAGTCTTTTCATTGGTAATGTTTTCTCAAATTCCTCTACATTTTCAATAAGCTCTTGAGTTCTATCTGTGTTAATTGGTCCTGGTGCAATATTGATACAACTAATATTATTTTGAGCATATTCTTTACTCAAAACTTTGAAAACTTCTGAAAATGCTGCTCTATATGCTGACGAAATAATTAATTTTTCATTTGGTTCTTTTATTACATTTGAGCTAATCAAAAATATGTATCCTCCATCATTTAGTTTGATATTTTGTAATATGGTAACAAATCCTAGAAATAATTGATTGTGATACTTATTCCAATCTTCTTCAGTAACTGTTGAAAATGGTTTTGGTTTTGGACCTCCGGTATTTAGAATTAAGATATCTGTTTCATTATTTATTTTCAAAAATTCTTTGACACTATTCAAATTTGATGTATCGATATCTTTTTGAGAAGTTGCAAAAACATCAATATCTATTGTTTTTAAAGAATCTGAAATTGCTTTTCCAATCCCACGAGAACCACCCAAAACTATTGCTTTAGTCATAATATTACAAAAATTTTAGTCATAATTAAATTTCATTATTGCACAAAATTAGAATTTTGAGGCCTTAGAAAAAGTTGGAACATATTTTTCATCCTTATTTACAAATATTTTCAAATGCTTTTTACACAAATTTCTATTCTCTTTAAAACTAATTTTAACAGTTTGTATGGCTTTTTCTTTACATTCTGAAATACTGCACTGCAATATCAAAAATTAATGGTATTTGTTAATAAAACTTTGAAATAATGTAATTACCTTACTAACTTTTTTATCGCTGTAATTCATTGAAAAATTATGAATGATGATGAAAAAGGAAAAGAATTTCTAAAATTAATAGATGAACAAAATACATTACAATGGAATATTGTTGCCAAATTATCCTCTTTAATTAAATCTGAATGGAATTCTCCAGAATTAAAAACTGAAGTTGAAAATTTGGTTAAAGATCATTATAAAATTACAAAGGATCTCAATAGCTTAGACAATAATGACAGTATCTTATAATGCAGAGTCTACCATTAATGCAATAAATAATACAGCCAAATATGGACTTGAAAACTTAAACAATGTCCATGCAGCTGTCTCCATTGGTTTTACTGTAACCCAAACTGATAATCCTAACATTAGTGCTCCTGATGCAATTGCAGTCCACAAATAAACATCACCTACCATATTTTCACCATTTTCAGTTGTGATGAAAAATGGTGCAATTGAAAATAATACCATGACAACTGTTGATAATGCAATAGCTCTTGCTGATGTTTTTTCTGATTGTACTGCAGTTAACATTGGAACATTTACTTTGTTATAATCTTCTTTGAAATGTAATGTTAAAGCCCAAATATGCATTGGAATCCAAATAAACACTAATCCAGCCATTGCAAGACCCATTGTCCATAAATCTGACATAGTTACTGCTACCCAACCAATCATTGGAGGCGAACCTCCACATAGTCCTCCTAAAATAATATTGGTTCTAGAATTTCGTTTTAGCACATATGAATAAACAATAATGTTGTTTACTAATGCAAATGCAATGAAAATTGTTGCCCATATTCCTTGCTCTAATGTTGTAGTAAATGAAATTGCAAAAGCCAATACCAATGATATGCCTGCCAATGCCAATCCAAAATTTCTTGCTTTAACTGCAGGGTAAATTCTCTTTGATGGAAGGGGTCTATCTTTTGTTCTTTCCATGATTGCATCAATATCTCTATCGTGATAGTTTGTCAAAGTATTAGCTGCTGCAGAACCTGCTGCAACTGAAAATAACATTAATGCCCAAGTCTCAATTGAAATTGGAATATTGTAAATATTTGATGCTGTCAATGCTGCACCAAATGCAGTAAATACCAGTAGATACCAAATTTTTGGTTTTGTTAATTCATAATAAACTGCGACTCTTGAACCAGTTGTCTGTTCTTGCAATGTATTATTCACCAGTATTTGATGGCATATATGGCATTGCTTTCGTTCGTGATTTCATCTCGATAAATGACTCTGATGATTGAATTCCTTCAACCCTTCCAATTTTCTCTGAAACCATTTTGTGCATTTGATCCAATGATCTTGAATACATTGTTACTAAAATGTCAAATCTACCTGTAACTTCTGCAACTTCTCTAACTCCATCAATTTTGAATAATTGTTCAATAACATTATCTCTTTGTTTGGTATCGATATTAATTCCAGTTAATGCTTTTACTTCATAACCTAATTCTGCATCATTAACATCTATGGTAAAACGTTCAATCAATTTTCTTTTTACTAATCTTTTGATTCTTGAATACACTACTGATGAGTTAACATCTATTTTTTTTGATAATCGTGGAACTGAAATTGAAGCATCATTTGATAATTCTGATAATATCTGTAAGTCTAAATCATCAACTTTTGTCGTCTAAAACACCTAAACCGATGTGGATTTCTGGTTCTTATAAAGTTATTATTGTAAAAATTACAATTAATTTCTAAATTTTACCTTTTTTGTATAACATTTCTGCTAAAAGAACAGCTCCTTTTGCAGAACCCATTTTCTTGTTGTGTGAAAATAGCATGTATTTCAAACCATTATCAAATAATTCTTCTTTTTCAACTCTTCCAATTGTTGTAGTCATTCCATCACCTACAGTTCTTTCCATTCTAGGTTGTGGCCTTGTTGGATCTTCGTGAAATGCATAGTAATCTTTAGGAGCAGAAGGTAATCCTAATACTGAGATGTCTTTGTTACTTTGATTGTAAGTTTCTTTAGCTTTTGAAGGATCAATTTCTTTTGTTGTTTCTACAAAAACTGATTCAGTATGACCATCAATTACTGGAACTCTAGTGCAAGTACAACTAATTCTAATATCTGCATCTATGATTTTACCATCAACTAGTTTTCCTAAAATTTTTCTCGTTTCTAATCTAACTTTTCCTTCTTCTTTTGGAATATATGGTAAAATGTTATCTGTAATTCCCATTGCTGAAACACCTGATTTTCCTCCACCAGAAATTGCTTGCATTGAAGTCATCATAACTTTTTTTGCTCCATATTGTTCAAGTAGTGGTTTTAGTGTAATTGCTAATCCTGTAGTGGTACAATTTGGTAGTGGTGCCACAAATCCTTTCCAGTTACGATTTTTCTTTTGAGTCTCTAATAATTCAGTTTGTTCATCGTTAATT
Organism: Candidatus Nitrosomarinus catalina; assembly: GCF_002156965.1. Taxonomy (GTDB): domain Archaea; phylum Thermoproteota; class Nitrososphaeria; order Nitrososphaerales; family Nitrosopumilaceae; genus Nitrosopumilus; species Nitrosopumilus catalinensis. The sequence continues at coordinate 155,063 of NZ_CP021324.1, forward strand.
CCTGGAATGAGAATTGGAACATCATCTTCGTATCTATATGCAGAGCTAGTTGAAACTACTGGTAATTCTGCTGCCATTTTAGTCTCAATGTCTATTGCAGCTTGTGATTCTACTGCTGAGAATACCAAGTCTAATTGTGATGTATCTAATTCGTCCACTTTCTTAACCGTCATTGATTTGATATATTCTGGGATTTCTCCGCCTACATCCCACATGATAATTCCTCCTTCATTTCTAATAGCCTCAAGATAATTTTTACCTGCAGAACGTTCTGAAGCTGCAATTTGAGTCACCTCAAACCATGGATGATCATTTAATGATTGTACAAATTCTTGACCTACTGAACCTGTAACCCCTATAATTGCAACTTTTTTCTTCTCCATAATGTGAAAATAGATCTGTTTCAATTAATAATCGTTTATAGAATTACCAAAACATACTAAATTAGCCAATTCTATTTTGAACTGTGAAAATAAACACAAAATCATCTATTCGTAGACATTCTCCTGTAATTCATGGAGGAAAAATTCCTTCAAAAAATAGCGATCAGATAATTATTGATTTTAGTTCAAATATTACTCCTTTAGGAATTCCAAATTCCGTAAAATCAATAATTAAAAAAAATTTGGATAAAGTTCAATTTTATCCAGATCCATATTCAGAAACTGTAATTTCAAGTTTAGAAAAATATACTCATTTATCTAAATCAAATATTATTGTTGGAAATGGTGCAATTGAAATCCTCTATAATTTTTGTTATGCATTTTTATCAAAAACAACTAAAGTATTAATTCACGTTCCAACATTTCAAGAATATGAAACAGCAGTCAAACTAAATGACTGTAAAATTTCATATTTTAAATCATTAAATCTGTCTACTGACATAGATTCATTTATTTCACAAATTCCAAAAAATGGATGCATTTTTTTATGTAATCCTAACAATCCTACTGGAGAATTACTATCAAAAAAAGAATTATTGTCTATAATTCTTAAAGCAAAAAAATTAAAAACTTTAGTTTTCATTGATGAATGTTTTATTGAATTAGTTCCTGATTCCAATGAATCTGTAATATCATATGTAAAAAAATATGATAATCTTTTCATCCTAAGATCTTTAACTAAATCATTTGGTTTGCCTGGAATAAGAATTGGATATGCTTGTGGTTCTAAAGAAATAATTAAAATCTTACAAAAAATAAAAATCCCATGGAGTGTAAATTCTTTGGCACAAGATGCTGCAAATGAAGTAATTAAAAATAAATCTCATATCAATAAATCTAATTTAATAATTAAAAAAGAATTAAAATATTTGAATAATTCAATTTCTTCTATTAACGGATTTGAATGTATTCCATCTTCGACTAATTTTATTTTAATTAAAACAAAATATAATTCGACAAAATTACAAACAAAATTATTAAAAAATAAAATTTTAATTCGTGATTGTAAAAATTTTAGAGGATTAGATGAACATTATATTCGAATAGCAGTAAAATCCCATAAAGATAATGTCAAATTAGTTTCTGCATTGGAGAAGATTAAATGAAATCATTAATGATTCAAGGAACTTCTTCAGGTGCTGGAAAAACAACATTAGTTGCTGCCTTGTGTAGAATCTTCTCAGACAAAGGCTATCGAGTTGCTCCATTCAAATCTCAAAATATGTCTAATTTTGGATATATTACACCAGATTTTGAAATTTCTCGTGCTCAAGTGATTCAAGCTTTTGGTGCACGTTGTAATATTACACCAGATTTGAATCCAATTTTATTAAAACCAGTTGGAAATTATTCTAGTGTTGTTTATTTGAATGGCAAGCGATTTAAAAAAATGCATGCAAAAGAATACTATGAAAAGTTTGTAAATTCTGAAGGTATGAAATTAGCCTCAAAATCTTTAAAGACTTTACAAAAAGATTTTGATTTGGTAATTATGGAAGGTGCAGGTTCACCTGCAGAAATTAATTTACAAAAATATGATATTGCAAATATGAAAATGGCTAAAAAAGCAAATGCAAATGTGTTGTTAGTAACTGACATTGATAAAGGAGGTTCTTTTGCAAGTTTAGCTGGAACAATGGCTCTCATTGAAAAAAAATATCAAAAATTAGTTAAAGGCTTTATTTTTAATAAATTTCGTGGAGACATTGATGTTTTAAAACCTGGTTTTAAAAAATTAAAAACCATTACACAGGTTCCTGTAATTGGAACAATTCCATTAATCCCACTTAACTTACCTGAAGAGGATTCTCTTAATTCAAATCCTAAAGATATTGTTTGGAATAAAAAAAATATACAAAAAATTGATAACGAACTGAACAAATTATCAAAAATTGTTAAATCAAATATTGATATTAATTCAATTGAGAAAATGTTACAATGATTATTGAGTCAATCGCTATCATTGGTTTTGCAATATTACTTGATTTGAAATTTGGAGATCCTAAAAACCGTTATCATCCAACAGCTTGGATAGGAACATTCATTGCAAAATTAACTACTATTACAAAAAATCAAAACTCAACATTTGAAAAAATTGGAGGCATGATAATGATAATGATTATTTCTAGTGTAGTCATTTTATTGTTGTCTGGTCTAAATTTTGGAATCTCTTTGATTTCTGTTGATTACATTTCATTAATTTTATCAGTAGTCATAGGTGCATTATTGCTCAAAACAACTATTGCAATTCGTGGAATGGAAAAACATGCAATTAGTGTACTAGATTCATTGGAGAGTAATGATCTCGATTTAGCTAGAAATTATTTGTCAATGATTGTAAAACGAAATACCACAAAATTGGACAAAAACCACGTACTTTCAGGCGTACTTGAAAGTATTAGTGAAAATACTGTTGATGGGATTACTGGACCAATGTTTTACTATGCCTTTTTTGGTTTATTTGGTGCATTTGTCTATAGAATTATCAATACTGCAGATTCAATGGTTGGATACAAAAATGATATTTTTAAAAATTTAGGATGGTTTACAGCTAAATGTGATACAATCTTAAACTATATTCCATCTCGACTTACAGGATTAATTATGGTTATTTCAGCAGCTATTTTACAAAATAATTGGAAAAATTCTTACAAAGTAATGATTCGAGATGGTAAAAAAACTGAAAGTCCTAATGCTGGATATCCGATGGCTGCATTAGCTGGTGCTTTAGAAACTAAATTTGAAAAAATCAATCATTACAAGCTAGGTGATGGGGAAATTATACTAACAAAGGATCATGTTTTATCTGCAATTAAAATTATGAAGTTGACATCAATTCTTTTCTTTGGAATTATTACTATTCCAATAATTTTTGTTTTATCTATACTTGGATGGTGGCTTTATGTTTAAAGAAATTGGTTCAGTTTTTTCTTTTTTAACTATTATACCATCATCGAATTCAACATTAGATGAAACTGCAAAATACATGTATCTCTTTCCTGTTGTAGGAATAATAATTGGTATTTTAGTTGGTGGTTTTGGTTTTGGTTTATCTTTTCTTTTGGATCCAATACTAGTTAGTTTTCTTGTAGTTACATCTATTGCAATTTTAACAGGAATTCATCATGCTGATGGTTTAGCTGATTTTGCTGATGGTTTAATGGTAAAAGGAACTAAAGAGAAAAAACTTAACGCAATGAAGGATCTTTCTACAGGTTCTGCGGGAGTTGTCTCGCTTGTTTTGTATCTTATTGGATTAGTTGTTACAATTTCACTTACAACTGGATTTGATTTGTTTAAGGCAATTTTGATTAGTGAAATTTTAGCAAAATTCTCTATGGTTTTATTGGCAAGTTTGGGAAATTCTGCATCAGTAGGCTCGAATTCATCCTTCATTCAAACTATGAAGGATAAGAAAAAATTGATGCTAGCATTTCTAATTATGATTATTCCTGTTGCTTTACTTGGTGAAACAACTGGACTCGTAATGCTTGCAGTCACTTTTGTTGTCACTCTTATTATTTTAGGAATTTCTACGCGTAGTTTTGGTGGTATTACTGGAGATGTTCTTGGTTCTACAAATGAATTAACTCGTTTAGCATCATTGATGGTATTTGTATCATTATGATTGGTTTGATTATGGCCGGTGGTAAGGGCACTAGAATGAATTTAGATAATGAAAAATTATTACTTGAATATAAAAAACCAGTAATTTTTCATGTAGTTGATTCTTTAAAAGAATCAAATTGTTTTTCAAAAATTTTAGCTTTAACTAGTTCTAATTCTCCAAAAACAAAAAAATTATTAGAAGAAAATAATATTGAAATTTTTAATACTAATGGAATTGGATATGTTGAAGATTTAACATTAGTACTTCAATCAATTAATGATTCTGTTTTAGTAACTTCAGGCGATTTACCTCTTTTAGACAATGAAATAATAAAAAAAATTGTTAGCAATTATGATCCGAAAAAAACTTGGACTAGTATTTTAGTAACCAACAAATTTTTAATTTCTCTAGGATTGGAATCCAATTATTTTGTTAATCATGATAATCAGAAATGTAATTACACTGGAATTTCATTAATTAATGCAAATAAAATTAATTCATCACAAAATTTACATGAAAATTATATTATCATTGATGACAAAAGAATTGCATTAAATCTAAATACAAAAGAAGATTACGAATTACTCGGCGCTACCTGAAACTTTTCCGTTAATTTTTGCTTTAGAACCAGTTGGCTCTGAAATTGTATTGCCACATGAATTACATGCGATAATTGTTGATGCATGCGAATATATTATTTGTAATTCACCGCATTCTTCACAATTAACTTTTTGAAACTTACTTGATGGTTTTGGAACTCCAATGTGATCTTTCTTCATGCTGCTACCAACTCAAATTTCTTAATTCTTACACCTGTTTTATTGTATTTCTTTTTACAAACAGTACATGTCATAATAGGAGTAACTTTCTTAGTAACTTTAGCTGGTTTTGCAAGTTTTGGGAATTTTTGTCCACCATAACCTTGTTTACGTTCAGCGTGACGACGTTCACCTCTAGCAGAACCGCGTCTCTTTCCAGCTTTGTAAATGGAGACCTTTTGGTCAGTATGTGTTTTACATTTTGCACAATACTTTCTGATCACCTTTGGAATGTTCATATCAACAAAACCTTCTCAACCGTAATTTAAGCATTGAACCTATAATAGTCATAAATTTTATTCAAAATTATGGATTCAAGCCTAGCTGTCTCAATTGACTCTCTAAATTCTGTTGCCATGGGTGAAAAGAAAGCAAATCTGGTCTTAACAAACTGTAACTTATTGTCAGTTTACACTAGAGAAATAATTCCAAACACTCAGATCGCAATAATTAATGATCGCATTGCATATGTTGGTCCAGATGCTAATCATACTGTAGGACCGAAAACTAAGATTATTGATATCAAAAATAAATTTGTCAGTCCTGGATTTGCAGATCCTCATTTACATATTGATCAATTTGTGTTACCTTCTGAATTTGCAAAACAAGCTCTTCTTTGTGGTGTAACTTCTCTTTTTTCAGATCCTATTGATATTGTAAGTGTAGCTGGCAACAAAGGCTTTCAAGAATTTCTTAAATTAGGTGAAAATTTACCTATTAGAATATTTCAAACAGTTCCTGGAGGACTTCCTGTTGATGCCAAATTTAGTAATAGTAAATCTCTAACTTTATCTCAAGAAAAATCTGCAATTAAACATCCTCATGTAATAGGAATGGGTGAAGTTTTTTCATGGACTAAAGTAACTTCACGTGAACCAAAAACAATGAAATCGCTTTCAACAATGTTAGAACATGATTGTATTATCAATGGACATACTGCTGGTGCAAGTGGAAAAAAACTTAATGCGTATATTTCATCTGGAATTCTTTCTTGTCATGAACCAATTAACTTTGAACAAGTATTAGAAAGATTACGATTGGGGATGTGGGTAATGATTAGAGAAGGTTCTATTCGCCGTGATCTAAAAGAAATTATTCCACATATTTTATCTCATGGTACATACCGTAATCGATTAATGTTTTGTTCTGATGGTCTTGATCCCTTAGATATTTCTAAATTTGGTCATATTGATTATTGTATAAGAGAATCTATCGAACTCGGTTTAGAACCTATAGATGCTGTTACGATGGCATCAAAAAATAATTTTGATTATTATAATATGGGAAAAGACCTTGGGGGAATTGCACCTGGAAAATTAGCTGATATTTTGGTTTTTGATAATCTAACATCATTTAAACCAAAACATGTTTTTGTTGGAGGAAAATTAGTTGTTTCAAATGGTTCATTTGTATCCCGTATTAGAAGAAATGTAATTTCTCAATGGATTAAAAAAACTGTTAAACTAAAAAAATTCTCTAAAAATGATTTTCTAATTAAATCTAAAAAAGATCATGTTAAAGCAAATACAATTTTTATGTTAAATGAAATTATTACTAAATTAGGTGAATCAGAGCTTAGTTGTAAGGATGGCTTTGTTTCTGCATCAATAGACAAAGATATTTGGAAAATTGCAGCATTTGACAGAATTCATGGAACAAGTCAACACTCTATAGGATTTCTTGAAAATTTTGGTGCTGAAATTGGTGCATTTGCTTCAACATGGAGTTTTCATGAAAATGATTTGATTGTACTAGGTTCTAATGATTCAGATATGGCAATTGCATCAAATCATTTAATCAAAAATCAAGGTGGATTAGTTGTCGTTAAATCTGGAAAAATTCTTGCCTCTTTACCCTTACAATTTGCAGGAATAGTTTCGACTGACTCTTTTGAGACTGTTTCATCTAATTTTGAACAGATCAATAATTCTATAGTGGATTTAGGTTGTAAATTTGCAAGACCTCATCTGATCCCTCTATTCTTGCCGTTTCTAGCACTACCTTCTGTAAGAATTCTTTCAGGTGGAATTGTTGATGTTAAAAAACGATCTTATATTTCGCCTATCAATTAGGCAATGTTAAAAAGGGGGATTTTGAGAATCGAAAATGAAACTAAATGGCATCAATTCAACAAGGACCAAATGGACCTGTACTAGTTCTTAAAGAAAGTGCATTACAACAAAAAGGTAAAGATGCACAACAAAACAATATTGCTGCAGCAAAACTAGTTGCAGAATTAGTTAAAAGTAGTCTTGGACCTCGTGGCCTTGATAAAATGCTAGTAGATTCCTTAGGTGACGTTACAATTACAAATGATGGTGCAACAATTCTCAAAGAAATTGATGTTCAACATCCAGCAGCCAAAATGATAGTTGAGATTTCTAAAACAGTAGATAATGAAGTAGGCGATGGAACAACTTCTTCTGTAGTTTTTGGTGGTGCATTATTAGCAAGAGCAGAAGATCTTTTGAAAAAAGATGTTCATTCATCAACTATTATTGAAGGTTTTCAAGCAGCATCTGAAAAAGTTCTTGAAATTTATTCACAATTATCTAAAAAAGTAGAACCTGATGACAAAGCATCACTTCTAAAAATTGCTTCAACAAGTATGCAATCAAAATTAATTTCTGAAGATAGTAGTAGCTTATCAAAAATTGTAGTAGATGCAATTCTTAGCATTGCAACCAAAAAAGGAGATGAATATTTTGTTGATCTTGAAAATATTAAAGTTGAAAAGAAACCAGGTGGTTCAATCGAAGATACACAAATTATCAAAGGAATTGTTTTAGATAAAGAAATTGTTCACAGTGGAATGCCAACTAGAATTGATAAGGCAAGTATCGCATTGATAAACTCTGCATTAGAAATTGAAAAAACTGAAATGAGTGCAGAAATTAGAATTACTGATCCAACTCAAATGCAAATGTTCTTAGAAGAAGAAAACAGAATGCTCAAAACTATGGTTGATAAATTACATGATGTTGGAGCCAATGTTTTGATTTGTCAAAAAGGAATTGACGATATTGCACAACATTATCTTGCAAAGCACGGCATCATGGCAATTCGTCGTGTTAAAGAAAGTGATATGATAAAACTTTCAAAAGCTACTGATGGACGTGTAATTAGTAATTTAGATGATTTAACTGAAAAAGATCTTGGATCTGCAGATTTGGCTCACCAAAAGAAAGTTGAATCTGATAAATGGGTATTCATTGAAGGTTGTAAACATCCACAATCCGTTACATTGCTAATTCGCGGAGGAACTCAAAGAGTAATAGATGAGGTTGACCGTTCTATTCATGATTCACTAATGGTAGTAAAAGATGTAATTGAAAAACCAGAAATTGTTGCAGGTGGAGGAGCTCCTGAATCATTTGCAGCAGCACAACTAAAAGACTGGGCTGATAATTTTGATGGAAGAGAACAACTTGCAATTAAGAAATATGCTGAAGCATTAGAAATCATACCATTAACAATTGCCGAAAATGCAGGAATGGACCCTATTGACACTATGGCCACTTTAAGATCAAAACAAAACCAAGGTCAAAAATGGACAGGTATTGATGCAAAAAATACAAAAATTGCTGATATGATGGCAATTAATGTTGTAGAACCAATTGCAGTTAAAGAACAAATCATCAAATCTGCAACTGAAGCAGCATGCATGATACTAAGAATTGATGATGTTATTGCCATATCTGGTGGTCCAGGTGGCGGTGGCGGCATGCCTCCAATGGGATAAATTTAGTTAAAACTTAATCCTACTAGTAATCATAAATTATTATTGCACAAAATTGGTATTGATTTAGGCGGTACTAAAACTGAAATTATTGTTTTGGATGAATCCCTGAATATTTTAGAAAGAAAAAGAGTTCCTACGCCTAAAGATAATTATGAAAAAATTATTCAAAATATTGTTAATTTGGTAAATGAGGTATCTCAAAATATTTCTAATTTTTCTATTGGAGTTTGTTGTCCTGGTGCAATTTCAAAAAATAGCGGTCTTATCAAAAATAGTAATACTCAATGTTTGATTGGTAAATCATTAAAAAAAGATCTTGAAAATAAATTAAAAAAAAATATTTCTATTGAAAATGATGCAAATTGTTTTGCTTTATCTGAATCCAAAATGGGTGCTGGGATTGGATTTGATTTTGTCTTTGGTGTAATTTTAGGTACTGGTGTAGGTGGTGGAATTGTAATTCGTGATTCCCTTCATTGTGGAAGAACCAATATTGCAGGTGAATGGGGTCATCATACTTTACATCAAAATGGAAATTCTTGTTACTGTGGAAAATCAGGGTGTGTGGAGACATATCTGAGTGGACCTTCTTTAGAAAAACGTTGGAATCAACTAACTGGATTAACTCAATCTATGCCTGAAATAATAGATAATTTAGATTCTAAAATTGGTAAATCTTGGAAAAATGAATTTTTAGAAAATTTTGGTTACGGTCTTGCAAATGTTATTGATATCTTAGATCCTGATGCAATTATTCTTGGTGGAGGTTTATCAAATATTGATTTTTTGTACGATGAAGGAAAAAATTCCATATATTCAAAAGTATTTTCAGATATTGTTGAAACACCAATTTTGAAAAATAAACTTGGTGATTCTTCAGGTGTATTTGGAGCTGCACTTTTGGATTAATTATTGTGGACATCCTTCCATTTCTACAATAAAATAACCGTTTGTCATAATCTCAATCTCTATATCTTCTGAAACTGATTCTGAATGACAAAATTTACACTCTTCACTAGTTACTATGGAATCATTTTCATTAATTGATCTTAACCATTCTTTTGCAAACCCAATTGCTTCTTCATTATTTTTTTTATCAGTAATCACATCAAAGTGCATTGTATGACCATCATTTGCTTTTACATATGTGTCAAAGACATGAAAATCCATTTTTATCACTAATTTTCAATATGTGAATTTCTAATTTCAAGAGTCTTGTCTACAATTTGATTAACATCTACATCTATTTCTGTAGTAATCAAAATTAATCCTGCTCCTCCTATAGGTATCGTAATTCTGTAAATTTTTTCATATTTTGCTAATGCAAAAATTGGTGTTCCAATTTTATCCGCAGTTTTTTTTCTTGTTGACCAACGGTAAATTGCTTGTGATAATGATGTTTCAGTTTCTTCTCTTGATAAGTGAGATTTTACACCTGGTTTTATTTTATCATGTAATTCACCATAATCATAAACTGCTGCATATCTGATATTCTGACTCAACTCTAAAATTTCATCGCAGATTTTTTCATAATTCATAATATATCACTTATTGTGGCTCAATTGTTGCTGGTGGTTTGCTTGAAATTGTATATGTCACCCAAGTAACATCCTCAATTTCATTAGTAATTCTATTACTCATTTTTTCTAATACTCCATGTGGCAGTCTAGTCCAATCAGCAGTCATTGCGTCAATAGAATCTACCACTCTAATCATAACTATGTTTCCATATTTTCTCTCATCTCCAACTACTCCTACAGCCTTATCATCTCCCACTGCTGCATATGCCTGCCAAACTTTTGTATAGAATCCAGATTCCATTAACTCCTCTTCAACTATTTTACTAGCAATCTTTGAAATCTGTAATTTTGTCTGAGTAATTTCTCCCATAATTCTAACTGATAATCCTGGACCTGGAAATGGATGTCTCATGAAAAGTTTTTCAGGAACACCTAAAATTTTAGCAATTTGTCTTACTTCATCTTTGTATAATTCTCTTAATGGTTCCAAAATTTCTAAATTTAACCAATCTGGTAATCCTCCAACATTATGATGTGATTTAATTACATCTGCTGGACCTTTTGAAACTCCACTTTCAATTACATCTGGATACAAAGTTCCTTGTGCTAACCATTTGAATGGACCCTCTTTTTCAGCAAAATTTGTAAAAACATGAATAAATTCTTCACCTACAATTTTTCTTTTTAGTTCCGGATCTTCTACTCCTTTTAATTTTTCAAGGAATTGATTTCCTGCATCAACTGATGTAAAATTCACTTTAAAATTATCTTTGAACATCTCTTCCACTTCTTTCTCTTCATTTAATCTTAACAAACCATTGTTGACAAAAACACACTTGAGTCTATCTCCAATGGCTTTGTCAATTAACAGTGCTACTACTGTAGAGTCTATACCTCCACTAACACCACATAATACATTTCCATCAATTTTTGAAATTTTTTCTATTGCTGAATCGATAAAACCTTCCATTGTCCATTCTTGTTTTGCTTTACAAACTTTTAGAACAAAATTCTTGAGAATTTCAGTACCTTGTTCTGTGTGCACTACCTCTGGATGAAATTGAATTCCGTATACTGATTTTTCATCTGATGCAATTGCTGCAGCTTTAGCCCCTTCAGTATGCCCAATAATTTTGAATCCTGATGGTATTTCTTCTGCTTCATCACCATGACTCATCCATGCACGAACCGATTCACCAATACCATTTAACAAATCACTATCATTATCTATTGTTAAAAGTGAAGAGCCATATTCTTTGTTGGCTCTTTTTACTTTACCTCCAAATTTATCTACAATTAATTGATGTCCGTAACAAATTCCTAAAAGCGGTAAATCCATCTCAAAAATTTTATTTTCTGGTACTGGAGCTTCTGAACTATAAACACTTGATGGTCCTCCTGAAAAAATTATTCCTTTTGGATTGTGTTTTTGTATTTCTTCATAACTAATATCAAATGGTACTAATTCTGCATAAACGGAAAACTCTCTAATTCTTCTACAAATTAAATGACTATACTGTGAACCAAAGTCTAAAACTAAAATTTTATCCATACAATCACTTACTAATATTTTCCAACATCCTAGTTAATGACCATCCTGCTGTATTGATTAATTCTGTTACTCTTTGTTTTTCTCTATAATTTTTAATTATTATTTCTCTTATATCAGTCCCATTTTTATTAATAATGTAATCAATAATTGATTCTTTTTGGATTTTTCCATTTTCTGCTTCCACAAAATCTTTTTTCTTCATCTCTCCAATTATTCTATCTAAAAAGAATGATTTGAAAGGTGGTGTATCTGCATTAATCAAAATTTGTTCATCTAAAATAATTGAAACTTGTTCTGGTGTCACATATGCATTGGCAATGATTTTTCCATCATTTCCTCTTTTAATTGGAATTGAATTTTCTACTGGTTTTGATTTTTCTACTGGATTTGGTATTTTGATCTCTTCTTTAGGCTCAACTTTTGTATCTAATTTAGATGCCTTAACAAAACTAGAATCTTTTAGAAATCCATCTAATACTACAATATTTTTCTCTAACATCTCTATTCCTTCCTGATGTTTATCCACTTGTCTCATTAGATCTTCTCTTAGAGCAACTATTTCTTTTACTTGTTCTTCAGAAAATTTCATAATCTAATTAATCAGTAATGGGTATAAATGCATTCTAGGTAATTATGATATCCAAGTCTTTGTATGGTATTTTTTTAAATCCTTTAATTGGCATCGATGTAGTAAATAACTCTGATTTTGTGATCGATGATAACCAAATTAAAAGATCTTTGGCTATTTTCAATTTCTTTAATTTTATTTTTCTGTCAGATTTTTTTGTATTAGAAAATTTACCTATTCGCGTTCCAAAATCCATTCCAAAAAGAATAATTTTTTTTGCATCAAAATAACTTGCTAAAAAAACACCTCTGTCTCCATCTGTAAATCCTCCGAAATTTTGAATTTTATTAAATGGTTCTGTTTGAGTTGTCCCAATACAATTTTTAATTTTTTTTACCATTTGTAATTTTTCAATATTGTCTCCATGTGCATGAACTACAAAAATTGATTTTTTCTTTGAAATTTTTTTGATAGCATTTTCATCTCCATCTAAATCTGTTACAATGATGTCTGGAATTATCCCATTGTCTATTAATGGTTTTAAAGAACTATCAGCTGCAATTTTTATAGATTTTTTAAATTTCTTTAATTCAGGGATTGCAAATGATAATGATGGTCCAGAACCTATAACAAATACTGTATTTCCTTGAATTAATTTTTCAACTTTTTCTATATTCTTTGTTTTTTTTAAAATAGAGTCAAGTATTATGGTTGATTCCTTATCTTTTTTTTCAGAATATTTCAATTCTTTTAAAATTGATAGATATCTTGTTTTCCAACCTAAAATCATCATATAACTCAAATTGTATGAGGTTTTGATAAACTATATGGCAAAAATTGCAAATATTTCTGTTGGAGGACAAAACCCTGTTAGAATAATGGGAATTTTGAACACTAGTCCTGAATCATTTTATAAAAAATCCATTAATACTACTCGCTCAAAAATCAAAAATGTTGTTATCCAAATGGAAAATGACGGTGCAGATTTTATTGATGTAGGTGGAATGTCCACAGCACCTTATTTGTCAACCATGATTTCTGAAAAAGTAGAATCTAAAAGAGTTCTTGATGCAATTAAAATCATACAAAATACTACCAATCTTCCAATATCTGTCGATACTTGTAGATCTAGTGTAGCTAAAATTGCTTTAGAAAATGATGTCGAAATAATTAATGATATTTCAGGATTAAAATACGACAAAAATATGAAAGATGTAATTTCTAAATTTCAACCTTCGTTAATTTTATGTGCATATGATTCAAAAATAATATTGGGAAATTCAATTAATTCTACAAAAAAACTTTTTAAAAGTAGTTTAAAAATTGCAAAAGATTGTCATATACCAGATAAAAAAATTGTACTAGATCCAGCAATTGGCTTTTTTAGAAAAACAGGAAAAGGTAAATTTTTTACAAAAATTAAAACAGACTGGGTGGAAAGGGATCTTTCTATTATCAAAAATCTTAATTCCTTTAAAATGAAATACCCTATTTTAATTTCAGTTTCAAATAAATCTCTAATTGGTAATCTTTTAGAAAAAGAAAATCCTTCTGATCGATTATTTGGATCTATTACTGCAGAAGCAATATGTGTTTTAAATGGAGCCAATATCATACGTACTCATAACGTAAAGGCTACTCGAGATGCTATTACAATAGCTACAAAATTATCAAAATAACGCAAAGGCTTATAATCAATTTTTAACTTTTGAAACAAGGTTTCATTGGAATTTAAAGAAGGATTAACATTTGACGACGTTCTTCTTGTACCCAAATATTCAGATATTACTAGTAGAACTCAAACTAATCTAACCACTCAACTATCTCGAAATATCTCTCTAAACATACCATTTGTTAGTGCAAATATGGATACTGTAACTGAATCATCTATGGCAGTCGCTATTGCTCGTGCAGGTGGAATTGGAATTATTCACAGGTTTTTAACAATTGAAGAACAAGCTGATGAAGTTCTTAAAGTTAAACGATCTGGAAGTGTCATTATCGAGAATCCTTATTCAATAACTGGAGATAAAACAATTGAAGATGCATTAGATTATGCTGAAAATCAAGATATTTCTGGATTATTAGTTGTTGATGATAACTCAAAATTAATTGGTATTGTAACTGAAAGGGATTTACTATTTGCAAATTCTAAAAACCTTATTCAAGATGTAATGACTAAAGACGTAATCACCGCAAAAGCTGGTGTATCAATTGATGATGCAAAAGAACTTTTACACAAACATAGAATTGAGAAATTACCTCTTATTGACGATTCAGGATTGGTGAAAGGTTTGATTACCAGTAAAGACATTACAAATAATGCTGATTATCCAAATGCATCAAAAGATAGTAAAGGTCGACCTTTGGTTGGAGCTGCAGTTGGAGTAAAAGGTGACTTTTTAGAAAGAAGTGAATCTCTTTTAGAAGCAGGAGCTGATACTTTGGTTGTTGATATTGCTCATGGTCATAGTGAAAATGCAATTAGTACTGTAAAACATATCAAAAAAGCATTTCCTGATTGTGAATTAATTGCAGGAAATATTGCAACTGCTCAAGGAGCTGAAGATTTAATGAAAGCAGGTGTTGATGCAGTAAAAGTTGGGGTTGGCTCAGGCTCAATTTGCATTACAAGAGTAATTACTGGTTCAGGAGTTCCACAATTGACTGCTGTAATGGATTGTGCAAAAATAGGACGTGATTATGGAATTCCAATTATTTCTGATGGAGGTACTAGAACTTCTGGTGATGCTACAAAAGCATTAGCAGCTGGTGCTTCAACTGTTATGGTTGGAAGTATGTTAGGTGGAACTGACGAATCTCCAGGAACCGTCCTAACAAAGAATGGTAAGCGTTTCAAAGTATATCGTGGAATGGCATCTTTAGCAGCATCAATTGGAAGAAAATCTAAAGAAACAGGCTCAACATCATTTGATGACGATCTAAATGATTATGTTGCAGAAGGAGTTGAAGCTATGGTTCCATACAAAGGAACTGTTGTAGATATTTTAAAACAATTAACTGGTGGAGTTCGCTCAGGTTTAAGTTATTGTGGTGCACATACAATTCCTCAAATGCAAACAAATGCAGAATTTATCAAAATGTCAAGAGCTGGATTTGCAGAAAGTCAGCCTCATGATGTTTCTTTAATGTAGATAATTTTTTAAGCAGTACATAAGGTCATTTTATTATGCTTGCAACAAGAACCCTCATTGGTATGATTGTAGGTGGTTTAATTATTGGGTTGGGAGGTTATTCTTTAGTTGATACTTTAGGCGCTTCGACAGTTTCTATGAATGAAAATTTTGTAATTGGTTCTGGAGATAATGCTTCTTTTTCTATTCCTGCACCTAAAGATGCACCACAGTATATGAAAATAGTCGGTGATGATTTTGATGTTAAACTTACTAGTCCTGGTGAAGGATTAACTATTCCAAATACATCTTACAAAAAAGAATTAGTTTTGGATTGGACTCACGTTACAGAAGGTCAAACCATAATTGTAGTTCAAAATACGGGTGCAAGTGAATTAGAAATTATCGCAAATACTAATCAAACACCTAATCCATTTGGAATCACATTTGACTTTATGGTTATTACATCTGGAGTAATAATTCTTGGATTTAGTTTAGGTTTTACATTAAGAAAACCAAAAGGTTTCTAGTTTATTTTTGCAGAAGGATAAGAACCTAAAATTTTCATGAAAAGTGTTTCTTTTTTAATTTCATCCAGCATTTCTAAAATCTTACTATTTTTTTGATGTCCTTCAAAATCTACATAGAAATTATATTCCCATGAATTGGTTTTAGTTGGTCTTGATTCTATTTTTGTCAAATTAACATTATTTTTGTTAAAATTTTCAATTATTCTAAATAGTGAACCAGGCTCATGCTTTATGGAAAAAATTATTGAAGTCTTGTCATTTTCTGTTTCTTGAGTCTCTGTTTTTGATAATATTAGAAATCTTGTATAGTTATTCAGATTATTGGCAATATTTTCTTGAATTATTGATATGTTAGAAATTTCTGCAGCTTCTTTACTTGCTATACATGCACAATTTCTTTCTTTCAATTCTTTGATAATTTTTACACTGCCTGCAGTATCGTAAGTAGGAATTGTTTTCATTTTAAATTTTTCAATAAATTCTCTGCATTGACCTAACGCTTGTGGATGTGAATACACTGTATCAACTTCTTCTAAATTACCTAATCCGATTAAACAGTGTTCTATTCTATGATATGTTTCCCCAGTAACATTTAGATCTGTTGAATTTAACAAATCATAACTTTCTCCAACACTTCCTTCCAAAGAATTCTCAACAGGTAAAATTGAAAATTCTGAAATATCCTTAGAGGTGTTTTGCAAAATTTCTGAAAATGTTGGTAATGGAATTGTTTCAATATCATGATCAAAAAAAGATTTTGCTGCGGCTTCACTATATGCGCCTCGTTCACCTTGGAACGATACACTAGTCATTTTTTTACTCTCTCAATTTTACGAAATTGCTTTTTCCAAAATTTGAAGAAAGTTTTCTTTCATCAATCCATCCGCAATCTGTACATTTTATTGCATCTGAAGACTTGGAAACAACTTTTCCTACACATTTTCTACATTTTGTAAACATAATTCCTAAATCTGGTTCATTCATTACTGCATGAATTGTTCCATTTAGATGAGCAACAATCTTCAATGATGCAATATCATTAACAAGTGCTACATTTCTTATTCTCATATTTCGTGTACCACAAATACATTCTACTTTTGAAGTAGTTGGATTTCCATTAATGTAATCAATTGTGACTGCAATCATTGACGACATTACAGCTGCAACTGTGCCGATAATTACATCTCCAACTTTTGGAACTGATAATAATTTTGGATGATTGATGTCAACTACTCGTGTTTCTTTATCCATATTTTTCTCCCCTACTGCGGCTGCTCTTACCATATCTCCATCATCAAACGTGTTATTTCCAGCCTCGTATTCTTCAATTGATGCTATTTTATCACCGGGAAAAACTGAATTATCTGACATAATCTAATTTTTCTTCCTATGATTATAATTGTTTTTGGTACAAAAGATCTTGATAAATCATATATCTGGAAAAATTAGAGAGTAATCATGAGGGCATTAGTATATGATGAATATACAACTGATGATGATTTTTCTAAAATTCTAAAAATCAAAAATCTTCCTATTCCTGAACCACGTTCTAATGAAGTAATTTTCAAAGTAATTTCTGCTGCATGTAATTATGATGATATTTGGGGAATGAGGGGTAAGCCTTTGGCAATACCATTACCTCACATTTCTGGAACTGACGCAGCAGGTATTGTTACAGCTGTAGGAAATGATGTAAAAAATATCAAAGTTGGAGACAGAGTTGTTTCTCATGGCAATATGTCATGCAGAGTTTGTAAGGCATGTACAGATGGACGAGAATTTGATTGTAAAAAAAGAACAATTTGGGGTTTTGAAACTGGTCCTCTATGGGGTGGATATTGTGAATATACACATTTACCTGAAGTTAACGTATTGAAAATTCCTGAAGGAGTTTCATATGATGACGCAGCAGCTGCATCAATGACATTACTAACTTCATGGCATATGTTAGTTGGAAGAGCAAAGATTCAACCAGGACAATTAGTTCTAATTATGGGTGGAAGTTCTGGTGTTGGAAGTTTTGGAATTCAAATTGCAAAATTATTTGGTTGTACAGTTATTGCAACCGCTAGTCCAGACAAATTAGAAAAATGTCTAGAACTTGGAGCAGACTATGCAGTTGATCATAGAAAAGATGATTGGCATAAGGAAGTAAGATCAATTGCTAAAAAAATTCCAAAACCCTATGGTGGTGTTCCAAGTATAGATGTAATTTTTGAACATATTGGTGGTTCTCACTGGAATAAGGAATTGACTTTGTTAAATTACGGTGGAACTATTGTCACAACAGGTGCTACAACTGGATACAACGCTAAAACTGATTTAAGACATATTTTCTTCAAAGGAATTAATATTTTAGGTTCAACTCAAGGTACTAGATCTGAATTAGAAGAGTGCTTTTATTGGATGTCAAAGGGTAAAATCAAATCTATTATTGATTCAGTTTACTCTTTGGAAAATGCCGTTGAGGCTCATAATAAAATGCTAAAGGGTAAAGGACTCTTTGGAAAAATTTTGATAAAACCTAATTTAGATTAATTATGACAGATCCTAAAATAAATTCATTATTAGATGAAGGTAATCGATTATTTTTACAAAAAAAATTCCAACAGGCAATTACATATTATGATAAAATACTAGATGAAGATCCAAAAAATGTTAGTTCATTAAATAATAAAGGATATGCATTAAGTAAACTCAAAGATTTCACTAATGCTATGAAATGTTATAAAATTGCGTTAGAAATATCCCCAAATGATTTATCCGTACTTACTAACATTATCTCATCACTTCGAAAACAAGGAAATTTAATTGAAGCATTATCTTGTTGTGATGAAATCTTAGAAAATAATCCCAAGTATAATATTGTTTTATATCATAAAGAGAGAATTTTATTTTCTTTAAAAAAATTTCATGAATCAATTTCTTGCTGTGATAAAATTTTAGAGGATTATCCAAATAATGGGGATGTTCTTTTTGATAAAGCGTCTAGTCTTTCTATGTTGTCTAACTTTGATAACGCATTAAATTTACTTGAGCGTGCTATTTTTCAGGGTGTCCAATTTAAAATTAAAGCTAAAAAATCAAAATCATTTGCAAATTTATCTGAAAACCCTAAATTTCAAAATTTAATTTCTTAATTATAGCCAATGTGGGATTTCTAGATATTCATCAATACTTTCTTTTCGTAAAACTTTCAAAAGTGCATTTGCTTGCGGTGTTGACAATACTGGTTTGTCAAATTGATTATCTGTGGAAATTCTGGGGCATGCAACTTGAATAAATGCATCTATTCCTCTAAGGTTATTCAATCGTTCATTTGTAATATCAGTCAATGCAAATAACTGAACCCTTTTACCTTCCTTTTCTAATTCTTTTTTAAATTTTAATCCAAATACTTTTGATAATTGTCCTTCTTTTAATCCAATTATTATTCCAAAAGATTTTGCTTCAGCCGCTTTGAAAATTGCAAGTGTTGCTTTCTTTTTTAGAGAACGTGCAAAATCAGTTACCTCTCTTACTTCATTAAAATATGGATCTAATACAAAAGTTGGTAAATTTGTTGATAATGCAATACCTGCTGCATGAAAATTACTTTGACCTAAAAATACATAGGCATCTACTTCTTTTTTTAATTCTGTTGCTGGATAGAATTCACAACCAAATACCTGACCATCGTTTAACTGTCCTTTACCTTTTCCAATTTTAACATTAATTCCATTTTTTGTTAGAATTTTTTCAACTTTATCCATTTGATGTAGATGTTGACTATCTGTGACAAGCGAAATTAATTTTCCTTTTAACAATTTTGTACATTTTTCTGCAACGCCTTCAAATCCCACATCGTCAAATGCATCAATTAAAACTAAATTTTTTTCTAATGATTCTGTATTAATCGTATGTCCTATATTGAATTGGATATCTGCTCCTAATATTTTTGATCCTGTAGTATTCAAATCACAAGTTCCCCATGTGGTATCTGCTAGAACATATGCTGGAATTTCATATTTTTCTGTTATTTTCATAGCCATATCTTGTACTTGTGGTAACATTCCATCTGGACCGTTTAATGAAACTGAAGCCGGTTGTTTTTCTTCTATTTCTTTGAAAATTCTTGCTTCATCAATTATAATCAATTTAGCTTCGAATATTATGTTATTAATTTAAACCAACTGTAATTTTCAACAACTAAAAATGTATGAATTAATTAGATAAGTTGTGGATACCGAATCTGTTTTAAATATTGGATTTGATGATACTGATTCTCCTACTGGAATGTGTACTACTTTTCTAGCCTACAAAATTGTTGATTTACTACAAAAACAAAAAACAGAATTTCTTGATTTTCCAAAATTAATTAGATTTAATCCTAATATTCCATGGAAAACTCGTGGAAATGGAGCTGTTTCTTTAAAAATTAAGACCAATCAGCCTTCAAAAATAAAAAAACAGATTAAAAATTTAGTTTCAAAATATTCTGATACCAAAAATGGTGCTAATCCTGGTTTGGTATTTTTTGAAAGTGATTCAATTCCTTCTGAATTTACAAAATTTAGTAATTTAGCTTTATGGCAATTAATTAATCGAAATAATGCTAAAAAATTTGTCAAAAAAAATAATCTTGATTTTTACTATGAAGGTAATGGTCAGGGATTA
This sequence comes from Candidatus Nitrosomarinus catalina, assembly GCF_002156965.1. Taxonomy (GTDB): domain Archaea; phylum Thermoproteota; class Nitrososphaeria; order Nitrososphaerales; family Nitrosopumilaceae; genus Nitrosopumilus; species Nitrosopumilus catalinensis. Next base: position 175,636 of record NZ_CP021324.1, read on the forward strand.
ATTGGTGCAATTAGTGCAATTGGTTATGATTTTTCTGATCATACTTTAGAATTATTAAGTTATAGAAAAAAAAGAAAGTTTGGGAAAGAAAGAATAATTTCTGCAGATAGTGTAAAAAAAATGCAAGAGAATACTTTTCCATATACATTCAATAGTTTTGATACAAAAAAAAGCCGAGTTTTAATTATGCCTCATGGACCTGATCCTGTTTTTTATGGAGTAAGAGGTGAGAACGTAAATTCGTTGGTTACTGCAACTAAAATTCTACAAAGTAATGAAAAATTAGATGGATACATGATTTTCAAATCTAATCAAGGCACTGGTGATCATTTAAAAAATGAATTAAATTCTAAAACTATGAAGCCTTATGCATCTGGGACATTAATTGGAATTGTTTCCAATACACCAAAAATCGCAAAAGGTGGACATGTCTTTTTTACAGTCACTTCTAAAAATCATGAATTTTGGTGTGCTGTGTATAAGGAAACAGGAATTTCTACAATTGCTTCTAATCTGATAATTGGTGATAAAATTTCAGTTGGTGGAGGAGTTAGAAAAGCATCAAAAAATTTTCCACGAATAATTAATCTTGAATTTATCAAAATCATCTCTCTCGAAAAAAATCTATCAAAAACTAATCCAATTTGTAAAAAATGTGATAAAAAAATGAAATCAAAAGGCCGTAATCAAGGATTTCAATGTATAAAATGTGGTGCTAAAAATTTGAAAAAAACAACCATAGAAATTCCTAGAAAAATCAAAAAACAATTGTATATTCCTAAAATTTCTGCTCATAGACACTTAACACGACCTTCACAGAGAACTGGAAAAATTAACAAAACTATTGCCTTTGATAATTCTCAATCTTGGTTTTGTGTTTATGAAAAATAAGTAGCGGGGAGTAGATTTGAACTACTGAACTGCGGGTTATGAGCCCGCCGGGATGACCTGGCTTCCCCACCCCGCTGAACCTAAATAAAGTTCAACGGTATATACGCTTTATCCAATCTTTGAAAGTAATTAATAGGATTTTAAAAGATAATTTTTTATGAATAAAAAAATTCAAATCGCTGCAATTAGCGGTGCTATTTTATTTTCAATATTTGTTTTAACTTCTTCAGATAATGAAACATCAATTCCATTACCAAAACCAAATTCATATTCGGAAAATGACTCTGTAATGATTTTAGCTGAAAATCTTGATAAGCCTCGTGCAATAGCTGTTTACGATAATAGAATTTTTGTAACTGAAAAAGGTGGTACGATTAGAGTAATTGAAAACGATCAATTATTGGAATCACCTTTAGCTACATTTCGCACACCTAATGTATTTGATGGAGGTCTATTGGGAATCGCAGTACATCCAAATTTTTCTAATAATAATTTTCTATATGTCTTTTTGACATATGAAGAAAATGGAAATTTGTGGAATAAAGTTTTGAGAATTACTGAAGAAAATAACAAGTTAAAAGATGTTGAAATAATAATTGATAAAATTCCTGGTTCCTCATTCTATAATGGTGGTTTTCTAAAATTTGGACCTGATGGAAAATTATATGTTGGAACAGGTACTGTTTCAGATGATTCACATTTGCCCCAAGATATCAATTCCTTAGCAGGAAAAATCTTAAGATTGAATGATGATGGTACAATTCCAAGTGATAATCCATTTACAAATTCACCAGTTTATTCATTAGGACATAGACATACACAGGGAATGACTTGGGATGATCAAAATAATTTGTATGTTGCAGAATTTGGACCTGAAAAAAATGATGAAATAAATCTAATAAAATCTGGAAAAAATTATGGCTGGCCTGAACAACAATGTTCTGGAAGTGATGATTTTGAAAATGCAATCTTATGTTATGATCCTAGCATAGAGCCTGGAGGAATTTTATTTTATTCTGGAGACAAAATAAATTTTGAATCCAAATTTATCTTGGCTTCGATGCGAGCTTCTAATCTTTACCAAGTTGATTTTGAAGAAGGATTAAGCTCTCAAAAATCAATTCTTAGCGGAAATGGAAGAATTCGTGATGTAGTTGAAGGTCCAGACGGTAGTATCTATGTAATTACTTCAAATACTGATGGAAAAGGTTTTCCAGATAGATTGGATGATAGATTATTGAGGATATTGAAATAAAATGCCTGATTCATCTATTTCCAAATTTTTTGAAAAATCTCGAAAAGATAGATTAAAAATAATTGGAAATTTTGCAAATCTATCTGAAGATGAATTAATTACCTTGGAAAACATGAATGGTGGAATTTCTTTTGATAAAGCTGATAAAATGATAGAAAATGCAATTGGAACTTTTTCATTGCCTTTGGGTGTTGCAACAAATTTTAAAATTAATAACAAAGATTACGTGGTTCCCATGGTTATTGAGGAACCCTCTGTAATTGCAGCTGCATCAAAAGGTGCTAAAATTGCACGAATTAAAGGAGGATTTGAAGTGACTGCAGATGAATCGTATAGTATTGGCCAAATCCAAATTTTGAATACTGATGCAAATATTGCAATCAAAAAAATTAATGAACAAACTAATGAAATTTTAAAATTAGCAAATTCAAAGAGTAATACTTTGTCAAAAATGAATAAGGGTGCAAAAGAAATCATGTGTAAAGAAATTGATACGCCATCTGGTAGTATGTTAATTGTAGAATTGTTAATTGATGTTGGGGATGCCATGGGTGCAAATGTTACAAATACAATGTGTGAAGCAGTTTCACCTCTTATAGAAAAAATTACAGGAGGAAAAGCATTACTTAGAATTTTATCAAATTATTCAACTAGACGTATGGTAAAAGCAAAAGCTATTTTTGAAAAAGAATCTGTAGGTGGTGAGGCTGTTGTAGATAATATCATTTTAGCATATGAATTTGCAGATAATGATGTCTATCGTGCAGTTACTCATAATAAAGGAATTATGAATGGAATTATTTCAGTAGCAAATGCTGTTGGTCAAGATAGTAGAGCAATTGAAGCTGCTGCAAATGCATATGCTGCAATTTCAGGAAAATATCGTTCACTAAGTAAATGGAGTAAAGACGATGATGGTAATTTGGTTGGCATTTTAGAAATCCCACTTTCTGTTGGTATTGTTGGCGGAATTGCTAACGTCCATCCAGTAGCTAAAATTTGTGCAAAAATTCTCAACGTGGAATCTGCTCAAGAACTTGCATGTGTAATGACTGCAACAGGATTGGCACAAAATTATAGTGCAATTAGAGCTCTTTCTACAGAAGGAATTCAAAAGGGTCACATGAGGCTACATGCACGAAATCTAGCAGCAGCAGCAGGTGCTACTCCTGAACAAATTGATCCTATTGTTGAAAAAATGGTTCAAGCTAATTCAATTTCACTTGATAAAGCTAAAGAATTGCTTCATCAAATTTAAACATCCTATTATATAGCTAAAAAGTGAAAACTAATGAAAATGTCTGATGTGAAATTTGCAATACCTAAAGGAAGTTTAGAAGATGCTACATTCAAGCTTCTTGAGAAATCTTGGACAAAAGTAAATAGAAAAAGTAGAACTTATCGCGTTTACCTAGACGATCCTACAATTACTATGAAAATGCTACGTCCACAAGAAATACCAACTCTAGTTTCTGAAGGATTGTATGATGTTGGAATAACTGGAAAAGATTGGGTTGGTGAAACAAATTCTGACGTTGAACCTATTCTTGATTTAGAATATGGAAAAATTAGACTTGTAATTGCGTTTCCTGACAAATATAGTTACAAAAATCTTGATTCTATGATTGCTGATTATGGTAAAAAGAAAAAAACTCTAAGAATATCCTCTGAATATTTGACAACAGCTTCAAAATTTATCAAAAGTTTAAAGTCCTATCAAAAATATTATGGTAAAAAAGATCCATTAATTGTTACACCCTGGATGAGATTAGGAAATAACAAAGATGTTCAAATTCATTTATCATTTGGAGCAACAGAAGCAAAACCTCCAGAGGATGTGGATGCAATCATGGATGTAACTGAAACCGGAACAACTCTAAAACAAAATAAATTAAAAATTGTTGATGAAGTATTGACTTCCACTGCACATTTGATAATTAATAAAAAATCATTAAAAGATCCAAAAAAACGTGAAAAGATTTTTGATATTATTACTCTAATGAGAGGTGCAGTAAATGGAAGAAAATATTTACACATCTATCTTAATGTTGAAGAAAAAAATCTGAAAAAACTTTTATCTCAAATGCCTTCTTTAAAGAGACCTACAATTAGTCCTCTTAGTGAAGATGGTTGGTTTGGAGTTAATACTGTAATTAAAAAAGAAGAATTTCACAAACTTGTTCCTAAATTGAGAAAAATTGCTCAAGGATTAGTTGTTCATGAACCTCGTCAAATATTAGAACTAGAAGAAATTAAACGCGACGAAGAAAATTGATGAAAATCCATAAAGTAACAAATGTTGAACAATTTGTTGCAAAGATCATTCCAAAACAGGCTCAAAAAAACAAAACTATAGTTGAAACTATAATAAAAAATGTTCAAAAAAATGGTGATTCCTCAGTAAAAAAATATGAAAAAAAATTTACTGGTGCAGCTATTTCTAATTTACGAGTTTCTAAGAGTGAAATTAAAAATGCATACTCTAGGGTATCAAAAAACGAAATTACCGCATTAAAGTTATCAAAAAACAAGGTTGAAAAAACTGAATCTGTAATTAAAAATATTTTCAAGAATAAAAAAATTAATCAAGATGGAGTTCAAATATTAAAAAAATTTATTCCTATTCAAAGTACTGGTTGTTATATTCCCGGTGGTCTTGCAAGATACCCTAGCTCTGTGATTATGTCTGTTATTCCTGCAAAAGTTGCTGGTGTTAAAAGAATAGTAGTTGTATCTCCTCCAAATTCTAATGGTAAAATTGATCCACTAACAATTGTAGCTGCAGATATTTGTGGTGCTACTGAAATCTATAAGACTGGTGGTGTACAAGCAATTGCTGCTTTATCTTTTGGTACAAAATCAATTTCAAAAGTTGATAAAATTGTTGGACCTGGTGGTGCATTTGTTACATTAGCAAAATCATTAGTTAGTGACAATACTGGAATCGATATGCTTGCGGGTCCTACTGAATTAGGAATTATTGCAGATAATTCAGCTAATCCTGAATACATAGCGCTTGATTTAATTTCACAAGCAGAACATAGTAGTGATACTTTTTGTTATTTAATTACAAATTCTGAAAAAACTGCAAAACTTGTAAATCAAATAATTTCAAAATTATTGCCAACAATTCAAAGACAGGATTTAGTAAAATCTAGTTTATCTAAAAATGGATTTATTGCTGTTTGTAAAAATAATTCTGATATGATAAATTTAATTAATTATTTGGCTCCTGAACACCTACAAATTATGACTAAAACTGCAAAATCAATGTCCTCAAAAATCACTTCTTCTGGATTAGTTTTACTTGGTAATTACTCTCCATCCTCTGCAAGTGATTACTTGCTAGGCTCAAATCACATACTTCCTACAAACGGCTTTGGAAAAATTCGTGGTTCACTATCTGTAATTGATTTTATTAAAATCAATACAGAGGTAATTGCCTCAAAAACTTCATTGTCTAAAATTTCAAAACACCTTGACACATTAACTTCTGCAGAAGGATTACCTAATCATTATGAGGCAGTAAGAGGTAGATTGCAATGAAAAAAAACTGGTTTGATTCCAAAGTAAAAGAATTTTCTTCAATTGGTGGATACCAAAAACCAGAATTAAATGAAAATTCTCTAAAACTTGATTCAAATGAAAATTATGTTTTATCAAAACAATTTCAAAATGATATTGTATCAGGAGCTAGAAAAAATTCTGATGTAAGGGAATATCCTCTTGGAGGGGTTGAAAGACTAATTCAAATGATTTCCAAGTTTGTAAAAGTACCTTCATCTATGATTGGGATTGGAAATGGTTCTGATCAAATTTTAGATTTAATTCTATCTAACTTTGCATCAAAACAAACTAAAGTTCTTACATCAAATCCAACTTTTGGTTTTTTTGAGGAGCGATGTAAATTATATTCAATTCCACTAATCAGAATTCCATTTTCTAATGAAATGAAATTAGACGTTGAAGAATTCATCAAAGAATCAAAAAACGCTGATATTCTATATCTTGATTCCCCAAATAATCCAACTGGCTTTCAATTTTCTAAAATAGAGATTAAAAAATTAATCAAATCTTTTGAAGGTATGATAATCATTGATGAAGCATACGGTGAATTTTCTGATTATTCTCTTTCTAGCTTAGTTAAAACTCAAAATAATTTAATTGTAGTTAGAACCTTGTCCAAGTCTTTTGGAATGGCCGGTCTACGGTTGGGTTATTTTGTTGCAAACAAAAAATTTACTGATGCATTTCTAAATGTTTTACAATACCCATACCCTCTTAGTACAATAACAATTGAATCTGGAATTTTAGCCTTAGAAAAAGTGAATTTGATGGAAAATGCAGTAAAAATCATCAAAACTGAGAGGCAAAGAATTATTGAAACATTGCAAAAATTTGATGCCTTTGAAGTCTTTGATTCCAAGGCTAATTTTGTACTATTTGATGCACATAGCTCCTACAAGCGAGTATATTCAGCATTATCTGAACAAGGAATTTCTATTAGAAAATTGGGTAAAATAGGAAATCATGATGGATGTCTTAGAGTCACAATTGGAACAAAGGAAATGAATTCAAAATTCTTATTGGCTATTCGTGATTATTTGGGATGACTCTAACACAAAAATCAAAAGGTATCTATGTTGATGATTCATTTGATCCCACCAAATTTGACAGTATAATTTTTGATTGTGATGGTGTACTAGTTGATATTACAAATTCATATGATCAAACAATAGTTAAAACAGCAAAATATGTTTTAGAAACTTTAGCAAAAATTAGTGATTCAATTCAAATAGATTTTAAAATTATTGATGGTTTCAAATCCACTGGCGGTTTTAATGATGAAGTTGACTTGACTTATGCCGCAATTCTTTCAATTGTTGCTGCAAAAAAATTAAAAAAAGATCAAACAGAATTTATTAATCTTGTAATAAAAAATTCTGATTCAACAGGAATCAAATCTGTTGAGACTTTCATAAAAAATCAGGTTGACATATCTGAAATTATTGAACAACTATCTTATCCTGGTTCACACAAGGACAATATTTTATATCAAATATTTGATCAATTATTTTATGGACCAGAACTTTATTTAAAATTATTTAAAAATATATCAAAATTTTCTGAATCTGGTTTAATTGAAAATGATATTGTAATTTTTAATAATGATTTATCTGATAAATTAGAAAATAAATTTCATAATCAAATTTCAATGGTTACTGGAAGGGGAAAAGAATCTGTTAAGTATTCGTTAAAAAATCTGCTTGAAAAATTTGACTTGCAAAATTCAATGTTTTTAGAAGATGAACCAAGAGAACTTGCAAAACCTAATCCTCAATCACTTGTAAAATCTATCACTGGTATGAATAGCAAATCCTGTTTGTATGTTGGTGACTCTATGGAGGATTTTATTATGGCTAAAAAAGCCACAATTTTGGGTAATAAAACAACCTTTTGTGGAATTATTGGAACAAGTAAAAATCCTGAGGAAAAATTGCAATTATTTGAACAAAATGAGGCTATTTTAGTTCTTGATTCGATTAATTTGCTACCAAAGGTATTAAATTTAGAATAAATCTATCAGATAATCTGTGACAAACATGGCTCAAAGAAAAGCATCAGTAAATCGAAGTACAAAAGAAACTACTATTTCTGTATCTGTCAATCTTGATGGACAAGGAAATACTAGTATCAAAACTGGAATTAATTTTGTTGATCACCTAATCACATCATTTGGAAAACATGGTATGATGGATCTTAAAGTAAATGCAAAATCTAATGATGGCATTGAACACCACTTAATTGAAGATACTGCAATAACAATTGGTCAGGCAATTGATAAAGCACTAGGTTCTAGAAAAGGAATTACTAGATTTAGCTATGCTTCTGTTCCTATGGATGAATCTTTAGCTGAAGCATCTATTGATCTTGTAAAACGACCCTTCTCAAAATTGACTCTATCCATTAAACGAAGCAAAATTGAAAATGTATCTAAAGAAGATTTAGAACACTTTTTCCAATCACTACTTCAAAATTTGAATAGCTGTATCCACCTTACTGTCAAGTATGGAGACAATGATCACCACAAAGTTGAATCTGCAATCAAATCCCTTGCAGTTGCATTTAGATCTGCATCATCATATGATAAAAAACAAAAAGGAATTCCAAGTACAAAAGGTTCAATGTAATGGTAAATTTAGCAATTTTTGATTATGGCGCTGGAAATATTTTCAGCCTTAAAAATAGTCTTGAACAAGCTGGTGCCTCAGTTGATGTAATTACTTCTTTTGATAAAAGCAATATTTATTCCGGATTATTATTACCTGGAGTTGGAAATTTTGATCCTGCAATACAGAGTATTAATGAAAATTCAAAAACAAAATTTCATGATTATGTAAAGGAAGATACTCCTGTTTTAGGCATATGTTTGGGCATGGAAATGTTTTTTGAAAAAAGTGAGGAGGGAGTTGAAAAAGGATTTAATGTTATTGATGGTGAAATAGTAGTTTTACCATCTACTATGAAAGTTCCACATATGGGATGGAATAATTTAGAAATTAAAAAATCTGGAACCATTCTGGAAGGTGTAGATGATGGTTCATGGGTTTATTTTGTTCACTCTTATCGTGCTAAACCAAAATCTGATGATGTGATTACTGCTGAATCTGATTATGGTGTTAAAGTTCCAGCAGTTGTTGAAAAAAATAATTTCTTTGGAACTCAATTTCATCCTGAAAAATCAGGCGATGTTGGAAAAATAATGATCCAGAATTTTCTTAATGTGTGTAAAAAATGAAAGTGATTCCCGCAATTGATTTAATGAATGGACAAGTAGTTAGACTCTACAAGGGTGATCCAAACCAAAAAACCGTTTATAGTGATGATCCAATTGGTATTGCCAAAAAATGGGAAGAATCTGGAGCTGATATGATTCATCTAGTAGATTTAGATGCTACTTTGGGATTGGGTTCTAACTTTGAATTAATCAAAAAAATTGTTTCATCAGTGTCTGTTCCAGTAGAAATAGCAGGTGGACTACGTTCTGAATCATTAATTCTTGAAGCACTAAAAATTGTAGATAGAGTTGTTATCGGAACAATGGCATTCAAAGAACCTGAATTATTACAAAAGTTACTGATTAAACTTGGTTCAGACAAACTTGTAATTTCCGTAGATCACAAAGATGGCATTATTGTTACACATGGATGGCAAAGCAATACTGATATTTCATTAATTGATTCAATGAATGAATTTTTAGGTGTCGGATTTACCGAATTTCTTTTAACAAATGTTAATCGTGATGGTACTTTGGAAGGACCAGATTTGGAATTTTTAGAGGAAGCATGCAGTTTGGATAAGGCAAATGTGATTGCAAGCGGTGGAATTTCTAATGTTGATGACATTCCTAAAGTAAAAGAGAAAAATGCTTGGGGAGTTATTTTAGGAAAGGCACTTTATGAAAATAAAATTAGTATTGAGGAGACAAAAAAATTATCATGACTTTAACTAAAAGAATAATCCCCTGTTTGGATGTAAAAAATGGTAGAGTTGTCAAAGGCCTAAATTTTGAATCCATAAAAGATGCTGGTGATCCAGTTGAGCTAGCTGCTAAATATAGTAATGAAGGTGCTGATGAGCTTGTATTTCTTGATATTACTGCTTCAAATGAACAACGAGAAACAATCAAGGAATTAGTTAGAAAAGTTGCTTCTGTAATTAATATTCCATTCACTGTTGGTGGTGGAGTCAAATCAGTTGATGACGCAAGAAACATTTTACTTAATGGAGCTGATAAAGTTGGAGTTAATACAAGTGCAATTAAGACTCCTGTACTTGTTACTGAATTAATGACATTGTTTGGTAGACAATGTGTTGTAGTGGCAATTGATGCAAAAAGAAATTTTGAGATTAAAGAAAATGTAAATGTATTTTCAGAAAATGGAAAAGAATTCTGGTTTGAAGTTTTCATTTATGGTGGAAAACAAGGAACTGGAATTGATGTCATTAACTGGGCCAAAGAAGCTGAAAAATTAGGTGCTGGAGAAATTTTACTAACTAGTATTGATGCTGATGGAACAAAAAATGGATATGATGTATTGTTAACAAAATCTATTGTTGAAAACGCCTCTATTCCTGTAATTGCTTCTGGCGGATGTGGAAAACCGGATGATATGGTAGAAATATTTGAAAAATCAAATGTTGATGCTGCACTTGCAGCCTCAATATTTCACTATGATTCTCATGGTGTTCAAGGCGTCAAATCTTTTCTAAAAGATAAAAAAATACCTGTAAGATTATAACCAATTATCTTTAGATATGGGTATGAACAAATCTATTGATGAAATTGATTTTGAAAAAAGTGGTGGAATTGTGCCTGTAATTGTTCAAGATGCAAATTCAAAAGATGTTTTGACTTTGGCTTATTCTAATAAGGAATCTTTAGAACTTGCAAAAAAAACTGGCAAGTCATGGTTTTGGAGCCGTTCAAGAAATAAACTTTGGATGAAAGGTGAAGAATCTGGCAATACACAAAAAATTAAAGAAATTTTAGTTGACTGTGATTTTGATGCAATAATCTATTTGGTTGAACCATCCGGTCCAGCTTGTCATACTGGCGAAAAAGTTTGTTTTCATCACGAATTAAAATAATTTAGCATACCGATTCAAATGAATAATCCATTCCAGGAATCATTTCGTCTATTATTTTGAATTGTATGCTTTCTAAATTAACTCCTTCAAAGATTACTTCCCAATTTCCCACCAAGTCATCTGCTGTACAAAATTGTCTTGATAAAGAGGGATAAATTCCAAAATACACGTTCTGTTGTGATTCCCCACCTCTAAAATCTATTGTTTTGTATATCTGTCCATGAGTAAAATTAGTAATTTTTGAAATTATTAATTTACCTCTAACATTTTCATTCATTTCATCAAAGTTGATGAAAACTTTTTCTCCTAAAACATATTGACTTCGATCTATCTTAATTGGTCCAGAACTCGGCCAATCTCTCTTAGCTGGTACATAGGGAGAATCTGATTCATCATTCTTAATTTTATCTTCTTCTATTTTTTTTAACATACTGCTAATTTCATCTGTTCCTTCAAATTTAGATGAAGTTTTATTTTCATCAATTTGTGTTAAACTAAATACAATTATTCCAATTGTTATAACTACAGATATGACAATTATTATTTTATTATTCACAAAATCTTTTTTGTACAAATCAGTAAAAACTTTACTTGATTTTCATTTAATTAAATTTTTCTTATAATTTCGTATTTTTCTCACTTTTATGTTGATTTTATAATGATTTTATACTATATTTTTATTATATTAATTTAGAATAAAGTTAAGTAATACTTAATTTAATATTAGGATTTTTTATTATCTAATTAAAGGAAGAATTGATCTTGACTAGAACTTCACTTCAATGTAGGGAATGTAAAAAGGAGTATGAAACTGCCTTCAAATATGTTTGTGATGACTGTTTTGGTCCATTAGATGTAAAGTATGATTTTCCAACTATAACAAAAGATATGTTTGCTAATCGTGAACAAACGTATTGGAGATATTTTGAATTACTCCCAATTGAAAATAAATCAAATATCGTAAGTATTGATGCTGGAATGACCCCTCTTGTCAAAGCAGAGAATCTTGGAAAAAAATTGGGATTAAATAATTTATACATAAAAAATGATTCTGTTAATCCGACATTCTCATTTAAAGACAGACCAGCTGGTGTTGCAATTTCAAAAGCAAAAGAACTTGGTTTAACTGCAGTTGGATGTGCATCCACTGGTAATTTAGCTTCTGCAACTGCAGCACATGCCGCAAGAGCTGGATTACCATGTCATGTATTTGCACCAAGTAATATTGAAATAGCAAAAATTGCACAGGCATTATCCTATGGTGCAAATTACATTGCAGTTGATGGAACTTATGATGATGCAAATAGAATTGCAGCTCAAATCGGTGACAGTAAAGGAATTGGTGTAGTTAACATTAACATGCGTTCACATTACGTTGAAGGTTCTAAAACATTTTCATATGAAGTTGCAGAACAACTTGATTGGCAAGTACCTGATCAATTAATTGTACCTGTAGGAAGTGGTGCAATGCTTAATGCAATTTGTAAAGGATTTGAAGAATTACAAACTGTTTCACTACTTGGGGATGTATCAAATATGCATATGATTGCAGCACAACCACATGGCTGTGCACCTATTGTTGATGCCTTTAAGAATAATTCTAAAGAAGTAATTCCAGTTGAAAATCCTGACACTGTTGCTAAGAGTTTAGCAATTGGTGATCCTGGAGACGGTAGATATGTTTTGAAAAGACTTCAACAATACAATGGATTTGCAGAAGAATGTAACAATAAAGAAATTTTAGATGCAATACTTCTTTTGGCTAAAACTGAAGGAATATTTACAGAACCAGCAGGTGGTGTATCTGTTTCAGTATTACAAAAAATGGTTGAACAAGGTAAGATTGATAAAAATGACAAAGTAGTTTGCTATGTTACTGGAAATGGTCTGAAAGCAACTGAATCAATTATGGAAATATTGCCTAAACCTACTGTTTATCAGCCAAACATTAAAGAAATCTCGGCTGTGGTTCAATAATATGGCAAATATCACATTTACAATTCCTTCAGTTCTAAATGCTGGTGGCGGCGAGAAAAAAACTGAAATCTCAGCAGATTCTCTACAGGATGCTTTTATCAAAATATCAGAAATTCAAGGTGATGATTTTAAGCGCAGAGTACTAGAGGCTGATAACACACCACGCTCTTTGATTAATATCTACATTAATGGAAAAAATGCAAAATTTGCTAGTGGAATGGAAACTCCGTTAAATGATGGTGATGAAGTCTATATTTTACCTGCAGTTGCTGGCGGTTCTGAGGATTTATCTTCAAAAGAACTGGATCGATACTCTCGTCAAGTAATGCTTGAAGAAATTGGTTTTAACGGTCAACTAAAATTAAAAAATTCTAAAGTTTGTGTTGTGGGAACTGGTGGATTAGGACATCCAATAATTACAAGATTGACTGCAATGGGAGTCGGTACATTAAGAATTGTTGATAGAGATGTTATTGAATTATCTAATTTACATAGACAAACATTGTTTGATGAAGATGATGTCGGACAAGTAAAAGTTGAAGCAGCTGCAAAAAAATTAAAAAAATTAAATTCTGAATGTAACATCGAAGCACTAACAGTTTCAGTAAATGATTACACTGCACTTGAAGTTGTTGAAGGCTGTGATGTTGTAATTGATGCACTTGATTCAGTAAATGCACGTTATGCATTAAACAAAGCTTGTGTTAAATTTGGAATTCCTTTTGTAACTGGAGCTGCAGTTGGAACATCAGGACAAGCATTTACAATTTTACCAAAAGAATCTGCATGTTACTATTGCATGTTTCCTGCACTTGATGAAGAGACAATGCCAACTTGTAGTATTGAAGGTGTACATCCATCAATACTTTCCATCATGGGTGGAATAGAAGTTGCAGAAGCTGTCAAAGTAATTACAGGAAAAAAACCAAATCTATCAAACAGAATTTTACATATTGATTTAGAAAATTTAGATTTTAACAGCACAAGAACTTTTAGAGCTGATGAATGTCCCATTTGTGGAACTGGAAAATTAGAAGTTGTTGAAAAACAAGAATTAATTTTAGAAGAATTATGTGGACGAAACAGAGGAAAGAGAACTTACTCTATCACTCCAACTGAAACTTTTGATTTGGATTCTGCAAGTGTTTCAGCTGTTGCAAAAGAAAAAGGATTCTTAGTTGAAAATTTAGGTGACTTGGGCTTATCTATGAGAACAAATGAATTATCTGTTAATTTTATGAAAAGGGGATCTGCAGTTGTTGTTGGATCAAAAGATGAATCTGATGCAATTACTCTGTACAAGACTCTATTATCAAAAAATTAGGCTGTAAATATTTCATAAATACTTAGTAAATCTTATAAAATATTGTTATATGATCTAAATATTCTTATGAATTATAATAAATTGGGACAAATTATATGGAAATTATAAAAAATCTAAAAAATAGATGAAATAATCACAAAAAACAGTCAATTTGTGGACAAATCGTCCATTAGCCTTAAATACAAATTTTTTCGAAAAATATCAATAACATGAATAACGAAATAGGACGTAAATTAACTAGTCTTACGCTAATGACAATAATGTTAGCCGGTGGTATGACCATTGCAGCACCTTCAATGATGCCGCAAGCAGCAGCCGCAGGTGCATTATATGTCTCCGCAGAAAACGCAATGTTCAACAACACCTTCGGTGGTGCACAAATCATTGAAGTTGTAGTATTTAGTGGACAAGATGAAACAGATGAAGAACAAGGTGAGCCAGTCGTTAAAGTAGATGAAAATCTACTTAGAATGGCTCAAGGTGTTGACGGCAACTGGTACGGTTACTTCGGTGATTCCACCGCAGTAGCTGCAGCAGATACCGCAACAAACAACTTGGACTTTGGTATCGATGATGTTCCATTACAACTTGGAGCTAACGATGCAGCCTTTGAATCCGTTAACATATATCTTAACGCAACAACAGGTGTCATCACAAACCCACCAGTACTATCTAACTTCAATAACACAATCGCAAAACAATCACTTCCAGATGTTGGCGGTGCTACTGCAGCTCAATTAGTTGATGCAGCATATAGTATCGGTCAAATTGGATTGGTTGATTCTGCAGGTTGGAAAAACACCTTACCTGATAATGGTACCGATGAATCTCAATGGCCTATGATCCAATTGTATGACTTTACAAGTGGTGATTATACCTTTGATGTTGTTTATGAACAAGCCGGAACAGATGAGAGAGTTACATTAACTCACGATTCTTCCGATTTAGATGATTATGCAAGTTTGACATTAGATAGAAGCGCAGCCTCACAAGGTTCCGATGTCCATCTAACAATTACTGATAACCAACTAAACATCGACCCAACTGCTGAAGATATTATTATCTTCAAAGTAACAGCAGGTTCTGAAAGTGTATCATTCACTGACAGAGATGCCACTGCTACTTACAGAGCCTACGATAACTACTTCGATGACAATGGAAAATTAATCATTGATTACGATGCTAACAGTGTCGGAACCAATGTACTCGTTAACGACGCAACTTTAGATGATGCAACAGCTGACGCTAACTTAGTATTCTATGAATACGGTGAGAACAGTGGTATCTTCTTAAATACCGACGATAACGATGATTCAAACCTTGACATCGCAAGCTATGCTAAAAGAGGCACTACTGCTATGTTTGATTACAACGATTCAGCACAATCTTTGATTGTTGCACAAGACTTCGGTGTAATTGAAATGGATGCAGCATCTGTTGGTGACGAATGGAATTCCGGTGAAGCTTTGACAGTTACACTTATTGATCAAGATCTCAACAAGAACACTCTTGTTGATGAAGATATAGTTCTAAGTGGTAATACAACAAGAACACATTTAGTTCCATCCTTACAAATTGGTAGTCCGCTATCAATTACAGCAAGTGGTGATAATATTGAAGCTGTTTCCTCATTCAGTAAAATTGCATATTATACTAATGCAACTATTCCTGAAACAGCAGGAAACGGAGTCAACTTTACTATCTACACTGGTTACACAGGAACAGAACTAAATGCTATTGATACTGTAAACACATACTTCTCATGGGACTTTTCATCTTTCGCTAACAGTACAAACCCTGTTACCGGAGTATGTTTAGCCAATGCAACTCCTGATTACATTGCATGTTCATCAGCACCAGAAGCAACCTTACTAGGTACTACTGATAATGGTGACGATGCAAAAGGTATCGTGGAGATTACACAACCATATGGAAGTACTGGTGAATTAACAGTACATGTACAAATGACACAAAACCACGGTGGTGATGAAGCAAGTTTCCCAATGGTCTCTTTGCCAGTCGTCGCTGATGTTTTCTCATTTGGTTCTGACGGTACCAATAACGCAATCTACAGACTCCTCTTAGAGGAAACTGATGATAATACAGCAACATTTAGCGGTACAATTGAATACACTATGTTGACACAAATCAACGTTAATAGTGATACATTGTACTCAGGCCTTGAAGTCATTGATCAAGATATCGACGTAATTGTCGAACAAGACATGACTGACGAGGATTCACTTAGAGTCAATTACCTTGACCTAGGTGCAGATGGTGTTAGTACTCAAATTGCAGATCAAGTAGAAGCTCCAACACACAGTGGTGTAGTTTCATTTGATCTTGACAATTACAAGATTGGTGATACTGTTGTTGTAACCTTAGACGATCAAGATATGAATGAAGATTCTGAACTAATTGACGTCTACACTACCCAGGCAACTGGTGATGTAGTCGGTTCCGGTACCTCCTTGGCAACCGGTTTAGTTCTCGATATTACTTATGACGATGAAACATGGGTCGACAACGTTGAAGGTAACTGCAATGCTGCAGTAACTGGTGACGATGGTCTCCATGCAACAGGCTTTACATTGTTAGAGACTGCTGCTGATTCTGGTATCTTTACCGGTAGCTTCCAAGTCCCAACCAATTATTGTAGCCAAGCTAGCGATAGCGTAATTACAGTAACTGGTACAGACATTGAAGTCAACTATCAAGATTTCAGAAACTCATCTGGTGAATCTACAGAAGTAGGAGATGGTGCAAGCATTAATGCAAACACCGGTTCTGTTGCTTTTGATAGAACAGTCTACCCAGTTCCATACGGTTCTGTTACAGGAGCACAATTCCTTGAACACGCAACTGCAGGTACTGCTGACTTAGCACAAGGTGATGTCACTGTACACGTTAGAGTAACCGATGCTGACTACAACGTATCAGCAATGGGTGAAGATACTATCAGTGATACTACTGTCGTACTTAAAATCGAAAGAGGATCTAATTCTACTACCTTAGCAACAATTGGTAACGGTGCAAATCCAATCACCGAAGTTTCACCAGATTCTGGTGTCTTCGAGTATGATCAGACTGTAACATTTACTGACGGACCAACAAATTCATGTCCATCAGTATTCACCGGATTATCAAGTGGTAACGGATGTATCTTACAAGGTGATATTATCACTGCAACATACACCGACCAAAACGATGCTTCAGGTAAATCACAAACTGTAACTGACTCTGCTACTTTTGACCTTAGAAACGGTGTATTACAATCCGACAAATCTGTCTACTTAATTGGTTCAGATATGATCTTAACCTTAATTGAGCCAGACTTTGACCTCGATAATGATGCAGCAAACTCTGCTCCACTTAACTTGATTGAGTGGGACAGTGATGCCGCAACTACTACCTTAAATGGTAACGAATCTGGTGGCGATAGCACTGCTAACGCAGCTGCATTCGATCCAGAGCCTTCTGAACTCCGAGAAACAGGTGACTCTACTGGAATCTTCCAAGTAGTCATTGAAATCCCAGAGACATTAAGTTCTGAGAAACTAGATAGAGGTGAAATGGTCGAATTAGAATATACTGATTGGGGTCCAGCCGGAGCTGACTATGTTGGACAAGAGGATGAGGATATAGGTTTAGTTATCTATACTTCTAACTTTGGTGCAACAATAGAACTCGATCAAAAAGTATACACATGGACTGACAAAGTCTACATCACAATTGTCGCCCCTGACCATAACATGGACAGCGGTTTAGTTGACGAAATTGGTAACACTAGTGACGACCCAATAAAGGTCTCAACTAGAGGTAACGAATTAGATCAATACAAACTCGTTGAATCAGGAGCTGACACTGGTATCTTTATCGGTGAGGTAACACTCGCAGGTATGACACACGATGCAGATGGTGACGGTTCAAATGATATTGATAGCACTCCTACCGCCTTAACGACCGGTTCCGGTCCAACAGAAGGTAAGATTGCAACAACTGATAACGACGGACTTACTGTCTCCTTTGAATTCTCAGAGGATGAAACAGTTGTAGGTTCAGCACTTATCAGATGGAATATCGGTGAAGTACAATGGCTCGAGGCCAGCTATCCAGCAAGCGGAACAGGTGTTGTAAGAGTAATTGACGCAGATATGAACTTAAACCCAGAGGCAATCGACAACTTTGAAGTTGACGCTTGGTCTGACTCCGACGCCGGAGGTATTGACCTTACCGTAACTGAAACTAATGAGGCAACTGGAATTTTCGAGGGTACAGTATTCTTTACTACTACCAACGATTCTTCCGGTCATAGACTCAGAGTAGCAGAAGGTGACACGATCACCGCAGAATACGAGGACAATACATTACCTGATCCATATACTACTGCAGATGAACTTGATATCACAGCCACATCACTAATCGGTACTGTTGTACCACCTCTCGAGAGAGCACCAGCTGCTAACTTGAGAACTGTTGATGCATTCGGTAACAGCTTAAACGCTGTTAGCGTTGACCAACAAGTACAACTAACTGCTGACTTAGCAAATGGTCAAGATAGAGAGCAATCATTCGCATACTTAGTACAAGTTCAGGATGGTGACGGTGTAACAGTCTCACTCGCATGGATTACAGGTTCACTATCTAGTGGTCAATCATTCAGCCCTGCATTATCATGGATTCCAGCCGATAGCGGTAGCTACACAGCAACTGCATTCGTATGGGAATCAGTAGATAATCCAACGGCATTATCACCACCAGTTAGTACAACAATAAGTGTACAGTAAGAATAACTAGTTCTAATTTTCCTTTTTTTCTTTTTTTAAATATCTCTCAACTAAGGTCATGCACAATTTTTCAAAAGTAATATCTAGGAGTAGATTAGAAATAAATTAAATTGAATTACTTTGTTTTACTTTCTTTTCTTTTGATATTTCTATTAATTCCAATTCAGGATTCTTTCTCAGAGTTAGAAATTTCTACAAATAGTAAAGTCTATTCTCCTGATCATACTTTACAAGTTTACGGAAATGGATTAGCAGAAGAAAATTTAATTTTAAGACTTTTTGCACCAGATGAATCTATTACTAAATTTGAACAAATACAAACAAACTCTGATGGTAGTTTTAATCATCAATTGTTAACTTGGCCTGAACCTTCATCTATTGTTCCATATGGAACTTATGTAGTCGAAGTATTAAGTACAGAACAAAATGGTTTATCCAAAAAAATTGAAATTACATTTTCATCAACAACAGAATTAGTTTCAGTTGCAATAGAAAGACAAATTGATACTGTTGTATTTGCACCTGATACTGGTGCAATTAACCAATCATTTCGTGTATTTATTCAAACAACTCGTGATGGACTAAATATAGGAAATGACCCAATTGAACTTCTTGAAAATTCTCAACTGCATTTGCCTGATGGTTCATCATTATCTTTAAAAGATTATTTTAGGACATTATATGCTGGAGTTTATTATTTTGATTACACTCCAAGACAAGAAGGAACTCATGTTTTTCAAATTTCTGTTTTTAATGAGGGAATTTCCTCAAAAGGTTTTGGAGCAACTCATGTCTTGAGTCAAAATCTTGGTGGAATCAACAAACAAATCAGTAAACTCAATTCTATTTTGGATGAAACTTCTACTGAATTAAATATTTTAAAATCTGAAATTTCAGGATTTGATGATACTTTGTCTTCAGCAAGTACAAACATCAATGACAGTACTGATAATATTTCAGAATCTGTCAATTCTATTGAAGAAGCATCATCTCAATTAAATTCCTTATTATTTCCAATTATAGCTTCTATAGGAATAATAGTTGCATTACAAATTACAATTATTGCAAGACGAAGATAGTTTGAATTATGCAAAAATCTGAAATCAAGTTATCTATAGTTTTAACTCTTTTTTTTCTTTTTTCTCCAATTAGTGCACATGCAATTTCATTTGATGAACAGAATCTTACTGATAATTCAGAAAATAAAATAATTGTTGATTCAAACATTATTGATATTGAACCTAATCTTTTTCTTGAAAATAATTATAAGAGATATTTGATTTTTGGTTCAACTTCATTACCCGATAACATGAAAAATAATTCCATGTATGATGTTGAATCTGATTATGGTTTTTTTTCTGTTTCATTACTTTCAGAAATAACTGCATCCAATTTAATTTCTCAAGGATACTATGTAATTGAAGACTCTAGATTAGATTTTCATCAATCTGAAGAAAAAATATCTGATGTGTCACGAATTGGTGATATTACTGGCTCAACTATTGCAAAACAAAAATACAATTCAACTGGAAATGATATTGTTATTGCTATTGTAGATACAGGTGTTGATTTTTCAAATCCTGACATTCAACATTCACTTGCACGAGATGAATTTAATCGCCCAATTATGTTGGATCCTGATGGACAAGGAATTATTTTAACAAATGCAACTTTTGTAGCAAACATTAGTCAATATGACACAATTCAAAATTTTACAAAACCAATTTCAGAAAATGTAACTTCATCTGTTTATCATACACGAGATGGTGTTTTTCTTGATATATCTCAACAAGGAAAAGAAACAATAATTCAGGTTTACAATTCGTTCTTCCCTCAGTTTGGTTCTTCTATAATTTTTAATGGAACTCTGTCTAATGACATGAAAATTGGGCACAGTGTTACCAATTTTATCAAATCCCAAAGTGGAATATATCATCTTGGTGTAATGTATCAAGGTGGATTATTTGATAAAATTCAAGTTGTTCCTGTTTTAGTTGTTGATTCTACTTCTTCTGGCATTTACGATACTGTGATTCCTGATCTTAGTACTTCTTGGGAAGATTATACTAGGGATACTTCAGATTCAAATCAAAAATCTAATTATGATTTTGATTTTACTGATGAAATTCCTATTGTTTTGGGAAGTGGAAACGAGTTTTTAGTTTATGATTACAATGATGATGGAAAAAATGATTTTAGTGCGGGAACAATAGGTGCAAATGTTTTAGATGTTTATGGCGTAATCAAAAATAATTCTACAACTATTGATGACTCTCTTAATGCAATTAATGGTACATTACTTCCTCCAATAGATCCTGATGGAAATTTTTTTGGTGTAATGACTGATTTTATGGGACATGGAACATCTAGTGCAGCATCTATTACTTCAAGAGGTATTGAAACTTATGATATTTACAATGACACAAAAAAATATTCTATAATTGGAGTTGCACCCGATGCAAAAATTTTACCAGTAAAGGCATTGTGGTTTGGTGATACTGTTTATGGTTGGTTATGGGCAGCAGGATTTACAAATAATGAGGATAGTTGGGAATTCTCAGGAAAACCTAGAGTAGATATTATATCTAACAGTTGGGGAATTTCTAATTTTCCAAATTTAAAATATGCTCCTGGCATGGATATTTTGTCTTTAATTCTTAGTGTTCTTTCTACACCTCATTCCTTACATGATGATTATCCTGGTGTAACAATAATTTCTAGTGCCGGTAATTCTGGTCATGGGTACGGAACTATTGGATTACCTAATGCTTCACCGTTTGGAATTTCTGTTGGAGCAACCACAAATAATGTGTTTGTTGGATATGGTCCATTTGAGGATCAACCAAGATTTGGAAACAATACAATTCATCATGATCATGTAGTTGATTTTTCAAGCCGAGGTCCCAGTTTGATTGGTGATCCTAAACCTGATTTAATGAGTATTGGTGCACATGGATTTGTTCCTTCAAATATTTTAAAAGAATCTAAAGATTCACAAGATGAATCTTTCTCGTTATTTGGTGGAACTAGTATGGCTGCCCCAATAGTTTCAGGTAGTGCTGCAATTTTGATGGAAGAAATGAAAAAACAATATCAGGATTATGATTCATTTACAATTAAAAATATTCTAATGTCAACTGCAACGGATTTACATAATGATCCTTTTACTCAGGGTTCTGGATTGGCAAATATTGAATCTGCTTTAGATTATGTTCACGGTACCAATGGATTTTTCATTGTTCACAATAATGCATCTTATGAAAATATAAAAAAAATTCTTGAACCTTCAATGATAAATATTAATTCAACTAAAATTGGATTAGAAAAGTTCCAATTTTCTTCAAAATCATTCCCTATGACTAGTTGGTTTGCAGGCCAAATACTTCCTGGTGAACGAACTACAACTACTTTTACAATAGATAATCCTAGCAATAATACATTAATAATTAATTTAGAACCACAAACTATTTCATTAATAAAACGTTCAAGTTTAGATAGTCAAACAATTACTCAACAACAAGATTCTATTTTAAATAAAACTGGAATTTTTTCTCCAAACTATGTTAAATTGTCAGATGTAACAAACAATGCTGAACTAGGAGATTTTTTTGATTCTGAAAATCCCATACCTGATGATTCTTCACTAATGATATTAAATCTCAATTTCCCATTTACTCAATTTATGAATTCCACAGCTGATGTATATGCTGATGATCTAAAAATTTCTTCATTATATCTTTATGATTGGATTGACAAAAATAACAATACTGAAGTGACTTCTGATGAATTATCTATGGTTAACAGAGCTGGTTCATGGGGTACGGTTCAAGAATTACGAGTTTCGGAACCTAAAGAAAAATTTGAAGGAGAACCTCTAGTTGGTGTTTATCCTGTTCCATCTCGTTATTCTTATTGGTTAGGTGACACAAACCAAAATTCAACATCAATGGATTATACCTTATCTGCAAGTTATTACAAAAATAATATCTGGTCTGTTTTGTGGCCTGATTCCAAAGTAATTGAAGTTTCACCAAATAATTCTGCAAATGTAGATGTTACATTAATTGTTCCAGATAATTATCAAACTGGTGTTTATCAGGGATTTTTAAATTTTAAGAGCGATATTCATTCTGTTAATGCACCTGTATCTTTTGTTGTAAAAGAATCTGTCACAAAACTAGATTCTGTTATTTCTGTTGAAGGAACTTTAACTGATGATGTACTTTATGGAAATGGATTTACAA
Organism: Candidatus Nitrosomarinus catalina; assembly: GCF_002156965.1. Taxonomy (GTDB): domain Archaea; phylum Thermoproteota; class Nitrososphaeria; order Nitrososphaerales; family Nitrosopumilaceae; genus Nitrosopumilus; species Nitrosopumilus catalinensis. Next base: position 198,766 of record NZ_CP021324.1, read on the forward strand.
AAGGCGCATTTGATATGTCTAATCGATATATGGCAGGAGATTGGAGACAATATTATTTTGATATTCAAAATGAACTTGTTGATTCTGCAATCATAGAACTTTCATGGAATTCTGATGATACCAATTTTGGTATGTTTGTAATGGATCCGTTTGGAAAAATTATTCAAACAAATGTTCCATCTGGAGTTTTTGGTCATTTTCTTGGATGGCCTTCACTTGATTGGTTAGGAAATTCTCTCTTTAGTCAAGGTGGTGGGTTTTATCCTGTAAAAAATAAAGATTATACCTCAACAGTACTTAATGTTCCAATTAATCAAACTGGAACTTACACATTATTAACACATTCAACATTGTTTGGAGGAAATTCAACTACTGAACCAATTACACTTAAAGCAAAATTTACAAATCTTTCATCAGAAATTATTGTTAGTGAAAATATTCTTCCATTAGAATCAATTGTTACAGATTCAGAAAATTTAACTAAAATCACTGAACTCAAAAATCATACTATGGGAATTTCAGAAAATGAACCGTTATCTCAAACTAGTGATAATTCTGATTTTGAAATTGGATTATTCATGGGAATTATTGTTGGTGCAGCGATCGGAATCTCCATGATTTTGATATTTAGGCAAAAAAATACCTAAAATTCAAACAAGGTTTATATCCATTTTGTCGAGTATTCTAGCTGAATGTCAGAGGCTGAGACTAAAAAATCTGAGGGTCTGTCCCGAAGAGATTTTCTAAGATTAATGGGTGCCGCAGGCACAGGTCTGGCTTTTGCACCATTTATCCCATTTGGAGACTATATGCCAAATCCAAATCAGGCATCTTTGGAAAAAGTTCCTGTTATTTTACCTGATGGTTCACATGCAAATTTGAATAGCTATGAAATTAATTCTGCACAAGTAATTACATATCCTGCAACTGGAGATGCTGCACTTGATGCAGAAGCATTTCGTAAATGGCAATTCATTAGACTTCCAGAAGAACTAGGTGGAGGAAAAAGTGATGCAACAAGCATTCGTGCATACAGTATGATTTGTCTTCATCTTTGGTGTTTGTGGAAATATTGGCCTGATGATGGAAGAAAGAGAGGTGAATGCCCTTGTCATGGAAGTATGTATGATCCACTAACTGGAACAGCATTTGTTGGACCTGCATCATTGCAAGCAGCACCATCAGATACTTTACCTGAATTAACTTTAGAAGTTGATTCCGATGGATTTGTTTACATTTTACCACCTAAATTTGACGCAAACAGTAATGGAGTAATTGGATATGGCCGTTTCACTTAGTAGACATACGGGTATAGTGGCCCTACTTTATTGGATTTGGGATGGAGTAGATAGAACTATTTTTACAGCTATAAAGTTTTCTTTCCCTGCAAGATTTGTAAGTCCATTTGGATTTTTAGGAATGTTAACATTTACTGTATTTATCATCCTTGGAGTTTCAGGAGCTCTGCTCATGTTTTACTATCAACCAATATTAGATAGAGCGTGGGACAGTGTTGAATTCATTAATGATGAAGTACCATTTGGTTTTCATATTAGAAACATACACTATCATGGTTCTAATGCCATGGTTTTACTTGCAGTTCTTCACATGTATTATCAATACTTTAGTGGAAGATACAAAATTAGAAATGAAGTTTTATGGATGACAGGTGTTATTTTAGGTGTTGTTACTATCCTTGAGGCCTTTACCGGTTATGATGTTATATTTAGTGAAAGAGCAGAACTTGCAATCAGTATTGCAGCGTCGCTGACAACATCCATACCTGTAGTTGGTCCTACAATTCGAGATGCGGCGCTGGGTAGTGGATTTTCAGATTTCGTTTTAAGGTTCTATGCACAACATGTGTTCTTGCTACCTATTGTAATGCTGGGATTAATGGCAGTACACTTCCCAAGATTCCTTGTGTTTGATGTTCCAATGGTGATGGCAATTGGTGGTGCAATTTTGATCACTGGTGGTGTTTTCCCAATTGATTTAGGATTCAAATTTGAACCCACGGTACCTCCAGGAGTAACAGTACCTGAGTGGTATCTTACTGGAATTTACGCTTTTATGAGAACTCAATATGATAAGTTTGTTACAGGTTTACTGTGGCCACTAGTGTTTATCATATCACTGGTATTGATTCCATTCCTTGACAGATACAAGAAATTTTCATGGAGGGATAGACCAATGGTTACTGCATTTGGAATTACTAGTCTTGCACAGATTATGGTAACTACCTATTGGGGATTCTACATTTCTCCAGACGTATCAATTCCATTAGTAGAGCGTTTGGTAATTGATCCAATATTCTTCTACGGAACAATGTTATTGTTAGTTCCATTAGGATTCGGATTCACATACATGATGATTAAACTTGCAAACGAAGCAGAAAGAAAATCCAAACTAGCAAAAAGTGCTGGCCCACAAAAGGTTGCAACTATCAACTTATCTGACAAATGGATTAACTGGCTACTTGTTGCACTATTGGCATTCCAAGTGTTCCTCAACATTGCAGCTTATAATGCAGCATTAACAGGAATGAAGAATGTTTCACTATTCTTGGTTGGAATAATCTTGTTGGTATTTGCAGCATTCTTCCATATCTACAGATATGCGCTAGCCCAACAAAAGAATGCACCACCACCAGCACCTGTTAAAATTGAAGAGGACTTGCCAGAATTATCCGAATCTGAAACAACCCCTGAAATTACTGGTGATGCAACTAGTGAAGCCTCTAAACTTCCAGATGGCACTTCTGAAGAAAAACCTCAAGAGTTGGCACCAACAGTTCCAACACCAACAACTAAAGCTGATTTGAATACTGAAACAAGTAATGATCCTAATTTAGGATCTCAAGATCTAACAAAACCTTGATTACAAAAATTCTAACCAAGCTTTATAAGAACTTGGAAAATCTACAGAAATTATGAGTGCTACTACATCAAGTCATGCATATGGTATTGGTGTAATTGCATTAATTATTGGAATGGGTGCTGTACTTGTATTTTATACTTCATTTTGGCTTCCAGAATCTTTAGAAAAACCTTCTGTCGATATCCATATTTTGGAACCAACTGAAAATTTCATTATTAGCATTGCACAAGGTGCAGCAACAGAAGGAAACCCTAGTTATGTTCCAAACAAACCTACGATCACATTAACGATAGATAATCATGTGATTTGGATGAATGATGATGATACTCCTCACACTGTTACTGCAGATCATAGACACATGGATTCGTATAGTGGTGAATTTGGTTCTGCAGGAGTTGTAATGCCAGGAGAATCATATGAATTCATTTTCACAGAACCTCAAGAACTTCATTATCACTGTGATCCACATCCATGGATGATTGGCTCTTTAGTTGTAGAAAAAAGTAGGTTCTAGTTTGAATATTTAGCAAAAATTATTTTGCTCTCAATTTCCTTATGTTGTTCTATTATTGACACTCTAAATTTTACTTCATAGTCTTGTGTTGGTTCAAATTCAATAACTGCAGAAAATTCTGCTTTGTTTTCAGGCATTGTATCTTTATTGATAAATAATCTAGAAACGTGCTGTGATATCTTTTTTTGATTGTAAGATTTGTAAATGATATGTTCATTTGAGTCTAAAATTGTTGTATTAACTACTACACCATCATATCGTCCAGGATATGATACATCAATCGTACCAACAATCTCTGAATTTTGATGTATGTCCGTTGAATTTAGCTTAAATTCTAAATCTCCCATATTGGAACTTTGTTTAATTCTGAATAAATAATTTGTTAAGTGGGCCCAAAGGGCTTCGATCCCTTGACCATTGGATTAGAAGTCCAACACTCTATCCATGCTGAGCTATAGGCCCAGAAACCTACCAATTAATTGACATTTTAAGGGTTTACAGCCATTTTTTTTCATAATTTTCTCTTTCCATTTTAAATAAAAATTGCTGAGCATATCCACAATATTGACCAAAATAATCTACAATTTTTTTATGAAGTATTTCATATTGCTTTTCTGTAATTGTTTTTGTTTCAATGTGAAATTCATTTGAATAATACTTTTCTAAAATTTTAATCATCCACGTATCTAATGGAAATGCATCTAATTTATTTAATGAAAATAACATAATGCAATCTGCCACTTTATTTCCTACTCCTGGAATTAACCTGAGATTTCTTTTTGTTTCATTATAATCACTATTTTTTAAATATTCAAAATTAATTTTTTTTGAAGTGACCATTTTTGCTGCCTCTTTGATAAATGGAGCTCTGTATCCTACTCCACAAATTTTAATTTCATCTATTGATGCTCTTGCAATTTTTTCAGGTCTTGGAAATAAATAAAATTCTTCATTTTGTACAACCAATTTAGTACCGAATTTTTTTGAAATTTTTTCTAAACTGTTTTTAATTTTTTGAATATTAGAATTTGATGAAATAATAAAAGAAATCATACATTGAAAAGGATCTTGATTGAAAAGTCTTAATCCTTCATACTGCCTTATAGCTTTTTTTACTGTTTTATCTTTTGAAATTGATTTAATTATTTTTTGAATATCATCATTTTTTCTAAAAAAATCTGTTTTTGTATTTTGAATTGATTCAATTTTACCTCCTTGACTGATTTTTAATATATTTTGACCATCTATTCCATACCAATTCTTTTTAATTTTTTTCCACAGAAAAACTTGACCACTATTAATTGAATTATCTATGTCTATAGTGAATTTATTTTTCATCTTAAATGGTTATTTTGTCATTAACCATTGGAGCGTATGCCTCTAAACCAAACTGCTCATGAATCTCTTGAGCAAATATTTGACATGATTCTGAATCTCCGTGAACTGCCCAAACCTTTGGATTTCCTTTAATTGTTTTAATCATTTCAAATAACTCCTTTCTATCTGCATGGCCTGAAAATTGGAATTGTTTTACTTCTGCTTGAACATTAAGATCTTTTCCTCTAGTTGATACTTTTCCTGTATCTAGTAGTTTTTTCCCTGGTGTGCCATCACCTTGATATGAAACTAATGCAATTCCATTTTTACTGTCAAATGATAATTGTTGTAAGTAGTATACTGCATTTCCTCCAACTAGCATTCCAGCTGGTGAAATTACAACACATGGTTCGCCCATTGCACGCTTTCTTTCTGCATGTTCTCTAATTGCAGTTGAACTTTTAATTGCTTCAGCAAATATTTTTGGATCTCTAAGGTAATCTGGATTTTTAAACATTATTTCATTTACTTTTAATGCCATTCCATCCATTATGATTTTATGTTTAAAATTTGCACTTCGTAAAATGCATGCCATTTCTTGAGAACGTTCAACTGAAAATGATGGAATAAACAATATTCCTTTTCTGTCCATTACTTCGTTTGCAAATTCAATTAATTGTTGTTCTGATGTTTTTCTAGGTATTTGTTCTGTTTTAGCATATGTGCTTTCTGTGATTAGTAAATCTATTTCCCCTATGTCTGTATCCATTTCTCGTAACATTCTTGAACCATTTGTTTTAATGTCTCCTGTATAGAATAACTTCTTTTTTTCTGATTCTACTAAAACTGTACTTCCACCAATAACGTGACCTGATTCTCTGAATTCAAAAGTTGCATTTCCTTTTGTTACTTTTTGTTTAAATCCAATTTCTTTTGCATTTTTCATCATGTTATTTAATTCAGGCAAGTCAAATGGATGTGAATTTTTTTCAATTTTTAACATATCATTAATCAACAATTTTGAAAGATCAAATGTTGGTGGAGTTGCATAAACATCTGTATTCCCACTTACAAATAATGATGGAACGTTTCCGGAATGATCTAAATGAGCATGAGTAATTATGATTGCATCTAGGTCCTTAGGTTTAACATGTAATGGATATTGTGGGGGTGAACCTCTTTTCCCAAACATTACCCCATAATCTAATAATAATTTGGTACCATTACAGTCCACTAAAAATCCTGATCTGCCTACTTCATTTGCAGCACCTAATACTTGTACTTCCAAGGCTTTGATGCGTTTTTATCGTCCTTAAAACCTTTTTAGAATACTCCCGATCATTATATCTGATATAGAATCGACAAAAGCTTTAATTAGTGACAGCTAAGAATGGATCCTCATGGGAAGAACCTATGATGAATGGATAGCACAACAAGACCAAGCTGTCGTAGCAAAAACTCGTGCAGGTGACGAAGGAAATAAAGTACTTCTAAACCAGATCAATTGGATTTGGGTTAACAATCTTATGAACAAGAAAGCAGACCTAAACCCATCATCCGCAGAATTACTCGATTGGGTAACCTCTGGTCAAATTGATGCAATGAGAAAATAAACGTGAATACACGTTAATTTTTTATTTTTAATTTTTAATTATGTATTCTGCGCATAATTTTTTGACGATCATTTTCATAACAGGGTTATGATATTCAATCATGGTTTAAATAGCTATATTGATATTTTATTTTTGTAATGCCAATAGCAATACTTCCAGACATTGATGAACAAAGATGTATCGGATGTGCACTATGTGTAGAAATCTGTACAACTCTTGGTCCTGATGTCCTTAGGGTAAAACCTGTTGAAGGCTGGAAGAGAGGTAAAGCATTTGTTTTCTACCCAGAAAGATGTATTTCTGATGGTGCATGCATCGGTGTATGCCCAACAAAATCAATCTTTTGGATGAGACCAATGAATTACACTGCTGGACAACCAGTACCTCTTCACAAAAACGGTATCTTCATCAAAGGTTGGGCAGAAGACGCAGCACTTTAAGTGTAAATCTTTTAGCACATTCTTTTTATTTTTATTTGTTAAAGTAATTCTTTTACCCGAATGATTTTTTCTTAATCTCTTTTGGCAATATTTTTACAAAATATTTTAAAAATTCATCTTTTTTGTTATAATGTATCTCTAAAAATTTATTTTTGTTAAAGAACTCTTCCCAAGTTTTTTCAAATTCTGTAAATTCTTCTGGAATATATTTAATTCTGGATGCTACATGATGTGATGCAGGAAACATATCTGAAATCTCAATTGGAATTAATCCTAGATGAGGACTGTATTGACATACTTGAAATGAATCAAAGTCCTTCACTTTCTTTTTTAATGCCAAATATTCTGGAGATAGATATCCTGGTTTAGTACTGGATTCTTTAGTAATCAATAATCTCTTTTTCTTGGATTTGAATTTTCTAACAATATTGTGAAATGATTGTATTTCTGGACGAAATTGATCATATTTATCATACAGGAAAATTGCTCTTTCTTTGAATTTTGGAGTTCCTAAACCTAAAAATTCATAATTTTCAGTCATCACATCTATCATTTCAAATAATTTAGGATGGGCTCTGGCTTTTTTTATCACATATTCCCATAATCTTCCTTCATGAATAGCTTGTTTTACTTTATCCACTTCTAGTTTGATTGCATACAAATTATGAATTGCTAATTCGTTAATTTTTGTTGTTTCTTCTAATTGTCGTAATTTTTCAGGAGTATACTTGCTACATATTTCACAATTACAAGGAAATATTTCAATATCTGATAAATATCGTGTCCCATCTTCTGTAATGTATCTCAGTTGTTTAGCATACAGCATGTATGAAGCTGAATCAAATGAATCACATCCTAAAGCTATGGCAAACGGTATTGTAAGTGGATGACCAGCTCCAAAAAGATGTAGTGGAACTGATTCTGGCATTTGTTTTTTAGCAGATACAATCATTTGTGCTAGCAATCTATATTCATAAGATTCCATAAATTCAACAGGACTTCCCAATGCTAACATTTTGAAACCCATGTCGATTAACCCTTTAGTTGATTTTGATACTAGATCAAAATGTTCGCCACCTTGAATAGGACCAATCCAAATCTGCCCATTATCTTTACTATCATCAAGAGTTTGTTTACAAACTTTCAAAGTATGTTTTACATACGATTCAGCTTTTTTAATTGGTAATCCATATCCTGTTGGTTTATCTAGTGGTATTGCAAAATCTGTTAATATTCCTGTCTCAAAGTTTGCCATATCAGGTGGTAGAACTTCTAAGTCACCGTATTCTAATACTTGATATCCGCCAGAATCTGTCATAATTGACTTATCAAAATCAATTATTTTGTGAATTCCTTTTTTTACTGCTTCATCGCCATAATTATTTTTTGTAATGTATGCGTTTGTGATCACAACATCAAATCCAATTTCTTTAATTTTTTTTGATGGAATTGTTTGTTTTACTGGATGAATTACAGGAACAAATGCAGGTGTGTTAATTTTACCATGATTTGTGTACATGATTCCTATTCTTCCAGCAAGATCTGTTTTAGAAATTTGAAACAATTACTTTAAGAAAATTAAAGGCGTTATTTAATCAATGAGTAAAAAATTTTTCTAAATCGTTATTTTTTGTTACCAAATCTAACCAATCCACTTGTTCACCATTTCCTTTTTCAGAAATAATTTGCAATACTTTTTCAACTACTTGTTCTATGTTTTTTTCACTAACATCAATTTGAAATGCTTTTTCTTCAAATTTTTCTATTGTATCATGAGTAATTATCCCTAAAATTTCACTACCTACATTTTCTTTAATTTTATTTTCTGAATAATCTCTTTCTTTGTAAACTGATTCCAAATGATATGGGTTTCTTCTTAATATGATGATTTTTTTGACTTGATTTTTTTCTAAAACATATGGTGCTAAATGGCCTACAACAATTTTTTCATCTAATTTCATCTCTTTTACAATAATGGCAAGTTTTTGAGTATCCACGTCATTGGTATTTTCTCTTTTCTCCATTACCTCTGAATCTTTTGCAATAACATTGATATCAATTATTGACAGATTCATCTTTTTTGAAATTTTTTTTGTAATTGTATGTTTACCAACGCCTGGATTTCCAGTTATTACTATTGACATAATTTAAAATTATTAGAACTAGATTAAACGATTTCTGCAATACTAATAAGTACAATTACATTTTTCTGGGTAATGCAAATAGGATTACTTGGTAAAGCAAATGTTGGAAAATCAACATTTTTTTCTGCTGCAACTGAAACTGATGTTGCTTCTGGTAATTTCCCATTTACAACAATTGAACCAAATGTTGGTGTGGCATATGTTCAATCAGACTGTGCTTGCAAACATTTTGATCTAAAACATGAAAATGAATTATGTGTTAATGGTACTAGATTGATTCCAATAAAGTTGATTGATGTTGCTGGATTGGTACCAGGTGCACATGAAGGAAAAGGTTTGGGAAATCAATTCCTCGATGATGCAAGACAAGCTGAAGTTTTAATTCATGTTGTTGATATTGCAGGTACTACAGATATCCAAGGTCAATCAATACCTGTTGGAACTCATGATCCTTTGGAAGATGTTGCTTTTGTTCAAGATGAATTTGATCAATGGTTTATTGATATTCTAAAAAGAGAATGGGATAAAATAACTCGTGAAGTGGACCAAAAACGTGCAAAACTTACTGATGGAATTGCAAAAAGATTCAGTGGTTTGGGAATAAAGGATTACCAAGTGCAACAAGTCTTACAAAAACAGGATCTTATCACTATAAATCCAAAAGAATGGAATGATTCCAATATAGAAAATTTTGTTAAAGAACTAAGGAAAAATACTAAACCAATGATAATTGCTGCAAATAAGGCAGATCTTTGTAAAGATCTTGATATTATGAAAAAAATTTCTGATACTGTAATTCCTTGTAGTGCTGAAACTGAATTACTATTAAGAAAAGCCACTAAAGCTGGAATAATTAATTATAATTCTGGTGACAAAGGATTTAAAATTAATTCTGAAAAAGAAATTCCTGCTCCACAACAAAAAGCACTTGATCTAGTTAATACAATTTTTTCTAAAATTGAATCAACTGGAATACAAAAAATTCTAAATACTGCAGTTTTTGATTCATTAAATTTGATTACAGTCTATCCTGTAGAAGATGAAACTAAACTTACTAACAAGGATGGAGTAATTCTACCTGATACAAAATTACTTCCACAAGATTCAACAGCTAAAGATTTAGCAATCTTAATTCATGCTGATATAGCAAAAGGATTTTTGCATGCAATAGATTGTAAAACTAAACAAAGAATCAGTGGTGAACAAAAACTAAAACATGGTGACGTAATCAAAATTGTATCAACATTAAGTCGTGGATAGTATGATTGGTTTAGGAATTGAAAGTACTGCACATACATTTTCTTGTGCAATAATTGAAAAAAAAGGAAAAAAAGGTAAAATTTTATCTGATGTTAGAAAAATTTTTCGACCAGAAGCTGGTCAAGGAATTCATCCACGAGAGGCTTCTCGTCATCATATTGAAAATAGTCCTATAGTATTATCAGAGTGTTTAAACGAAGCAAATGTTTCTGTAAAAGATTTAGATATTATTTCATATGCTGCAGGACCTGGATTAGGACCATGCCTTAGAGTCGGTGCTGTAGTGGCTAGATCTCTATCTTCATTTTACAAAATTCCAATTTATCCAGTAAATCATGCAATTGGCCATATTGAATTAGGAAAATTACTTACAGGAGCAAATGATCCTTTGGTTTTGCTAGTTTCAGGAGGACATACAATGCTTCTATCATTTCTAAACAAACAATGGAGAGTTTTTGGTGAAACATTAGATATTACATTGGGTCAATTACTTGATCAATTTGGCAGATCAATAGGTTTTGCTTCCCCCTGTGGAAAAAATATTGAAGAATTAGCTTCAACATCAACAAACTATGTTTCATTGCCATATTCTGTTAAGGGAAATGATGTATCTTTTTCTGGATTATTATCAGCTACAAAACCTATTTCAGAAAAAAGTAAAATTGACGCTTGTTATTCTCTTCAAGAAACAGCATTTGCTATGATTAGTGAAACAGTGGAACGTGCATTATCATTTACATCCAAAAAAGAATTAATGATTGTAGGTGGAGTTGCTGCAAACAAAAGATTGTCTGAAATGTTAAAGGATGTATGTAAAAGACACGGAGCTAAATTTTTTGTTGTACCATTAAAATATGCTGGAGATTGTGGAAGTCAAATTTGTTGGACAGGACTTTTAGAATCACAAGTTAAAAAAAGTGCTACATTAAAGGACACATTTGTAACTCAGTCTTGGAGATTAGATTCTGTTATAGTAAATTATTGAAAATAATTACTCTTTCATTGTTTGTTCTATTGACTTTACCCATGATTTTGTATTAAAAACTCCAAATTTGTAAGTCTGTTCCCCTTCATTTGTTTTCGCAGTAAAACAAACTTTTTTTATGAATAGGCCTTCTTTCCAAATTTTAATTACATTTTCTAACGGAACATCCAGTACTGTATCACCCATACGTTTTGTAAAGTCCATTATTCTTGCTTGTGTTTTATCAAATGCCAATCTTTTATTTGTCAATGTGAGAATTCCAGGACCTAGCTTATCTTCGCTACAATCCTCTTGTTTCACTCTGTTTTCTCCATCTTCCATGATAACTTTTATTGAATTCTTTTGGATATAATGTTAATGAAATTAATTAAAAAGGGTGCTGAGGCTGATATTTACACAGGCACTTGGAAAAATTCTAAATCTCTTTTTAAAATTAGAAAAATTAAAACTTATAGAAATAGTTCATTGGATTCAAAAATACGTAGGCAACGAACAATTAAAGAATCACAAATGCTTTCGCAAGTGAAATCATTTGGAATTCCATCACCTCTTGTTTATTTTGTAAATTTGGAAAAAAGTATGATTGTAATGCAAGAGATTCCTGGAAAACCTGTTCATGATTTACCTGAGTCAAAAATTATTGTAATTTGTAAACAAATTGGAAAATTAGTTGGACTTTTACATAAAAATGGAGTAATGCACGGAGATTTAACAACATCCAATTTCATTTTGTTTAAAAATATTATCTACATGATTGATTTTGGACTTTCTCAAAATACTATAAAACCAGAAGACCATGCGGTTGATTTAAGATTGATTAAAGAAATTCTTAACAGCGCTCATGCAAAAATCATGGAATCCTCTTGGAAAAATTTCCTCATTGGATACAAATCTGTAGTTGGAATGCCTTATCAGACTAAAATTGTAAAATTAGTTTCAGAAATTGAGAGTCGTGGTAGGTATGCACAAGTTGTCTAATTTGTTGTTTGTATCGTCTAATATTCATAAATTCAAAGAAGCTAGAGAAATTTTAGACTCATTTGGAATAACAACTAAATTTTTTAAATTAACTTTAGAGGAAATCCAGTCAAACTCAATCAAACAAATTGCAACAAAAAAAGCACAAGATGCATTTTCAAAATGTAATGCCCCTCTAATTATTGAAGACGATGGGTTGCATATTGATTCTTTAGATGGATTTCCAGGACCCTATTCTTCTTACGTCCAAAAAACTATTGGTAACAAAGGAATTTTGAATTTGTTAAAAACATCCAGAGATGCAAAATTTATTTCAACCATTACTTATTGTGATAAAAATAATTTGAAATCTTTTGAAGGGAAACTTTATGGAACTATCTCTAAGCTAGAAAAAGGCCAAGGTTGGGGATTTGACCCAATTTTTATTCCAAAAAATCAAAAGAAGACGTATGGTGAATTAATTGACAAAAATAATATTTCACACAGATACAAAGCACTGAAAAAATTTTCTAATTGGTATTTGCATACGCTGAAATATAACGATCAATAAATCTCTCATTATTTTGTAAAATTGAGATTCTTGAAACAAGACTTTCATCCATAATTGAAAATATTTTACTTTGTTTAGCTATTTCTTCACTGAATTTTTTTACTTCTGGCATTTCTAACATATTTTCATGTTCAAGTCTATTAGTTGAACGACCAATATGCATGTAAGATTTTATTTCAATAAAATGTGGACTAGCTTTTCTAAACATATTTGCAAATGCTGGTATCATTTCTTTTTGATCATTATAATTTCGAATTAATGTAATTCTTAAAACAGTTCGTGTATCTAGATCTTTTAACATATCTAATGTTCTGTTCCATCTTTCCCATGAATCATCATATTTTGGTTTGTTAATTTTTATAAATGATTCATAATCTGCTGCATTTGTAGATAAATACAATTGTGTTGGTAATGCATCTTCATCTTGTAGTTTTTGAATCATATCTGGTTCTTGTCCATTTGTTACAAGAAAAATTGATTTTGTAGCTTCTAATGATTTTAGATATTTAATCAATTCCGGTAATTTTGGATACATTGTTGGTTCTCCAGACAATGAAATTGCATAATGTGTTGGTAACAATGATTCATCTAATCTTTGATTATCATTTCTTGAATCTCCATAAAATCCATCAATCAGTTTTTTTCTTTCACCCATTAATTTTCTTAAAATTTGTTCTGGTTCTGCAACTTGTTCTGGTTCCATTTTCATTGCATCATAAAATTCCATTGGCCTCCAACAATAAACACATCTATTTTCACAGTACATTCCAGCTGGTGAAAATTCCATACATCTATGAGTTAAAATTCCATAAAATTGATGTTTATAGCAACTTCCTTCATGTTTGAATGATTTTTTTGTCCAATGGCATAATTCAACGGTAGAGTGGTCTGCAACCCCATATTTTGCTTTTTTGAGTTGTGCAGCAATGGCTGGTTTTATTTGAATGAGGTTTTCTTGATCATTTTCTACTACTTCTCCAGAACAACTCATATCATGTCTTGTAATTTGATTTACTTAAATTCATTTAGAATATTATATAGAAAAAGTAGTACATTTAACGAAACTAAAGTGTAATTTAATAACTGGAATTACTGAATAAAAGCGTAAATTGAAAGTTAAATATGCTCTAATGCTTTTGTTCATGCTTGGCTCCACACTAAGTATTTCGATTTCTCCAGTTTTAGCAGCTACTGAGATTGATATTGATAATGACGGTGTTTTAGATGATGTTGATAATTGTCCTCGATTACAAGAAGATTATTTTGGTGAAATAGATGGTTGTCCATCTAAAAATCTAAATTGGGTAGATTCTGATTCTGATTCAATTCCTGATAATGTAGATCAATGTATTTTATCTCAAGAAACTTTTAATGGATTTGAAGATACAGATGGCTGTCCTGATAATATTTCTTCAGAATTAATTTTTGATCAAGATTCTGATTCAATTCCTGATATGCAAGATAATTGCCCATTAGTTTCTGAAACTTTTAATGGATTTGAAGATACAGACGGCTGTCCAGACACACTTGCAATTGATTCTGATTCTGATGGAGTTCAAGACTTTTTAGATAATTGTCCTTCAACTCTTGAAACTTGGAATGGCTTTGCAGATTTTGATGGGTGTCCTGATGAAATAATTAATCCTGATTCTGACTTTGATGGAATTTTAGATGTAAATGATCAATGTGTTAATGAACGTGAAAGAGTAAATGGATTCCAAGACGATGACGGTTGTCCAGATATTTCTCCAGATAATATGGCACTTGATACTGATTTAGATGGAATAAGAGATACAATAGATCTTTGCCCATATCAAAAAGAAACTTTTAACAACATTCAAGATACCGACGGCTGTCCTGATGAACGTTCCACTGAATTATTTATTGATAACTTGATGAAAGATTCAGATGGTGATGGAATTTTAGATGCAATTGATAAATGCATTTCATTACCTGAAACTTTTAACGACTTCCAAGATCGTGATGGTTGTCCGGAATTTTATGCTGATTATGATACTGATTTTGATGGAATTTTAGATAGTGCTGATAATTGTCCATTAGTACAAGAAACTTTTAACAATTTCCAAGACGATGACGGCTGTCCTGATGACGTATTTTCTGAAATTATTATTTATGATTCTGATTATGATGGTATCTTAGATAATGTAGACAAATGCATTTCATTACCTGAAACTTTTAACAATTTCCAAGACGATGACGGCTGTCCTGACTTTGTTTCACAAACTGATTCTGATTATGATTCTATTCTTGATGTCTTTGATAGTTGTAAATATGCAGTAGAAACTTACAACGGATTCCAAGACGATGACGGCTGTCCTGATACACTGTATGATCAACAATTCTCAAATGATTCTGATGGCGATGGAATTATAGACAATCTTGACCTTTGTCCTAATTCCCCTGAAAATTATAATCGATTCTTAGACGATGACGGCTGTCCTGACGATCCAATTATGAGTGATTTTGATCAAGATGGAATTTCTAATTCAGTAGATCTTTGTCCAAGTATATCTGAAACTTACAACGGATTCCAAGACGATGACGGCTGTCCAGATTCTGTTGATACAATAGAATTATTCACATATCAATTACCTGATGTTGATAATGATGGTGTTGATGATAGATGGGATCAATGTCCAGAAAAATCTGAAAACTATAATGGCTTTGCTGATAATGACGGCTGTCCAGACACAATTGGATTTTCAATTCCTGTTGATGCTTCTATGATTGACTCTGACGATGATGCAATCCCAGATGGAATAGATCTATGTCCTACAGCACCTGAAAGATACAATGGCTACTTTGATACTGACGGCTGTCCTGATAATGTTGATGTTAATTCATCAACTGATACTGATTTTGATGGATTTATTGATACATTAGATGTTTGTAAATATGAAAAAGAAGTTTACAATAATTTTGAAGACGATGACGGCTGTCCAGACACAGTACCAGGTGATTATTCTGCTATTTCCCCGAAATACCAATCATTAGATGTTGATAATGATGGTGTTGATGATAGATGGGATCAATGCCTTAATGAACGTGAAAATTTTAATGGATTTTTAGATTTTGACGGCTGTCCGGATGTTTTTGGTGCAGAATCTACTATTGTTCCAATAACTGATTCAGATTTAGATGGATATGATGATGAATTTGATTCCTGTCCTTCAGAACCAGAAACTTGGAATAAATACAAAGATACCGACGGCTGTCCAGATTCACTTCCTTAAATAATTAATATCTCTAAAAATTAATTTTCTTATGTTACCCAAATTTTCAAGTAAAGCATTTTTGGCTCCAATGGCAGGAGTTAGTGATCCTGCACTTAGATTACAATGCAAAAAAATGGGTGCAGGTCTTGTCGTTACAGAATTTACTAGTATTCATAGTATTATTGCAAAAGAAAAACAACTCAAGGAACATATGCAAAGTATTACAGAATTTATTGAATATTCTGAACAAGAACGACCTTTATCTGTGCAATTATTTGGCTCAGATCTAGATGCATTAGAAAAAGCTGCTAAAATTGTTGAACCCTATTTTGATATAATTGATTACAATATGGGTTGCCCAGCACCTCATATTACACAACAGATGGCAGGAGGAGCTTTATTACAACAATCCAATCTTACCGAACAAATATTCAAAACTCTCGTTAATGCTGTAAAAAAACCTGTAACATTAAAAATTCGTTCAGGAGTTACTGATGCAAGTCGTTATTTGTTTAAAGATATTGCTGAAATTGCTGAAGATGAAGGAATTGAAATGATTACATTTCATCCACGTACAGTGAATCAAGGATATTCTGGAAATGCAGATTGGGAACTAATTAAAGAACTAAAAGAAATTTCAAATATTCCAATTGTTGGAAATGGTGATATTACTACTCCTGAGGATGCAAAAAAAATGATTGATGAAACAAATTGTGATTATGTTATGGTTGGCCGTGGCGCAATGGGTAATCCATTTTTATTTGAACAAATCAATGATTATCTTAAAACTAATTCTTATCAGGAATATTCTTTTAATGATAGATTGGATTCTTTCTTTGACTACCTACATTTAACAAGTAAATACAAAATTAAATTTGCAAATCTTAAGGGTCAAGCAATGCGTTTCACTAAAGGTATGAAGGGCGGTTCAAAAATTCGTTCAAAAATTACATTTGCAACAAATATTGAAGAATTAGAAAAAATTATGAAAGATGCATATCTGATATCTTAATCAAATTTATTCCTGAACAAATTGTGCTCAAATCATATCATGTGTTTTTATAGTTAAATTATGATAAATAATATCCCTTCAAAAATATGTCCTCCAAAAGGATAACGACCTGAGAGGGTTTGTGACCTCTCAGCAGATAATTTTCATTTAATTTTATATTTTTAATAATTAAAGAGCTTCAGAATTTTCTTTCTTTGTTCCAATATTGAAAACACTATCGATATTGCTAATTGCAATTATACCATCTGTATTTTCACCTGTATATGCTTCTTCTTCAATAATCTTGCATACTTTTTCTACAATTGCATCATCTACAATTGTACTGATTATTGCAACTTTGTTGTATTCTGCAGTAATTGTTTTTGTTCCTCTCTCTGATCTAATGTTTTGTCTTTTTCCTGAACCTCTCCCATTTCCTTCTAAAATCGTAAATCCTTCCACAATACCAGTAATTGCATCTGAAATCATCTTAATTTTATTTATTTGAATAGTTGCTTCAATCTTTTTCATTAATCTTATACCGTAATAGGATCAAAATATACCCTTTTTTTATATTCTAACAAATTTTTATTGGTTATTATGCAATCCCATTTTCTTTTTAATATAAGGTGAAATAATAATTATGAAAAGTGATGAGAAAAGGTCTCACAGACTAAATTATCTGTTAAAATGTTATTTGAGTAATCCCGAAGAGACTGAGATTTATCGTAGAGCTAAACAAATGGGTGTTACTGATTCTACTGCTAAGGATTACATTCGAACTGTTATTATCCAAGCCCAGAAAACACACACAAAGAATTTTTAAATTATATATAAAAAATAATCATTTACTAACAAATCTCTAGAAATCTTAAACAAGCTATTCATAAATAATGAATGTGAGGAAAAATTAACATGAGTGATATGCTGCTTGATGATGTAAATTCATTATTGGATGGGGATTTTGGTGATGATCGAATACTCAAGCAAATTGCTCGAGCCTGTAAAAATAATGAAGTAATTAGTAATTATGAACGAAATTATGTTCAAAAACTAGCAGAACAACATTTAGGTAAAAAGCCATTAACTAATAAAAAACCTGAAACGATTACGCCTGAAATACCTAGAATTGAAATCCCAAAACCTGAACCTCTTGTGACAACACAACTATCTCAACCTAACAATCATTCAAAATCAAAAAACCCCAAATTATTTTTAGGGTTTGGAGGCATTGCAGTAGTGATAATTATTGCAACTGCATTTTTACTTTCTAATGATGTTAACCCATCTGAATCAAATATCACATCTGAAATTAAAATAGAATTATCTGTTCAAACTGATTTATCGTCATATGCTAAGTCTGATTTGATTTCTATTAATGGTGTTTCTCAAAATTCTAATATTGTAAATTTATCAATTTTAAATCAAAACAATGATCTTGTGTGGGCTGAACAAGTTTCTGTAAAATCAGATGGGAGATATTCAACATTAGCTATAGCTGATGGTGAGGGATGGGAAAATTCTGGTACCTATAATATTAAAGTTGAAGATGGAACAGAAATCAAATCTATAAAATTCACATTTAACTCATAACTTTTCAAATTCTTTCCAATGTGTATCTATGAGTGCTCGTAATTCTTCTACACTAATCTCTTCCATATATTCACGATAAACTATGAATTTATTTTGTTTATTTGAATTTTCACCAAAAACATCTGTAGTATTTTTTGGAATTATGTTATTTGACCATTGATTCATTTCAAAAATCCATATTGATGAATCTGGATTAGAAAAATCAATATCATCACATCCTATAATATACAAATAACATTTTGTAGATTGATTTAATTTTTCATAGAGTTTTTCATAAGCTATTATTTGTCCTTGTGGAATGTTGATTTTATCATTATGAAATCCTTTGAATTCTAAAATTATAAAACTCCCTTTATGTTCAATTAACCAATCAATATCTGTCCCTCCAGAGGCTAACATTCCATGTACAATTATCTCTCCTAATACCTCTCTGCCGCGAGTAAATTCTGATTCATCAAAAATTTGATATTTTGCTTTAGAACTTTTACGAAAACCTTTTTCGTGTGAATTTTGTGCCTGATTTGATACTTTTTTCTCATATATTATATCGATAATATCATTTGTTTCATCTGTCATTGTTTTATTTTTTTTTAATCTGTGATAAAATATCTTGTAAAATTTTCTACAGTTAACTATTTTCCTATTTCATCTTGAACAAAATTCATTATTTTGATCTTTATACAGTATGAAATATTCATCTTGAATTTTCCTATCTTTTTTTGCAGTTAGTGCATCTTGATACATATCAAAATGCTCAACTATGTATAATTGATTTCCTGGATTTTCAAAATAATCAATTCCAACTAAATTAAATCCTGTTTCTGGAGTCATCTTAATTTTTTCTTTTTCAAATTTATTATTAGACATTTTTTCATTAATCATAAATCATTAAATTTTTTTCTTCTAATAATGAATGTAAATTATGTACTGATCTATACACTTCTGTTTCTTTTTTAGCTCCTGTACAAACAAGTTTTCCTGATGCAAAAACTAACATGACTGTTTTTGGGTCGAGCATTCTGTGAATCAAACCCGGGAATTGTTCTGGTTCGTACATGCTTCTTGGAAGTGTTCTTGCAGATTTTTCTAAATGAATTTTACCTCCAAGACTAATTGATGAAACAATATTTTGTATAGAAATTATGGCATCCTTTTTAATTTTGATCTTTGCTTTTCTTAACTTTTGAACAACTGTGTTTACAGCTGCAATTGCTAATTCTTCTGATTTAGCTCCAGTACATACCATTTTACCTGTTCTAAAAATTAGAGTTGCTGTTTTTGGTTTTGTTAATCTAAAAACTAATCCCGGAAATTGTTCTGGATTATATTCTGTTTCTGGAAATTTTTTTGTAATCTCGTTTAAGTCCATTTTTTGATCAACTGATGCTGATGCAACTACATTTACTACGCTGACAATTGGTTTTGTTTGTGGCATGCGTGGTTGTTTATATACTTCCTTATATATACTAGTGACGTTTTCTAAAGTTTTTTTCTTTAGTGATGGCCAACCCATTGATATGTAAACTCCTCTTCAATCATATCGTTTACAATTTTATTTTCTTTAATTTTTATTTTAGGTAATTCTGTATCAAAAAATTTCAATTTGCCTTTACATGCAATTGGAATTCTAAATGGTTTAGCATTTTTTAAAATAAAACCATATGTTGTTTTTTGAAAACTTTGTGAAGAAAAGTGTTTATTTTTATCAATTCTAATTTCTTTTAATGATTCATATTTTTTTACATCAAATAGTTCTGCTTTACCTATGATTGCACCTGTTACAAACTCTTCATTAATTTTTAATCTTTTACAATCCTCTTTTCTAATTTTAATTGGAGCATGTATTAAGAAAATCCCACGAAAATTAGTATTCCATTTTCTTAACTCTATTGTTTTCTTATTTTGTATAATTAAATTTGCAAACGGTTGACAAATTGAAAGACATTTCATACTTGTTTTTAATATGATTTTTAATAGTTAAAATTGTGATGCTTGTTTAACTAATTCTGAAAGTTGACTATTTCTAGCTTCAGGAAGTTCTGTAATTCCTCCAATTAAACTGTCTGTAACAATTCCTTTTTCAGCTAATACATTTGCTGCCATTAGAGATGTTCGTCCTGCCATACAAACCATGAGGGATTTGCCTTTAGATTCTTGAATTGAATTATTTATCTCATCAGGAATTCCTTGTCCAGATAATAGTTGTTGTGCGGTTCGAGCATTTGGAATTACAATTTTACTTTTATCTATACCTAAAGATTTTGCAAGTAATTCTATTCCTCCTTCTTGAGGGGTATATTGAGTGTGTATCCAAATTACTTTATCATACTCTGATGAATTTGAGGCTACTTCCTCTTGTGATACTTGTCCTGGTGGTTGAATTTTTCCAATTTTTTCTAAATTCTTTCTATATTTTTCTATTCCATCACAAATCATTACTACAAACTTTTTTCCTTTATTTGCACTAACTAGTTGTAAAGTTGCGTATAATTCCAATGCACTACTTTCTCCAATATCGTGTCCTTTTTCAACAAAAAATTTCAAAAGTGGCTTTGCTTTTTCAAAATCTACTTCATATTCTCCGGCATATTTTTCTGGTTGATAATATTTCAGACCATCTGCGTTGTTATGTGTTCTAATTCCAGCAACGTCTTGACCGCCTGGAGGGAATATTACGTGAACTCCTTTTTTGTTATATTTTTCTGAAATGTATCTACTTAATCCACCTGATGTTCCACCTGTTCCAAACGTGCATAGAATATTAAATTCATCTAAAGAATTTCCATCTTGTTGTAATTGCTGATCTATTTCAGCTCCAGTAATTGTTCTATGTGCATTTACATTCAAATCATTATCGTATTGTTCTGGACAAAAACAATTGTATTTTTTTGCAAGCAATTTTGCTAAATTGATTATGTCTTGTTTACCTAACAGTGCTTCTATCTCTGTAATTGAATTATCAAATATACTAGGATCAAATCCTAACTGTGTTAATTGTGAACGAACATTTGCAGCTGTTGCTTTTGCAACCAATTCATCCTTTTTGCCTTCCATTCCAGGGGCTGGACAAATATCCATTTCCAAATCCATA
The DNA here is from genome assembly GCF_002156965.1 of Candidatus Nitrosomarinus catalina. Classification (GTDB taxonomy): domain Archaea; phylum Thermoproteota; class Nitrososphaeria; order Nitrososphaerales; family Nitrosopumilaceae; genus Nitrosopumilus; species Nitrosopumilus catalinensis. Next base: position 220,358 of record NZ_CP021324.1, read on the forward strand.
ATTTTGATACCCATATTTCTTAATTCATGAAAAACACCTTCTTGTAATTTTCTTGAAACAATTGTGACAACTTGTAACCCAAGTTTTGATAGCATTCCTAATGCAATTCCGAAATTACCTGACGTTGCTTCAATTACTGTCTGACCACTCTTTATTTTTCCAGTACTGATTGCTTCGTGAATAATATTTGCAGCAGGTCTCACTTTGATTGAACCTGTAAGTAATGTGGAATCTAATTTTCCATAAACTTGTAATTCAGAATCAGAAATATCCAAATTGTAAATTTTTTTGGCACATTCTTTAAAATCTGCTGTAATATCTACCAAAGGAGTTGCATTAACGATTTTTCCACCTTCTTGATTATTTTCTAAGTGGGGTACTTTATTCCAAATTTCTGATTCAAATCGCTCAAGAAGAACTTTGTCAACAGCATTGTCCTGATTTTGATCCAATTTCTCTCAATTTTTTAAATTTTAGAAGGTCATATAAAATATCTGATAGATTTTATGGACTTATTTGATATTTTTACTTCTTGAATTACACATCTAGTAGGTTGATTACTTTATTTGGAATGTCTTTTAGTCTACTTACTGCCATTGTTTTATCATATCCTAAATGTTTGAGATTATTTGCAATAGTTGTGGCTCTTACAGTATTTGGACCTAATCCTAAAGCTACCATAGTGATTCCTATTCCTTTAAGTGATTTTGTCATTTTTCTAACTGCATTAGAATCTGATGGCTCCCCATCTGTTAATGTCAAAAAAATATTTGGCTGTTTTGCTTGAAGTGTTGAAAACATCTTGTCATAAACTTCTGCTAATGGTGTAGAACCATTTGCAACAATTTGTGCCAATCTTTTAGCAGTAATGTTATTCCATTTCATGTTCTCTTCTTTAACAGACCAACAAACTACTGATCTATTTTCAGTACTAAATGCATATACTGCAAATTTTACTCTAAGAAATGCTAAAACTTCACATAATGCAATTGTTGCTTTCTTATATTCAACTGCATCAGATGAAATGCTTGATGAATGATCTAATAAAATTATAATTTTTGTTTTAATTGATTTTTTAATATCTGTAAAAAATGGTTCATTTCCCTCAATAAAATTTTCATCATCAAATTCATCTCCTGATCTTAGATGCTGTTCCTTCCAGCCTGTTTTCCATTCTTTAAATTTCATTTTTAATCCATTTATCAAACTCATATCATAGATTATTGTTTCATCAATATTTTTTGTTGATGGAATTTGTATTCCTACTGATTCTGTCGTTAGTCCTTTGTTTTCATTTTTTTCATTTTCTTCAATCAACACTTTGTATTCGTCATAAACATTATCTCCTTTTACGACTGAAGAGGTATCTATTGCACCAAAATCACCTTCTTTGTTTTTTGCAATAATTTTTAAAACTTTTTTTAATTCTTCTTCCGATAATGCCATACCTGCTTTCATAAATGCCACTGATATTGGAATCGTTAACAACGAATCAATATCTAAAATTTTGATTATTTCAGCTACATTTTTTTCAATCCAACTAGTCTTTTGATTATTTTCAATTGACTCAATTACAATTTTTTTTGCAAATGTTGTTGCTTTTTTGATTTTTTCAAAATGACTTTCTTGTAACTCTCCTTTAATTGCACCAAACATGAAATATTGATAAAATGCTTCTACCATTCTGGCTTTTCCATAAACTGTGTGCAGTTGTGGTCTTGAAACAAGCATATATGAATAATTGAAAATTATTTCTTCATCCATTCCCCTCCAAATTTTTCTTCCTAGCTGTTCTACTCTTTTTGTTTCCATTGTATTTAGTATAAATCCAAAAGCATGATCATCACTCAAAATTTTTTCAGAATATTTTATCTTCATTGCTTCATACCATGATGATGTTCTAAATTGCCTGTATTTCTGAAAATTATTTCCTATTCGTTTTTCTAATGGTGTCAAAATGACTTTTTTTTCTTTTAATCTTGTTTTTGTTTGTATGTTGTCTGAAATTTCAATTATGACATTTTCTTTTTCAGACCATCGTCGAATTAGAAAAGTTGCTATTTCTAATAAAGAATCATTTTGTAATTGAATTGATTGCATTTAATTTCCAAACATTGAGGTAATGATGTCGCTTACTTTTTGATATTCAATATTTCCCCATTGTGTATACACATTTCCAAAAACAATGTTTGCAGCTTCTTTAGGTGACATTTGTTTATCTAATAATTTTGCAAATGCAATAGTTTCTCTCAAACTTGGTGAGTAAAACAATTCTTCAACTGCTGCAGCTTGTCTTAATGTATTTGCCAATTTAATGGCCTGGATGATTTCTGAATCATGATTTCCTGAAATATGTTCTTTAACAATTTCTAATTCTACTTCTTCAGGTGGATATTCTAATCTTATTCGAACTGGAAATCTACTTAGAATTTGCGGCGGAAGTTCTTTTGTTCCACTATGTGTTAATGGATTAATGGTTGCAATCACAAACCAATTTTCTTTTGCTTTGATAACTTCTCCAGCTGCTTCTTTTAATACAATTTGTCTTCTGTCATCTAATGCTTCATCTAATCTAAGTAAAACATCTGCTTCAGCAGCATTAATTTCATCCAAATATAATACATCTCCATTTCTCATTGATTTAATCAATATACCTTCATCAAAACTGACTGTTCCATCTGTTAGTGTTTTTGTACCAATCAAATGACTTTCTCTAGTTCTTAAACTAAAATTAATTGATTCAGAATTAATATTATTTTTTTCTGTAAAATTTCTAACTAGTGAAGTTTTTCCTGTACCTTTTGGTCCAATAACTAGAACAAATAGCCCAGCCTCATACGCTTTTTTGATTATATCACTAGATTTGTTCCAATCAAGATATTGAATTTCTTCCAAGGCTTTTTTTCCTTAATTCTAACAATATTTAATGTTGGATCTATTTTCCAAATGCTTCAATTTTAGCAAATGATGCATCCAATCTTTGATGTAATGACTTGTTCCATTCATCAAATCCTGATGGATCTTTTGGATAATTATTGTAATGTTCAACTAACCATTGATTTTCTGAAGATGTGTACTTTAGTCCCTTTGCAACTGTTTGATTTAGTGCTCCTCTAATTATCATTCCAACTTTCCCTAATCCTGAAAAGTCTGGATGCTCTCCTTTACTAATTGCTTCAACATCCAAATTTCCCAAAAAGTGTTTCATACCATAGCTGATTTGTTCATTATTCATTTGTTGCACTAATCTTCTAAAAAGTTCTAGACCTGCTGTTTTGTATCCGTACTCTTTAATGAAATCTAAATTATATTGCCATAGTGATGCTTCAGATGTATCATTTGCTTGTAATGCTTCAGCTACATTTTTCCCAAGAATTGTTCCTGCAATTAATGCTGGTCCAATTCCTCCTGCATCAATTGGTTTTGGCATCCATGCAGCATCTCCAACCATCATGTATCCTCCTGATACCATACATTCGTTTTGTCTTCTAACTGAAACTTGGAAAATTCCAGAGTGATTATTTCCTAAAGTATCTGTAGGATCTTCTGAAAGCTTTGCATTTGTAATTGCTGTATTTCTTTGAAGATATTCTTTCATTAATGATTCGACATTATCTTTTTTGCCTAATCTTTTGTTTCTTTTATCTAAAAATGCTTTTTCAACACCTAAACCAATGTTGACTTTAGTTTCTGATTTTGGAAATACCCATCCATATCCACCTGGTGCAATATCTTGATCTAAATGAATAATACAATAATCTGGATCAAATTCTGTAAGATCTTTTTGGCCTGGCTCGAAATCCATTATGTATCTTCCAGTTATTTCTAAATCTTCAATGTTGATTTTCTTTTCAACTTTGGTTGAGTTCTTTAGTCCATTTCTTAGAATAGATGTTACACCTGTTGCATCAATAACTAGTTTTGATGTTTTTTTGTAAGGCTGTTTTGTTTTGTTATCTATTCCTTCAATTCCAATAACTTGTTGACCATCATAAATTAAACCTGTTAAACCAATTTCAAATTCAAATTCAATTCCCATTTTTTTACATCTTTCATTTTGAATTCTTGGTAATTCTGTACGATTCAACATGAATCCATCTCCGTCAAATGGAATTGCTGTTTCTCTGTCTGGTGAAAATGCCATTACCCCTTTAACATCATGTTCAATCTCAGGATTTGTCCATTGAACTTTGATTCTTTCTGACATGAAATCTACTGCCTCTTTTGAACATGCATCTCCACACACCCATCCTGCTAGTCCTTTTCTACCTGGTAGAGTTTCTGGATTTCGGTCAACTACAAGAATTTTTAGATTTTGATTAGAATAATGTGAAATGGACTGTGCTGTAATTGTGCCTGCTAGTCCTCCTCCTGCTATAATTACGTCGTAATCTGCCATGATATCATGACTTGTTCATCCGTATTTATAATAAACCATGTTATACAAATGAAATTTCTTTTATGATTATTTGATTAATTTGGGGTCGGTTCGTCGCGGCGTCTTCAAGGCGTTAGCTCAGACTGGAGCGGCTGTTATTTCCTCATTCCCAAATTGGATAATCGATCTATTCCTATTTAATTTAGATGACTCTGAAATAATTCTGAAAAAACATCACGAGTATTTTTTTTGTTATATACTGGAGTATGAATTTTAATTTTTATTGTATCTTTTTGGCTGAAAACTAATTTACCTTGAACCAATTCTTGCTTATCTAATCTCAAATGAAATTTTGAATCTTCAGTTCTTTCTTCAATCTCTTCAATTAATTGACTTATTTGACTAATTGATAGTATCTCCAAAAATTTTTTCATAAATGCTTTGGATTGTTTTTTTACAAGTTTTGTATTTACCATTGTGATGGGATTTTCAAAATAGCCAGTAGTTTCTGTCTTGTTGAAAATTTCTTCTTCGATATCAAATATTTCATTAAAAGGTTGTAATATTTTTGTCATATCTTCTGTTGCATGAACAATGACATCAATTGTAATTTCTAACTTATTACTCATAATTGTAAATAGATAATTCTAATTACTTATGCTTCTAGTAATTTAGTTTCTTTATCTGCAGTTCTGATTAATTTGACTTTTTCAAGACCTACATGTCTAACTTTGATAACTCGTTTGAATGCAGCCATGAGATCTGAATTGATTTTACTGTAAACTGTGGCTTGTACAAATTGATCAATTGTCATTTCTGGAACTGTATTGTTAATAATGTCTCTAGCAATAATTCTTAGTGCATGTTTTCTAGATGTATTTAATGCTCTGTAAGTTAAAGCAATTATCTTAATTCTGAAAACATATCCGTCTTTTGTTTTAATGTCAATAATGAAATTAATTTTTGATGAACCTCTTCTAACTAAACTTCGCAAAAACTCTTTTGAATATTCAAATCTCTTGAAAATTGTTGAAGCTTTCTCTCCATCTACTTTATCAATTTGGAAATAGATTTTGTATTGATGTTGAGAAGGATCCCCCTTAAGAATATCAAATAATGTGACTTCGATTACTCTACCTGAAGCATTTTCATCATCTGTAATTGGAACATATGCTAGTGGGACATTGTTAAATGAATCTGGAGCATTAACATTTACCCAACGTTTTTCTCTCCACTTGTCCTTAATTCGACCTTTTCTACGTGCCAATTCTTAACGAGCCTTGAATCCAAAATATAAGGGTATGTCACTAGATCTCTTTCTGATTGCCCATATATCCTTGTAATACTTCAGGGATCCGAATATGACCATCTTTTGTTTGAAAATTTTCCATTATAGCTACGAGCACTCTAGTTGTAGCAATTAATGTACTATTGAGAGTATGGATGTATTGTGTATCCTCATTTGTTTTATCTCTAAATCTAATTTTTAATCTCCTTGCTTGATATTCTAAACAATTTGAACATGAAACAATTTCTCTGTATGCATTTTGTCCTGCCATCCATGCTTCAATATCATAAGTTTTTGCTGAAATGTTGCCTGTATCTCCAGTAGACAATAACATGACTCTATATGGAATTTCTAATTTTTGATAAAATTCCTCTGCAATTGATAATAATTTTTCATGCTCCTTCCAGGAATCTTCTGGTTTTGAAAAAACAAATTGTTCAATTTTATCAAATTGATGTACTCGGAAAATTCCTTTTTGATCTCTACCATGTGCTCCTGCTTCTTTTCTAAAACAAGGACTTATTCCTGCATATTTTTTTGGAATGTCTTTGCCTTCGATAATTTCTTTTGAATGCATTGCTGCCATTGCATGTTCAGAAGTTCCAATCATGTACAAATCTTGATTATCAATTTTGTAAATTACTTCTTCAAAATCGTCTGCAATTACTGCTCCTTCCATTGACTCTCGATTAATCATATATGGAGGTTGAACAATAGAATATCCTTTTTCTCTAAGAAAATCTAATCCAAAATTAATTAATGCTTGATTCAATCTAACTAAATCATTTTTTAAATAATAAAATCTTGCACCCGCTACTTTTGCAGCTCTTTCTAAATCCACTAAGTCTAAACCTTCAGAAATATCTATGTGATCCTTTATTTTAAAATCAAATTTTGGAATATTGCCCCATTTCTTTATTTCTTTATTTGACTCTTCATCTTTTCCTACTGGAACTGACTCATGGATGAGGTTTGGAATTGATGCTGCTAATTTTAAATATTTTTTTTCAATATCATTTTGGTCAACTTCTAATTTACTGAGTTCTTCTGAAATATTTTTCATCTCTGCTAAAATTGAAGAAATATCTTCCCCTCTCTTCTTTTTTTCTGAAATATTTAATGCAACTTGGTTTTTCTTTTTTCTCAATTCATCAGTTTTAATGATAAATTCTCGTCTTTTTTGATCTGAATCAATTAATCCTTCCAGATCAAAATCTACTGATCTTACTTTTAGCATATCTTTGATAACTTGAGATTTTTCTTTGATTAGTTTGGGATCTAACATTATTCAATCACCTTTAATGCAACTTGGATATGTTCTAATACTTCATCTACTGTGCCTACTAATTGTTTCATGTTTTCTTTACTCTTAAAATTAAAAATTAGTTTACTATCAACATTTTCAACATAAAGACTCAATCCTTTTGGAAAATTTACATTATCTGGCTCTAAGGCCTTTTTGACTGCACCAGCCTTTTTTTTTGATATGTTATTCAGAATTACTTGTACTTGACACGTTAACGACATTTACATCTAAATATTTCAAAAATTCGTCCAATTTGTCTTTAGTTATTTTTGCACCTGCTGCACTATCGTGGCCTCCCCCAATACCATCAAATTTCTTAGCTCCATTTTTCATCAAATCACTAAGATTAATGTTTGATTTACATCCAAATGATTTTCTTGATGAAAATTTTATTGTATTTTCTTCTGCTCTAGTTCTGAGAATGATTACTTTTCCAGCATTTTTTGGTGATCCTGCAATTAATGATGATATGCTACCTGTCATCGTTTCTGGAACAATATCTTCGCCATTAACCATCACACAATTTTCACTTTCAGAAATTCGCCATCGCTCATTTGATAAAACATTCATGTATTCTTTAATCATTTTTCTATAATCTGTTAGAATTTTTTCTCCTTCTGTTAGAATCTTATTTCTATCTCCCATACAAATTGCCATTCCGACTCCTGAGCGATTAATCCTTCCACATGAATTTAGCATTGTTGAATATTCTCTACCGTCTCTAAGAAAACTTCTTTTGTCTTCTCTTGGAAATGTGTATGTATACCCAATTAATTCAGATTTTAATTCTATTGTGTTTTTTTCTGAAGAGAAATTTGCAATAGTTTCTATTAATTTTTTTTTCTCATCATCATCAAGTTCTGATGGAACCCTCCATCTCCCTTCTTCTTTTAATTCAATACCCGATGATTTTAGAAGTGAAAAACATGCTTCTTTATTCCATGTTAATCCTTCGATAAATGGCTGTGATGTAAATGCTAAGGCTTCTGCCAAAGGTCTAGTTTCTCTTCCAACCAGTAACAAATCTAGATCTATTTCAACTAGACCTAATTCTTTAGCAATATTGGCAATTTCAAAATTTTTTCCTGTAAATGATTTATTTTCACCCTGATCTTGTCTGTCTCCTAAGGCTGAAACTACTGCAATTTCTGATAAATCTGAATTCTTTTCATTTAGTGCCATTGCAGCAAAATATGCCATTCCGCCAGCACAAATTTCTGAACCTCCGTCAATTCCATACTTCCAGGAATTAATGATATTTTCATTTTCTTTTTCTTCATCTGAAATTTGATGATGATCTAAAATCATCCAATTCTCTCCTATTGTTTGATTCAATTCATTTCCAAAACCTCCTCCTAAATCTGTTATAATGTGAAAATCTCTTGAATCTGTTTTAAATGACTGAACCACATTTTTACTAAATTCTTTGGATGTTCTAATTGTACATTTTGCTCCTTCTCTGATTAACGCTTTTGTGATTATACTTCCAGATGTTAATCCATCACAATCGTTGTGTGTTGTTATTGAAATTGATTTATTGGATTTAATACAATCTGAAACTTTGTCTTTGAATAATGATAATGATTCTTCAAACACTTTTGTCATTACTCTAATTGAGCAACCACTGATTTATACTTCCATGTTTTTGGAATTCTTTCGATTCTTTTGTAATATACCGACAATCTGTGAACCTTGGCTTCAATTAATTCTAAGGATCTAACATTTCTATTATCTCCTTTGTTTTCTTTAAGGTGTTTTTGAAGTCCTACAGCTTTGTTAACGATATTTTCCAAGTCTTCAGGCATTTCTGGTTTCAAATCATTCTCTTCAAGAATTTGACCAATACTCTTTTTTGTAATTGGTTTGATTAATGGAATTGAATGTTGATCTCTTAATTTAATTCCAATTTGACTAGGAGTTAAACCATCTTTAGCATATTTTACGACTAAGGCTTCAATTTCAGCAGGTGTTAAAGTGATCCATGATGGTGCACGTAACGTTGCTGGTCTGATTGAATGTGACTTTCCATGTCTATGAGTATGCATTCGTCCCATGGCTTGGCTCTATTAAGAGTAGAATTAAACGTTACTTTTGCTGATCTCGCAATATAGTAGCAAAAATGACTCTTAGAATAAAAGTTAAATAAGTCTCTGGCTGGAAAACGACAGGTAAAAGGTATGAATACAAAAATACTATTAGCAGCATCCTTAATCGCTGTCTTCACTATCGGACTCTCTGCACAAAGTTCTGTTGCATTTGCACAGTACATGGGCAATGTCGGTAGCGAAGGACAAACCGGATCATATACTTTAGAAGAAGCACTTGAGATTCAAACTCGAAGAGTTGCTTCTGCTGATGCAAATCCAGCAGCTGGATCAGGAACCCCATACATTAGTGCAGATGGTGTTGTTGGTGCAGCAGTAATTGCAGGTGCAGTATTCGGTGGTATTGCAGGAGCTTTCTTCTTGAAAGGAAGATCTGGCAAATACGCAGCAATGGGCAGAGGATAAAACAAACCTCACTTTTCCTTTTCATTTTATTATTCTCTCTTAGTGATACTGATCTCGTACTTTGTAACAATAAAAGAAATGTATATATCGCAGAAATAGTGCAAAAATGTTATGATTCCTATCGTAGGTACTTTCCTAAGTATCCTGTCAACACTTACAGGACAATTAGGACCAAACTATGATCCATTATTCTATGATGTAATGATTTACATCTTCGGAACCATCATGTTCACAGTATTCCTTCTTGGAGTAATCTCATTTTGGTTGCGTGTACACGGATGGGCTTACAAAGACAACCGTGAGAGATGGGTTGATGAATTAGACAGACACTTTGAAAGAGAAGGTATCGGTCTTATTCCAGACAACGGTAAATATTGGTAAAATTACCACCTTTCATCTTTTCATTATTTTTAATATCTTCAAGTTAGTTCATCCAATTAATTTCAGCTTTAGAAATTAGTTGTATTGACGTCTAAAATTATTTTGAATATTTTACTAAGTCTAAATTCAATAGATTCAGTTTTCTGGTAGTGGTGGCAAGAAGTCTTTATCTTTTGATGTATCATAATTCTTTGAAGTAAATACTGCTTTGTAATGATACTTGTCTTGTAATGGTGTTTTAAGACCGTTTTCGGCTAATCTATCATTTACATAAATTTCAGTTTTTGACTCTTCCATATCTCTGATTTGAAATTTGGAAATATATAGGAAATGACCTAATTCAAAATTAGGGTTTTCTACCCATTCAGCATAAACTGTTCCGTCATTAGATAATGTGTAAATTGCCCTTTGACACTCATCTGTAATTCCTATATTTGGTTGAACTTCTGCTTTTTGACCATCCATAATCATTTCAAAAGTAAATGATATTTTCCAATCAGTATCCATATCTTGTATACATGCATTATGTGCTTGTTGGGCTATCATTGGATTTACTCCTACAGTTGTAAGTAATACTGCAATACCCCCTACTGCAGCACTAATCAGAAGAAATTTGATTGCTTTTTTCCTTTTGTATGGATCTCCAGTACCTGGCCAAATCATTGTCAATATTTTACTTGGATTCCTTAAAGTCCTTTCTTTTACTCATACATTACTTCAATTGTATCTAATTGGTCTTGATGATCTGCAAGAAAAAATGCAATCTCATTTGAGTCTATTTCTAACCATTCTGATTCTCCTTTGTATGGAAGAAAATCTTCTACAAATAGAACTCCTTCAGGTCCTGAAACTCTGACAATGATTCTATCTTTTTTTGATTCTATTGGAAATGGTAGTTTTAGGACTTTGCCTCTTCTTTCATTTTGAATATTTATTTTGTAAATATCTGAACGAAATTCAACTTCACCAAAAAAATAACTTTGATTGAGATTTAATTTGATGATTTTAAAATCTAACATTTTTTTTCTATTGGTTTATTGTAAATAAAAAGTTCATGATGGTTTAACGCAAAGCGTAAGGAGTATCTATAAAATGAAAAAGTGGGTTATTTTAGATAACTTGCCAAGGTCTAGTTGCAAACGTAATAACATATCCGACACCAATTATGATTGATTGGTATGCGATGTTGGTATATGGAATTGGTTTGATAATTGGTTCACCTTCTACGACAACAGTTTGACCTGGACCAAGTCCTGGACCAACTTTAGCTACGTTGAGTTGGGTGTGTACGTGGTATACACCTGCTTCAAGTGCTTTTGCAGACAATGAGTATTCGATAACTGAGTTACCTGGAATGTCAAAGACGTTTCCTGGTGGGTCTCTTGCTAACATTTCCCATCTGTTACCTGCGTTGGTTGACTCTGAGAAAATGGATAACCATCCTCTAAGGTCTCTTTCTACGAGACTGACTAATGTTCCTTGAAGTGTCAAGGTTTCGCCAGTTTGTAGGGATTGTCTATTGAAGGTTTCATCTTCTATTCTGATGAAACGACTTTGGAGTTGTGCTTGGACACCGTGTGCATCTGCAGTTGGCATTATAGACTCAACCCAGTTGAATCCTAATGTTCCTAGTGCAAGTACTACAGCTAGTCCTAATACGATAATCTTTTGTTCGACCATATTATATCCCTATTATTGGAGAGGTAGATTTCATCGTTATATGTTTTACCTTCTTGACGAGGATCGACATTATTTCAATGATAATCATTGATGTTATACAATGAATTTAATGAATAAACGATAAAATTTCTAGTAAAAATAACCTATCAAAAATAATTTATTTCAAATTAATCAATAAAAAATTATATTTATTTGAAGAAAAATCTTGAATTTGTAAACTCTTGCTTTATATCTCGAATTTACCCTTATGTACACATGGCACAGATGCCCGCATTAATTCCAAAAGAAGTTGAGATCCAGAGACTAAAGAAAATCTGGCTCATCGTCATAGCTATGGGATCCACTGCAGCATCAGTCGAAGTTGATAACTTCGTTGATGGTTCACTCCATCAAACCTCTATCAGAGATAGTGCATTTACACCAGCACACTGGTGGCTATACTCCCACTTCATCACATTACCACTTGGATGGGGAGCAGCAGCAATCTATGATAGAAAAATACCTGTTCTTAGAGGTCCTAACAATTCAATGAACACTGGTTTAAAGATGACCATTCTTGGTTACTTAGCAACAATGTTTACAATTGGGGTCAATGAGATGTGGCATTTCTGGTTTGTAGAGGAGATCTTTGCAGTTCCAAATCACTGGATGTTTAACATGGGAGTTGTAGTAGCTTTCATGGGTGCACTAGCATACGTAGTCAGAGTATATGCTCGACTTGTAGAACTAGGTGCAGAAACTCCTGGTGAGAATCCATATGTTGCAGAAATGTACAAGATGGCCTTAGAAGGTAAATTGTACAGTAGAAGCATTCCATAGACACAACGTGCAAACGCACACTTTTTTCTATTTTTATTATTTCACTAAGTATACCTGATCGTGATGGAATCAGCACTTTAAGAAAGATTTAAAAGGATTCTGAATCCCATTAATTCCATAATGACTCTTCCTAAAGGATTCGGTTCTGGCGGTGCTGGTGGATCATCAAGCGCCGACGTTGAACGAATGATTGGACGACGCGTTGAAAACATGACTGGAATGATTACCATTTCATTTATCGCAGCATGGTTAGCAACTTTTGGTGGAACTGCAGCAGGATACTTCTATTATCCTTGGGCATATCCAACTCCAAGTGGCCACTTTGCATTCATCGTACTCACAATCATTGAGGCAATTGGTTACATCTTCTGTGTTAAAGTAATGGAAGAAGGTTCCAACAAAAACAGTAACGGTATTGTTGCTGGAGTTGTAGGTGCTGTTACAGTCGGTACAATAATGATTTCATTATTCGTCGGAAAATAAACAGAAACCAACTCAAGACACTTCTTTTTAATTTTAATTTAGGTCAAAAGTGCCGATCTTCATCAAACTCTAAAATTTTATATACAGACCTTTTCCTCAATTCCGTATGGTCTGGTTAAGACGATGTACACACTACTTATTCATAGTAGTAGTTGCAGTTAACTCTACACTGTTAACAATTAATGCAGGAGATTACATCTTCTACACTGACTGGGCTTGGACATCGTACACGGTATTTTCAATATCGCAAACTTTGATGCTTATTGTAGGAGCTACATATTATCTTACATTTACGGGCGTTCCAGGCACAGCAACGTACTACGCTCTAATTATGACAGTATACACATGGATTGCAAAAGGTGCATGGTTTGCACTCGGATATCCATATGACTTCATTGTGACTCCAGTTTGGTTACCATCAGCAATGCTTTTGGACTTAGTCTACTGGGCAACAAAGAAGAACAAGCACTCCTTGATACTGTTTGGCGGCGTACTAGTAGGAATGTCTTTACCATTATTCAATATGGTAAACCTCATTACAGTTGCAGACCCGCTTGAAACGGCATTCAAATATCCAAGACCAACATTGCCACCATATATGACACCAATAGAACCCCAAGTAGGTAAGTTCTATAACAGTCCAGTCGCATTGGGCGCAGGTGCAGGTGCAGTTTTGGCATGTACATTTGCAGCGTTAGGTTGTAAATTGAACACTTGGACATACAGATGGATGGCCGCATGGTCAAAGTGGGACTAAAACCCAACCTTTTTCATTTTATTATTTACTAGTAGGGGACCCTCTACACAAATTTGATTAAAAAATACTGCACAGCTTGTGATCTTTTATTGTCTATTTTGACAATATGCAATTTTGTGATTATATTATATGAAGCAGCAATATGGTCAGATTTTAGTCACACCAAAACCTTTTGTAAAATGGGCTGGCGGAAAACGACAATTAATTTCAACTCTAAATGAAAATCTACCTGAGTCATTTGGTACTTATTTTGAACCTTTTCTAGGTGGCGGTGCGTTATTGTTCAATATGCTAACTGAAAATAATAAACAAAAATGTATTATTTCAGATCTAAATTCTGATCTTGTTTTAGCATATGCAACCATTCGTGACAATGTTGATAATTTAATATCTTCATTAAAACAACATGAAAAATATTATCAAAAAGATTCAAAATCATATTATTATTCTGTTCGCGAAAGTACTCCAAAAAAAGAAATTGAAAAAACCTCTAGATTACTATTCTTGAATAGAACATGTTTCAATGGATTGTATAGAGTAAATAGTAAAGGTAAATTCAATGTTCCTTTAGGAAAATATACTAATCCAAATATTGTAAATGAGGATAATTTACGCTCAGTTAGTCATATTCTAAGTTCTAGCAAAGTTAAGATTCAATGCCGCGATTTTGAAGCAGTTTTACGTGATGCAAAAAAAGGGGATTTAGTATACTTTGATCCACCTTATCAACCTGTAACTGAAACTGCTAATTTTACTAGTTATACTAACAAGAATTTCACATATGATGATCTAAATCGACTATTTGTTCTTTGTACGAAATTAGATGAAAAAGGATGTAATGTTCTTTTATCTAATTCAAACTCTAAAGAGGTTGTAAACATGTTTTCCAAAAAACCTTGGAAAATCAATAAAATTAAGGCGAATCGCTCGATTAATTCAAATTCAACAAAAAGAACGGGACATTTTGAATTATTAATTAAAAATTATTAGAAGCTTCGAACGGGATCTGAACCCGCGACCTTTACATTACCAATGTAACGCTCTACCAGACTGAGCTATCGAAGCACATGATTTGTCTGTAGAAAATCCTTATAATTCTTCATTCTGGGCAAAATTTTTCTAAACTGTTAAATTTCACAGATATTTGTAATCTTTTGGAGGAGTAATCAAGCCTGGCCAAAGTAAGCACTATGTGCTTTTGGACATGCAGGACTTAAGATCAAATAATGGGTGATCCTGTCTCTCAGGAGTTCGTGGGTTCAAATCCCACCTCCTCCACCTTTATTTTGGACTTTTAATTCCTCTGGCGTTTAATACTTCGTAAACATCTGGTAATGAGAAAACATATCCAACATGGACACAGTCTTTTTCATCACATAATTGACAAAATAATTCTCCTTTTTGAACTGCAACTTCTGCAATTCTATTTTTCATATTGTCTTTTAGAATTACTCTGTCATCATCAATGGAAATTTTTTCTATCTTTGGAGCATATCTTGCAAAAGTTTTGTCCTTTTGCATCATCTCTTCTAACATGTAAGTTACATAGCCTGAAAAACTATTGACTCCTTTCATTGTAAGGTCGTCTTTGCTATTTTGATAAACTTCATGGAATTTATCATATACTGTTTCTGAAACTGTGATTGATTTGAATCCGGCTTTTGGCAATTTACTTTTCCTTACCGTAATTTAAGGTACCCAAGTATATAATGTTTTATTTTTTTAAAATTTTCTTTTTCAATTGAAAATTAGTCTTTATACCATACTTTGATTGAAGATAATTATGGCTAAGGGTTACCGTGTTGAAGAAATCAGAGAAAAATTAATTTCTGTTTTGAAAGATTCTGATAGTGGAATATCTGGAATTGAAATTTCTAAAAAAATTAATGTTAGTAGAATAACCATGACAAAATATCTTAAAGTTTTTGCAGCAGAAGGATTACTTCGTCAAAAAAATATTGGTAATGTGACATTATGGTTTTTAGAACCTGGTCAAGAATCATTTGCTTTTCCTGATGACTATTTTAAAATCACTTCACGTTATCTTGAATTACTAGTTAAAGGTAAAGAAGAAGAAATTTATTCTTTAATTCGAAATTGTCTTAATTCTGGTGCTCTAATTAACCGGATAATAATTGAGGTGATCTACCCTGCTATTGATAATATACGTGAATTATTTGATTCTGGAAAAATTGGCACTGCAGAACAAAATCTTTTAAGAAATATTGTATCTAAATCTCTTAGTATTTTCAATCAAATTCCTGTAGTTTTAGATTCCAAAAAAAATGTAGTTGTTATTGCAGCTGATCCTGAAAGTATCTTGATTGCTGAATCTGCCTCATCTTCATATCATTCTGATGGTTGGAATGTTTCTCATTTAGGTGACATGTCTTATGCAATTGATGTATTGTTTGACTTGGATTTTCAAAAATTAGTAGGTAAGATTTGGAAGCAAAAACCTGGAATTTTATTAGTAGTGATTTTTTCTCAGACTTCTGAAGGACTAACATTTTTTGCTGATTCGATTAATCCAAACAAAGGAAAATCTGGTAAACAAATTAAATTGGCATTATGTGGTAAAATCTCCAAAAAAACTAAAATTAATTCTGATTTATTATCCGATAATCTTAGTGATATTTTACAATGGTCAAATACCATATCCCAAAATATTAAATAATTAAGTGGGCCCGATGAGATTCGAACTCATGGCCTTTCGATTATCAGTCGAACGCTCTAGCCAAGCTGAGCTACGAGCCCAATAATGACAATTCATCAGAGTTTCAATATAATTCAACACTCCCAAGTATGAAATTACTGGATTTATTCTTCTTTCCACTTTATAGAACAGCCAATTGATGGGTCAAAATCTTTCTCGATTTTTTCTCCAGAAATCAATTTTTTCATATTTAGAATCATTGTCTTTTCTGTGGCTGTATCATCTGGTTTCATAGCATTATCAATTCTACCGTGAAAAACTAATTCCTTTTGACTGTTAAACAAGAATGGGTCTGGTGTACACATTGCTCCATATTTTTTTGCAATTTCTTGTGTTTCATCTACTAGATAGTCAAATTGAAAGTTCTTTTCTTTTGCAGTTTGTTTCATTGCATCAAAACTATCTTCTGGAACGTTTGTAGGATCATTGCTGTTAATTCCTATAATTGCTATGTCTTTTCCACATTCTTCAAATAATTCGTTTAATGCATCCACTTTTGCTTTGACATATGGACAGTGATTACACATGAAAATAACTAAGATTCCTTTATAATTTTCATAGTCTTTGAGTGTATGTCTTTTATCATCAATTCCTAATAATTCAAAGTCTGGAGCAATATCTCCTTTTTTTAATTTAATTTGTGATTCTAAAAGTACCATGACGTAAAAATTCTCTATTCAAATAAAATCTTATCCTAGAGGACAACAATTAAAGTCCACTTTGATAGTCTTTTTCATGTGGGCCGGTAGTATAGCCTGGTAGTATACCCGCCTTGCACGCGGGGGGTCACGGATTCAAATTCCGTCCGGTCCACTTTCAATTCTCCGATCAATGATGAATTTCAGACAGCTGGGTGGATTTAAATAGGATAGGTTTGACTTTTCATTCATGGCAAGCGCAGTAGACGGATGGCCCGTATGGATTCCTCTTATCGTTGGTTTAGCTCCAGGTTTAGTATACTGGTTAGCAATTACCGCTAAGAGAAAATAAAATTTATATCCATTTTTAATTTCTTTTTCTTCTTTTTAATCAGTGTAAACTAGGTTTAACGTTGTTGCCTTTTTTGTACGTTAATCTAAGTAGTAATGCTTGATTAATGGTTTTTACAGACATAATTTAATGCAGAAATTAATTTTTGGGTTTATTTTTATTTTGATCTTATTTCCAATATCTCAATCTTTTTCACAAGAATATACTGATACTAATCCTACATTGACTGTTTCAACAAATTCTAATTCAAATTATGTCTATCAAGACTCTGAAGGACATACAGTTGTAATTGGAGTAATTGAAAACAATGATCCTCTGTCTTTTGTAACTAATGTCAAAGTTCAAGCATATTTCTATGATGAATTTAGTTCTGATCCTTTAGAAGTTAAAGAAGGAAGTACCATACTCAATGTAATTCCTCCCTCTAGCACTTCTCCATTTGTAATACGTTCAGAAACCTCTAATTCTGATATTGTTGATGTCTATACAAAAATTTTAACATTTGAAACTTCCAAAATCATGGACGATTCATTAAAAATTTCTATAAGTGATGTCTCAATTGAACCTATCACTAATCCAAATGATTCTTCCTACACTTTTTCTTTTTCAGGAATTTTGAGAAATGGAAATTCCCAAACTTCTGAAACTTCTGTATATCTTGCTTTTTACGATGTTTTTGATAGAATTATTCAAATTTCTACAATTGAGATTGGTGATATGAATATCAATGAATTAGCCCCCGTAAAACTAAATGAAGAAATTTCTTCTTCTTCTATAGGATTTGTTTTATTCTCAGAATCTGATAAATTCTACGCTGATTTCCTGGATGTAGAAATTCCTGTACCTCAATTACGCACAAATTTAGTTACTACTTGTGGTTCAGGTGAAGTAAGCATTGGAGGTAATTGTACTTCTTATGATATTTCAGGTGGACAAGTAACAAGTGCAACAGTAAACACAGATGATAATTCAGTCATCATCAACATTAATGCAATTGATGATGGTGTATTGACAATCAGTCCTTCAGAATCAACACAAAAAGGTATCTTTATGGTATTAGTTGATGGCGAGGAATCAGATGATGCAGAAATTAACGGTAACACAGTTATCGTTCCATTTGGTGCAGAAACTGAACAAATTGAAATTATCGGTACCTTTGTAATTCCAGAGTTTGGTACAATTGCAGCCATGATTCTAGCAGTCGCAATTATCTCAATAGTTGCAATCTCTGCAAAATCAAGACTTAGCATCGTTCCAAGATACTAAAATTACAAAACTCTTAATCTATAGATTGGACTCCTGAACAAAAAGATTAATTTTTCATTGAAACATTTGTTTGAAATGAAGAAAATATCTATCTTGGAGCCTAAGGATAATTAGCACAAATTTTGGTAAACTAGTAGATTTATTTTCAAAGAATTTTATATCAATACATGTCAAAATTTTCTTTAATTGCCATGGGTGGAACTTTTGATATCATTCATCATGGACATATCACTTTACTTTCTACTGCATTTGATATTTCTGAAAAAGTCATTATTGGGTTAACTAGTGATGAGTTTGTACAAAAAAAGGGAAAAAATCCTATTCACAAATATGATGAACGTCTCAAAAATTTGACTTCAATTATTTTTAAAAAATTTCCTAATTCTTATTTTGAAATTAGTCAATTAAACAATGATTTTGGACCTGCAGTTTTTGAAAAAGAAGTTCAGGCACTTGTTGTAAGTGATGAAACCAAAAACCAAGGAAATATTTTGAACAAGTTGAGAACTGAACGTAATCTTTCTCCTGTTGAAATAATTGTAGTTCCAATGACTTTGGCAAAAGATGGGAAAAGAATTTCTACAACTAGAATAAAAAATTCTGAAATTGATTCTGATGGAAACTTGCTACCAATTGACAAGTAGCTTACAGTATTTTGAGTAATCTGAATAAAACAAAATTATTGCATGAAAATTAATGACCATAATCAATCATATGATGAAAAAAATTGATACTGACGTATCAAATCTAAAACAAGGTCTCCAACCTCAAAATCTTTCATTTTGGTATGATAAAATTATCAAAGAAACAATTGAAATGGCACCACCATGGCTTCAAGACAAAATCAAGGTTAACCAGGATCCTATTCTTCCAATGAAATTTAATTTAGATATTTCAAAGAGGGCAGTTAGATATTTCATGATTGTAGTTGATAATAATTTAGATGATATGCCATATTCTACAAAACTATATTTTCTTAAAGTTCAAGAATTGATGTCTACAGAAATGGATAAATCTCTAGTTTGATATTTTTTTAAATTCTAGGCACAACTTAGAGATCTAAGTATCTATATCCAACAACTCTCAACTTTATTATAAAATGGACCTATACAGATCAAAACATTCTGATAAAAAATACCCTAATCGTAATTCTTCCTTTAACGATAGACCTTCTCGTTCTTTTAGAAATTCCAGAGACAATGACAGAGAAGACACAACTGTAACTTGTGCTGATTGTGGTGATCAATGCACAATTCCATTTGTTCCAAAAACTGATAGGCCAGTTTACTGCCGTGATTGCTTTAGACAAAACAAACCAGATGATTCTGGTAGAGATAGACCATCTCGAGACGATAGAGGTTCAAGATATTCCAGAGACGATAGAGGTTCAAGATATTCCAGAGACGATAGAGGTTCAGAGACGATAGAGGTTCAAGATATTCCAGAGACGATAGAGGTTCAAGATATTCCAGAGACGATAGAGGTTCAAGATATTCCAGAGACGATAGAGGTTCAAGATATTCCAGAGACGATAGAGGTTCACGAAATTCCAGAGACAATGACAGAGAGGAAACAACTGTAACTTGTGCTGATTGTGGTGATCAATGCACCGTTCCATTTGTTCCAAGAAGCAACAAACCAGTTTACTGTAGTGATTGCTTTAGACAAAACAAACCAGATGATTCTGGTAGAGATAGACCATCTCGAGACGATAGAGGTTCAAGATATTCCAGAGACGATAGAGGTTCAAGATATTCCAGAGACGATAGAGGTTCACGAAATTCCAGAGACAATGACAGAGAGGAAACAACTGTAACTTGTGCTGATTGTGGTGATCAATGCACCGTTCCATTTGTTCCAAGAAGCAACAAACCAGTTTACTGTAGTGATTGCTTTAGACAAAACAAACCAGATGATTCTGGTAGAGATAGACCATCTCGAGACGATAGAGGTTCAAGATATTCCAGAGACGATAGAGGTTCACGAAATTCCAGAGACAATGACAGAGAGGAAACAACTGTAACTTGTGCTGATTGTGGTGATCAATGCACCGTTCCATTTGTTCCAAAAACTGATAGGCCAGTTTACTGTAGTGATTGCTTTAGACAAAACAAACCAGATGATTCTGGTAGAGATAGACCATCTCGAGACGATAGAGGTTCAAGATATTCCAGAGACGATAGAGGTTCAAGATATTCCAGAGACGATAGAGGTTCACGAAATTTCAGAGACAATTCTAGATCAAACAGGAGGAGTGAGAAAGTTTTGAGAAAACAAGAAAGTTTCTATTCTGGCGGCTCTGCAAAATTCAATGAATCGTTACAGAAAAAATTATATGAAATTTTAGGAGGAAAAACCTGTTCTAGTTGTGGTTCTACTGATGAACGATCTTTAGGTATTTGTGATGAAAACAATAATCAATTATCTACTGAAACTAGACGTGGTAGTAAAGCCGCATCCTGGGGAAAATATATCTCTGCACCTGATATTGCTAAAAAAGAACTCAAAGTCTTTTGTTCAAATTGTAACGATGTTGTTGTACCTGCTTCTAAACCCCAGGAAGAACGTCCAAGAAATAAATCTAAAAGAAGTAAATATTTCCCTAGATAATTTTTAAATCATTTATTCTTTAATAATTTCAATTATTGATTTATTCATTTTAGTTGAAACCAAATCATGTTCTTGATCAAATACTGATTGTATGAAATCTGCAAATTTTTCAACATTTTCTTCATCTTTAAGTAAAATACTATGTGCTGATTTATCCTTCAATGAAATTATAATTTCATTTTTTATTATATTTAAAATCCCTGAAATGTATGTCTCTTTGTCCTCTTTTATGAAAATTAAACTCATTAATTTTTGAGCTTCATATTCGTCGTCACATACAATCTCAGTTTTCATTTATTTTGTAAAAGAAATTGTTCTATTTGCTGTTTTGCTTTTTCACGTTTTTCTTGATGTGTTTTAAGGAATTCATTAATTTTTTCAATCAGAATTGATTTCAATTCACCTGAAAGTAATTTTCCTGATTTATAATCATCATAAATTTTCTTTAATTTCTCATCATTAGGCTCGAAAAATATTCTCAAATATTGATATGATACATCGATATCCGGATTTCCACCTAGTTTTCTATGTTGTTCAATATCTGGCTGTCCTCCTGAAAATGCAAATTTGTTAATTTTCTTTTTAACCACATCTGGAGAATCTGTGGTGTATATTGTTCCTTTTTCTTCAGATGCTGACATTTTTCCTCCCGGTCCTGTTAATGCTGGAATCATAATATTGTGAATTAAAGCTGGTTTTTGTTTTCCAATTTTTTGTGCAATATCTCTTGTTAATCTAAAATGTGGATCTTGATCAACTCCTAATGGTATCAAAACTGGTTTATCTTCAATGAAACATGGAGCTGATTGTAATGATGTATAGAAAATCATTCCAATATTTGTTTCATTAGTGAATCCAAAAGTTGCTTTTGTATTTGAAAAATTAATTTTCTTTGCTACTTGAGCTGCAATTGGATACAATGTTTGAATGTTCTTTGTATTGATAATTATTTTTGTTTTTTCTGGATTGAAACCTAATGCTATGAAATCCAGTGCATTTTCATATGCAAATTTGTTTGTCTCCTCTAAAGTCAAATTTGTTTTTGAATAAAATTTCTCATCATCAGTTAATTGAAAATACAAATTTACATCAAATTTTTCTTGTAACCACTTTGCAAATACCCATGGAACTAAATGTCCAATGTGAGTATGTCCTGATGGCCCTCTTCCAGTATAAAGAAAAAATCCCTTACCTTTTTGATGATCCTCTATGATTCTGTTCATTTCCCTATGTGAGAAGAAAATCCCTCTTCTTAGCATAAAGTGGTCTTCATTTGTAATATTCTTGATTTTATCGAGTAGTTCTGATGATATTTTTTCAGTACCAAATTTTTTAATTAATTTATCATAGTCGATATCACCCTCAACGTGCCAAGGGGTTACAATGAAATCATCAGCTGACATTCAACTTGACTTAGGTTAAGGTTTAAAAAGTCTTTTTCGATCTTTGAACTATTGTCACAAGTATTTCATGATATTGAAAAAAAAATCATTAATTCATTAAAAGAAAATCCAATTCAGACTCCTGAAATACTTCAAAATTCAACTCGACTTTCACCTGATCAAATAAGACGTGGTATTGAATGGCTAAAATTAAAGGATTTAGCTATTGTGAATGAATCAAAATCAAGTGTAATAAGTTTAGGAAAAAATGGTTTAGACTCATTTGAAAAAGGATTACCTGAACGAAGATTATTAAATTTAATTAAAAGTGGTCCTAAAAAATTATCTGAAATTCAAAAAGAATTGGGATTTGTTTTTGGCCCTGCAATTGGTTTATGCAGAAAAAATAATTGGATTGAAACTTCTTCTGATCAAATTATTCTTAAAACAATGCCATCTGAATTATCTGGTGAAAAGTCTCTCCAACTAATTGGGACTAACAAATTACCAAAAGAACAAATTGATAAAGTTGATTTATCTGAACTTTTGAAACGACCTGATTTTGTTATTGAGGATGTAATTAAAAATAAAAAAATTAGCTTAACACAGTCTGCTAAATCTTTAGATGTTTCAAATATTTCTGGAGCAATAGATGTTGAAGCTGAAGTCCCTGAAGTTTTTGTTGCAAGAACACATCCGTTAAAAGATACTATTGATGAAATTCGTGAGATCTTTGTTACTTTGGGCTTTTCTGAAATTCTTGGAAATATGACTCAATCTAGTTTTTGGAATTTTGATGCTTTATTCACTCCTCAAGATCATCCTGCAAGGGAATTACAAGATACTTTCTTTTTAGATGGAATCTCTGCAAAACAAATTGCAAATCCAGAACAAATTAGAAAAGTTTCTGATTCTCATAAGAAAAATTGGAGGTACCAATGGGATGTTAATGAAGCTCGAAAAATGGTTTTAAGGACTCACACTACTTGCGTAACAATAAAACATTTAGCTGAAAATAAACCCGATGAAGCTAGGATTTTTTCTTTAGGCAGAGTATTTAGAAATGAGAAAGTTAGTTACAAACATCTTGTTGAATTTAATCAAATAGAAGGCATTGTTGTCGGAAAAGATGCTAATCTAAGAAATTTGATGGGAATTCAAAGAGAATTCTATAAGCGAATAGGCATAACTAAAATCAAGTTTTGGCCAACATTCTTTCCATATACTGAACCATCTCTTCAAACAATGGTTTACAATGAAAAATTAGGAAAATGGATAGAATTATTTGGAATGGGAATTTTTAGACCAGAAGTTACAAAACCCCTTGGAATTACTAAACCTGTTTTAGCTTGGGGTGGTGGCATTGAAAGAATTGCTATGTTGAAATATGATTTAGATGATGTAAGAGAATTTTATAATAATAATTTAGGATGGTTAAGGAGTAACACAAAATGCCAGTAATTGAATTATCTTATTCTCGCCTTCAAAAACTAATTGGTAAGGTCTCAAAAAAACAAATTTCTGATTCGTTACCTTTTTTGGGATTAGACATTGAATCAGAGGATAGAGATTTAGTTCGAATTGAATACAGTCCAAATCGCCCAGATTATTCTACTGATTATGGAATTGCACTTGGTTTGCAAGGCTTACTTGGAATCAAAACCGGTTCAGTAAAACTAACTATCAAAAAATCAAAAAATTATGCAATAACTGTTAAACCAACTGTTTCAAAAATTCGTCCATTTGTGACTGGAATTATTGCTAAAAATGGCAAAATTGATGATAAAACAATTAAACAATTAATGACTATGCAAGAGGATCTTCATTTTGGAATTGGAAGAAAAAGAAAAAAATCTTCTATCGGAATACATGATTTAGATAAGATTTCTTTTCCTTTGACATACACTGCAGTAGATAAAAATCATAAATTCATTCCGTTAAACTCTGAAAAAGAACTAACAATATCTAAAATACTTTCTAACACTGAAACAGGTAAAGATTATGGTCATTTACTAGGACAATCATCAAAAGTCCCAATAATTATTGATTCTAATGACAATACCGTATCTTTTCCTCCTATAATTAATGCTGGAATTACTACTGTAACCACTAAGACAAAGAATCTGTTTGTGGAGGTTACTGGAATCAATAAAGCTGATGCTGAAGATATGCTTTCAGTTGTTGCAACCATTTTACAAAGTGCAGGATTTATCTTAGAAAATATACAAATTTCTGGTGCAAAAAATTCTTCACCTAAACTTGAAGAAAAGAAATTATCTGTTGATTCCTCTTTAATTAATCAGACCCTTGGTTTAGAACTTTCAACTCCAAAAATTATTTCCTCATTAAAAAAATCCAGATTGAATGCAATTTCACAAGGAAAAAAAATTGTTTGTACTATTCCTGCATATAGATTTGATATATTTGGTCCAATGGATTTAGTTGAAGAGGTTGCTTTAGGTTATGGAATTCAAAATTTTGAGCCTACTGTGTCACCTTCTCAAACTATTGGACAAACTAACCCTGTATCACTTCATCTGAAATCTCTTAATCAAACTATGATTGGGCTAGGATTTCTTGAGGCATTAAATTCTAGTTTGAGTAGTAAACGTGTATTATATGAAATGACAAATAGGGATTCTAAAAATATAATTTCTGTCCTTGATTCAAAGAGCCAAGAACATACTATTCTACGTGATTCAATACTTCCTGGATTAATTGAAAATCTTTCAAGAAATATTCATGAATCCTATCCTCAAAAAATGTTTGAAACTGGAAATATTTTTAATCTTGAAAAACCCATCTCTGAAAAAATTAATCTTGCTGTAATTAGTGCTCACAAAGATGCAAATTTCACTGAAATAAAATCTATATTGCAAACTTTACTAAAAATTGGTTTCAGAATAGAAATCCAAACTAAAACTGTCACTAATCCTAGTTTTAAAGATGGCCACTGTGCAAATATAATTTTTAATGGAAATGTAGTTGGAATTATTGGGGAAATTGATTCTGCTATAATTGAAAATTATAAAATTCGTGTACCTGTTGTTGGATTTGAAATTTCATTATCTGAATCCATTCTCAAATCTCTTTAGTGTTGAAATAATGATTAGTGATATGCCAAATACAAAAAGAATAATTCCAATTATAAATTCAACTAGGATTTTTTGAAAAATTTCTTTTTGTTCTGTTTCTAGTGTCACGTAATTTTCATTTTCTAAATTATTAAAATATTGAATTTGAGGATAATCAAAAACTATTACAAATGAACCTAAAATCAAAATTATTAACCCCAGTAAAAATTTTCTTTGATTTCTTATTTCCAAAAATCCTTCATAAAAACATGATTTCTTTTTAATAAATTTCTAATAGTTTTTAGTAGGTTCATCTAATGACTAATCGCCCAAGAGCAGGCACACAGACGGATTGGGATGACGCTGATCGTAACGATACCAATGATTTCTAATTCACCCAGGTGTGCTACATTATGGGCAACCCCGGTTTCAGAACGTGATGAGGCGTATGGCTATGTCCAATGAAATTTTGCGAGTCAGAACCGGGGAACACTAAATTTCTCAAAAACCATTAAACGTTAGTAATTTGCAAAATACAATGATGGTGAATTATTGGTTAGCAAAACAGGAACCAAGTGGACCTAGGGGATATAATTTTGAACAATTGAAAAAAGATAAAACTACTGTTTGGGATGGAGTTCATAATAATTTAGCATTAAAGCATATGAGAGAAATGAAATCTGGTGATTTAATTTTATTTTATCATACTGGTGTTGAAAGACAAGCAGTTGGAATAATGCAAGTTACTTCAAAACCCTATTCTAATCCAAAAGAGGATGTTGAACGTTTTATTGTGGTTGATGTAAAATATAAAAAAACATTGAAACGACCAGTAACATTAACTGAAATAAAAAATAATAAAAAATTCAAAGATTGGGAATTAGTCAGAATCTCTAGATTATCTGTAATGCCTGTTCCAAAACTCATTTGGGATGAGATTATTAAAATTTCGCAAGGCTAGTGTAATAGATTTATTGATATAGTAGAATTATCTAATTGAAATATGGCAACAGCTTATGTTTTAATAAACTGTGAACTAGGTTCTGAAGAAGCTATTATTGGGCAACTAAAGGGCTTAGAAGGTGTAAAAGAAGTTCATGGAACTTTTGGTGCATACGATATTTTGGCCAAGATTGAATCAGACACTGTTGAAAAACTGAGAGAAACAATTACCTGGAAAATCAGAAAAATTGAAAAGATTCGTTCTACACTTACCCTGATGGGTATCGAAGGCCAAACATAAACACCCTTTTTTCTAATCATGCTTCTACATTTTATTTTTGTAATAAAAGAAGAGGATATTCAGAAACGTAAATCTGAATTTGAATATATCAAAAAAATGGCACAATTTTATAAAAAATGGATTGGTGATAATTTTGGAATCAACTATGAAATTCAATGTGATGAATTAATTACAAAACCTAGAAGTATTTTTCAAAAACTAGATACACATACACTTGTTCGTGATCATGAACAACGTGGAAAAGACATATACCATTTTTACTTGACTCATTTTAAACCTCTGTGGACTGACTGCACTTGTGAAGGTTATCATGCTGAAAATTTTGGAATGATTTTTTGGCAAAAACCAAATCAATCTGATGATGTTTTATTTTTAGCTGAAAAAAATTGCACTACAGTTTCACATGAAATAATTCATGAAATGTTAAGAATTAAAGGAAATAAAAAATATATTCATGAAGTTCATGATGTTTGGACAAAGCATTTCTATGAACAATTGGAATTCCAACAGTACGGGGAAGATTTTGAAAGTACAGAAGAAAAACCTATGTTTTTGACAATGGATATTAGTAAATTCAAAAATTAATTTTTTTAAATTCTAACATTTTGTAACTGAATAAATATTATTTTCAAAATTTGCAGTTTTAAAATCTAATTTATTCTCAGGATCGTTGTCTCTTGATTTACTTAATTCTTTTAGTTCTAACAATGCATCTGATCTAAAACCTACTGATGATCCATAAACTGCATCAGTTAGCATTGTTCCATGGTCTCCTTTTTTAATGTCGTCTACCATTTCATAAAATCTATTTGTCTCTTTTTTATTTACAGGGTTTCCTGTGGCTTTATTTTGAGCTACTGAAATATACATTCCATTATTTTTTACAGCAACAAGAATTTTGTGATTTTTTCCTGATTTACCTGGAATTGTTTCATTGACAAGTACTTCGCATTTATGATACATGCTTGATACATATGCAAAAAATCTGTATTGTGCAAATTTTCCTGCGTCATCTTCTTCACAATCTACAAAAATTTTGTGTAACAGATGTAATGCATCATCATTCATACTTTGTAGTCTGTCATCAATTCTACCTCTCTCAAGTAATTCTGATTTGCATTCTTTTGCAATTAATACTAAAATAAAATCTGGTAAATTATAATTTTTTAATGCTGCAACAAATGAACCTGCTTGTGACATGCCGAACTTTGGAAATCCTTTATTGACCAATTATGGCATCTCCTTAGAAAATTTTGAATTTATTGACAACGTATTGTTAAGCTGGTTTTGGCTTATAATTGTTGAGAATTAATATGCCTATTTTGATATTTTTTTTAATTTTTAAATTGTAAATATTAAATTCGGGGAGAATTTTCTGTATATTATGCAAATTGATACCACTCCAGAACTTGTTTCTAATGTATATCAAAAATTAAAAGAAAATATTGTAAAATTTCGTGATGTTGTAGATAGGCCATTAACACTTACAGAAAAAATTCTAGCTGGACATTTTAATGAAATTTCTGAAAAAAATCCTTCTGGAGGAAAAGATTATGTTTTTCTAAAACCAGATCGAGTGGCACTACAAGATGTTACTGGCCAAATGGTTATGCTTCAATTTATGCAAGCCGAATTAAATGAAACAGCTTTACCAACTACTGTCCACTGTGATCACCTAATTCGTGCTGAAGTTCAGGGTGATGTTGATATGAAAGTTTCATTAGATGAAAATAGTGAAGTTTTCAAATTTTTACAATCTGCATGTGCAAAATATGGTTGTGGATTTTGGAAACCAGGTGCTGGAATTATACATCAAGTAGTTTTAGAAAATTATGCATTTCCTGGTGGATTAATGATTGGAACTGATTCGCATACACCAAATGCAGGTGGTCTTGGAATGATTGCTATTGGTGTTGGAGGCTTAGATGCTGCAGAAACTATGGCTGGAATGCCTTGGGAATTACTTTATCCAAAAAGAGTTGGTGTAAAATTAACTGGTAAATTAACTGGTTGGACAGCACCTAAAGATATTATTTTAAAAGTTGCAGAAGAATTAACTGTTTCAGGAGGAACAAATGCAATTGTAGAGTATTTTGGTTCTGGTACTTCATCAATCAGTTGTACTGGAAAAGCTACAATAACAAACATGGGTGCAGAAATTGGTGCAACTTGTTCTATATTTCCTTATGATGAAAGAATGGAAACTTATCTAAAGTATACTAATAGAAAAGAAATTGCAGAACTAGCTAATAAAAATAAAGAACTGTTAGTTGCTGATCCTGAAATAGAATCCGAACCTGAAAAATATTTTGATAAAATAATTGAAATTGATTTGTCTACTTTAGAACCTCATATTGTTGGGCCACATACCCCTGACTTGGCAAGATCTATTTCTGAACTTGCTGACGATGTAACTTCTAATGATTATGTAGATCCAATTTCTGTAGCACTTATTGGAAGCTGTACTAATTCTTCGTATGAAGATATGTCTAGAGCAGCTAGTTTAGCTGAACAAGCCAAATCTAAAGGAATTAAATCAAAAATCCCACTACTTGTAACTCCTGGCTCTGAACAAATTAGAGGCACAATTGAGAGAGATGGTCAAATGGATTCTCTAAAAGAAATTGGTGCAACTGTTTTGGCAAATGCATGTGGGCCATGTATTGGACAATGGAACAGACCTGAACTAGAAAAAAATGAAAAAAATTCTATTGTAACTACATTTAACAGAAATTTTCCTGGACGAAATGATGGACAAAGATCTACTCTTAATTTCATCGGTAGTCCTGAAATGATTATTGCATTAGCATTGGGTGGAAAATTATCTTTCAATCCATTGAAGGATGATCTTATTGCAGCAGATGGAACAAAATTCAAATTAGAACCACCAACAATTGCACCTGAAGTACCTGAAGAAGGATTTAAGATACCTGATGGGATTTTTGTCGCTCCTCCTTCTAATTCTACTAATGTTGATGTCGTAATTGATCCAAATAGTAAACGTCTTCAACGTTTAGCACCTTTTGAAAAATGGAATGGTGATGATTTTGTTGAACTTCCAATTATGGTTAAAGCAAAAGGAAAATGTACCACTGACCATATTTCTCCTGCAGGTGCATGGTTGTCTCTTAGAGGACATCTTGATAATCTAAGTGATAATATGTTGTTGGGAGCTGTTAATGCTTTTAATGATCAAGTTGGAAGTGGTAAAAATATTTTAAATAATGAGATGGAGCCTTTTTCTAAAATTGCTAGACAATACAAACAACAAGGTCTCAATTGGATAATTATTGGAGACAACAATTATGGTGAAGGTAGTAGTAGAGAACATGCTGCAATGACTCCTCGTTATTTGGGATGTGTTGCAGTAATTACAAAAAGTTTAGCAAGAATCCATGAGACTAATTTGAAAAAACAAGGTGTTTTGGCATTAACTTTCAATGATCCAAACGACTATGAAAAAATTCTTGAAGATGATAAAATTAGTCTAATTAATTTAGATAGTTTAGAACCTCAAAAACAAGTAACTTGTGTAATAACTCACAGTGATGGAAATAAGGAAGAAATTGCATTAAATCACTCCTATAATGAATCTCAAATTCAGTGGTTCAAACACGGTTCTGCATTGAATGTTTTAAGAAATAAAAAATAAAAAATGGGCCCGATCGGATTTGAACCGACGATCGATGGTTTTGGAGACCATCGCCCTACCAGGCTAGGCTACGAACCCACAAGAATCGGAACTATTTGCTTGAATTTTAACTTATTTTTAACCAAGATTTATTTGCAATAATCATGTCTGTGTTGTAGGAAGCAATGGTTAAACCAGTTTATTTTGTATTAGGGGCAATTCCTGTGATTGTTGCAATCTTACTTGCTGTTCCGTTAGTAACAAAAAATGAAATTCCTGTTTCAGCTACAAATTCTTTTGATAAAGTTGAAATTGAATATACAAAACATCAATTAAAAAAAATAACTAATGGAATTGCTGAAAGAACTGGTGCTGAAAAAACAGAAATTCTAATAATTAAAAATGATGGGGAAACTAAATACACTATTACTGAACAGGGATACCCTCAACCTACAATTAAATCAAAAATTGATGAAAAAACATTAAACAAAATTAAGGCTTTGATTAAAGAAACTGGTTTCATTTCAATTGATCCTAATTCTTTTGAAGTTTTTCAAAATGTTACTGACTTTCAAAAATCTTCAGTTAAAGTAACTCTTAATGGACGTGTTAATCAAATTCACTGGCCAGAATCATCTGCAACACCAGACTTTGTTCCACCCATAATTTCTATGGTTGAAACTGAATTAGATAAAATAATGTCTGAATTTAGTGAATAGGTACAAATAGTCTCTAGCAAAAATTAGGGTATGTTACCTCTATCTGGTGAACGAACTAATGCCAAAGGAATAATTTCTGAAAAATTAGATTCTGTTGATACAATTCGTGGCTCAAGTACACTAAAGAGAGGTTTTGCACATATGCAAAAAAATGGTGTTGTTATGGATGTTACAAATGTGGAACAAGCATTAATTGCTCAAGAAGCTGGTGCTGTTTCAGTAATGGTTTTAGATAAACTTCCATCAGAAGTTAGAAAAGCTGGTGGAGTTGCAAGAACCGCCAGTATTAAAATTATTGAAGAAATTATGGATTCAGTTACTATTCCTGTAATGGCAAAATGTAGAATTGGACATGTTAACGAAGCATTAGTTTTACAAGAAACTGATGTAGATATGATAGATGAATCTGAAGTTTTAACACCTGCAGATGAATTACGACATATTTGGAAATGGGATCTTACAACACCCGTTGTTAACGGTGCACGATCTTTGGCTGAAGCTTTAAGAAGAATTGAAGAAGGTGCATCAATGATTAGAACTAAAGGCGAACCTGGTACTGGAAATGTTGCAGAAGCTATCACACATATCAAAAAAGTTAATGATGAATTAAGAACAATAAAATCAATTTATGATTCTGGTGATAATCAAGATTTAGTTCGGATGGCAAGAGAGTTCAAAGTTTCTTATGATATTGTTGAACAAACTGCTAAACTTGGACGATTACCTGTTGTCAATTTTGCAGCTGGGGGAATTGCAACACCTGCAGATGCAGCATATTTGATGTCATTAGGTTGTGATGGTATTTTTGTTGGGTCTGGAATTTTTAGTGCAGATGATGCACAAGAAAGAGCAAACGCAATTGTTTTGGCAACTACTTTTTGGAATGAATCTGATAAAGTAAAAGAAGCACAAAAAATGATTGATGAAAGACAATCTATACCTGGCTTGGATGTAAAAACATTAGATTTACGTATGCAAGATCGTGGAGGTTCAGCATGAGTCTAACTCTAGGTGTTTTATCAATTCAAGGAGATGTTCTTGAAAATGTTCTTGCTGTAAAAGCTGCTATTGATGCATTAGATATTGATGGAACTGTTACTAGTGTTAGAACCCCTGATGAAATTTCAAATGTTGATGGCCTAATTATTCCAGGTGGTGAAAGTACTACTATGGGTAGACTATCTGTTGCCAATGGTGCTTTGAAAATTCTAAAAGAAAAAATTGAACAAGGAATGCCTGTTTTAGGAATATGTGCTGGAATGATTATGTTGTCTAAAACTGCCCAAGATAAAGTGGTAGGAAAAATTGATCAACCTTTACTAGATATCTTAGACATTAAACTAGAAAGAAATTCTTTTGGACGTCAAAGAGAATCCTTTGAGTCTGATATTTCTCTAAACTCTATTGGAATTCCTTCATTTAATGGAGTTTTCATTAGAGCACCCTCAATTTCAGATGTGGGAAATGATATTGAAGTTTTATCAAAATTTAATGAAAAAATTGTTGCAGTTAAAAAAAATAATATTATTGGTGTTGCATTCCATCCTGAATTGACAAGTGATATTTCATTACACAAATATTTTGTAAATCTTACAAATACTCTAAAAAATTAATTTAAACCACGTGGTAAAATTACCTCTATTTGACCTAATTTTGGCACTAGATTACTAGTTTCTTACCAATTAAATATAATAAAATTCAACAACATTCATGACAGAACAAACTACAAGTGGTTCAATAGCACCATATTTTGACCAGTTCTTTAACCAGATTAAGAACGTTCACCCAAAAATAGACCCTGAACTCTTAATTAGAATAATGCTATTTGAAATCAATTTGAAGAAATTTGTTGGTCCTGATATTCCACATGTTCACCTTGATGTACAATATGAACAAGGAGTGGATCTTAAACAAAAACAAGAAGAAGCCAGAGATAAATTCCCAATTGAGGTAACCACTAACAAATGGGGTGACGGTGTAATCTTTTCAGGTTTAATGGGAATCAGACACATCGAAAAAGTTTGCGCAGATCCTCAAATTACCAAAGTAACCGGAACCGCAACACCTAGACATAACTAAAATTTAGTTTTTTTAATCTTAAAATAATTTTTTATTTAACAAATTTAATTCAAAATTAATCTTTTGAAAAATTTATTTCAATACGCATTGTATTGTTGATGATCTGAATTACTTTCTCGATAATTTTTGGATCCATGCTGAAGAACCCTCTGAATTTATCTCCTCCTAGATCTTCTGCAACTAAACCAAATGGTCCATTTGGTCCTTTAGTAACAACAATCCACATTTTTTCAATATTGGTATCTAAACAACTAAGAATTTCTGCAGTTGGTGGAACTGAATCAGGCGGAATTAAAAATGGATCATCAAATCCTCCAATTACCCAAGCATGGGGAATTTTTTTCAAAATTTCTGTATATCTTTTTTGAACATATTTGTAAAGAGCTTCAGTTTCAAATGTAGCTAATAATGGATCATAATTTTTTACTGCGTATGCTTCAATATCCATACTTAATCTATAGAGATCTTCTCTTTTTGCCTCAAAATTAACGAAGTTTGCTTTTGTGAATTCATCTAATGTGGATAATCCTGAATCCTCTGTAATATTTTTTACATCACCCTGAGGTAATTCAGGACATTGAATTTTTAATTCATCTAAGAAACTTTCGTATTCTTTTGCCAATACCCAAAAAACTTTTTTGGTATATTTAAAACTAATATTTTATTCTTCTAGTGCTAATTTTATCCAGATTTTTCCTTTTAATCTAATAAATTATGCATTGATTTCAAATCTTTTTTGAATGGCTGTAATATTTCTGGAATGTCTATTTTGATTGAATCTTTTAGTGACAAATTTTGAGATTTCTTTTCATTCCAAACTTTGGAATTAAATTCTGATATTGCTTTAGTTATTTCTGTCTGTTCTTCAATATTTTCAAAATCAACTTGTTTTTGTTGATGAATACTCTCATTTGAATACAATGTTTTCCAAAGATGTTCTGTAATGAATGGTGTAATTGGTGCTAATAATTTTAGAATTGTTGATAATGTTTTGTGAAGTGTAAATATCGCACCATCTCTTTCCTCATCTGAAAAATCAATTCCATATGCTCTTGCTTTTACCATTTCAATATAATGTGCAGCAAATACATTCCATGTAAATTCCCTAATTGCAACTGCTGGAATAAAGAAATTATATTCTTCATATCCTTTTTTACATTCTTTTACTAGTTTGTCCAATTCTGATAAAATCCATTTATCTGAATCCGTTGGCACTCCTGAATTGATAACTGGAAAACTTGATAAAAATCTGGACACATTCCATAATTTGCTTAAAAATTTCTTGGTTGAATCAATTTTTTGTTCATTACATCTAAAATCATATCCGTGATTAATCTCACTGGCACTCCAAAATCTGAAAGTATCTGCACCTTGTTTTTCAATAACTGGTAATGGATCTATTGCATTGCCTTTGCTTTTACTCATTTTCATTCCTTTTTCATCTAATCCATACCCCATTACCCAAGCTTCAGACCATGGTTTTTCTCCTGTTAATTCTTCACATCTCAATAGTGTGTAATACAACCAAGTTCTCACAATGTCTTTTGCTTGGGGTCTAATTGTAGCAGGATAAACTTTCTTGAAAAATTCATCATCTCGACCAAATTTACTAATGAATAATGGTGATACACTAGAATCCATCCATGTATCAAATGTCCTTTCTTCACCAATAAATTCGCTAGAATTACATTTTGTACAGTTTGTAATTGGACATTTTTCATTCCATGGTCTATAGTATTTTCCAGGTTCTGGTACATGTGGTTCGGAGCATTCTTTACAGTACCAGATTGGAATTTCTGTCCCATAAAATCTTCTTCTTGAGATTGGCCAATCAATATTGATTGATTCTAACCAATTCATCAAAATTTGTTTGTGCATTGTAGGATGGAAAGTAATTTCCTTTCCCACTTCTTTCATTTTTTCAATTTTATCTTTTTGTTTAAGATAATATTCTTCCATAGGAATTATTTCAATTGGAGTTTTACTTCTTTCTGAAATTGGAGTTCTATGAGTAATTTCTTCAATTTTTTCAACAAATCCTCCTTTTTCTAAATCTTCTATGATTTTTGTTCTTGCTTGTTTTGGTTTTAATCCTGCATACTCACCCGCAACATCAGTCATTCTTCCATTTAGTCCAATAGCAACTATTTCATCTAATTGTAATTCTCTAAATAATGCAACATCATTTTGATCACCATAACTACAAACCATTACTGCACCTGAACCAAATTCTTGCTTTGCTGAATGATGTGTTGTTAATTCTACTTCTGCATTGGTAATTGGCACAATAATTTTTTTGCCAATGAATCCAGAATATCTTTCATCCTCTGGATTAACAATAATTGTTTTACATGCACAAAGTAATTCTGGTCTTGTACTTGCGATAATAATTTCTTTATCTGTATCTTTAATTTTGAATTTCATATAAACAAGCTTTGTTTGTAAATCGTCATAAATTATTTCAGCATCGGCAATTGTAGTTCCAGAAACCCAATCGTAATTGTTAGGCCTATTTGCAAGGTAAACTTCCCCTTTTTTCCACAAGTCAATGAAAGTTGATTGTGTTAATGATCTGTATTCTTCTGAATCGGTTCTGTAGTAATTAGTAAAATCTCCGCTTATTCCCAAATTCTTCATAATTAGAATCATTTCTGCCTCTAAATCGTCTAAAGCATCTTTACACAAATTCAGAAATTCCCCTCTTTCTGTTTCTCTCATTCTTATCTTGTGCTTCTTTTCAGTATAGAGTTCAACTGGTAACCCGTTTCTATCAATACCTATTGGAAAATACACATTTTTTCCAGCCATTCTTGCTGTACGTGCAATCATATCTATTTGTGAATAATGTGCGGCTGCACCAATATGCCATGGTCTACCTGATGGATATGGTGGTGGTGTATCTATTGTAAAATTATCTTCATTAGGTTTGAATTCATAAATTTTTTCTTCTTCCCATTTTTTTAGAATATTTTTTTCTAATTCTGGATTCCATGCTTTTTCTGAAATTTTAGGTTCCATTTTCTATCTTTGAATATTAGAAATTATGTGGGATCCTTTGTTGTATCCTTCATAAATGTAAACTCCTACTGCCTCTACATTTTCAGGCATTTTTGGAGCTAATAGTTTAATTATTTCACTTGAGAGATTTTCAACTGTAGCTTCTCCTTCAAGTAGATATGTTGTATGTTTTGGAACTTGTAAATCAAACATTCCTTTTGGTCCTTCAAAACTAATTTCATAATGTGTTTCATCTTCTTTTTTAAGATATTTTTTATTAATGAAAAATTTATGATCAAATTCATTAACAACTTCCTTTATGATTTTTTTTGCTATTCCAAAATCAACTAACAAATTATTTTTCATTTGACCTACTAACTCTACCATCACTGAAGATGTATGTCCATGTAGTATGGAGCATTTTTCAACTAGTGGAAGTATGTGTGCATAATCAAATGAAAACGATGCATCTTCTAAAAATATTGAACCAGTTTGTGGTGTTTTATCATAAAATACTATATCTTGTAATTCTTTAATTTGTGCAACATATTTTGCATGACCTATTGCCATTATTTTTTCTTCAGGAAGGTCTTCTTTGATTTGTCTATATTTTTCAATATCTTCATCATTATCAATCACTTCGATTAATCCTTTTTCTGTTTTAAAATCAACTTTGACTTTAGTTCCATTTTTTAAACTAATTTCATAATTGTATTGGTATTCATTTTCTAAAAATGTGAGCATTTGTGCTACTGTTAATTCTGTTCTTGTTTTAAGTAAATTTCCTTTTTTATCTATATACTTGAAATCTGAATCCAAAATTGTAGGGCTTGTAGTCATGTAAAATTTTTTGGCTATGGATATAATATAAATTCTGTAACAATGTGCCTGAAAAATTATTTTTCTATAATTAGACTAGGGAATTTAAAATTCTAGCAAGATTAAGATCGTTATTTGTAATGCCGCCTGCATCATGAGTCGTTAAATCTATTGTAATTCTATTGTACACATTAAACCATTCTGGATGATGATTCATTTTTTCAATTTCCATGGCAGCTCTAGTCATAAATCCAAATGCTTGATTGAAACTATCAAATTGAAATTCTTTATGCAATTTATTATCTTTAATATTCCATCCTTCTAATTTCTTCAATTCTTCTATAATTTCTGCTTCTGATACTCTCATCATACCAACTTTGAGAACTTGTTAAATTAAAAGATTGATAAATGATTCTTACCAGAGATTTCCTTGCATTTTTAAAATTGATCTAATGTCTTTTGAAATTGTATCTAATGTTTTTACATCATAATTAGCATTTGTGAAATCTATTGACGTAAATGTAGCCCCATCAAAATTTGTATGTCTTAAATTTACATTACTTAGATTAGTATTTGCTAAATCTGCATTTCTTAAATCTGCATAAAATAAATCAGCTCCACTGATATTCGCATTTGTTAGATCAACACCATACATGTCTGTATCCCAAAGTTTTGCATTACTTAGATTCACATTTTGTAAATTTGCTCCTCTTAATTTTACATTAAATAATATTGTATCACTCAAATTAGAGCCGGTTAAATCAGCTCCACTAAAATTAGCATTGTGAATGTCTCTGTTTTTCAGATCAACATTTTTTAAATTTGTATTGGAAAAATTTCTTCCAATTAATTCTTCATATTCAAAATCTACTTTTGAAAAATTTCTTTTTTTAAAAATATCTTCAGGCTCCATTTTTTATTCAGTAAAAATCTTAATTATTACCGTGCTTATGACTATTTTCTTTAAGCATTCCTAGTTTATGGAAATATATGTAAAATTAATTTTAATACTTTAGACGATAAATGGAATCAATTAATCAAATTTTATTAGAAAATATTAAAAATTCTATTTCCGAAGTAGTTCCTAAAAAGAAAATAGGTATTGCTTTTTCTGGTGGTGTTGATAGTACATTAGTTTCAAAAATATGTACTGATATGGGATTTGATGTTGTTTTACTAACTATTGGTTTTTCTGAATCTCATGATATCCTATTTTCTAAAGAAGTTAATCAACAACTGAATTATTCTCATCATATTTTAGAAATTGATCCTGAAACCTTTCCAGAAATTACTTCAAATATACATAAAGTAATTGCTACTGATAATTTATCTTGGAATGAAAATTGTATTGCTTTTCATTATGTTTCAAAACTTGCAAAAAGTTTGAATCTTGATGTTGTAATTACAGGTAACGGTATTGATGAATTATTTTGTGGATATAATGCCTATCGTGAAGCTTTTGCTGGTGGTCAAACTAAAATCAATGAAGTCATGGATTTAAAATTAGAAAATGAATTAAAAATGATGAAAGCTGTGAATGTTATTTCTTCAGAGTTTGATGTAAAAATCCTACAACCGTTGCTTTCTGCCAAATTCATTGAATATGCCAAAACCATTCCTGTTACTGAAAAAATTCATAGTTCTGATGATCTATATCGCAAGCATGTCATACGCAAATTAGCTAGTGATGTTGGCGTTCCTGAAATTTCTTGCAGTAAAAGAAAAAAAGCATTACAATATGGTTCTAAAATTCATAAATCGTTACTGAAAACTAGATAAATTTTTTTACAGTTTTATGAACTGATTTTTCTACATTACTGATGATCTTTGGTGATGCCCCAAGATGTTTTTCCGGTGAAAAAATTGAATCGATTTCATTATTTGTTAATTTTGAAGTGAATGCTTTATCGTTTTTAATTGCATCCTTGTACAGCATTCCTTTGTCATTTGCCTCAAATGCAACTCTTTGTACATCTCTATATGCTACAAATCTTGGAATTCCTTTTTTGATGAGTGCCTCTAAAACAAATTCTGCAAAAATTTGTCCTTTTGTAATGTATAAGTTATCTACAATTCTCTTTTCATTTACCATCAAATTTGAAACAATTCTGGTCATTGTTTCTAACATTTCGTCAACTAAGATTGAGACAGTTGGTATAACAAATCTTTCATTAGCTGAATTTGAAAGATCACGTTCATGCCATAATGGAATATTTTCAAAAGATAATGCAACTTGACTTCTTACTAATTTTGACAATGATGATACACGTTCACTTTTTATTGGATTTCTTTTAACGGGAACTGCGCTACTTCCCATTTGACCTTTTTTGAATTGTTCTGCAACTTCCCCTATTTCAGTTCTTTGCAAATTTCTAATTTCTATTGCAATTTTTTCTAATGTTGCTCCAATCAACGCTAATTCAAATACATATTCAGCATATCTTTCTCTAGGAACAACTTGTGTTGTAACTTCTGCTGGGAATAATTTTAATCTCTTTGCAGCTCTTCGTTGTACTTCTAGTGATTTTGCACCCATTAGGGAACCTGTTCCGACAACTCCTAATGTTTTACAAATTAAAATTCTTTTTTTAATTTCTTCAATGCGTTCTACATGTTTTGCCATTTCTGCTGCCCAATTAGCAAATTTTAATCCAAATGAAATAATACTTGCATGTTGTCCATGAGTTCTACCTACTGCTGGTATTTTTGAATATTTGATAGATTTTTTTGCAAGAATTGATGCCATTTTTGCAACTTTAGGTTCAATAATTTGTAATGCATCTCTCATTTGCATAGAATTACTTGTATCTACTAAATCATTACTTGTTAGGCCATAGTGAATCCATGGTCTTGCATTTTTAGAACATTTCTCGCTTAATGATTCTACTAATGCAGCTGTATCGTGATCACTTTTTGCTTCTAATTGTTTAATTCTTTTTGCAGTAATTTTACCTGACATTGCAGCTCTGTGAATTTCTTTACCAATTGTTTTTGAAATCATTCCTATTTCACTCTGAGAAATTGCAGCAGCACCTTCAATTTCTAATTGATAATCAACTTTTTTTTGTTCACTGAAAATTTCCATCATTTCTTTGGTCCCATAACGACCATTATCAATAGGTAAAATTGCCAACATCTTGGTAATTGTATATTAGAAAATAAATCTACTTGTTTTTCTACTTGTTTTTGCGATCATTATGGGATTAATTCTATCGGTAGCGCTTTTTGCTTATTTTTGTTTAATTCCTGTATCTGATAATACCCATTCTAGTGCTTTCAAATAACCTTGTTTGAAATTTTTTTCATCAATTGCCCAATCAGGATTTGCTCTTAACTCGGCAAGTAATTGATTTGCTTTTTGTGTAATTATTGATTTTTCTAACATAATCTGATTTGATTCTGATTGATTTAAAATTATTCTTAGAATACTTATGATGATTTAAATTGGATTGAAAGAAAATTCTACCGATACTAATGTCTTCAGCAAATCCAAAGAAAATTGGAGAAAATCATTATCAAATTGATGCTGATTCAAATCTTGGAATGAAAGTTCCTGTTAGGATTTATGCAAATGAGGCATTGCTCCAAAAAATGTTATCTGATAGGACTATAATGCAGGCTCGAAACGTTGCTTCAATTCCCGGAATTGTTAGTCATAGTGTTGTTTTACCTGATGGACACGAGGGATATGGATTTCCGGTAGGTGGAGTTGCAGCTATGGATGCTGAAGAAGGCATGATCAGTCCAGGTGGTGTAGGATATGATATTAATTGTGGGGTAAGATTACTCCGTTCAAATTTAAATGAACAAACTGTTCGTTCAAAATTAAAAGATTTAGTTAATGATTTGTTTAGTTCTATTCCTTCTGGTGTTGGTTCAAAAGGTGCAGTCCGTTTAACAAATTCAGAATTAGATGAAGTTTTAGTTAATGGTGTAAACTGGGCTATTGAACACGGATATGGTTCATCAAATGACTCTGATGTTTGTGAAGAAAATGGCAAAATTCCAAATGCAGATCCAAACAAAGTTTCTGATAAGGCAAGAAAACGGGGAGCTCCTCAACTTGGAAGTCTTGGTTCTGGAAATCACTTTCTTGAAATTCAAAAAGTTGAAGAAATACATGATGAAGAAGCTGCAAATAGAATGGGCATTAAAGAAGGAACAATCACTGTTTTAATTCACTGTGGTTCTAGAGGATTTGGCCATCAAGTATGTAGTGATTACCTTCGTGTTGCTGAACAAGCTATGGAAAAATATAACATCAATTTGCCTGACAGAGAACTTGCTTGTGTTCCAAATAATTCTGAAGAAGGTGAATCGTATAGAAAAGCAATGTTTACTGCATTAAATTTTGCATGGAGTAATAGACAAATGATTACTCATTGGACTAGAAAATCATTTGAACGTGTATTTTCTCAAACAGAATCTGATTTGGATATGAAATTAGTTTATGATGTAGCACACAATATTGCAAAAGTTGAAAAACATAATGTTAATGGTGAAGAAAGAAAATTAGTTGTTCATAGAAAAGGTGCAACACGTGCTTTCCCTTCTAATCGTAATGAAATCCCTTCCAAATATCGCGATTTAGGTCAACCTGTTTTGGTACCTGGTTCCATGGGCACCTCGAGCTGGATTTTATTGGGTAAATCCAATTCCATGGATCTCAGTTTTGGTTCTACTGCTCATGGCGCAGGAAGAACAATGTCTAGATCAAAGGCTCGACGTAATTTTACTGAAGATAGTGTAAAGAAATCTCTTAATGATAAAGGGATATTTATCAAAGCACTTACTCGTGATGGAGTTGTGGAAGAAACTCCTCAAGCTTACAAAGATGTTGATTCTGTAGTTAATGTATCGCATAATTTGGGAATTGCAACTAAAGTTGCAAAATTAGTGCCTATAGGAGTGATAAAAGGATGAGCGACGAAGATTCTGAACTAAAGAGATTACAGGCTAAACGTTTAGCTGAAATGCAAAAAAATATTTCCACACGAGATGAGACTATTGAAACTCCAGAATCATCTGAAGAAAAAACTGCTAATCCCAGAGATGTGTTAGTTAAACAACTGGGATTTAGGGGATTGGAAGTTTTAACAAATGCTGAATCTCAGTTTCCAAATGAGACTAAAATGATCATTGATAAATTATATGAATTAATTAAAAATGGAGAAATTACTGAGAATCTTGACGGTGGAAAATTATTGGGATTGTTTCGTTCAATTGGATTAAGTGTAAGGATGGATACTAAAATTAACATTCAACAAGATGGAAAGTTTGTTTCTTTAACAGATAAACTTAGTAACAAATCTAATGATGATGTAGAATGAGTATTACTCTAGAAATTGGAACGCAAAATTATTTGGATGATCTACTTTGTATAAAAAAACATCTTTCTCATATGGAAAGTCTTTTGAATTGTTATGCTAGCTATAATCTTAGTGAACCTTCATCAAAATTTGGTTGGACATTTTTTAAATTAGAATTCAAGTCAAATTTTCAAATTAGTATATCTGAAAAATTTTCTGATATCCTTGCAAAATATCAATACAATGATGATGCAGGAAAATTTACTAAATTTATGAGTGATTATTTTGCTGCTAGAGGTTGTAATGTTAAAGTAAATTCTATTACTTAGACTCTTCTTCCTCTTTTACCACCTTTCTTTCTGGTAGTATCGTGAGGAATTGGTGTTACATCATCAATTCTTCCAATTTTAAATCCACCTCTTGCAAGTGCTCTGATTGCTGCTTGTGCACCTGGACCTGGAACTCTTGAACCAACTCCTCCTACTGCACGAACTCTGATATGAAATCCTGTGAATCCTTTTGTTCTTGTTGATTCAACTACTGCATTTGCAGCTTTCATTGCAGCAAATGGTGATGATTCGTATCTGTCTGCATTAACATGGTTTCCGCCAGAACTGATGGCCACTGTTTCGCCACCTGTAAGATCTGTCATATGAATAATTGTATTATTGTAACTGCTGTAAATGTGAGCAATACCCCATTTTTCTGGACCTTCCTTTTTAGCCTCAGGTTGATTTTGTGTTTCAACTACTGCCTCAGTTTCTTGTGTTTCAACTACTGCCTCAGTTGTTTCAACTGGTGCTTCTACTTCGGCTTCTATTTCTGACAATGTTTACCAGATCTTAAAGGGTTTAAAAAACATTGATTTCAGAAAATCATTTGATTTTGGTCACTTGGGTTAAAATGATTCATTATTCATATACTGTAATTTATGAATATTTTTGATGGCTTCTATTGTTTTACTACTAATTATTGTTGCAGTATCTGTTGCATTATTGGGTTCTGTTTTAATCCAAAATCTAACATCGATCAATGATGTACTTTTATCTCCAATAGAAAAAAAATGTCAAGAAATTGCAAATGAAGGATACAGGATGCATGCCTTATACCCCAATTCAAACCCCGACGACCTTCTAGAAAATGATAGGAAACGATTGTTATATCTTGATGATTTGTGGATGAAAGAATGTGTTTCGGTTTTACCAACTGAGTCAATTTTTAAAATTGTAAATAATGTTGAGAGAGATTTTTCTTTTGGTCAA
The DNA here is from genome assembly GCF_002156965.1 of Candidatus Nitrosomarinus catalina. Classification (GTDB taxonomy): domain Archaea; phylum Thermoproteota; class Nitrososphaeria; order Nitrososphaerales; family Nitrosopumilaceae; genus Nitrosopumilus; species Nitrosopumilus catalinensis. Next base: position 264,057 of record NZ_CP021324.1, read on the forward strand.
TAATTACTTAAAATGTTTCCACCCTAAATCTTTTAATTTGAATTCCTCATTTTGATTTTGTATAAACACCCCTTTTCCTAATTCTACGTAACCAATTTCAATAATTGGTGTTTTTAATAATATTGAATTTTTTATTATAATTTTTCTATATTTTGAAGGAATTGTAAATACAAATTCATACTCCTCACCTCCATGAAATATTGCTGAATTAAAATCTCTATTGTGCTTTTTAAAATAATTTTCTAAATCTCTGTTAATTGGTATTTTATTAATAACAAATTTTTTTTTACTTTGTTTTGACATTTCATTTAATGTTGTTGATAAACCATCACTAGAATCCATAGATGATGAAAAATATCTTTTATTTTTTAGTCCATAATCCAGTCTTGGTTTTGGATTTATAACTGATTTAACAGATTTTTTTATCAAATTGTTTATTTTTTTATTATTTCCCAAAAGAATCTCTAATCCTAATGATGTGTATCCAAATGGACCTGTTGTAAATATCAAATCCCCTTTATTGGAACCTTTTCTAGTAACAATCCTATCTGATTTTCCAAAAATACAAACGTTAAAGACAATTTCTTTTCCTTCATTTGTATCTCCTCCAACTATTGAAATTTCATATTCTTTGCATGCTTTTTTAAATCCATTTGCAATATTGTTAATTTCTTTTGTTGAAATAGATTTAGGTATGTTTATTGAAATTATTCCATATTCTGGCTTAACTCCTTTAGATGCAAAATCACTCACACATGCAATTACGCTTTTTCGTGCTGCATCTAATAATCCCATTTTTTGTGGAATGTCTGTGCTCTGAACCATTGTATCTGTTTTTGCTATGATTTTTGTTTTTCCTAAGGTAAATTTTTCAACATCCTCAGAAATAAATTTTTTATTCCCTAATTTTCTTTGAAAAATATCAATTATTTTTTTTTCATCTAATTTTTTCATAATTCTCTTTTACCAATTGTATAGTGTCATTGACAATCATTTTACATTTTTCTTTATCATTTGATTCCCCTGAAATTCTAATTATGTCTTCTGTGTTTGATTTTCTAATTAAAATCCATGTGTCTTCATCAATAATCGCTTTAATTCCATCACGTGTATCTATCTCTGAATATTTTTTCATGAAACTATTTTTTACATTTTCAATTATTCTTTCATGATGATTCGAATCAACTTTTATTTTCTCTCTTATTTGAAAATAATTTTCCATATAATTTATTATTTCAGTAAATTTTGAATTTTTTAACATTGATGCTATTAAACCACTTGTAAGAATACCTTCTCTACAATAATTAAATTCCGGTAAAATAAATCCCGCACTACTTCCTTCTCCACCAGCTTGCGAATTATTCTTTATCATATCTTCTATTACATTTGCTTCTCCTACTTTTGATCTTACAACTATTCCACCTTTTTCTTTGATGAATTTTTCAATTGAAACACTAGTGTCTAAACTCAAAACAAACTTTTTGTATCCTAATTCCAATGATTTTGCAACACCTAAACCAAGTGTTATGTCTGGAGTCTGTTTTTTTCCTTTTCTTACAACCACTAAGCGATCTCCGTCTAAATCAAATGCAAATCCAATCTCTTTATCGTTTGTAATCTTACTTAATTCAATTAATTCCTCTGATGTAGGATCTGGGCCTCTAGAACAGCCTAAAAGTTCTTGATTAATTATTTCTACATCACATCCAATTTTTCTTAGTAAATTTTCTGCAAAATCTTTTGCTGCTCCTCCTCCATTATCTATTACAATTTTAGGTGAATTTTTTACATTACCAATGATTTTGCTTGCATCTTCAACATATGTTGATTTAATTTGCTTAATTTTACCAATTTTTGATTTTAAAATTTTTTGATGATTAATTATGTTGGGGAGTTCTTTTTCATTAATGCCTCTTCCATCCAAAATGAATTTCATTCCATTCCATTCTATTGGATTGTGTGATGAAGAAATAATTATTCCTGCCCCATATTTTCTTGATTCTCTAAATACTACTGGAGTGGGTACCATTCCTAAATCAAAAACATCAATTCCATTTTTCATTAGAACTGCACTGATTGTTTCTTGAATCATTTTTCCAGAAGGTCGTGTATCTCTTCCAATTACACATTTTTCAGATTTAATTAATGATGAAAAATTATTAGTAAATTCAATTATGTCTTTTAGATTAAGATCCTCTCCAAATATTCCTCTGATACCTGAAATTGTTTTTTTCAATTACCCAAAGTCGGAAAGGCTTTTTATTAACTCTGATGGATTTATTCATTCGTGCCTTGGTAGCTCAGCCTGGTAGAGCACCTGATTCGTAATCAGTAGGTCGCGGGTTCAGATCCCGTTCAAGGCTCTTTTAAAATTTTTAAAATCATTTGGAAAAATCGTTGTATTATTCGTCTAGAGTTTCAATATCTATTTCTAATTCTTTGCCTAAACCTATCCACCATTGTTTTGTTTGTTCTGTCATGATCCCTTCTACTTTCTTAAAATGCTCCTTAATAGATCTGTCGGTTGATAAATAATTGATCAATTAATAATTTTTTGTAAAATTATTTCTATTCTAATCCTGCTTGTTTTCTTTTTCTTTTTCTATACAAGATGATAATTAGAGTTGCACCTGCACATCCCCAAAATAATGGTGTTAATCCATTTCCAATACCAAGTGGTATCAGTGTATCTAATGCTCCAACAAATCCTAAAATCATAATTGATACAAGTACTAATCCTATCATTTCTAGTATTTTTGACATATTTTCTACTCTATTCTCTGGAATCAAAAAGATATATGGTTTTGTAAAATAGGTAAGGCATGGACAAGTATCTTACAGTCATCTTAATTTTCATGGTTGTAGGAATTCCTATTGCTTGGGTTTCACCAATGAGTGGAGAAATACGCGAACAACCACTACTTCCACTATTTTATGGCTCCATTGGAGGAATAATTTTCATTCTTTTCTACGGTGGATACAAAGATAAAAAAGCACGAGAGAAACTTAATGCTAAAAGAAAAAGATCTAAAAAGAAATAGAATTAAAGTTCTAAACCAAATGATTCTGCAATACTTGAAAAATTGACATATGATTCTAAGTATTGTCTGCCTTTAGATGTAATGACAAATGTGTTTTTTCCATCATATTCAATTTTGTTAATTAGGCCAGCACCTGTCAAATTATTCAAAAATTTTGATAATCTAGAATGTGATAAGTTTGCTTTAGTTAGAAGTGATGTGGTTTTGATACCTTCTTGACCTGATAATTGGGTGACTGTCAACAGATCTGCAACAATTTGCATACTAGTTCTGTAAGCTACCATGTGGGGTATAATGAAAAACTCAGATATAAGGGTATTACAATTCATTCAGATCAGATAAATAAGCTCTTCATGCATTTTTTTAATAATGTCTTCTCAATCACCAATACCTTGGTATGACGATTTTGTGGGTGTTGCATATAGATACTATGATCTTAGAATGAATGTAGTTCCTTTAATTGCTGATAGAAAACAATCTGCTTCCCTTTGGCATGATACTATTCATTGGTGGGTAGATCCATCAATTAAAATCAGATTTGTTGAAATGGAAAATGATTATTGGTTTATCATGGGATCTGATTCTCAAAAACCTGATACAAATTTAGCTTTTTTCAAAATATTAGCAAAATCTGAACATTATGAACGATTCAAAAAGGGTCATGGTGGTGAAGCCTATCTTAGATTAGGAGTCTATACACAAAAATCTCTAAACGATGCCAAAAAAAATGATTCGTGTAGTTGTGGTCATGAAGCACAAGATCATGATGAGGGCGATGATGATGTTTGTTTATACAATGATTGTAGTTGTAAAGCATTTTCTACTTTTCAAGTGAATTTATTGAAAAGAAAAAAAACTATAACTGATATCAAATTTTTAGAGGAAAATGATGTTAAAGATGATCCTCTTGCATGGAACTGTTTTAATGTGAATAAATATTCAAAGACAGAATAAATTAATCTAAATCCTTGTTAACTCTGATGTGATCCCCTGGATAATGTTCGTGAACTTTTTTTGAATAACATTTTCCACACATTATTCCTTCAATTCCCCATTCATCCATTGGATTGTAGCGTTGTTTTACTTTCTCATTACAAATGGTACATTTTTCTTTTAAACCCAATTCGATTTTTTCTATTTTTCATCAATATAAAAAACATGCTAGATTCTTCATATTTGAGAAAATTATGTTAAATATTACGTATTTCTCATTAAATCAGGTAGCTAGTTTAACCAATGTAAACCTCCTGCAAGATTTTTACTTGGTTAGGCTACTGCCTTTCTTATCAAAATAAATTATTTGCAATTTTTCTAAGTGCCATTATTTCATCTTCTTCTTGTCTGATTTTCTTATCTATGACTCTAAGCATTGTGTCATTCCAAACATGTTGTGAGAAGAAATTATGTTTTGTATTTGCCAGCTCAATTTCATCATCTACTACTGTATCTTCTAGAAATTTTGTCACAATTGTATCAGTTATTTTTAAAATTCTATTATTTAGCTTAAAACTATGAAAAATTGGTTCTAATTTTCTAATGTCTGATTTAAAATCTCCTTTAGATTCTAAAATTTTTTTATGTAATATTCTAAAATAAACAGCTACAAAGAATAGTGTTGCATATCTTTTTGTTTTATGACCTCCTTGTTTGCCGTATTTCAAAGATTTTTTTGCAAATTCTTTTACAAGATATGGATATAGTATAATTCTATAATCATCTTTTAGATTATCATTAAAAATTTGATCATATTTGCTACCTCTTGGAAGAAACTGAGATGGAGAACTATATGACTCGGTTGGTCTTTGTTCGATACCTGCAACTAGTGATTGAATTGCATCTTTGGCAACAATGACTTTTTTATGATTATCTGGTAAATAATTATTGTAAGCCCCGTCTCCATTGTATTCTGATTGTTTAGATTTTGATTTTGTATCAAATGAGCCTGCTTGAATTTCATAAAAATACCCACAATTTTTCAATTGTGATTTAATTGATTTATGAAAATCCATTAATGAAACTAAATCTTTTCCTCTAACTGAATTTTGTGAATTTCTATATTTTGTAATATTGTTTTGTTCTTGTTCATCATCTGCTTTGATTATAGTTACTGTCATTGATCCATCCATATTTTTTGTTCTCTTTGAATGATCTAAAATTGAATTTGATGTTTGTGCACCATTAACAATTTGTGGAGCAAAAAGCTCAATCATATTTTCTCCTAGTTCTGTGAAATCACTAACTACTATTGTAATTCCATTATTATAAAAAAAGAATTTCCCTGGATTTGTTTGTAAAGTATCTCTTAGTCCTTTGTTTACTGTAGTTTTAAATTGCATCCATTGTCTGATGTTTGATTCAAAGACATAGTCTCTATTTTTACTTACAAAATCTGTTAATTCACGCAGTTTTAAAATTCCTAAAATAGTATTTTCATGTCTAAGCATTCTTTCAAGTTTAATGGATGATTTTTTCCCTGCTGCTGGTTTTTTAATTCTGTCCCATAATCTTTGAATTATTTTCTCTTCATCAATTATTTCTACTATTTCATCTTGATAATCGACTTTTTGATCCGTAACATAACAACATTTTATTTTTAGATTTTTTTCTTTGATTTTTGTAACAAGTTGAGCTAATTCTGGTCTCATTTTTGTTATATCTTTTGTAAGTAATCTTTTTGCATCTTCTTTGAATTTTGCAATTGCTTCAAGAGAATGTGAAGTTCCATATTTTGATTGGAATAATCTAACAGTGTTGTCTGAAAAATCTACTGGTAAATATGCATCAATCCCTAGATCGTTTGCCCCATCTACAATTGCATCTGCTGCATCATCCTCTGTAGCCTCAAAAACTCTTGTTAAAATCCATTGAAGAAAATTATTACCTTTTTCTACTTCACTTTTTGAATCTTCGGCGTATTCCTGAATGTTTTCTCTAATGTTTTCTGCAAATCCTTCTAGAGGTGGACTAGAATTTTTTTGTACTAATAGAGCCTGTGATCCTGGTATGTATTCTAATAGACCATTTGGATTTTGTGACATTAATTTTTGTAATGTATTATATATTTAGAGAATTAGGTAATTGTGTAATAACTCTCAAACGGAAATGAAATGAAATGATAAAAAAAATAATCTCTTTGGCAATATTATTGGGAATATCTGCAACTGTTATTGGTTTGTCATTATCTGGATTAAATTCTGAAGAAATTACTCCTGAAGAAATTATTTCTGAAGAGACTAGTTTAGAAACTGAAGAAATGATGAAAGCAGATGTTGTAATACCAACAAAGGTTTCACGTCCTGGATGTGATATCGAAGATATTTGTTACATCCCATCGAAAATTATTGTAGAAAAAGGAGGTTCTGTAACATGGTTGAATGAAGATTCTGCTTTTCATACTGTGACATCTGGATTTTATGGGGAGCCTACTGAACTTTTTGATAGCGGTTATTTGGATCCCTATCAGTATTACACATTATCTTTTGATGAAATTGGTACATTCGATTACTTTTGCGAATTACATCCTTGGATGTTTGCTCAGGTAATTGTAGAATAAAGGTACCCGAGGGAGTCGAACCCCCTTGTATAAGCTTTGCAGGCTCACGCATAACCGTTCTGCCAGAGTACCGTTTTGAAAAACACGAAATGAACAATTAAACTCTTTAGATTATTATTTACTAAATGATTTTGAAGCTAATTTTACATCTTCAGCTTTGATTGTTTTTCTACCTGCATGTGATGCCATATCAACAGCATTTTTTGCAATATCTTCAGCAATATCTTCTATGATTCGTCTTAATTCATCTGCTGATTCATCACTAACTCTTTCAGCACCAGATTTTTTTAATATTCTATACATTGCTGATAATCCCAATTCTGAAGATTTCATAATTTTTGTTTCTCTTTTTTGTGAAAAAACTTAATGAGTGAAAAAATATCACTAAGGAATCGATTTATACAGACAACATTCAAAATTTATTAGATTATGACATGGTTATTTGATTCTCACATACATCTGTCTGATTCTGCATATTTGCCTGAAATTGATTTTATTTTAACTCAAATGGATTCGCTCAAAATTAAGGCATGTTGTGTTTCTATGAATTATGAAAATTCGCTCTCAACATTATCTTTATCAAAAAAAAATGATCTTGTTTTACCTTTTATTGGAATTCATCCTGAATGTTCAAATGATAATGATCTTGAAAAAATAAATAATTTAATTGAATTAAATCAAAATTCTATTTCTGGTATAGGTGAGATAGGATTAGATCCTACTTATTGTAAAAATAAAGATGATACTCAGAGACAAATTCATGTCTTTGAATCTTTACTTTCCTCTGCAGAAAAATTCCATAAACCTGTTTCAATTCATTCCAGAAAAAGTCTTGATGATATTTTTGAAATAATGACTTCATATGATACAAAACATGCTTTACTGCATTGGTTTGATGGCAGTAAAAAACAACTTCAAAAAGCCATGGATATGGATTTTTTTGTATCTTTTGGTCCTGTAATGATTTATGCAAATGATAAACAAAGTTTATTGTCAAAGGCTGATGAATCAAAAATTCTTGTTGAGACTGATGGACCTGTTAGATTTTCCAGATGTTTTGAAATGAAATCTGGACAGATCAGCTTTATTCCTAGCGTCATTTTTTGCGCCTCAAAAGTTCTTGAAAAAACATTTGATGACATGTCATGTCTTTTGGAGCAAAATACAAAACGCTATCTTGGAATATAGGTATAAAATACCCTCTTCGTTAATTCATGCGTGGATAGAATAAAGCGTCTTTCATTTGAAGTATTAACGGACCATAAGACAAAATTTGGTGAAGATTTTACTGAAAACAAAAAAGCACTAAATCAAGTTTCTATTATCCGCTCAAAAGGATTGAAAAATAAAGTTGCAGGATACATTACACGATTTAATAAAAAACAAATTCTCAACGAACAATACAAACAAGATAATGTTGATTCTTCAAATGATGAGGAACAAGATTCTTCATTAGAGATTGTAGACTCTGAAGATATTTCTGAAACAGTTGAAGAAATTACTCTTACAAACGAGGAAGTTGAAACAATTACTTCTACCGCAGAATCTGTAGAAGAGAAATCTGAGTAATTAATCAAATATTAATCTCTAAATTGTACATAAGATATTGATATGATTGCTGTAAAATTAGTCGGTGGTGCAAAAAAATCATTTAATTCTGAACAATTTCAAATTGAAAAATCCGATATATCTGTTAATGAATTACTTGAGCATTTGTTAAAAATTAAACCTAATGATACTTCTGAGCTTGATATTGAAAATATTCTAATTGCAATTAATGGTTCTGATTCTTCAGCCATGAATGGAAAAGATACTATCATCTCTGATGGTGATGTTGTAAGTATAATTCCTGTCATTCATGGTGGTTCCTCAAAAAAATTAACTTTTGAAATTGAAAAAAAGCAAATTCACATTATTGAAATTTGTGGCCAAAAAAAAATTGATATTCAATTTCTTGATGATTTAAGAGAAAAATATCCTAAATTAAAATTTCAAGTTATCTCAAGTAATTTTGTTTTAAATGCTTCTCATTTAAAGAAAATCTTATCGATTTCAATGAATGCAGAAAAAAACAACATTTTACTATCAAACAAGCTTGAAACTGATATTTTAATGAGATTTGCATCGACGTTACAAATTTCTAATGCAATTTCTTCTGTTGGTTTGAAACCTTCAGTTAATTTTATTTTAATTGTAATTGGAAATAAAAATCACTTTAATTCTGTATATTCTGAATTGTCTCCATTATGTGTAAATTTATTTTTGAAAAATCATTCTTCGTTTATTAAAAAGCATTTCAATATTTCAAAAAAACATACTGATTCTGTATATTCTAAAACTCCTCTAGAAGATATTTTGGTCGAAAAAGCTTCTATTTTACTCTGACATACTTCGTTTAGTTTTTTCTAGACTAAGTATATCTGATTTTTTAATGAGTGAAATCCCTGTCACGATTCCTAGTATCTCAATTAAAATAATTTTATCTGGATAATCTAATGATACTTTGTTTTTTATTTGATTTGCAATATTTGTAATTATTTCTTTACTTGAAATATCTGAATTTCTTTTCTCAATTAATATTCTATATGATTCATCATCCTCAATTTTGTTTGAAATGCTAGAAATACATTCTTGAATTTTTTCAAGATTTGTTTCGACGATTTTTTGAATTGGAATTACTCTTAAGCAGTATCTGATGCTCCAAGGCTCATCCAACAAGATCTCCTTCATTTTTCTAACTACTTCTATGGGATCCAATTTTGTTTGAATAGTAATAATTCCAGACATATTGCTAACAGAAATTTTAATGTCAGGATCCCCCAACTCGTCTAAAATATCTATTATTTCTTCCTCTGCTTCTCCTTCTAAATTTCTTGCACAGGTAACAATCAGATTCATCAAATCACAATATCCTCTTTTTTTAGTGCGCCTTCTCTGATGATGTGAATTTTTTCATTTTCTATTTCAATAATTGTTGATTCGCCTTTACTTGTAATTGTTCCTCCATCAACAAAAACATCATAGTTTTTGACATTTTTCATGCATTCTTGAGGATTTGTAAATGACGACTCCCCCGAAATATTTGCACTTGTACCGACTAGTAAATTACATTTGTTTAATAATTTTAAAGTGCATTCTGAATTTGGAATTCTCACTGCAATTTTATCTTCTAAATTCAATGATTTTTTTAAATTTTTATCTTTTAATTTTAAAATTAATGTAAGTGGTCCTGGCCAATATTTTTTAATAATTTTTTCAGTAAATTTGTCTATTATGCTAATTTGTTTTACTATCTGTATTGAACTTGCTAATACTGGTAGTGATTTTATTTTTTCCCTTGATTTAATTTCATAAATTTTTTTTACTGCATTTGTATCGTATGGATTGCAACCAATTCCATATACAGTATCTGTTGGAAATATTATGACTCCTCCATTTTCAATAATTTCTACTGCTTTTTTAATTCCCTTATCCTGACAATTTACTTTCATTATAACTAACATTCATTATTTCTTTAATTATTATTTTCTTTTTGTTATTGTAATTTGTATTAATTTAATAAAAGAAGAAATTAAATATTTAAACCAAAATTATCTGCAAAATTTGAAAATGAATGATATGCTTGAAGAAATTCTCTTCCTGATTGACTAATTTTATATCTGTTTGAACCCTGTGTATCAGCTTGTTCTAACAAACCTTGTGAAACTAATGTTTTTAAAATTCTAGAAATTCTAGAATGAGAAATATTTGCTTTTCTAATTAGATATGTTACTGTAGCTCCATTTTCATCTTGAAGGTCATCCCTAGTTGTTGACAATATGTCTCCAATTATTTTCATTTGTGTTCTATATTCTGCCATTTACTTGTATTTTTAGTTGATAAATCTGTATACGAAACAAATGATATTTTCGTATATACTAAAAAGATAAAAGAATTTGACAACTCTGGATTTTTGAGCCTATTTCAAATTTTATCCAAGTCATCATCAAATTTTATCCTCTTTAATGGAACCTTGCTTACTGGAATGAATAATGCAACTAATCCTCCTATTTTGATTGTCATTGATATTGAATATAATATTGATTCAGGAAATACAAAAGAATACCAGCCTAAAAATTCTCCAAATGCTAAAAGTCCTAATCCTAAGGCAACTGAAACCGCACCTTTATTTTTATTGTCTCTATATGACAATATTGTTTCAATTGCACCATACACCAATAAAATAAATGAAATTGATCTGAAAATATGTTCTAGTTGAACTGTTGACACCAAGAAAAATGGTAAAATTCCTATTGATCTAAAGTAATTTGATTTTGGAAAAAATGCTTTAATGCTGTGGGAAAATGCAATAAAAAAATATCCTACAGTTTGAATTACAATTCCTAATGTTTGAATTCCTCTATCTATACTTCCAGATTTAATTACATAATCTTCTAACATGTATCCTGACCAAATCACAAAAAATCCGATACTAATTGAAAAAAATGCAATTGTTAATCTAAATAATGTTGGACTGCCTGTATTTCGAAATCCCACAAAAGACATAATGCCGATTGCAAGGCCGACTAAAAATCCTACAAGATTTAATATATTTTCTAATAAAAATTCCAATGATGTTTAGTAATTTCTTAAAGTAATTATTTTAATCTGATGAATCATTTTACCATCTTGTTAATCCCATTCATCCAAGGATCCTGCTGTATGTCCTTCTGTGCTACCACCAGACGCATAATCTCCTAAAATATCTGAATATCTTGGTTGATTATGTGCTACAAATTTTACATACTCCCCGTAACTCATATCTAAATCACATGAACCACATTTGACAACTGAATAATCCATTGCCACTTCTGCATTTTCTTTACATTTTGGACACTTGATCTTCATGCTTTCTGATATTGTTCATTAATTATTATTACTTTACATCAAAAAAAGATAAAAGGAGTAATTTCTTCCTGATTCTTATGAGTCGTACATGTACCAAATGCAAAAATTCTATTCCTGATACTGAACAATTAGGACCAGTAAACGAAAAATATCCTACATGTACAAAGTGTTGGACTGAATGGAAAGAATATCAGATTATGGTCATGAATGAAATGAAATTAGATATGTCTATGGCTGATCACAGAAAATTATTAAAAAAACATGAAAAAATCTTTGTAGGTGTATTGTCTCCTGAAGGAGAAATCATTGATTATACAAATGAAGATAATAGAAAACCTGATGAGCCTCAAGTAAACTAAATTTTTAAATGAATTTTTGCATTATTTGGTATGATGATTAGAATTTTTTTCCTATCACTTTCATCTAGATTTTGAATAATTTTTTTGATCGTTTTTGCTATAGTCTCTTTTTCATTTTCTTCTAATTGCAAAAACATTTCTAAAATCCCATCTAGATTAAATGCAATTAATTTTTCTGGTTCTAACAGTGATTGGTTAATGTATGCTTGAAACATTCCTTCTCTATGATCTTCTGGAAGACTTGCTACGATTTTTAACCATGATTTAAACAATTTGGAAAAATTAAGAAATGGGATTGTTGGACCTGCTTCTAATGCATTATAGATAATTTCTTTTTTGTCTGATTCATCTTTTGAAAAAAATTCAATCATTCTTTTTTTTAAAATTGGCACTCGAAGAAAATCTGGTAGACTAGCTAAATTTACAATAATATTTCCAGCAAAATTATCTTCAGACATCGATCTAATCTGATATTGCTTGAATATAAAATCATGTGACAATACTTTAGCTTAAATAAACGAAATGGATGTTTAGAATTATGACATCCACTGTTGTTGTTGGAGGATTTTTTGGTGATGAAGGCAAAGGAAAAATTATTTCTTATTTGGCAATTAAAGATGATCCTAAAATTATTGTTCGAGGAGGTGCAGGTCCAAATGCTGGCCATACTATTATGGATGGTGATAAAGTCTACAAAGTTAGAATGCTTCCAAGTGGATTTTTAAATAAAAATGCTAAGGTTATGATTGGACCTGGTGTTGTAATTAACCCTGAAGTTTTAGCCAATGAAATTCGGGATTTTGGTGCATCTGGTCGTGTTTTTATCGATAAACACTGTGGCGTAATTGAAGATTCCCACTTACAACGAGATTCTAAAGGAGAATTAAAAGAAAAAATTGGTAGTACTGGTAGTGGAACTGGTCCAGCAAATTCTGATAGAGCAATGCGTGTCTTAAAAATGGCAAAAGATTTTGATTCATTATCTTCTTTGATTACTGACGTTCCTGAAGAGATTAATTCAGCATTATCTGAAAATCAAAATGTTCTAGTTGAAGGTACTCAAGGAACATTCCTTTCACTATGGCACGGAACATATCCTTTTGTTACTTCTAAAGATGTAACTGCATCTGGAATTTGTGCTGATGTTGGTTTAGGACCAACAAAAGTTGATGAAGTAATTGTTGTTTTCAAATCATATGTTACTCGTGTTGGAACTGGTCCTTTAGCTAAAGAATTATCTCTAGAAGAAGCTGAAAAGAAAAATTGGTCTGAATTTGGAACTGTAACTGGTCGTCAAAGACGTGCAGCTGATTTTGATTTTGATTTAGCCAGGCGTGCAATTATGCTTAATGGTGCAACACAAATTTCTATCACAAAACTTGATGTTCTTTTTACTGACTGTGCTGGAAAAACATCTTTTGATGAATTATCTGAGGATGCAAAATCATTTATCAAAAATATAGAGAATGAATTAAACACGCCTGTAACAATTATTGGAACTGGTCCTGCTATCAATGATGTTGTTGATAGAAGAAACTAGGCTCTAGATTTTTGGATAAGTTTAATTTGATAATCTTTTACAAATCCTTGTGGACAAATTAGAAACTTCTTCTGTTGATAAATTACCTCGTTACATTCAAGTACATTCAACTTTAGAATTTACAAGATTAGTTTGTGCACTTGAGCGTGCACCACGTGTATCTTTTTCACACAATCATGATGGTAGAAAAATTTTATCTGTGCAAATGGATGTTTTGAAAGAAAAACCAATTGTTTACTATACTCCTTTAGAGCGCAATGGTGATTACCTTTGTTATGGATTAAAATCTGGAAAAGAAGAATCTGACATTGTAGATTCTACTTCTGACTCTAGTAAATTATATTCACCAATTATTAGAATTAAATCTCTTCCAAAAACATTACAACCTGGTAATGGAACACTTGATCGGTATCAGCCTATTGAATTAGAGGATTTATCTAGTCTTGCAAAACTCACATGGGGTTTTGATGAAGTTCCTTTCCCGCTGTTTTTATTTCCTCATAATGACAAATGGCTTCTTGGAGTTTTTATGAATTTTAATGATGAAGGAACATCATATTTTTGTCATGTTGTATTAAACAGCGAACCTGAAAATCCATTTATCAAATTTTCTACTACAAATGGAGTTGAACCTACGTTTGTCCAAAACCCCTCTGAACATGGTTATTCTTATATCAAAATAATAAAATTGAAGGATACTCATCCACTAGTTGATTATGGCCACCTTCAAAACTAGACTTTCACAGATCTCAAAAAGTAATGGCAAAGTAATTCTTGCAAATGATTATGATTCTTCAGAAAAAAATTTACAGAATAAAACTATTCAAAACATCAAAAAACTAAATCCCTATCTTTGTGCAATTAAATTAAATTTTCATTTACTACTTCCTCTAAGTTCTAAAGAAATTATTAAAATCAATAAAACAGCACATGATTATGGATTACAAACAATTGCAGATATCAAATTAAATGACATTGGAAATACTAATCGTGTAACAACTGAACATTTGTGGAATTTGGGATTTGATGCTGTTATTGCAAATCCTATCATGGGTTTGGATAGCTTAAAGAATTTGGTAAAATCATCTCACAAAGAAAAAAATGGCGTAATTACTTTGTGTCACATGAGTGCACCTGAGGCTAGATTATCATATGATATGGAAATTAAAATGGGCAAAAAACAACAATTATACCAATTATTTCTAAATTGGGCATTAACTGCAAAAGTAGATGGAATTGTCGTTGGCGCAACGTTTCCAAAAATCATACAATATTGTTCTAAACAAGCTGGAAAAAATTTAAGTATATTTTCACCTGGAGTTGGAACTCAGGGTGGAAATGCATCAGAAGTAATTTCTTCTGGTACTGATTATCTAATTGTTGGTAGAACTATTTTAAATGCAAAGAATCCTGTTAACGTTGCAAAAGAATTACAATCACAAAGTATTTGATAACAATTTTTCAGCTTTAGTAAGAACTGTTTTTGCATTATCAAATGTTGTTTTTTCCATTGATGAATTATAATCTAACCATGTATATCCACTGTGTTCATGTGAAATTTTTACCTCTTTAGTTTTAGTTTCTGCTAAAAAGAATACAACTTTTTTTTGAACTAATTCACCTTGATATTTGAAATTATATTGAATCCACTCTTCAAAATTTTCAACAAATACAATATCTGTAATTCCTGTTTCTTCTTTTGTTTCTCTAACAGCTGTTTGATGTGTTGATTCCTCTTGCTCCATTTTTCCTTTTACAAAATCCCAATGACCTGATGGATAATGTAGTAATAGAAATAGAATTTTTGATTCTTCTTTTCTAAATAAAACAATTCCTGCAGATGTCTCTTCAATCATTTTCCTAATCTCCTTTTCCTTTCCTGAAATGTTCTTATCGCTCTCATTAAATCAATCTTTCTGAATTCTGGCCAAAAAATATCCATGAAAACCAGTTCACTATAGGCACTTTGCCACATCAAAAACCCACTTAATCTTTTTTCACCTGATGTGCGTAAAATCATATCTGGTGCTGACTGTGGTAAATGTGAAGTATATAGATTTGATTCAATCTCTTTTTTTGTAATCTCACTTATTTCCAAATTTCCGTCTTTAATTTTCTCTCCAATTTTTTTTACTGCATCAACTAATTCATACTGTCCTCCATAAGCTAATGCAATATTTAGAAAATGATTATCATAATTTTTTGTTGCATTATCTAATCTAGTTAAAACTTCTTTAATTGATTCTGGAAGTAATTCTATTCTTCCAATTGCTTTAACTCTCATTTCACATCTGTGTATTCTAGGATCGTTGTATAATTTTTCTAATCTCATTCTAATTAATTCATAGAGATCATCTAATTCACTATCTTTTCTTTCTAAATTCTCTGCTGATAATGCATAAAGTGTGACAATTTTGATATTAAATTCCTCACACCAATCAAGTAAATTCTCAACTGCATCTGCACCTCTCCAATGTCCTTTTTTATTAATTTCTAAATGTCGTTTTGCCCATCGCCTATTTCCATCCAAAATTAATGCAATATGGTTGGGAATGTCTCCTGTTTTAATTTCATTTTCTAGTTTTTTTCCATATATTTTGTATAATCCTGATAATTGCAAAACAATGTCTTTTACTTTACTCATTTCTCTGAAAACTGATGGCTATCTGATGATATTTGTGTTTTTTAAAAAATAGAATAAAATTAATTCTTAATTCTCATACCATTTCTTGGTCTTTTTGTTTTCTGTATTTTTTAAACAGAATTGTGGCTGAAACTAATGTTACTGCTAATCCTCCTAATAATGGTGGAATTAATGTGAATGAACTTTCATCAAATATCATAATATTGGTAAATTGAGCAATTATTGGATATAATGAAATCAAAACAATAATTCTTAGAATATCACTAATTTGTCTTGGAATTCCTCCAATCCAATTACTAAGTAATGTTCCAGCAAAAATTGCTCCCAATCCAATCCATAAAATTGGCAATGAGCCTGCTACAAATTGTCCAATAACAATTTGATTAGACATACTTTCAACTACTCCACCATTTTCTTCAATTATCTGAGGATCGATTGTACTAATTCCCGCCGGTACTGATGATAAAATCAATAACACTCCCGTAACCATTGTAAACATTCTGATAAAACCTGTCGGTGTAGGTTTTGACCAGCTTGTCCAAGCTCTATCTATATCAAATGCTCTGATTAAAAATGCTCCACCTAAAATACTTACAAGTACTGCAAAAATTTCTGCAGTATATCCAAAAACGGTTCCAATTCCCCCTATCAACAAAAGAATTCCTGGAACTCCCAAAAAGAATTTTGAATATTTTGTATCATAAGCAATCATTTTCAGATATTTTCCAAAAACTGCATAAGAATACTCTACACTTCTACTTACTTTCATCACTACTCTTTGTACTGAAACAACTGGCAGTACATTTTGGATAACTGGAATTACACTCTCATCATCTTCACCATCTGAAACAATTACTGCACCATTTGCATCAAATTTTTCTAGAATAATTCTTGCTTCTCGTAAAATTTTCTCATCTGCTTGTACCCCTCTATCTTTAACTCCTGTAATGGTAGCCACTTCAACTTGGTATCCTTTACTTATCAAATCTTCATAAGTCTTAATTGCAGCAAAAATTGAATTAGAATCAGCATCCTCGGGATCTTCTAATGCTAATCTTTGTGCTGCTTCTATACATGCATCCCTTCCTATTACTGGAGTGCTGATTCCTGTTTTTTCACCTACATCGTCGTCTCTATCTACACAAATTACAACTAATTTATTGGCTGTTGATTTACTTACATCTTTTTGAACTTTCGAAGATCTTTGAGACATGCTCTCTTTACATGGAATTAGTTTTTAATGATTTCCAACTCTTCTCATTAGTAAAATTCGGTTTTGAGCCTATGGTCTTAATTCATTTGATTGTTTTACATATTCCATAGATTCTGCTTTAATTGACTCAATTTTTTCTATAGTCTGTAAAATATCTTCATTTGGACTTGAATTTTGAATTTGATTTGCTAGAATCTTGGTTTCCAGAACATATTCGTTAAACTTTTTCATTGCATTCATGTAACTAATGTAACTTTCTTGCCATTGTTCAGATGGTTTTGAAGTAATGAATTCACTTATCTGCGTTGTGACTTGAGATGATGTTACTTCAGTGACTGTGATATAGTCCTCTGGTGAAATTTTTCCATCACGAAGATTTTGGTATTCGATATCTATGGATTCTTGTAATACTTCATGAATGTTTTCTGCTCCATCAAGATATCCTTGATAATCTGTTACAATGAATGTTGTATCATTTTCTTGTGGGATTATCCATAGTAAAAAACTGGCACTTGTAATTGCTGCTAAAATAATTACTGTTATTGCAATTCCTTTTTTTGATGCCATTTTCTCTTCTTATTGTGACCTAGTTTATATTTGATAATTTTTCTCAAATTATGACTAAATTAATTATATTTTGAAAAAACTATATTTTTAATTAATAATAATTGCTTTATTTATAATAAAATGTGCATTTTTATAAAAATTTTATTGATTTGATATTTTTTAGTGCCTAAAAAAAACTACGTACATCTAGTTTGATAGTGAAAAATATTTCACAGCCTCTTACTAAATACTTCCAAATTGTGTGTAATTTCATAATGGTTCAAGCATATTGTGTAAAATGTAGAGCAAAAACGGATATCAAAGATCCTAAAGAAGTGAAACTAAAGAATGGACGTCCAGCTGTAAAAGGCACATGTCCAACTTGTGGAACTAACGTATTCCGTATTGGCGCAATGCCAAAAGAATAGAGAACATTAGTTTACTCGATTCCACTTTTTCAAAAACAATATAGGGAATACCCCCCACGTTTTTTTATGACTAAATCTGACTATGAGAAATTACTTAAACGAATTGAAGACAAATTAGGTGATTCGACTGAAAAATCTTCTACCCGGTTTGAACTACCTGTTGTGGATGTAATGTGGGAAGGACAAAAAACATTTTTACGTAATTTCTCTGAATTTCCAAAAGTTTTACGAAGAGAACCCGATAAGGTACTTCAATACTTGTCAAAAGAATTTGCAGTTCCCGCAGAAAGATTGGGTGATAAAGCAATGTTTGTTGGACGTAGAGCTCCAGATGATTTTACAAGATTATTTCAAATTTATGTTAAAGACTATGTTGAATGTCCAACTTGTAAAAGTCCTGATTCAAAAATTATTAAAGAAAACCGTATTTCATTTTTAATTTGTGAAGCATGTGGTGCAAAATCTACTTTGAAAGGTAAATATGCGTAATGCAATTTTCAGTAAGAATTTCTGATTACCAAAAAAACATCATGGTCAATATGTGTGATGCTGAATTAATAGGAAAAGATGTTTTTGATGGTAAATTAAAAATTCACATTAGTGAAAGCTATTATGGTAAACAAATAGTAAACAAAGATGAGGCTACCTCTTTTTTAAAATCTGCTTCCATTATGAATCTAGTTGGTAAAGAAACAATTTCTTTAGCTATTGATCTTGGAATTGGTTCTAAAGATGGTGTTAAAATTATTTCTGATATTCCATTTTTAATTATATTTAATTCGTGACATGAATTTTCACTATCTAACCATCTCTAATGTTTTAATTAAAAAGCAATCTCTTTTATCTAGTGTGGAAAATAATAACTATTGACTGATACTATTAGTAGAAAATTAGAATCTAAAATTGATGATAAATTAATTTCAAAATCTAAACGAAGAGAACTAGATGATGGATTTAAGAAAGGTAAAGTTGTCAATGAAGTTTTAGATAAACCTACAGTTATGACATTATACAAAATGATAACAGATCATGTAATTGCATATGTTAATGGTTCTGTAAGTGCTGGAAAAGAATCTGTTGTTTTTTGGGGTGTTGCTGATGATGATACTAGTGTTGCATTGAAAATTTATTTGGTTAGTACTTCTAATTTTAAAAAACGTGAACCATATCTTACGGGAGATCCTAGATTCCGTCATGTCAAAAAGGGGACCAAAAATTTAGTTTACTTATGGGCAAAAAAAGAATACCGTAATCTTACCCAATGCTATGAGGCTGGAATTCCTGTACCTAGACCTCTTTATGTTACAAATAATGTACTAGCTATGGATTTTGTGGGTAATGATGGTGCACCTTGTAGGGCTTTGCTAACCTCAAATGTAGAACAAAATGATTATGAACAAGCAATTTCTTTAATTAAAGATCTATACCATAAAGCAAAATTAGTACATGGTGATTTTTCAGAATATAATATTTTTAAAACTGATGATGGATTAGTTGTATTTGATTTGGGTTCTGCTGTTGATCTTAGACATCCAAATTCTAAGGAGTTTCTTAAAAGAGACATTAATAACATTACACGATTCTTTAAGAAAAGAGGAATGACTATTGAAGATCCTGTTGACATATTTGAGGATATTGTAAATGAGCTTTGAAAAATTAATTCGTATACCTAATGATAGAATAGGTGCTCTAATTGGAAAATCTGGTAGCGTTAAATCTTCAATTGAAAAATCTTGTTATGTTTCAATTGATATTGACGGTGATAACGGCGAAGTTTTTATAAAATCTGTTGGTGATGTTGAAAAAATGCAACCATTCAAAGCAATGGAAATTGTTAATGCAATTGGACGAGGATTTTCTCCTGAAAATGCAATGACTTTGTTAGAAGGTGAAAATACATTACATGTAATAGACCTTAGAGAATTTGCTGGAAAATCTAATGCAAATGTTGAAAGGATAAAAGGGAGGATCATTGGAGAAGGAGGTAGAGCAAGAAAAAATATGGAAAATCTTACTAGTACACACATTTCAGTTTATGGAAGAACGGTTTCAATTATTGGCGATGCAAGTAAATTAAGATTAGTAGTTGATGCAATTTCTGCTATTTCCAGTGGAGGTATGCATGGTGCAGTTTATGACAAATTAGAAGCTGCAAACCGAAGAACAAAACAAGAAAAAATGCAATTGTGGGAAGATCAAGATGTCTTCTATTAAAGAAAAATTTAATCAAATTTCTCCTAGTGAGTTTTTTTATAGTAATAGGGATTTAGCTGGATTTAGTAATCCTACTCGTTCACTATACACTGCTGTTCGTGAATTTGTTGAAAATGCACTAGATGCATGTGATCAAAAAGGCATTCTTCCAGACGTTCATCTTACCATCAAGGCTGTTGATCCTGATAAACCTGACCCTAAACCTTACATTTTGACTGTAAAAGATAATGGACCTGGAATTGATGCAGAACACATCCCACTTGCTTTTGGAACTGTACTTTATGGTTCAAAATTTGGACTTAAACAAGCAAGAGGTATGTTTGGGTTGGGTGCAACAATGGCAATTTTGTATGGACAAATTACAACAAACAAACCTGTAACTGTAAAAAGTTCTTCAGACGCCAAAATTCAAAATCAATTTGAAATATTGTTGGATATTCAAAAAAACAAACCTGTAATAGTAAAACATACTACAAAAGAAGTTGCAAAAAAAGGATTGAGTGTCAGTATTTGTTTAGAGGGTGATTATTCTAAAGCAGGAAATAAAATTCGTGATTATGTTTATGAAACTTCTTTGATTACTCCTTATGCATCAATTACTTTTGATGACCCTAAAGGACAAAAATTTAGTCATCCTAGATTTGTAAAAGATATTCCACCACCACCTACTATTATTCGCCCTCATCCTCATGGAATTGACGTAGAACGAATTCGACGTATGATTGTTGAATCCCAATTTGAAATTCCAACAATTGATGATGCAATGATTGAAAAAGTTAGAAAAGATTTAGGTTTGTCCAAAAAGAATCTTAGTTTTAGTTCTATAATGGATAAAGCAAAGAAAAAATGGAAAAATCTTCCACGTCAAGTTAGAGTTGTAATTGCTTTAATGTCCTTTTTAAAAATGGATTTTGAAAAATTAAACAAAATTAGAATTGAGGATATTGACATGCCAAATAAAAAATTATTTTATTGGGATTTTGGTGATTCACAATCTAAATCTGTAGATATGGATCCTGAAAGTCAATATTATAAACAATTAACAAACACAGTTCAGGGCGAACCGTTAACCACATTTTTGACTAAACGATTTCAGCGTGTAGGGCCAACAACTGCAGTAAAATTTGCTGAATTTGCTAAAATAAAGCCTGAAAAAAGAATGGGCACTCTGACTAATCAAGAACTTGTCAATCTGAGTGATTCTCTTCAAAAATTTGATGATTTCATGGCTCCGGATTCTAGTTGTTTGGCTCCATTAGGTGCTGAACCTCTAGAAAAAGGAATTAAGAAATTTTTTAATCCTGATTTTGTAGCTGTAGTTCAACGTCCAGCTTCTGCTTATTCTGGATTTCCATTCATTATTGAAATGGGTATTGCTTATGGTGGTGATATTAAATCAGGCGGACCTCATGTTTATCGCTATGCAAATAGAATTCCATTACTTTATGATGAAGGAAGTGATGTTGTTATCAAAGTTGTAAATGACACTGATTGGGGAAGATACAAAGTAAAAGGTGAACCTCCTTTCATTATTGTTTCACATATTTGTTCAACAAGAATTCCATACAAAACTGCTGGAAAAGAAAATGTTGCAGATAGACAAGAAATAGAAAGAGAATTAAGATTAGCTTTGCAATTCTTATCTAGAAAATTATCTTCATTTATGTCTAAACGGGGTCAAGCTGAAGCTGCTAAAAAACGAGCAAATCTTTATGCAAAATACATTCCAATGATTGCAGAATTTTGTACCGAACTAGCTGGAAAGAAAAAAGAACCTAATTATAAGAAAATGTTAGAAACTGAAATTGAAACTGAAAATAAAAAAGCTGTAAAGGAGGAAAAAGAAATTGGCAACAAGTAAAAAACAAAAAGAAAGTAAAATTAAAGCTCGAAGTAAAAAAGCAGATGATAAACAAAAGAATATTCTTGAAATGCTAAAAAGTCATGGTGCAAAAATTTATGATGATTTAGATAATGGACAATTCCCAAAATTTTCTATTCCTAGCAGATCTGTAAGTAATATTGTATATGATAAAAAACTTAGACAATATATTTTAGGAACTAATGCTGCTTTGAGAAGCTCTAGAAATTCCGCTCAATTAAGATCATTTACACAATTAATGTGGTTGGCATTTTTTGCAAATAGATTAACAAATGAAAAAAAATCATCTACTTTGAGAGATGTTTACTACTCATCTCAAGCATTTGCTGTAGAATTTGAAGATCAATCTGAATCTGATAATATTATTGTGGATTTAGAGGCAGTAACTTCTAAACCTAGAGAGGATTTTCATATTTTTCCTGAGGAAAGAAGCTCTATTTTCGGTGATTTGAATATTGAATACACTATTCCTGGTTATGAAGGAAAGACAATGAATTTGGCAAACCATCCTGATGGATATTCGATAGGCCCAAGTTTGACAACTGCTGAATTGGTTGATACAAGTGCTGAAATTGTTATTGCAATTGAAAAAGGTGGTCTTTTTACAAGATTTGTTGAAGAACAAGTTGATAAAAAATTCAAATCAATCATCATTAATACTGGTGGACAAGCACCTCGTTCAACTAGAACATTATTGAAAAGACTTCATGATGAAATGAAATTACCAATCATTTGTTTAACTGATGGGGATGTGTATGGAGAACATATTGCAATGGTAATTAAATCTGGTTCTGCAAATGCTGCACATCTTAGAGAATTAACCGTTCCTGATGCTAAATGGGTTGGAGTTTGGGCTACTGATATTGAAAAATACAAGTTACCTACTATCCCAATGACTGAATCTGATATTAAGAGATGTTATGATTTACAAAAAGATCCTAGATATCAAGATGGAATTTGGAAAAAGGAATTAGATGTATTTTTGAGATTAAAAAGAAAAGCTGAATTGGAAGCATTCTCAAAATATGGTCTCACAAATATTACGGACAAATATTTACCACAAAAGTTAGAATTAGCAAAGAGTCTCTAATTATTTTATTCTTAGTGTTAATACACCATTTCTATATTTGAAATCAAATATTTGCATTTCATTTGCTCCTTCAATTGGAACTTCTTTTGAAAATCCGCCTGTACCACGAACATATAATATTCCATCTACTAATCTAACTGCAATTTTATCTTCAGGTCCTGGAACCTCTGCTACAAAAACAAATTCTCCTTCACCTTTGATTAAATCATAAACCCAATTCTTTGTTTCTTGCTCTCTTGCTTGTTCGTATGTTGCAGGTTTTTGCTCCACTGCCATCTTTTTAATTACTCTGACCCAGTAGACCATTGTTATTGCTGCTGCTCCGATTAGAATGAAACTGACATAACCTGTATCAGCCCTTTGACTCATTATGTATACTATCCCTAAAAATAAAATTACAATTATTGGAATTACGAAATTTAATGATTGTTCATTTGAATATGTTTTTTTGTAACTTGACAAACAATACAAATCGGTGTCCACCAAATATAAAGTATCTTTGATTTTTATTACCATTTTTGACAATTATCATATTGTCTGATCCCTCTAATTCTAAATTGAAGATTAGCGAGATTATGATCAAAGGAACTATAATGGCTACAATTCTTACAGTTCCCTCAATTATTGCCTTTTTAATTACATGGACTATTCTTGATAACTTGATAAACGCTGCAATTGTGGGTGGAGTTGTACATTTTATTGCAATGGGATTTAGTTTAAAAATTTCAAAAAAAATACTAGTAAAAAAATAATCCTTTAACCCATATTTTATGTACTTGTTATTTTCTTTGAAAATTATGGATTCTTCAAAACTTGAAAATGATTTAATTTCTGAAATTAAATTGACACCTATTCAGGCTAAAACCTATTTGTTAATTACATGGTATGGAAAAATGTCTTCCTCACAAATTGCTGAAAAATTAAAAATTTCATCTGAATCTGCTCAAAAAACTGCAACTGATTTAATGAGTCTAGGTGCTTTTATTGATATTTCTGAAACTGAATTTGAAGCAATGCATCCAAGGTTTACTGCAGTTAACATGTATAGAAAAATGTGTGAAAGAGAAAATATTGAATTTAAACGAAACAAAGTTGTTGATAGTATAGGTGTAATTTTAGAACAACCATATGATGATGCAAGAACTAAATAATGCTAATAATTTGTGAACAATATTGAGCGACACTGAAAAAACTGTAGAAAAACCTGAAGAAGAAAAAGTAAAAGCTGCTCCAGTTTACAAATGCTGTGACAATCCTCAGATTACATACTACGGTGTAGTAAATCTCAACATAGATGAACGAACTATAGGTTCTGTTGATGTATGGAGATGCGGTGTTTGTAAGAAACATTTCTGTGAGGAAAAACAGCTTGGTATTGAAGAATTAACTGATATTGTTGGAATGCCAAGAATTGATTCTGATGCAAAATGGGCCGTAAGCGTATGTAAATTACAACAAGGAAAATACAAATGGAAATTAGTAAAACTAAAAGAAAATGGAACCATTCAGCATGAATGTTTAGATGAAAAAGTAATTCCTCTCGAAAGTAAAAATTTTAAAATTGAAGATGAACAACATTGGAGCTTTTTAATTGAAGACAATGTTAACAAAGCAATTGAGATTTAGAATAGATTATGGACATAAAAGTTCACATTAATAATATTCATGGTAGCCAGATGGCTGCAAAAATTACTGGGAATTTTACATTAGATAATAATGAATTTCGTTTTACAGCTATTGCATTTGGTAGAATTGGTGGACAAAATGTTGGAGCAAAATTATCTCAAACTACTGAAACAGAACTAAAAAAATTAGGTTATGATATAGATGAGGTAATTATGAAATTACAACAAAACTTACTTCAAGGGGATTTGACACTTCCAGAAGGACTCAAGAAAGAATCCTTTGTAGATGATTAGAATTCTGCTTCTTCTAATGCTTTAGCACATGAACAAGTTCTTGTTTTTGGTATTTTTTCAATCAATTTTGTTAAGATTTTCTTTGTAGTTTCAACATTTTTTCCGAGTGTTTCTAATACTTCTTTTGCAGTAACTGGTTTATCTGCCCATACATCATAATCTGTTACTGTTGAAATTGATGCATAGCACATTTGAGCTTCTCTTGCAAGTTGACATTCTGGAACCAATGTCATTCCAATAATATCTGCACCTGTTGTTCTATAAAATTTAGATTCTGCTCTGGTTGAAAAACGTGGACCTTCAATGCATACGTATGTACAGTCTTTATGAATTCCGATATTTTCTTCATCAGTTACTTTAAGAATTGATGATTGTAATTCTGGACAAAACGGATCTGCAACTGAAATGTGGATTACTCTTCCGTCTTCAGAAAAAGAACCGTCTCTTGATTTTGTAAAATCTAAAAATTGTGTTGGTAAAACAAAATGACCTGGTTCTAATTCTTCTTTTAAACTTCCTACTGCTGATGGTGCAATAATTCTAGTAATTCCTAATTCTTTGAATGCCCAGATATTTGCTTTGAAATTAATCATATGCGGTGGAATTGTGTGTTTTTTTCCATGTCTTGGAAGAAATGCAATTTTTCTTCCTTTGAAAACTCCAACTGTTATGGTGTCTGAAGGTTTTCCATATGGTGTATCTATATCGATTTCTTGCGCATTTTCTAGCAAGCCTGAATCATATATTCCAGTTCCACCAAAAATTCCAATCTCTACGTCTTTTTCCATTAATATTTCACCAGTGATTTACAATTGTATTTGCTTAGTCCTTTAATTCCGTTTAACTCTGTTAATTCAATTATAAATGCAAATCCTGTTATTTCTCCACCAACTTTTTCAATTAGTTTTCCTGCTGCTTTTGCTGTACCTCCAGTTGCTAATAGATCATCACAAATTATTACTCTTTGACCTTTTTCAAGAATATCTTTTTGAATTTCAATTGTATCCTTTCCGTATTCTATGGTATATGATAACTTGGCAGTTTTTCCTGGTAATTTGCCTGCTTTTCTAACCATTACAATACCTTTGTTGTATCTCAATGCCAAAATTGTTGCTAGAAGGAATCCTCTTGACTCAATTCCTGCAAACACATCTACATTTTTTGGATGAAAATGTTTTACAAATTCATCGGCAATTTGTGATAGTGATGAAGGATCTTTTAAAACTGGACTGAAGTCTCTGAATAGTATTCCTTTTTTTGGAAAATTAGGGTATTCTGCAATTTTATCTTTAAGATTCATACAAATTGCTAAATTCACTAAAATAAAAATTGTATTATTCTATCACGATATCTTTTTTCACTTCATTTTTTGAATCATTTACAGTAATTGAATACGTTCCTGGAGGTAAATCTTTAGGAATCGTCCAAAGAATTTCACATTTGAAATCCATTGTTGGTAAGCATGAAAGACTTTGTCCTATGAGATTACCCTTTTGATCAAATACCTCCAAGGTCACTGATGTTTTTTGAGTTGTTGTAATTCCAACTTTGACACTTTCCCCAAATCCTGGGATTTCTACTTTTTCTCCAATTTCTATAATTATTCCTTCTTCTTGAGGTGAAATTACTTCAAATTGTGATCTATCTATGTTTGAACCACTACTAACATTGATTTTCCAAGTTCCTGAAATTGCATTTGTTGGAATTTTGAAATCTTCCACTTTGAACGTTCCATCACTGTTTGACGGAATTTCTAAACTTTTTATTTCAACTCCATTAGGATTTACTAATGCTGCTGTTAATAGTACATTTGGATTAGTTGAACCAATCAATAGAATTCTTTCTCCTTGAGAATACTCTGTTTGTGTTGTTTGTGCATTAATAGGACCTGAACCTATTTGTAAGCCTACTGAGAATTTCTCACTACTTTGTGCATTGCCTTTTTGAGCTACTGCTGTGTAAATTCCAGAACTATATCCTCCTAATTCTAATTCATAAGTTCCTCTACCATCTTCTTGTAACATAACTTGTATATCTTCTCCACTGATACTTCCTGATGGGTTAATTATCATAATCTTCAAAATTTCTGAAGGTTTACCTAATAGGGAAATAATTGCATTATCTGATGATTTGTAATTTGTTTTGTCAAATTCAATATTTACTGGAATTGATGGCATTTCTCCATATCCTACATAAATGAATTCTTTTACTTTATTTTGAGTTGCAATCAAAGTCCATGTTCCTTCTAAATCATCGTTTTCGGTTGTTTGGTATTGAAATTCAACAAATCCTGATTCTCCAACAGTAAGTATATCTGATGTAATTTCTTTTCCTAGATTGTCTTCTAAGGCTAATTCAATTAATTGATTTGGTAATGCTGTTCCGTTAAATTTGATAATGCTGCCTGGATCAAACATTATTTCAGTTGGGGCGATTAGTATTGTTTTATCTGTTTGAATTGTCCAATATTTTAGATTTTGATTTTTTCCATCTGAAGTTATAATGGAATATTTGCCAAATGGTGCATCATACGGAATACTGATTGGTTCACTTAACTTCCAATTTCCTGTACCGTCTACTTTTTGTGTTCTACTGTTAATGGTTTTTTGTTGTGGATCTTTAATTTCTATAATTATGGCACTACCTGGTGCACCTGTTCCAGATAATTCTAAATTATCTCCTCTATGTACTATTTTATCTATTCCATTAATTGTAATTTTTATATTTTCTAATTTTTCTATTCTATTTTGATTTTCTCCCAGTCTTAAACTAACAATTTTTTCTTCACCTTGATTATTTTTTATCTTGAAATCTATCCTATCTTTAGAAATGTTATCTGGAATTTTCATGGTTGTTATGAAATTTCCATTATTGTCTGTCTCAAAACTTCCAATTCTACTACTATCTATGTAAAAATCAAAAAGTTGTGATACTCCAAAATTTTCACCTACTACTCTAATTGTTGAGCCTGCATTTGGTTTATCTGGAATTATTCTAAAAACTGAATCTGAAAATATTTCTCCATCTGTATCAATGATATTTTGATTTGATTCGATATTTGGATTTTGATTCACTTTCTGAATTTTTGTGGTACTAATGACTCCTGTATCTATTACTGAATTTGTTGTGTCTAATCCTTTCCAATTAATTACTGGATTTGGTTTATCTGTCTTAATTCCAAATTTTACTGATTGATTTTCTTTAATTGATTCTGATGATGAAAAAACTATTACTCCCTGTGAATTTTTTTCACCAATCCATCCTTTTTCTGTTTTAAAAGATTCAAAATTAGCATCTTGACTTAGCCAAATTCTAAGTGTTTTAACGTCTTGTGTTCCATCATTTGTAAATGTGATAATTGATGTCTTTTCTACTCCCATACTTTTTACATTAATTTCTTCAGCGTAACCATTTGATGGTATAAAAATTATTGAAACAGAAAACAATATGATTGCTGAAAGTGCAATACTACTAGTAACTGGTTTTTTCATATTAGCCATTTTTTTCATATTTACTTTAAACTCCATTTTAATTTAGTATTTCTCATTTTTTTATTCTCTCTTTTTTTGAAATTTCTCAAGATCTGGTTTCGTTGCTGTGTTTTGATACTGTCGAATCCTTTCTGCAATTAATCTGTACAATGATCTGAATTGGTCTTTTGTCTTATCTGATAAGAAATTAGTCTCTTCTAATGTAATCTTTTCACAAATGTATCTTGTAATTTCCTCATTGTTAAATTCCCCCCAATCATCCTCGCTATGTTCTTGCCAAACTCTTCTTAATTTTTCTAAGATACCGTTGGAATCCTTAGAATCAATACTTTCTGGTGTTAAATTCGAATACCCTTCTTGTCTTAATTTAATTTCGTATGTTTGATTTACTGCATGAAGATAATCTTCCACTACAACATAATCTTCAATTGATTCCATTTTTTTACCATCCCTTTCAAAAAAGATTGTTTGAACTGTAGAGAATTGATTTGATTCTAATTGTGCAGATATTTGTTTAGATTCTTCTGTATTATCTAATAAAACAAATGTTTTGTATCCGTGATTTCTATAAAATATTGCCAATGGCAAAACTGAATTTTTATTATACGCTGCAATTACATTTAATGGATTCATTGAAATGTTTGGATCTTGCAAAAATTTGTCAAATGAATTCAAATACATAGAGTCTGACATTGTTTCTACAATGATTACTGGTCTAGAATTTGTTCCAATTTCTCTATCTACAATTGCCTCTACTTGACCTCTGCATAATCCATACAAAATAGGAGTTAGTGTTTTATCATCTGCATTCCAATAATCATAGAAAATTCTACTAAGATGTTTTCTTTTATCTAATTCGACAACTAGCAGATTTCCTGGTGTATAATCAAATATCATAAATGGTGAGTGTGTTGCATATAGAACTTGATTAGAACCTGCCAAATTTTTCAATAAATCTGAAATTCCCATTTGTTGTGTTGGGTGAAGATTTCTTGCTGGTTCATCTAAAAGTAATATTGCTTCTTTTAATTCTGAACGTTGTGTTTCAGCTGCAAAATTTACAATAAATGAAAATGTCCACTTGAAACCCTCTGCACGTCTATTTAGTAATCCTGTGTTTGTAATTGTTCCATCTTTGTGTACATCTGAAATTACGACACTCATAATATTTCCTGGATTATATCTTAAATCAACATGAATAGGATCTCCTTTCCATGCAGGGTTTAATTTTTTAGTCAATCTGTTACTTGCAGTATTAAGTAATTTGATACATTTTGATGGCTGTTCTTTAACTTCATCCAATTCATTCATGTCTAATTCTGCTAAATAAAACAAATTTCTTACAGTTTCAGCTTTATCAAATTCTTCAATGAATTCAATTGAATCTTGTTTTTGTTCGTTTTCTTTTCTTAAGTATTCATTTAGGTTGATGTTCCCATAAATTTTCTTATAATCTGAAAAATAAACAAATCTAGGGTGTAATTCTGAAAAAATGAAATTCTTTAATGCAACTTTTTGACTTTCACCGCTAAGAAGATTTGAAAATTGGTTTTCTGGCTTATGATAAATTTTTTCCCATTCTTCAAGGATTTTTGATTCTTCAATTGCTATTACGTGTAACTCATTACTAAATTCTGCCATTCCACTGTCAAATGATTCTTGGTTTTTTGGAACTTCTCCTTCAAATAATTTTGTATTAATTTGAATTCTCACATGGTTTGGTAAAGTATCTAAAAACTCAAGAATTTCTTTTGTAAAATTTTCCCATGAATTTAATCCCCCGTCATCAGCATCACTGATTTCAGTTCCTTCAAATTCATATTGTACTTTGGGATTTCTATTTGTTCTAAACAACTTGATTTTTTTAATTTCTGGTAATCCCGGGAATTTCTCTTTTAGTATTTCCATTTCATATTCATTTAATTCAAATTCTCCTTCAGCTAGTTTGACTTCCTCTTTAAGCTCCTCAGTCATCTCATCACAAAGATCTAATTCTGAAATTTTTTCATCTCTGTTTAATAATGTCAATGCTTGTAGAATGGTTGTTTTTCCACTTTCATTTCGTCCTACAAATGCAGCCAAGTCTCCTACCGTTATTTCGCCAGAATCATGAATGCATCTGTATGCTCGAACTCTAAATTTTCTAAGTCGCACATGCAATATCTACACGGATACGATTTAACTTATTCGTCACAATGTAGCCTTAGCCTCAATTTTTGCTAAATAGATATAAGGGAATTACCTAGTTTAGTACAAAATGGTCTCATCAAAACAAATGGTTGTATTTGTTTTACCTGTAATATTCTCTATTGTATTTGGTTCTGCAGTTATGGCTGACACTCTTCAGAAACCTGATAGAGAATTGAATATGTGGCCTATGACTTTCTCTGGAGAGTCTTCTCATGGAAAGTCATCTCATGACTCAGATCTTGAAATAATTGGACTATCAAACCAATATGCTATTTCTGAACCTGTCCAAATTCAAGTAAAAATTAATGATTCATCCCTAAGTTGTGGTGATTTGTATATCACAATTTATGTTTCTGGAAGCGCTGACGTGGTGACCCAAGGTGGTTATTTCAACCAATGTGTAAAAGATGGTAAGTTATTTCCAAACAATGATACTTTTTCAAAAATAATTGACACTCCTGGTTCTTACAAAATTGTTGCAGATATTGTTTCAACTGATCTGACAAATATTTCTACTACTGGAACATTTACTGTTAAATAGGAATGAATTATTCAGAGAATAGTAGTAAATTGAATTTACAAATGGTGATTATATGACAAAACTTGATGAAGCAAAAAAAATTAAAGCAGAAATTGAAGAATTAAAAAAGAAAACAAAAATTCTTGAAGCAAAACCAGCTAAAAAAGTAACAAAGAAAACTGCAGCAAAACCAGCTAAAAAAGTAACAAAGAAAACTGCAGCAAAACCAGCTAAAAAAGTAACAAAGAAAGAAGCAGCAAAACCAGCTAAAAAAGTAACAAAGAAAGAAGCAGCAAAACCAGCTAAAAAAGTAACAAAGAAAGAAGCAGCAAAACCAGCTAAAAAAGTAACAAAGAAAGATGAAGTAAAACCTGTAAAACCAAAAAAATTAACTAAAAAAGAATTAGAAGAAGAAAAAAGAATTGCAGAGAGAACTGTTGAAGATGAATTAGAAGAACAACTAACTGAAGCAGAAATTGAAAATTTCCAAATTGAGAAAGTTGACATGGAACGATTGACAAATAAAATTTGTGATATTTTAGCTGAAAAAGAATCTGATGGAATGCTACAAAGTGAATTGTGGAAAAAATTGAAACTTTCAAGTCGAGATGGTTCTA
Organism: Candidatus Nitrosomarinus catalina; assembly: GCF_002156965.1. GTDB lineage: Archaea > Thermoproteota > Nitrososphaeria > Nitrososphaerales > Nitrosopumilaceae > Nitrosopumilus > Nitrosopumilus catalinensis. The sequence goes on from NZ_CP021324.1 coordinate 296,191, forward strand.
GATTGTCTTTGAAACTCGAAAGGATGGGTACTATCAATAGAGAAAAACTTCTTGAAAACGATCGTTGGACATACAAATTAATTTTAAAGAAAACTCCAATCAGTACACAATCAATTGAAAATTCCCCTTGTTTGGTTTGTACTGTTGAACAAAAATGTTCTCTAGATGGTGAAATTAGTCCAAAAACATGTCAATTAATTGAGGATTGGGTTATCGCTGAATACAAAAAACCATCTAAGGCTAAAAAATGAAACTAGCTGATGCACGTAAAGATCATTATCGTAGATTAGCTCATGAACAAGGATTTAGAGCAAGATCTGCATTCAAATTAAAAGAATTAAACAAATCTTATCGAATAATCGGTCCTGGATTTTATGTATTAGACCTTGGTTGTGCTCCTGGTGGATGGACTCAAGTTGCTGTCAAGTTAGTTGGAAATCAAGGAAAAGTAATGGGAGTTGATTTATCTTATGTTGAGGAAATTCCTGGTGCACATATTGTTAGGGATAATATTGAAAATGAATCTCTAGTTGATGATGTTTTATCGTATTTTGGGCGTAAAGTTGGTGCAGTAGTATGTGATCTTTCTCCACAGGTAACTGGAAATTGGTCAGTTGATCATGCAAGACAGATTTCTTTAAACTATGATTGTACTAAACTAATGGACAAAGTTTTAGCTCACAAAGGAAACGCTGTTTTCAAAGTTTTTGATGGTGAATATTCTTTAGAATTTAGAGATTATGTAAAGAAAAAATTTGCCAGAATTAATCTAACAAAACCTGATGCAAGTAGAAAACAGAGTAGTGAATTATACTGTGTTTGTATGGGGTTCACTGGATAAATTAAAAATTTTAATTATCTCATTTATGTTTGCATTTGTTTTAAATCCTGTAGGATTAAATGATGTTATACTAGATGTAAATCCATTTTCTTTTAAATTTAATATGACTTTTTCTAATTTTGGTGGGGATGTTTTAATTTTTTTGGCAATTTCATCTAATGTAAAATAATATCCTGGCATTTCTGCTTCCTCTAAGCATTTATGAATAGTTTTTTCACATGATTTTTGTATTTTTAAATTTGAACTTTCTTCAATCATAGTTTTAACAAATTCTTTATCAAATATTTTTCCTATCCATAATGGTCCTGCACTACTATTTTTTGATTTACATAAATCACATTCTTGTTGTTGTTCAATAGCTGTTTTTCTATGCCCACAATTTTTACAATGTAAAATATATCCAAGATTTTCTTCCTGATCTATTCGATTCAAAATTTTCGTATATGTTCGATAATAATGCATTTCAGTTTCAACAAACATGGGAATCATTGTAACTCCTAATCTAGCAGCTACGGACCTAAGACTTCCTAAAATTAGCCTGATGGCCATTTCATTTCCGTATTCCACTCTTACTGGAACTCCACCATATTTTCTCTTACATGCTCCCTGAAAAAGACCGTTTAATACTTGAAGATCTGTTGCAGCAGTTGATAATATTCCTCCATGCATAGTTGCCCTAATCCCACAATCAAAAAATGCTGCAGGAGAACCAAATGGGTCAATATCTACTATCGAACCTCTATTCCCTTTTCTGGAATGTTCATTTAGGAACACACATGCTTCTTTTTCAGAAAATTCAATATCATTCAAATTGTTAAGCATGGATGAATCTTTTGCTAGCTCTAACGCCGTTGGATTAAGATCATTTATTTTCATTTTTTCAATTTTTAATTCATTTGCAACACGTAACCCTCTTGCCCCTACTCCTGATAATGATTCCAAGAAAATTTTTGGACCTTCAAATTTTTTTAAAAATGCTGCATATGCAATTATTGAAAAATCTCTGTTTGTTTTTGCTTTGGGATTGAAAAATGCTGGTTTAATCGGAGGTACTTTCTCTGTTAATGATTTTTTTGGAACTAATAATTTTGTATCTCCTTCAACAATTTCTTGGAATAATTCATTTGTATTTTTCATTTCTTTTTCTAGTTTTTAATTACGTATAACGGTTTAATACTTGTGTTTAAAGACAAAATTTGTGCAAATCTGTGGGATTGATGATGCAGGACGTGGTTCTATGTTGGGACCTTTAGTTATAGCTGGTATTTCTTTAGAAAAAAAAAATTTGAAAAAATTGACTGCACTTGGAGTTAAGGATTCAAAAAAACTTTCATCTAAATCTCGTGAAATATTATATAAAAAAATAATTGAAATTGTTGATGATTACTATATTGCAAAAATTCCCCCACGTTCTATAGATGCTAGTGTTAAGAAGCATCTTTTGAATAATCTTGAAGCAAAGTATATGGCAAAAGTGGTTTCAAAATTAGATGCAGATACTTCTTATGTTGACTCTTGTGATGTAAAACCATTAAGATTTGGTAAAGAAATTTCTCAACTTTCTGATGGTCGTAAAATTAAATCATATCATCATGCCGACAGTAAATTTGTAGTGGTATCTGCAGCATCCATTCTTGCAAAAGTTACTAGAGACAAATCTATTGAAAAATTAAAAAAAACTCATAATCTTGGAAGTGGTTATCCTTCTGATTCTACAACTGTTAAATTTGTTAAAAAATATTATAAAAAAAATCATTCCATGCCTGTTTTCGTGCGTAAAAGCTGGAAACCTGTGCAAAAAATAATGGGTAAAAATTAATTTTTATATTTTGCAATTACCATTGCATGATCCTTATCATATGGATGTAGGTCTATTGATTCTAAAATTTCAAATCTTTCTCTTAGTTTTTCTATTTCTTCTTCTACAATTCTTTTTGGAGCTTTTGTTACATCTATGCTTCTAGTTTTAATCACTAAAAAGAACAATCCATCTTTTTTTAGAAACATGTCACAATTATCTACTGCAATTTTTGTTTGATCTGGTTGTGCTATGTCCACATATACTACATCCACTTTTCCAAAGACTGAAAAATATTCTTTAGGTTTTCTTGCATCTTGTAGTATTGGCATGATGTTAGATCTATGTGTGGCCACTCTGTCTAAGAAATCTCTTGCAACTCTACTAGCATGTTCTACTGCAAAAACTAATCCACTTGGACCTACAATATCTGAAATATGGCTTACTGTCGTTCCTGTTGATGCGCCTAAATACAAAACTTTTGTATTGTTTTTAAACGGAAAATTTTCTAATCCATTCATTATCGATGCTGCTAATTTACTTCTAAACGGATCCCATAATCTATACTCAATTCCTTTTTTAATAATTAATTTTTCCTTGTAAACTTGATTTCCTGGAACTAGATTTTCAGTAGAAATTTTTTGTTCTCCTTCTGATTTTATCCAAAAATATGATTGATTATCTTCTTCCAAACTTCTTTCTCTTTCTATTTGAGTCTGAACCTTCTCTTCTTCTTTCACCATAACTGGATCTTTCGTTTCTATCTCCGCCTTCTCTTCTATTACCATAACTGGATCTTTCGTTTCTATCTCCGCCTTCTCTTCTTCTTTCATCAAATCTACCACCTTCTCTTCTACCACCTTCTCTTCTTCTTTCATCAAATCTACCACCTTCTCTTCTACCACCTTCTCTTCTTCTTTCATCAAATCTACCACCTTCTCTTCTACCACCTTCTCTTCTACCACCTTCTCTTCTACCACCTTCTCTTCTACCACCTTCTCTTCTACCACCAAAGTTTCCATCTCCACGACTAAATTGTTGAGGTTTTCTGATGTCTTTTTCAGTTGGATTTTCATATTTTTTACCTATTTCATCTACTCTGATATTGAGTTTTTCTAGTAAAGTTTGATTCAATCCTTCACCATACACATCCACTCTTGCAGCAATTACTGCTTTTGCAGCAACTGCTCTTGCAATCTTGCCTCTTTGCCAACGTGGAGCTGCATGAACCATTGCATGTTGGAATAATAATCCGTGCTTTGGTGGTTGAGAACCTGTCTTTAATGATCTAAACAGTGCTTTTTCAGCACCTAATACTTGTATTGTACTTGCAGGAAGTGATGCCATTCTTTTTAAACTTCCAGCTCTTCCTAAAATTCTTGCACCCACTGCAGTACCTAAAATAGCAGAAAGGTTAGGTGCAATTTCTTGCATTTCTGATTCTACATGTTCTTCAAGTTTTTTACGTAATTCATAGAAATCTAAAATTTGTTTTGCAATCGATTGAACAATTGATAAATTAATATCTGAAATATCTCCTCCTCTACTTTTTGATAAGATCAATGATAACATCTCCACTTTTGATTCTGGAAAACCAGCTTCTTCAAAAACTTGTTTTGATAATGATTCTCGTTTCCCTGCCATTACAATTTGTGCATATCCGTTGATACTATCTATCATATTATCTAATTCAGGAAAATGTAATCCATACCATTCTCTGAGTCTTGAACTTAATCCATTTGCAATTTTATCAATTTCATCCAATGAATTAATTGCTTGAATAATATGAAGATCTGGACTTTGTGATACTTCTGTAACTTTTGAAGATGAAAACCCTAAAGCAAATTCTCTTAATTTGCCCAATGTATCTTGAAGATTTGATGCAAATCCTGAATCTACAATAATTTGCGGTTTTGTAGATTGTACTTTTTCTAATTCTTCTAGATCCATTATATGACAATCAATTGAAAATTTTTTCAAAATTGCAAGTAATGACTCGTCACTAACTGAAACTCCTCTTTGAATCTTAGCTAAATAATTAATTAATTCATTTAATTTTGCTTCTTTATTTTTTATTGCAAGATATTCTTTAACTGGGTTTGAAAATGGAAATGATTTATCTACTTGCCCATCATTAAAAACTGATATTCCTAATTCGGTTAAAATTACTGAATACATGAATAGTTGAACCTAGATCACCTTTAAAAAATGTACTAGATCATTAAATCAACTATTATATTCGAAACTGGATTTATCTATCCTGATGGAACCCAGTCTTGCAACTTCTATAGGTAAAATGCAATTAGATAAACCTGCTATGCTTGCATCTGGAATTCTAGGAATTTCTTTGGATGTATTTAATCGATTATATCGTTCAGGTGCTGGAGCAGTTGTCACAAAATCCCTTAGTAGCGAGCCATGGGAAGGTTATCCAAATCCTACAATTTTTAGTGTAAATGGCGGTGGTTGGATGAATGCCGTTGGTCTTTCAAATCCAGGTGCTTCAAATTTTGCTAAAATGATTGAACCCAATCAGGACGTTCCAATAATAGTGAGTTTAGTTGGTTCTATTCCTAAAGATTTTGAAATGATGATCAATGAATTTAAAAATTGTAATGTTACTGCATTTGAACTAAATTTGTCTTGTCCACATGTTGCAAAAGTTGGTTTAGAAGTTGGAGATGATCCTGAGTTAGTGAAGAAAATAGTAACTACTGTAAAAAATTCTACTACTGCTCCTGTAATTGCAAAAGTTGGTTTGGGCACTACTAATTATCTTAATACTGTTAAAACTGCAATCGATTCAGGAATTGATGCTATAACTGCAATTAATACTGTTAGAGCAATGGCAATTGATGTTGAAACTCAAAGACCAATTCTCAGTAACAAATATGGTGGTTTGTCTGGTACGCCAATCAAACCAATTGCATTAAGATGTGTTTATGAAATTTCTTCTAAATACGATATTCCAATTATTGGGTGTGGTGGAATTTCTACTTGGGAAGATGCAATAGAGTTTTTCTTAGCTGGTGCTTCTGCTATTCAACTTGGTAGTGCAATAGGTGATAATTGGATTAATGTTTTTGATGATATCAACAAAGGTGTATTGCAATACATGAAACAGAAAAATTATTCTACAATACAGGAGATGGTGGGACTTGCAAAGAAATTCTAATCATACTACTATTGTTACAATTGAAAAAGTAGTTGATGAAACTCCTACTGTTAGAACTTTATATTTTTCAGATGATGTGATGTCTAATGTTTTACCTGGACAATTTGCAATGGTTTGGATTCCTGGAATTAATGAATTACCCATGAGTGTAATGATTTCTAATGAATCTGGAAAGGCAGCATTCACTGTAAGAAAACACGGTTTGGCATCAACTGGATTATTCAATATTAAAACCGGAGAAAAAATTGGAGTTCGTGGACCTTACGGAAATGCTTTTGATATTAAACAAGGAAAACTTTTGCTAGTTGGAGGAGGAACTGGACTTGTTCCAATGATGCGATTATTAACTCATGTAAAACCAACTGATGATGTCACTGTTTTAATTGGTGCAAAATCAAAAGATGAAGTTTTCTTTGAAAATTTGGCAAATGAACTTTTAAAAAATAATTCTCATAATGTGATTGTTTGTACTGATGATGGAAGTTATGGTGAAAAAGGATTTGTAACTGATGTTGTTGAAAAATTGGTTGCTGAATCTAATTTTGATGGTGTGTATACATGTGGCCCAGAAAAAATGATGTACAAAACTGTTCAATCCGCTCATTCTAGAGGTATTTTCGTTCAGGCCAGTTTAGAGCGTATGATGAAATGTGGTGTTGGAATTTGTGGAAGTTGTTGTGTCGGAGAAGATCTTGCCTGTAAAGATGGGACTATCTTTGATGGAAATCATCTGTCTCAAAACAAAGAATTTGGTTATACGCACAGAAATAAGGCTGGAATTCTTGAAGATTATTGACTTTTTCGAGTAAGGTTTAAAATCAATCATAAAATATTTTGCGTGAAGGGAATGGGAACTCCAAAAATCGTTTTAACTGCTGACAGAACTTTGATGTCTCCGTATCGGGGATTGTCTTTGGCAACATTTTTTGGATGTGCACCTGCATTAGACCCTAACAGAGATCCTAAGAGCTTCTGGTACAAAATACTGGGAAAACAAGTAACTCCTAAAGTTCTATTTGATTTCATTTGTAATTGGTCTCCTGACATCAATGGTGCAGCAAAATATGCTCCATATGGATTGAGAAAATTAGAAGCTGGTTTGTTACGTGATGGCTTCGCACGAAGTGATGTAGTTGTTGCTCATCCAAATCACATTGAAAAATTTATTGGCCCTGAAACTGAAGTTATTGGAACTTATGAAATGGATCCACTTGGAATGGGCCCTGTAACTATGACATTTACTTATGGAAGAAAACAAACATCTTACGATGAGTTTTACAATGCCGAATTACATCATAGAATTAAAGCTGCTAAAGCAAGAACTGGAAGTAAAGCTAAAGTAATTTCTGGTGCATCTGGTACTTGGCAATATAATTATGATCCTGAAAAAATTGAAGAGTTTGGAATTTATGCAATTTTAGAAGGAGAGCTTGGTGGTATTGCACCTGAAATTGATGGACATGCTGGAAGATTCTTTAATTATTTGATTAACGGTGACTTTGAAAATATGGATCCATTTAGAAAAAGAAGTGACTTTAAAGTTAACATTAAAGAATTTGAAAGAAATAATAAAAAAATCCATGGACGATTTGTAAATTTCTGGGATAGGCCTGATTTAGAAGAAATTCCAGATATTGTCGAACCTAGTATGCACGGAATGGTAGAAGTAATGCGTGGTTGTGGAAGAGGCTGTAAGTTTTGTGATGTCACTTTACGATCTTTGAGATATTATTCTCCAGAAAAAGTGAAAAAAGAAATTGAAGTTAACATCAAAAAAGGTGGTTCAAAATCTGCATGGATTCACAGTGATGATATTTTTGTTTATGGTATGGATCCAAGAACTGCAAAGGGAATGGAACCAAATAGAGAAGCATTAGAAGAATTATTCACCGCAATTATGTCTACTGGAGTAGAACATACAAATCCAACACACGGAACATTGGCAGGTGCAATTGCTGATGAAAAACTTCTTCCTAATTTATCTAGAATCATGAAAGCTGGTCCTGATAATATGATTGGAGTCCAAGCAGGATTTGAAACTGGAAGTCTTAGATTAATAGGTAAATACGCTGATAGAAAACTTGCTCCATATGATCCATCTGAATGGCACTGGGTTGTAAAAGAAGGTGTAAAATCAATGAATGAAAATTATTGGATTCCTGCATTTACTCTTATTATGGGTCTTGATAATGATGAAACTCCTGAGGATTCATGGGATACTATTAGACTTCTTAGTGAATTAGAACATGAACAACCTGATTCTATGTTTACTGCTACTGCTCTAACCTTTGTTCCAATTGGCTTACTTGAAACTTCTAATTTCTTTAATATTGGAAATGAAATGACTCCTGCACAATTGGGAGTTCTTTACAAGACATGGCAACATAATTTCAAATATGCTATTCAAAAATTCATGACTAAAACTGGTGCAAAAGGACCACAAAGATACTTCTTCAACGCTATTGCAAGATCTCTTGGCGGAGTTCCTCTTGGTGCTATGGAAAAATATGCCCGTAGAAAGAGTCCAGAACATGAAAAAGTTATTGAAACTATCAAGGCAAAATACTGGTAATTATTATCCAAATACATAAATTCACTAATTCTAACTGTAAGATATGGCAACACACGGTTCATTAACTAAAGCAGGTAAAGTAAGAGGACAAACCCCTAAAGTTGAAGGTAGAAAAATTGTAGGAACAAGTTCTAGTGTAGCTAATAAAAGTAATTTCAAAAAACGATTTGCTTTAGGTAGATTCCCAGGTCAAAATAAACCTGGTCAAAGAAGAAAGAAACGTTAGAGTATTTTTCTCCTGTATTTTTATGATTTAACGATCAAATTTTTAAACAATACCCTTATAAAGTACAGGTACCGTACTATACGGTATGGTTGAAGATTTAAGATTAGATAGTTTAGAGGGCGTAGGTCCTGTAACTACAAGAAAATTATCCGATGCAGGTGTCCACAACGTCATGGACCTCATCGTCAGAGGTCCTGTTGATATTTCAGAAATCACTGGAATGGAAAAAGACACAGCTGAAAAAATTGTCAATAAGGCAAGAAAACATCTAGTTGAAGGTGGTCTACTTGCTAAAGATTTCATTAGTGCAAGTGAATTGTATAAAACTCGACAAAGTATTGGTAAAATTAGTACTGGTACTAATTGTCTTGATACTCTATTTGATGGTGGTATTGAAACTAGAGCTCTAACAGAAGTTTATGGAGAATTTGGTTGTGGTAAAACACAATTTGCTCATACAATGTCTGTAATGGTTCAAAAAAGTAAAGAGGAAGGGGGACTTGAAGGTGGTGTTTTGTATATTGATACAGAAAATACTTTCAGACCTGAAAGAATTGTCCAAATTGCTCAAGCACATGAAATGGATCCTGAAAAAGTTTTGGATAATATCATTGTCGCACGTGCATACAACAGTGCTCATCAAACATTAATTCTTGAAGAAGCTGGTGCTATAATTGAAGAAAACAATGTAAAGTTAATCGTTGCAGATTCTGCAGTTGGATTATTCCGTTCTGAATATCTTGGAAGGGGAACATTGTCTGTTAGACAACAAAAACTAAATCATTTTGTTCATTTGTTGGTTAGAATTGCTGAAACGTATGATTGTGCTGCAATTGCCACAAATCAAGTTATGGCATCCCCTGATGTTTTCTTTGGAGATCCAACTAGACCTATTGGTGGAAATGTAGTTGCACATACAAGTACCTACAGAATCTACTTTAAGAAATCTGGTAAAAAACGAATTGCTAGAATGGTGGATAGTCCTCATCATCCAGAAGAAGAAGTAATCTTTGCTTTGGGTCAAGCAGGAATTATTGATCCTGAGGAAGCAGAGAAAAAAACAAAAAAGACTGCCAAGAAAGCAACTACGAAAAAAACTAAAGAAACTAAAACAAAAACTACTGTAGAACCTGAAGTAGAGGCTACTGTAGAACCTGAAGTAGAGGCTACTGTAGAACCTGAAGTAGAGGCTACTGTAGAACCTGAAGTAGAGGCTACTGTAGAACCTGAAGTAGAGGCTACTGTAGAACCTGAAGTAGATATAGTTGAAGATCACGGTGCAGATATCACATCTGATGATTTCTAGTCACTAGAAGATTTTTTCTTCTCTTTTTCTTATTTTATTTTTTTATTATTCATTAAATTCTAATATTATCTGACAATGTGATATTGTATCATGGTAGACCTTTATCGATTTCTTCCTGAAGAAATGGAAAAATTAGTTATTGACATGGGTTATCCACGTTATAGAGCAGATCAGATTTTACTTCCTTTGTATTACAAATTTCCAAAAAAAATTTCAGATATCAAACAACTACCAAAAAAATTGATTGAAGAATTAAATGATGCTGGTTATACAATAGGTTCTGCACAGGAAACTCATAGAGTTGTAAGTGAAGATGGTGATACTACAAAATTATTACTCAATTTAACAAATGAAAAGTCAGTTGAAACTGTTTTAATGCAATATGAACCAACCAAAATTGGAGGTCATCCAAGATCAACTATTTGTGTTTCAACTCAAATTGGATGTGCCATGGGTTGTGTATTTTGTGCAACAGGGCAAATGGGTTTTGAAACAAATCTAAAAGCAGAACAAATTATTTCACAAGTAATTCATTTTGAAGAAATTTTAAGGCAAAGAGGAGAACATGTGACAAATTTAGTTTTCATGGGAATGGGTGAACCTATGGCAAATTATGATGAAATGATTCGAGCTGTAAAGATTTTAACTCATCCTAGAGGATTTGGACTAGGTCAACGTCACATAACTATTTCAACAATTGGAATTAAGTCTGGAATTGAAAGATTAGCTGATGAAAATTTACAAATTGGTTTGGCAATATCGTTACATGCTCCTACAAATGATTTAAGAAAAAAATTAGTTCCTACTGCTACTCCTAATTCTGTAGAAGAAATTATTGAATCTGGTCATGATTATTTTAAAAGAACAGGTAGACGTGTTACTTTTGAATATGCATTAATGGATGGAATTAATGATTCTCCAGACATTGCTAATAATCTGGCCAAATTATTAAAAGGAAATGGCTCTCATGTGAATTTAATTCCAATTAATCCAACTGCTGGTGATTTTAAACGCCCATCAAATAATCGTGTTCATGAGTTTGAACGAATTTTATCCAAAGCAGGAATTAACTGTACAATTAGAATTGAGAAAGGAACTGAGATCTCAGCTGCATGTGGACAACTCAGAACTGATATGATTGGGTAATTTTCTAAAAAATTGTCCTAAGTGTTAAAATAGGGCTTTTCAAGGTTTTACACTCATGGCAACTAAGAAGTCTCATGGTCGTTCACATGGATTTAAACATAAATCTAGATCTGTAATGACAAAAAAATCTCCTAGAGGAGTATCATTTTTGTTACGTGAATACCAAGAAGGCCAACAAGCACTTGTCATTATTGATCCTAGACAGCATAAAGGATTGCCACATAGAAGATATCATGGAAAAGTCGGTGTTATCACCAATGTAGGCAGACGTGCTATAACATTAAGTGTGAAATTGGGAGATAAACCAAAAACCTTAATCACTAGGTTAGATCACATAAAACCATTCGGTGTATAATTATGGAAGAAGTACAAAAAAAACAAGCAATTTCACTTTCTGAAGTAAAAGAAATTTTGGGTAAGGTTGATGTTGAAGAAATGGATCAAATACAACGTTGGACATATGATTATGTTTCAAAATTTGTAACAATTGATTCAAAAGATGCAAAAGACATGAAAAAGAAGCTTATCAAAGATTGTGAATTGACAGAAGATGAAGCAGTTGAAATTGTAAATATCCGACCAACAAGTATGGCCGAATTACGTTCATTTACTTTCGGTTGGAAAAAACTAATCCTTGCTGAAACCCTGGAAAAAATGCTCAAAATAATCCAGGAGCATTCTTAATTTTTCCGGAGCAATAAATTTTGTATCGGGCACAACCCACTTCTAGAAAGTATGAAGAATACGCATATGTTTTAGATTTTAATCCTAGAGGTAAATCTACAACTGTTCACGGAAGAGAAGGGATAATTATCACGGCCATTGGTGAAGACCGTTTAACACTTTTAGAAGTATTAGGTATTCAAAATTCTACTTTTGAAGTTGGAGAAAAAATTTACATCGGTAAGGATGGCAGAACAAAAATTTCATCTGTGTTAGGTAAAATGGATTATGAAAAAATTTCAAGTTCTGCTCAAAGTGAATTATCTAACGTAATAGAAAAAATTGTAACTGAAAATGAAGTTAAATTTGTAAAATATCTTAATAATGCACAACCGTTAACTCCAAGAATTCATGCACTAGAATTAATTCCAGGAATTGGGAAAACATACATGAAAACAATGTTAGAAGAAAGAGAAAAACAAAAATTTGAAAGTTATTTAGATTTACAGGATAGAGTTGGGTTTAAAGATCCAATAAAACATATTTCTGAACGGATAATGGATGAAATTTCTGGTGAAAGTAGAATGAATCTCTTTGTTAAGAGATGATAAAACGTAAATTATTGGGACAACACTTTCTTAATTCAAAATCTATTGCAGAATTCATTGTAAAAGAAGCTGAAATTTCCAAAAATGATGTAGTTTTTGAAATTGGAACAGGCCCTGGAATTTTAATTCCTTTGATGTGTGAAAATGCTCAAAAAGTCATATCTGTTGATACTGATGAAAAATTAATTAAAAAAGCAAGATCGAATTTCTCTCAATTTAATAATCTTACACTCAAATCTGGTGATGGATTTAAGCAAAAAGATACTTTCTCAATTTTTGTCTCTAATTTACCCTATTCAAAAAGTAAAGATGCAATTGAATGGTTGGCACAAAATTCTTTTTCACATGGGATAATTATGGTTCAAAAAGAATTTGCAGAAAAATTACTTGCGACATCAAAAAATCGTAGGGCTGTTAGTATTATTGCAACATACACACTAGATATTAAAAAAATTTCTGTAGTTGGAAAGAATAATTTTTCTCCACCACCTAAGGTTGATTCTGTAGTCCTGAAAATATCGAAAAAAACTACTTTAGATAAAAAATTAATTTCTTTAATTAATGATTTATTTTCTTATAGGAGAAAAACTGTAAAAAATATTCTAAAACAATTCAATAAACAAAGTACAATAGAGAAACGTATTGATGATCTTTCAGGAGATGAAATAGTTAATCTTGCCAAACAAATTCTTAAAAAATGATGAATATCCTCCATCTGAGGATACCTTTTTTGTTGCTAATAATATTGAAAATGAAAAAGGTAGATGTGCTTTAGATATTGGAAGTGGCTCTGGATATTTAACAAAATTACTTTGTAAAAATTTTTCATTTGTGATTGGAACTGATATTAATTATAGAGTACTGCAAAATCAAAGTTCTTACAAAACAGATAATCTGATTTGCTGTAATAGTTCTGATGCATTAAAAATAAAATTTGATTTTATTGTTTGCAATTTACCTTATTTGGCCACAGATAAAATTTTAGATATTGCCACTGATGGTGGTTCAGAAGGTTTTGAAATTCCTAAAAAAATATTTGATTCTGCCATACCTAATCTTAAAAAAAATGGAAAATTTATTTTTGTTACTTCTTCATTATCTAATTATTCAAAATTAATAGATTATAGTAAAAAATTAGGCTTAACCACAAAAATTATTGCTCAAAAGAAACTTTTCTTTGAAGAATTAATTCTTGTAGAGGCAAGAAATTAACCTCTCTTTCGATCTTTGTATTATATTGGTTATTTGATAAAATTTCATTCAAAAATAATTTTTAAAATAAACATTTGATCAACTTTTTCAAATCATATTTTTATTCAATTAACTTCTATTGTCTTTTGATAGCAATCGAATAATTCCAAACGTTATATGTTAGGGTGTTAGAATATGTAATGGAGTTACCCGTCGGTAACCATGTGGTTTTGATTACTATCTATTTTCTTAAATTATTTTTTGCATATGCAATAATCGCATCTGTCATTTGAGTTGTGGTTGCATTTCCGCCAATATCCCATGTAACTGTTTTACCTTCATTGATTACTTGTTCAGTTGCAGAAAATATTGCATCTCTTACTTCTCTTTCACCTAAATAATCTGCCATCCATGCACCTGACAATACTGTAGCTGTAGGATTTACTTTATTTTGCCCTGCAAATTGTGGTGCACTTCCATGTGCAGCTTCAAACATTGCATAATCATTTCCAATATTGGCTGAATAAATCAATCCAATAGAACCTACTAATGCTGATGCAAGTTCTGAAATAATATCCATAAATAAATTGGTACTGACTAATACTGAACCGTTAAACTGTTCAGTTGCAATTACCATCTGCTGTGCCATGTTGTCTATGTATATCTCAGATAATTCAATTCCTGTACCTTCTACTGCTTTTTGGGTTTCATCCCAAAATATTCCGTCAGTTTGTTTTAAGATATTTCTTTTTGTAATTGCTACCATTTTTTTCATTTCAAATTTATTTGCCCAATCCACTGCAGATTCAATTAATCTTCTGCTTCCTTGTCTAGTGATTTTTCTTATTGCAATTGCTGCATCATCTGTAATTTTTGCTTCTACACCTGTGTAGAGACCTTCAGTTGCTTCTCTAAAACATACACAATCAAGTTTTCTATTTGGTGTTAATCTATCATAAGTTTTTGTTGGTCTGATGTTTGCATAAAGATCAAATTTTTGTCTTAATGTGACTGCAACACTTCTAGGTGCACCTGGAATAGGGATCGTTGTAGTTGGTCCTTTAAAACAACAGTCTGCTTCTTCTAATGTTTTCATTGTTGAATCTGGGATATATGATGCATCTTTTCTACCATTTTTTTCCCACTGTTCTGAACCTGCTTCACATAAAATTAATTCTGATTGGAAATTGCATTCTTTTAGAACTCTTAACATTGAATCAACCACTTCTGGTCCAATTCCATCTCCTTTCATTACAGCAGCTTTTTTACTCATTATTGCAAGATTTGAAATCACTTCTAATTAATTCTACTACTGTGTAATTTGATAACGAATGAATTTATTTACAGATACATCTAGGTCTAATTATGCGGGGGTCGCCTAGCCTGGTAGGGCGTAGGATTGCTAATCCTATGTTCGCAAGAACTCGTGGGTTCAAATCCCTCTCCCCGCGCCATTAAAACTTAATAGACCGGATAAGTCAGTTTTTTCATGGGTCGTAGAAAAAGTCAAAAAATTATTCGTACAGGACCAAAAAATGCTACAACTGGTATGTGCCCTTTATGTCAAACAATTGGAAAAATCTTCCTTTTAGGCTCACCTGGTGAAGAAAGAGCAAAATGTGAAAAATGCCGTCAAGAATTTGAATTATAATTAAAAAATTATTCAGTCACTAAAACATTCACCCATAACTTTTTAATACAATTTTTTCTTCATAATTCATTATGAGTTCAGATGCTGAAACCATTTATGAAAGAGTTGCAAAACTTGAAGATGAAATTGCACTACTTAGAAGTGAAGTCGATATATTGAAAGGAGCTTTAAGAAATAAAATTGCTCGTCATGAGATATCTATGATCAAAAAGGGTCAAGATATTGATTCCATTATTGATTAATTATTTTTCTTCATACTTCTAATTAATTCTAAAATAAAATCTACGTCTTCTGCATTAGGATTTATTTCTAAATATTTGTTCAAATATTTTAAAGCATTTTCTGAATTTAGTAATCTTTGTTCTAAAATTCCTTTATCTCTAATATCTTCTGGAGATTCTGGTTCTATTGATAAAACCATATCAACACAACGTAATGCTTTATCATAAACAAATGATTGAATATATGAATTTTTTAAATTACGAACCATCCTGATAAGAATTTGTTCTGCTTTAACTTCATCAAGAAATTCTGGTTTGAATTCTACTTCTCCTCCAAAATTGACATCTAAAATTTCTTGTAAATCATCAATATCTAATAAACGACCATCATAAAATGGATCTAATATCATTTCTTCATTATATTTTACCAACACATGACCTGGAAATCCAACTATCTTAAGATTTAATCCTACAAATTTTGCAATTTCAACGTATAGAATTGATATTGTTATTGGAAGCCCTGTTTTTTTATCTATTACCTCATTAAGAAAATTATTTTTTGGATTATAGTAATCATCATCATCTCCACTATATCCTAAATTTTCAAAAAGATGTTCATTTAACATTGAAATTAGATATGTTGGATTTTTAACATCACTAATTGATTCTTTTAATGACATTCCCATTCTATGAATTTTTTTAATATATTCATCAACTTGTAGTTCTGGATACTCTATTAATTGTGAAAATTTAAGGCATTTTTCAATTAAATTGAAATTAGGATTTTTTACAAATGATATCCATTCTGCAATTATTGGGTCAAATTTTTCACTCAATTATTACTAACTCAGTTTTTTTAGGTATAGTTGAGGATCTTTCAATTCTTTTGTATTTGGAGGAATTTCAATCATTTTTTTGAATGTTTTTGAGCCTAACTTTTCATAAATTATTTTTGTAAAGTCTTTTCCCATACTTTTTCTTACTTGATATGATGAGAAATCCGTACCCATGAATGTTGTAAGATAATTTTGAAAATCTTCATCATCTTTTAGAATATTTTCAATTGCAAAAGCTGCCATTCCTTCCATTGCTGTAAATGCTGCATGATGTTGTTGGATTGGAACTAACCATTTTTTGTAAATATCTAACAGTTGAGGAATTGCTTCTCCTATCTTTGGATCTATTTCTACGTGGGTAAATGTCATTACATCAGGACCTATTTGTTCAATTAGGAAATGATCTGGAT
The DNA here is from genome assembly GCF_002156965.1 of Candidatus Nitrosomarinus catalina. Lineage (GTDB taxonomy): Archaea > Thermoproteota > Nitrososphaeria > Nitrososphaerales > Nitrosopumilaceae > Nitrosopumilus > Nitrosopumilus catalinensis. Next base: position 312,835 of record NZ_CP021324.1, read on the forward strand.
TCAAAAAGAAGAATAGATTTGCTTTTTTTGCAAATGGAAAATCATCTGGAACAGCTTGTAATTGACAATATTCTGAAAGCTTGTTAATTATTTCAGTATCTAATGATAAAATTATTCTTGCTAATTCTTCATTAATTTTATTCACTTCTATTGCGGCATTTTTGTTAACTTGTTGTAGGTTTTCTTGAGCAGCATGAATCAATTCTTCAACAACAGTCATTTTTACAGCACCCAAATAACCTGAATTGACATTCTCAAATTTTGTTTCATATGGCTCACCTTGTTTGTGAAGAATTATTTCTGGATATCTTGATAGAATGAATTTGTTCAAATAAATAATTGAATCTAAATAATCTCCATAAGTTGTTGTAATTTTAGAAATGTATTGAATTGCATATGTTGAATATACTAAATACTTGGCTGTATCCTCTTGCATTAATTCTGCGATTCTTGTCTTATCCTCTTTTGCAACTGCATTAAATAATTCTGTAACAAATCCTTTTGATTCTTTATCTGCAAATACTTTTTCTCCTTTCAATCTTTTCAAATCTGTTAATTCTGGAAATTTTAACTCAATATTTTCAGGGATTTTGACATCTAGAAATTCTTCAACTTTATTTTTATAATTCGAAAAAACTTCTGTAGCTATACTTTCTAAGTTGTTAAATTCCACTTTGCCTTTTAGATCTTCTTTTGCTCTACTTGCTAATTTGATAATCTCTTTTTCTTCATCAATTTCAACTGATAATTGACCAAATAATGCCTCAGTAAACTCTTGAAATTCTCCCAATTTGATTAAAATTTGGAAATACTACATTTAACATTAACTTGAATTTCCCTTAAAATGAAAAATCTAGTCACAAAAAAGAATAACAATGAAATATACAATTGTCCTTAGTTGTTGTATGGCCGCTGCTGTGATAATAATTCCAATTTTAGTCGTTAGTATAGTTGCAATCTCTTCTTATCTTGTATATCAGTTATTTTTAAAAAATTTTTTGGCAAAACGCTCTATTTCTCAAACTCTTGAGAAATATAATATTCAGAAAACCCCTTCTCAAATTATTAAAGAATATCATGAGAATAAGGGTGAACACTTAACCCATGAGGAAATTCAAAAACTTGAAAAAAATTATACTAGAAATGAACCTGAACAATTTCTTGCAATGTATGATGCAATAAGAGAAAATTCTAAGGATAAAAAATAATTTCTTTTAATTTACTTAAGGTTGTACTGGAATTTGAATAAATGGTGTTCCGCCTTCTCCAACTACTAGAGGAAGTTTACCATCCCATGCTTGTGTCTTTAACCATTCTAAATAATATGGGTTTTGTGAAAGTGCATTATTAATAATTGAAATTGCTTCTGCTTCACCTTGTGCCTCTGCAATATTTGCTGCTGCCAAACCCACTGCTTGAGCTTCTAACTGTCTAGCTTCAACTTCAATTCTTATAAGATCATTTTCTGCTTTTTGGGCTTTTTGTTCTGCCTCTACTTTAGATTCAATTGCTTGTGCAAATAATGGTGAAAATTCGAAATCTGTAATTGAAATTACTTCTGTAGCTACGTAAAATTGGTTTAATCTATCTCTAATTGCATTTTCAATATCTCCCTTAACTAATGGTCTTTTTGTAATTAATTCTTCGGCATTATAATTTGCTGTAACTTGTTTTACTGTTTCTTCAACTGCTGGTCCAATAACTCTATTTTCATAGTCTAATCCTATTTCCTTGTAAAGGAAATTTACTTTCTCATATTCTGCATGATAGTTTACAGTAACTGTAGTTTCTACAGTCTGAAGGTCTTTTGATGCACTTCTAGTCTCTTTATCATACTTTAGAGTACGAACTTCAATTTGTACTACCTCGTCTTGAAATGGTACAACAAAGTGAATTCCTTCTTCAAGCGGTGGTGATGTTAAATCTACTGCACTCCATTGTGTAAGTACTCCTCTGTTACCTGATTCTACAATTTTAACTGATGCTCCTGCTACAATTCCAATTATGATTAATAGAATAATAGCACCCACAACTAATTTGGCTGCACCTACGTTTACTTTAACTGGAGATGATTGATACTTTGACATCTGAAATGGTAGAATTTTTCCTATTATTATACCCATTCACTATCTGATTCTTAAATTAGGGAAAAAACTCATCAACAAATTTATCTTATTACTGCAATGGATAGGTATGGAAGCAGATTTTTCATGGGTTTATTTGATATTCTTTTTAATGATTCCGTTAGCACGAATTTTGCCACGTGTTTTAAGAAAATTCAAAACCGGTGATTTTGATTCCCAAAATATTTCACAAAGACAATATGGCTCTGATTTTGGTAGATTTGAAAAACAGTCTGATGAGCAATTTGAATCAAATCCTGCTGAATACCAAGAACCTCCAAAATCTTCAAAACCTCAAACCAAAAACATGCTAGTTTTAGGTGAGTTACATAGAGGAGTTAGATTGTTTGAAAATATTCAAAAAAATACCGGTTTGACTACTGAGGAACTTAATTCTATTTTAGAAGATTTGGAAAATAATGGATTGATGAAAGCCCAGCAGAAATCTGGATTATTTGGTATGAAAACTGAATTAGTCCCAACTGATAAGGGATTCAAAGAATACTATTCTTAGATTTTTTTAAAATTTATCATTGCAACCCCTATCTTTCGATTTTTAAGAATAATCTGTGTGCCGGGGGCGAGTTTCGAACTCGCGACCTCCAGATTATGAGTATTGCCTTAGTTGGAGAACCGTTAGAGTTTACCAATTGAACTGGCACTCTAACCAGGCTGAGCTACCCCGGCATACTATATGGTCGAAAATATGGGAAATTAAATGATTCTACGGTGCTAAATTATGTCCTATTCTTTGATTTTTGTGGCATTTGAATTTTATTTTAGATCTTTCCATTCCACATCCTCATTTTTTACCCAGAGGAATTTCTTTTGTAAGGCTGCTGTGTATAATTTCTCCCATTCTGCTCCAACCTCATCAGTCCATGCTTTGAAAACCCGTGGATCTATGTAATTTCTAAGGGATGTTCCGATTGCATAATCTTTAGTTTTCTCTGATAAATCTAATTGAAGTTCAAGTTTCTGTAGTCTTTCTTTATGTTTAGATTTTTGTTTCTTGATTTGTTCATTTAATGTTTTAATTCTCTTTGTTTTACTTTTCTTTTGGATTTCTGTTTTTGGCTCTTTTTCTTCAACTTTTTTAAGAGTTTCTTGAGTTTTTATCCATGCTTTTTCTTTTTCTAATTTTTTAATAGAATCTCTTTTCTTTTGTAATGTTTGTTCGTATGTTTTTGGAATTGTTCTTTTGTGGTTACACATTATTGCAGCTTCCAAGTTTGCTAACTTGGCATGGTACAATTTTTCATTTGCTGTTTTTGTTTTGATAGTGTCATGTTCAACTAGGTATTTTTTTACAACTGAAGTTGCAAGATATGTCCTAAACACTTTGGCAGTTAATCCTTTCACAATTCCTGAATAATATTGATTAACGTGTCTTGAAGTAATTCCTTCAAAAATCTCATCTTTTGGTTTTTTCTTTTCTATAATATTTTTAAGATTTTCATGAAATTGCTTGTCATGACCTTCAGCTACTACTGTTTCTTGCCATCTTACACTATCTTTACCTAGAAAATCAAATTCAATTGTGTTTGCTGTAATTTTGATGTGCTCTTTTCGGAGAGTTGTTGCGCCTACGGTATCTGCCTCATCTGGGTCTTTTTCGTCTCCTACCCTCATAGCAGTTCTATAAATCAAATAACATGCAGTTGATATTCTATTAATTTTAGTATCCTTACTTTTCATATCCTTAACGATTCTATCCTTTATCTTTTCAATTTCATTTCCAAGTTTGACTGCTTTTTCATATTTTTCCTTGTCTCTATCTTGTTTGAGTCCTGCAGTATCTGCCAACCATACGTATTTTCTTTTTTGTGTAAGAAAGTCCATCCAACTTGCTAACCACATTGAATCATTATCATGAATAATTTTGCCCCAATTACCTTCTGGCTTTTTTGCATCTTTTCCCATGTTTAATGTAACATCCTTTGCTGTAACTCTTGGTTTCCATTTACCTCTTAGCGGATGTTCTCCTCTACCTATGAATATTCCTGGAGGCTCTGCCATATAGTTTCCAACTTCAACTTCTTTTCCATCCATGATGGCAATACCGTATTTTATTTTTAATTTTTCACGTAATTCTTTTCTTTTGACAGCTAATGCTTTTCTGTCTTCTTTTGTCATCATTTCTTTGAGGTCTTTTTCTTTATCTACAATTTTGTAAGCACTTGTAAAATCAATGTCCTCATATGAAATTTTTTTAAATTTTGAATCTAATGTTTTAGCAAAGTCTCCTGTGAAGTTTTTTTGAAAAACTTTGTCTTGTGCATATGGGGTATCTTTTTTCTTTGCCCATTGATACACCATCTCTTCTTGATTTATATCGAGATTGATAGATTCTCCTTTGATTTTTATTGTAATTCCTTGTTTCTCGTATTCCGGAGGAAACAAGATTCCATTATGTTGTAGTTTTTTCCATTTCATTTCATTTCATCTTATATTTGTGGACTTTGACAAAAACTCCTCTGTATCTGTATATAATTTAACATAAAGTGATTTTTAGCCTGGAAACAGCTCTTTACTCATATATTTTTCAAATTCTAGGTCTGTTTTGGTCTGTTTTGCCTCCATAAACATGGCTGCATCGGTGCCTACGATATAACGTGGTAAAATTTCATCACTATGAATTGCTTTCATAATTACTTCTGCGACTTGTGATGGTGGTGTACCCATCTCTGCCATCATTTTGAGACCTGCCAAAATGTGATCAGTTAATTCTTTGTATTTAGTATCTGTTTTTGATTCTGGTACTTTCATAGAATTGAAAAAATTTGTTTTAATCACTCCTGGTTCAATTAAAGTGGTTTTAATTCCAAATTGACCAAGCTCATATCTTAAACATTCGCTGAATCCTTCCAAAGCAAATTTTGTACTGATGTAGGCTGGTGAACCTGGTAATCCTATTTTTCCTACCACTGAACTGATATTTACAATAATTCCTGATTTTTGATTTCTCATAATTGGAGATACTTCTTGAATTATTCTAACAATGCTGAAAAAATTTGTTTCAAATTGTTTTCTAAAATCTTCTAATGTTATATCCTCAGTACATCCAAATTGACCATATCCTGCATTATTTACTAAAACATCTAATCTTCCACATTCTGTTGAAATTTCTTTAATTGCTGAAACTATTGATTCTTCTTTATCCACATCTAATTGGATAATTTTTATTTTGAGATTTTCTTTTTTTGCAGCATATTCTAATTCTGCTGATTTTTTTATATCTCTCATACTTGCAAATGTTAGATACCCGTCTCTTGCTAGTGCCAAAACTGTTTCTAATCCAATCCCTGATGAGCTACCTGTTACAAGAGCAACTTTTTCCATAGTTATGTTATTTTTTTCTTATATTTATCCCATTTTGATTTTTTTTCATACTAATGGTTTGTCTCCTTCCATTGGATCAATCAACTCTGTTTTCTCTCCATTGTTGATTCTTTCTAGAATTTCTAATGCTGAATATTTATGTAAAAATTCGTTATTGTTTCCACATCTGTATGAAAATGTACATCTTGGACATCCTGCTTCATTTTTACACGGGCATTCTTTAACAATATGCATACTTCTTTCAAGTGCCTTTTCGAATCTATCGTATAATGCTTTACTGGCACCACTGCCTCCAATGGCACCATCATAAATGAAAATCAAACCTGATGTCCCTAAAGAAATTCCTCCTAAATCTTGAGATACTCCTCCTGTTATCATATTGCTTCCCTCAATTACAACATGTTCTGTAGCGTGATATCCACTGGCTTCTGTATATTCTTCATCTTCAGATTTCTCCATAACTTCTAGAGGTCTTGGTGCATGAAACACAATTCCTTTTGTAATAAAGTCGTATTCTAGCGGTATGTCTAACATCACTTTTTCACCTTGTGCAACTTCTTGCCCTAATTCTATATTCACATAACCATAAACTTTTTTCTCTATATGCAATTTGCAAAATGCTATTTCAATTCCTCCTGCATTTCTTTTTTCAAATATTGTTTCAATTGTTGGCCATTCTTCTGTTAATGATTTTGTATAGTATGGATAATCTTTTTGCACTCTTTCAATTTTAGCATAATTATTTTTTGGATAATTCAATTCTTTTACTTTGTAGCGTGAACCAGCTAGAAAATAGATTGCATCTTTATGTAATTCTTCTAAGGCAATAGGTAGTATTCTGTCACCTACTTTTTTTTCATTTAGAAAAATATCTATTGATTTACCAATACCCCTAATGCTATAGTCATTTAAAATTGAATTAATTTTTTCAAAATTGGGAACAATTCTATTGTTTAATTCTATTAAATTTCCTTCTGTTACATGATATTCAATCATTTTTTCATGTTCTTTTAATTCATGTTTTGAAATTGGTTTATCGCAAGCAATGGCTAGAATTTGAAATTCTTCTACAAATGGATTCTTTGGGTCAATGTATGTTTTTTCAATATCTTCAAAATAATCATTAGGATGATTTTTGTAATATTGTGAAATGGGATCATTACCTAATGCTAAAAATGCATATCCTCTTTGTCCTTTTCTTGCAGCTCTTCCTATTCTTTGAGTCAGTCTGTTTACTGGAATTGTAGATGAAATAACACAATCAACATTTCCAACATCTATGCCTAATTCTAGGGTAGGCGTGCATGAAATTGCTTGTAATTTGTCTTCTTTGAATTGTTTTTCAACTGACATTCTATAATTGGCCATTAATCCTGCTCGATGTACTTTGATGTTGATTTTTTGTTTTTTTGTTTGCATTGCTAGAAGTTCAGCATTCAAATGCGAATTGCTAAAAATCATTGTCTTATGATTTTTATCTGTTAATTTTTTTGTCAATTCTACCATGAGATTTCTCTGAGTTCTAAGTGTTGGAAATACCATCACAAAATCGGTTTCCCCCTTTTTGCCTGAACCCTTTACTAATTGCATTTTCTCTCCAAATAATTGCTCACAAAATGTTTTAGCATCCTCAAGTGTTGCTGATGCTGCAACAAATTGTAGTTTATTTTTGCAAATTCGTTTTAGTCTTTTTATTATGTAATGAACATTAGATCCAAAAATTCCTGAATAAACATGTGCTTCATCCACTACTAGAATCTCTGTTGAATTTAATAGATTTGAAAATTTAGTTTGATGCCATAAATGATAATGTAGAACATCAAAATTGGTAATTATGATTTCTGGTGGTGTATCAATAATTTCTCTTCTTTCTTCTATTTTTGTATCTCCATCAAAAACTTTAACATTAATTTTAATTTTATCTGCAAATTTTTGAATTTTTGGAAATTGATCTCTAGCTAATGCTTTTGTTGGATATACAAAAATTGCAAAAATCTTACCTTGATTTGATTCTTTTTTTATTCTTTGAATAACTGGAATTAAAAATGCCTCTGTTTTTCCTGATGCGGTTGGTGCTTCAATGACAATATTTTCTCCAAATACTATTTCTTGTATTGCATCTTCTTGAAATTTATAGAATTGTTTAATTTTTGATTCATTTAGAAAATTTGAAATATTTTCATCTAATCCTAATTCTTCAACTTTACATCCCATTTTAGGCTCAGAATTTTTCAAAATTTTATAATCAGAAATAAAATCTTTTTTTGAATGTAAAATTTCTTCCAGAAATTTTTCTGGATTTGATTCTCCGATCATTTCATTAATTTCTTTTTTTGTTCTGATTATCCCTTCGTCTGCTAATTCATCAGTTAGTTCTTTTTGTTTAACTAATCCTTTGTCAAATCTTGCTAGAAATTCTAGAAACACTTCATCAGGATTTTTCGAAAATTCTAGGATATCTTGAATTCCGCATTTACTACACGACACATGCATTTTTTTATTGAATGTTTTTTGAATTTCAATTTTTGATTTACATTTTGGACATGAAAATTTCAAGATCTATTATATTAGAAATATTTGATGATTTATTGTTTAATTTCCTTATTAACCAATGAGATTATTAACCTAGAAACAATCTTTAATTTAAAAATGAAGAAAGTGGAAATAAACAAAATTTACAATGAAAACTGTATTGATGGAATGAAATTAATCCCTAAAAATAAAATTAATCTTGTAATCACTGATCCTCCATTTGCTATTAATTTTAAAGCAAAAAAAGCTAATTACAATAGAACTGCTTCCAGAGTTCTGTCTGGATACAATGAAATAAAACCTGAAGACTACTATGATTTCACGTTTTCTTGGATGAGTGAGGTGTTTAGAATTTTAAAAGATTCTGGAAGTATGTATGTTTTTTCAGGTTGGAATAACCTCAAAGATATTTTACGTGCCTTGGATGATGTTGGATTCATAACCATTAATCATATTATCTGGAAATATCAGTTTGGAGTAGTTACAAAAAAGAAATTTGTCACCTCACATTATCATTGTCTCTATGTTTGTAAAGATGATAAACAAAGAAAATTTTTCCCTTTTTCTAGATTTAAAAAAGATGATAAATCTGAAGATGGACGAAGTCTTCATTATCGTGATAAAGAGGATGTTTGGGATATTAAAAGAGAATATTGGTCTGGTGATGAAAAGACTCCAACTAAACTTCCTTCAGAAATAATTAAAAAATTATTGGAATATTCTAGTGAAAAAAAAGATATTGTTTTTGATCCTTTTTTGGGTTCTGGACAAACTGCAGTTGTAAGTAAATCCCTCAATCGTCGTTATCTGGGATTTGAAATTGTTCCTGATTATTACAAATTTGCTAAAAAAAGATTAGACAAAAATCTTTATCGAATTAAACAATCAAAATAATTTTTATTTTTTTTCAGATGTATCCGTTGTTTTTTGACCCATTTTTGCAGATATCTCTTTTTGAATTTCATCATCTGTCTTACCTTCAGTTTTGATGCCTGCTGATTTTGCAATCATTTCTAATTTTTCTCTTTCAGTCTCAACTGGCCCTGAAATTTTTGGTACTTCCTCAGTCACTTCTTTCATTTGTTGTTGAATTTCATTTTTGGCGTTGTTGTATTCACTAACAACTTTTCCCATTTTTTTAGCTGCACCTGGAAGCTTTCCTGTTCCTAAAACTAGAACCACTGCAACAAATATGATTATCATCCATTCACTACCACCTATATTTAGTGAATATTCTAACATGTTCAGATATTTTCTAATTTAAAATTAAACGTAATGTTTGAAATTGTGCCTAATCGTTTTTTTTAATTTTGAATTATTGGCCTTCCTGAATTTTCAACGGTTCCAATTTTTTTCTTGATATGATAGCTAATACTGTAATTCCTATTCCAATAATTGAAAATATGATATATGGCGTCTCGTCTCCAAATGACTGTGTTATTGGTCCACCTATAGTTGGTCCAACTGCCCATCCTAATCCAAAAATTGTTTCATAAGCTCCGATTATTTTTCCAGATATGCCTTTTTTTGTTTTGCTTAAAATAATTTCTAAAGTAAGTGGGAAAAATATGCTAAATCCAAATCCCATTAACACCAAAGCAATTCCAAATGTAATTATTGAATCTGCAACAACTGAAATTGCTAATCCTATAGAAACTGCTAGTGTGGCTGCAATCAATGTATGACTTGTTTTCTTTGCAAATTTTCCTGCTAATGCTAGTGAAATTACTCGTGAAATTCCAAATGCAAAAAATAAATACAAAACATCAGTTGCATTCATTCCTTTATCGTTGAGATATGCCGGAAAAATTGTTAGAATAATTCCAAATGATGATGTACAGAAAATTAGTAATGTAATTACTTCTGGAAATTTTTTCATGTCTTTAATTGCTGAAAAAGAAAATCTTTCGTGGTGTACTTTGATTCTCTTTTTTGATGCTAATACCGCCGTAATTATTGCTGCTGCTAAAATGAATGCTGCAATTTGGAATAATATTCTATATGTGATGTCCAGATTTTCTAAAAATGCTGTTCCTAATAGTGGTCCTATCATGAAACCCATAACAAAAAACATTGTAAACCAAGAGATGTTTTTAACTCTGTTTTTCTCTGTACTTTCATTTGAAATAATTGATTCGCATGGTGGCCAGAAAAATGCATGAGCTACTCCTGTCATTATTCTAAATCCTAATAATTCTGGAACTGATTGTGCAATGGATAAAAGATAGATTGATGCTGAATTGATTGCTGCTCCTATTGCTAATAGATATGCATTGTTTATTCTATCTAGTAATATTCCTACAAAAAGTGGAATGAACATGTATGGTACAAAATTTGCTAATCCAATAAGGCCTAATTCTGAATATGTTGCACCAATTACATTTTTTGCAAAAATTGGTAATATTGGACCATGGAGCCCATATGAAATACCTATGATTAATCCTGTTAAATTTACTAAGATTAGAACTCTATTCATTTGTATGCCGCAACCATTATTGCGCCACCCATAAGATCTTTTTCAAATTCTACTCGCGAAAATTTCTCTAATAACAATTCTTCCAATTTTTTATTTTGTGGCCATCTTTTGAATGTTCCATAAAGTGTTCCAAATTTTAATCCTAATTTTCCCCCTGCACTAAAAGCAAGAATTGGTAAAATACATCTTAGATAAAATGCAACCCCTGCTCTGATAAAACTTTCATCTGGTTTGCCTAAATCTACAATTACCATTCGTCCCTCTTTTTTCAATACTCGATGAATTTCAGAAATAGCAACTCTCAAATTAATTGCATCTCTTAGTGAATAACCGCATAACACCGCATCAAATTCTTCATCTCTAAATGGAATATGTTCAAAAACTCCATTTGCCATATCTGGAATTTTTTCAAAATGTGAGCCTGTATTTTTCAGCATTGGTACAAGAGGATCATAAAGAGTGATTGAAATTTCTCCGTCTGTTAGTTTTAATGCTGTTTTTGACATGTTTCCAAAGCCAGAACCTGCATCTAGAATTTTATTTCCTTTGAGAACTCTTCCTGAAATTCCTCGATTTCTATGTTCTACATCTTTTCCTAATGATATTATTGAATTTACTTTATCATAAATTGGAATAATTTCGCGGAGTACCTCAATTACTTCACTCCAGTAACTACTTCCTAAACCCATTATCTAAATTCTCCTTATGTCTGATTGAATATTTTTCAAATCTAAAACTTCTATTCGTTTGAAAATTTGGATACATTTTTAGAATAATTTTCTAAATCTGCTTCTGAAACTTTTTCAAAAACTTTTGATTCTGATGAAACTTTGGCCATTTTGACATTCTTAATTTCATCTTTCACTTCATCTTTCAAATTTATACATGCAATAGCTAATGCTGCTGCATCTTCTAAACTCATATCTGGATTATAATTTTTTTCTAAAAATGAATTGACTTCATCTGCACCTGCACCAATTGCAACTGCTGTGAATTGTACATATGTTCCGCTAGGATCAATTACATAGATTGCTTCTCCTTTCTGATCAATTCCTGCAATAATCATTGAGACTCCATTTGGACGCACTCCTCCATATTGAGTAAATTGATGAGCTGTATCTGCTAAGTATTTTGAAACAGTAGCAATTTCTACTGATTCATCATATGTCATTCTATTTCCTTGTGAGAATGCTCTTGCATTATCCACTTGAACTCGTGCATCTGGAATATATCCTGCTGCTGCAACTCCAATATGATAATCTACTTGGAAAATTTTCTGTGTAATATTTTTAGTTTGTAAAGTTCTTGCTTTTTCTTCTACTGCCATGATTACACCTTGTTTGGTACTGATGCCAATAGCTAATGTCCCTCTTTTTACCGTCTCAATTGCATATTCGACTTGATAAATTCTACCATCGGGAGAATACATTGTTGGTGTCATGTCGTAACCGCGTGATGCCATCATGATAATACAACTTTATTCCCAGTCAATTTAAGGGTAATTATCTCTCAATTATTTTAGAATTTTTGAAAACCTAAAATCTGAATATAACATTTTAAACCAAACTTATATAATCTGAATTAGATTACTATCGTTATCATGGTAAAATCTGATCCATTTGCCAATGCAACTAAGCAAGTTAATGATGCTTGTGACATACTTGGAATTAATGATAAGGGAATTCGTGAATATCTTGCAATGCCAAATAAAATGTTGCGAGTTAAAATTCCTGTGAAAATGGATAATGGAAAAATTAGAGTATTTACTGGTTTTAGAAGTCAACACAATAACGATAGAGGTCCATACAAAGGAGGCATTCGTTATTTCAACCCTGAAGGTGGTGTTGAGTATATGGAAAGAGAAGTAATGGCATTATCTTCATGGATGACTTGGAAATGTGCAATTGTTGATGTTCCTTTAGGTGGAGGAAAAGGCGCTATTTACGTAAACCCAAAAACTGAAAAACTAAGTGATGGAGAAATGGAAAGATTGACTAGAGGTTTTGCTTACAAAATTGCAGAAATTATTGGACCTGAGAAAGATATTCCTGCACCTGATGTTTATACTACTGGTAGAGAAATGACACAAATTATGGATACATTTAGTAAATTAAATGGAAACAAATACTCTCCAGGTGTAATTACTGGAAAACCAATTCCTATGGGTGGTTCTTTAGCAAGAAATGTTGCTACTGGATTGGGTACAGCATATACTGTTAGAGAAGCTGCAAAAACTTTGAAAATAAAATTAAAAGGTGCAAAAGTAATTTTACAAGGATTTGGAAATGCTTCTACTTTTGCTGGTGAATATTTAGAAAAAATGGGTGCAGTTGTAGTTGGAGTCAGTGATTCCAAAGGTTCAATTTTAATTCCTAAAGGTGCCAAAGTAAGTAAAATTTTAGAACACAAAGAAAAAACTGGATCAGTTGTAGGATTTACTGGAAGCAAAAAAGTTTCAACTGAAGAATTACTAACTGCAAAATGTGAAATTTTAATTCCTGGAGCCTTAGAAAATCAAATAACTGCAAAAATTGCAGAAAAATTAAATTGTAAAATTATTGGTGAAGCCGCAAATGGACCAACATTACCTGAAGCAGATCCTGTAATTGAAAAGAAAAAAATTCTTGTAGTTCCTGATATTTTAGCAAATTCTGGTGGTGTTTGTATCTCCTATTTAGAATGGGTTCAAAACAATATGGGGTACTATTGGAGTTTTGATGAAGTTGCATCAAAGATGGAAAAAAATATCACACAAGGATTCAAAGATGCATATGCATTATCCAAAAAACACAAAGTTGACATGCGAAAAGCTACTATGGTTTTAGCTGTTGAACGTGTTCTAGAAGCATTTAATCATAAAGGCATTTGGCCATAGTTTGATTATTTTTAATTTTTATAATGTCTGATGTTTTATTAGTACAAAATACTAGAATTGAGGGCTCAGGACATTTAGGTCAATTATTGTCTGATGATGGATTTGATATTACATCAGTTCATGCAAAACATGAAGAAATTCCTAAAAAACATTTTTCATTTGCAGTAATCTTGGGAGCTCCAGAAAGTGCAAATGATGATTTTCCATATTTAATTGAGGAGCAAAAATTAATTCAAAATTATGTTGAAAATTCAATTCCTGTTTTGGGAATTTGTTTGGGTTCTCAATTAATTGCAAAAAGTTTTGGATCTTCTGTATATAGGGGTTCAATTACTGAAATTGGATTTTATGATGATTTAACTATTACAAGTAATTCTAAATTATTTGATGGATTTAACAATCCTTTTTCAGTATTTCATTGGCATGGGGATACTTTTGATTTACCTTCAGGTGCTACTAGATTGGCCTCATCTGAAAATTATCAAAATCAAGCATTTCAATACAAAAGTGCAATTGGTCTCCAATTTCATCTTGAAGTAAATGAACAAATGGTGAATCTTTGGTTAGACAAAACCGAAGAAAAATTGCATAAAATCCCTCACATAGATCCACAACAAATTCGTTTAGATATTGATCGAAATATTTCCACTGTTAAATCTAACATGGGAACTTTTTACAAAAATTTTAAATCACAATTTTCGCTTTGACCAAAGTTTAATATATTGAGTTTTGATTTCATCGATCGACTAATGACTGCTGTCAAGAAAATTTTTGATGAAACTATTCAAACCGATCATAAAGTTATCACTGAAGAATTATCAAAATCTATTCTCAAAACTTATGGTGTTAAAGTACCACCTTATGCTTTAGTTACATCAGCTGATGAGGCAGCAAAACAAGCAAAGAAAATTGGTTTCCCACTTGTTATGAAAGTAGTTTCTCCACAAATTTTACACAAAACAGATGTTGGTGGAGTTAAAGTTGGACTCGACAATGTTGCTGATGTTAAAAAAACATTCACTGACATGTTTGGTCGTTTATCTAAAAAGAAAGGAGTTGATGTTAAAGGAATTCTTTTGGAAAAAATGGTTCCAAAAGGTATTGAACTAATTGTAGGTATTCAAAACGATTCTCAATTTGGCCCAATCATAATGGTCGGAATGGGAGGTATCATGACAGAAGTAATGAAAGATGTTGCATTTAGAATGCTTCCAATTACAACTTCTGATGCAAAATCCATGTTAAATGAATTAAAGGGCTCCAAACTTCTCAAAGGTTTCCGAGGAAGTGAGCCAATTGATACTAATCTAGTTGCAAAAATGTTAGTAGATATTGGAAAATTGGGTGTTGAGAATGCAGATTACGTTAACAGTATTGACTTTAACCCCGTAATTGTTTATCCAAAATCTCATTTTGTAGTTGATGCAAAAATTATTCTAAATAAAGAGAAAAAGAAAAATTCTATCTCAAAGGAAAAACCAAACATTACCGATATGGAGACTTTCTTTACTCCAAAATCTGTAGCACTTGTTGGTGCATCTGCAACCCCTGGCAAAATTGGAAATTCAATTTTAGATAGTTTAGTAAATTATGATTTCAAAGGAAAGGTATATCCAATTAATCCAAAGGCTGATGAAATCTTTGGACAAAAATGTTATCCTTCAGTTGCAGATATTCCCGGAAATGTTGATCTTGTTGTAGTTTCAGTAGATTTGTCAATGACTCCTCCAGTTTTAGAGGACTGTGCAAAGAAAGGTGTTCATAGTGTTGTAATTGTTTCTGGTGGAGGAAAAGAACTTGGTGGAGAAAGAGCAGATTATGAAGCAGAAGTTGCACGTTTATCTAAAAAACATAAAATCCGAATTATTGGTCCTAACTGTATTGGAATGTTCAATGCTGCAAATAGACTTGATTGTGCATTCCAAGGACAAGAAAGAATGTTACGTTCAAAATTAGGTCCTGTTGCATTCTTCTCCCAAAGTGGTACCATGGGAATCAGTATGTTAGAATCTGCTGATGTATTTGGATTGTCAAAAATGATTAGTTTTGGTAACCGTTCTGATGTTGATGAAGCAGATATGATTTGGTATGCTGCAAATGATCCTCAAACCAAAGTAATTGGATTATACGTTGAAGGATTTGGTGATGGTAGAAAATTCATTAATGTTGCAAAACGTGTAATGAAAGAAAAAAAGAAACCAATTGTAATTTGGAAGAGTGGTAGAACTGCTGCTGGTGCAAAACAAGCTGCATCTCATACAGGCTCACTTGGTGGTTCAAATGCAATTATTATGGGTGCATTCAAACAAGCAGGAATTATTTCAGTTGAAAGTTATCAAGAATTGGCAGGTGTACTAAAGGCATTAGCATGGCAACCTTCTGCAAAAGGCAATAAAGTTGCAATGACTAGTAATGGTGCTGGCCCAATGATTGGTGGAATTGATCAACTAGAAAAATTCGATCTTACTATTGGAAAATTATCTCCTCAAGGTGTCAAGAAATTAAAGGCACACTTCCCACCTGCTGTACCGATTCATAATGGTAATCCTGCAGATGTTGGTGGCGGTGCAACTGCAGAAGATTATAGATTTGTAATTCAACAATTTATGGATGAAAAGAATATTGATATTGCAATGCCTTGGTTTGTATTCCAAGAT
Organism: Candidatus Nitrosomarinus catalina; assembly: GCF_002156965.1. Taxonomy (GTDB): domain Archaea; phylum Thermoproteota; class Nitrososphaeria; order Nitrososphaerales; family Nitrosopumilaceae; genus Nitrosopumilus; species Nitrosopumilus catalinensis. Next base: position 328,840 of record NZ_CP021324.1, read on the forward strand.
GATCCGCTTGAAGAAACAATTGTTGAACATTTAGCTGCTTTCCAAAAGAAATCAAAGAAACCATTATTGTGTGGAGGTAACGGTGGCCCTTACACCGAAAAGATGATTAAATTAATTGAAAAACATAATGTTCCAGTTTACCAAGACCTCAGAACTTGGGTGGCAGCAGCATCTGCACTCAAACAATGGGGAAAAATTTCTAAAAAATAGATAACATTTAATTCTCGCATATCTTGACAAATTTTCATGTCACTAGTTACCACATCTACTTCTGATGGCATTTGTACTGTCAAAATCAACAGACCTGACAAACTCAATGCAATGAATACTGATGTTGCAAAAGAACTAATCAAAACTTTTGAAACTCTGAACCATGACGATAATGTCAAAGTTATCGTTTTGACTGGTGAAGGTGAAAAAGCATTTTCTGCAGGAGCTGACATTGAATATATGTCAAAAATTTCTGCAGATGAATCTGTCGAATATGCAAAAACTGGACAACTTGTTACTGCAACTGTAGAGTTGGTTAAACAACCAACAATTGCAGCAATCAATGGATTTGCATTAGGTGGAGGTTGTGAACTTGCAATGTCTTGTGATATTCGAATTGCAGCTGATACTGCCAGATTAGGCCAACCAGAAGTAACAATCGGAATCCCTCCTGGATGGGGTGGAACACAAAGATTAATGAGAATTGTGGGAATAGCAAAGGCAAAAGAACTTGTCTATACTGGAAAAATGATCAAAGCTGATGAGGCAAAAGAAATTGGTTTAGTTAACCAAGTAGTACCTCTTGCATCTTTACAAGAAGAAGCTTTGAAAATGGCACAACAAATTGCTGGATGTTCAACAATGGGTGTTCAGATGTCTAAAGTCGCAATCAATAAAGGAAGAAACGCAGATCTTGATACTGGTCTTTCTATTGAACTCCTTGCTTGGAGAAATTGCTTTACACATCCTGATCGTGAAGAAAGAATGACTGCATTTGTAAATAAATCCAAGAAATAAGCTATTTCAATCTCTTTTTATTTTTATTATATTTTGAGCCTATCTTAATTACTAGTGTGTTGCAGGGGAAAAGATTATTATAATTTAAAATTGATTTTTGATCATAATGGCAACTGAACAAACACAAAAAATGGTTACAGTTACTGCAAAAGCAGCTGAGAAAATTCATGAATTCATGAAAGAAGAAGCCGAATCACCTGAATACTTACGAGTATATGTTCAAGGTGGTGGTTGTTCTGGATTATCTTATGGAATGGGCTTTGAAAAAGCACCAGAAGAAGATGATTTGGTTCTTGAAGAAAATGGAGTTAAACTCTTAGTTGACAGTTACAGTGTCGATCATTTACAAGGTGCAAACGTTGACTATATTGAAAGCCTAATGGGATCTGGATTTAAAATTAATAATCCAAATGTTACAAAATCCTGTTCATGTGGTCACTCATTTAGTACTGAATAAACTAGTATCATTATTTTCATTTTTTAATATCTTTAGCGTATGCTATATTGAAAATTTTCTCTATTTTGCGATACCCTCATATATCCTAGTTTGGAAATGAGGATATAATGATAAAGGAGATGAAGAATTTATGCCTCAATCAGGAATTGTCAAATATCACGTTAAACTTTCCTATGAAGTTGATGGACTCGTTGAAAGAGCAGATATAATCGGAGCCATCTTTGGCCAAACAGAAGGACTGTTGGGCCCAGAGATGAATTTGAATGAACTGCAACGAGTTTCTAAAGTAGGACGTATTGAAGTTATTGCAAAATCAACAGCTAATACTACAAATGGTAATGCTGTTATTCCAATGAGTACTGATATTGATACTTGTGCATTAATTGCAGCTGGTATCGAAAGTATTGATAAGGTTGGTCCTTTTGATTGTAAATTTACTTTAGATGCAATTGATGATGTACGTGCAGCAAAGAAAGATGATATTGTAAAACGTGCAAAAGAAATCAAACAAAAATGGGCAACTAAAACAGTTAGTGAAGGTGAAACTATGTTAAATGACGTTCACCAAGGTGATTCTGGAAAATTATCAAGTTATGGACCATCTAAATTAACTTGTAGTTCTGGAGTCTTTGATTCCAATTGGATTATTTTAGTTGAAGGTAGAGCTGATGTGATTAATCTTTTGAGAGCTGGATATGATAATGTTCTTGCAATTGAAGGTGCAAAAATTGATGAGTCAATTAAAGAATTATGTTCAGAAAAAGATACTGTTGTTGCATTTATTGATGGTGATAGAGCAGGTGGTTTTATTCTCAAAGAATTAAAATCTGTTGTAACTCTAGATTATGAATTACAAGCTGACACTGGTGTTGAAGTTGAAGAATTAACTCCTCAAAGATTAGACGAAATTTTACAACCAATTGCCGATGAAATTAAAAATGGTAAACCTTCCCCCGCATTAAAAAGTGAGGATGATAAATCTATTGCAGATGTTGCTTCAAAAATTTTCCCAAATCTTAATGAAACTTTAGAAGCAGTTGCATTAGATAGTGATCAAAATGAAATCTTCAAAGTTCCAATTAGTGAAGTAGTAAGCAAATTATCCTCTCAATCTGGCATCAAATATCTTCTATTGGATGGAATAATCACCAAGAGATTATTAGAAGGTGCTAAAAATGCTGGAATTGAATGTGTTATTGGACATAGAGTTGCAAAATTAACTAACTCTGATGGCATGACACTAAAAACATTCGCTGATTTAGGCGTATCTTAGGATTTTAGATGACTGAACTAAAAATTCAGCACCTCTTAACTCTCTCTTATCTGTTATCTAAAGGAGCAAAGTACAATTATGTTACAATAACGACTTCTGCATTAGGAAAAAATATCCATAAATCACAACAAGCTGCCTCAAAACATTTGTTAGAATTAGAACAAAACAAATTCATCTCTCGAATAATTAGTGGAAGAAATCTATCTGTAAAAATTACTAACAAAGGGTATTCTGAGATTGTGAAATTATCTTCTATGTTGCAAAAAAGTTTGGATTCTTACCCTTCCGTTGTTAATCTTCAAGGAACTTTAGTTTCAGGAATGGGTGAAGGTGCTTACTATATGGGATTGAAAGGATATACAAAACAGTTTAAATCTAAAATTGGATATGTTCCATTTCCTGGAACTCTAAATGTTCGTTTAGACAAAAAAATTCATCAGGAAGCAATGAAACAATTTGAAACTCTGGATGGAGTTAAAATCAAAAGTTTTTCTGATGGAAAGCGAACATATGGTTGGGTAAAGTGTTTTTCTGCTAAATTAAATAATTCAATTAAATGTCAACTAATTATTCTTGAACGAACTCATCATGATGAATCCGTAATTGAATTAATTTCCAAAACCTGTATTCGTAAAAACACTAAATTGAAAGATGGTTCAAAGATTTCAATAAAGATTGAAATAGATTCTTAGATTCCGTGAATTGATTCCCCGTATTCCTTTTCTATTTTAGAACTAGAGCTTTCTGGAATAGGTGATTGCAATCTGGCAACTTTTGCATCTAACTTGATTTTTTTACATCCTTCTGTAATGAATTGTTCTTGATGAACTTGATCATATCCTAATGCAATAATTTGTGGTTTAACTAAATTAACTGTTTTAAAAATATCATTTTCTTGTCCAATTAAACATAAATCTACTACAGATAATGAATTAACTAATTCTTGTCTTTGTTCCTGACTGTGAATGGGTCTTCTTTTTTTCATTTTTACAGCTGTATTGTCTGTGGCTACAACCACAACTAAGACATCTCCCAATGCCTTAGCTGCATTTAATGTAGAAATATGGCCTGGATGTATGATGTCAAATACTCCTCCTGCTAATACTACTCGTAATGACTCCCTGCCCATTTCAGTTAATGTCATTTCATCTTGATTAACTAAATTATCTTGGGTTAGTTTTTCCATTTTTTCAGAAATTTGTTTTTCTGAAATCATATTATTTTGTAAAATTTTCTCTATGGGATTTTCTCCTGTAATCTCACTTAGATATAATGTTGATAAGATCTTATTTTCAATTTGTTTCAATGTTTTTTTACCTTTTGACCTACTCTTTAATTTATTGATAATATTACATTTTAAATTCAAGGCCTTTTGCTAATCTTAGTGCATCTACTAACCCATCAGCATACCCAATGCTTAAAATCGCATTCTCATCTCGACCTTCACCTAGAAATATCTCTGCATCCTTAATGTATCGTTCAGCATTATCCAAAATTATTTCAAATTCTTTTTGATTTTTATAAAGCGGTTCAATTTCTTCTAGTGCTTCTCTAACCATTGGCACATATTTTTTCATCATTTGATTTGAAATTTTTTCTGTTTTTTCAGAATTATCAAATGGTTCATCAATACATTTTCCAAATAATTTTAATGCATCTGATTCTGTAAAATGTAATCTACCTGGAATGATGATTGTATGTGGTGGTTTTCCAAAATCTGTTTCTTTCAAACTAGATATTTTTCCACAAACAATTGCTTGATCTTTAAAACCTATTCTTGATGCAATAATTACATAATTTGATTCTGTAATCACATTTCTTGTTTGACCTTGCTCAGTTTCCAATAACCCTTTTAATGCATCCTTAGGATCCAAGAAAAATTTTTTGTCTTGATTATATTCTAACAAAAGTACTGTGTGATTACCTTCAATCAAATTTTTATAAATTACATAATATGGTGTTGTAAGTGATTTCATTTCACTCATTATTGTTGCAATTCTTCCAATTTTGTAAAAATGTAAACCACATTCTCCAATCATTGATGTCAATGATGATGAAGCATGGATTGAATGTGTTTTAATTTTATTTTCAATTGCTCTTGCTCTTAATTCGATATGTGTTGTTGCAATGTATGGATCCCCGTATGCTAATAAAACCACGTTTTTTTCTTTTGACATTTCTAAAATTTCATTTCCATCTTCAACTAACCATCTTTTAGCCAGCTTGAATTCACCTTTGATTGAATCTTGAATTTTTTTTAAATCTGATTCGCTAATGGGACTAGTAAATTGTTCTAAATACACAATGTCTGCAGTTGAAATTGTTTCTAATCCTTCAATAGGGATTGATTCAAACCCTGATATTCCTAAACCTACAAACGATAACATTATTGCAATTTTTTATCATGTAGCCTTTTTAAATGCTGTAGAGTAGCTTTGAAAATTTCTATTCCTTTAAGATATTCCTCAATCGAAACTTTTTCATCAATTGTATGTGCTTCGTGAGGATCTCCTGGACCATATGTTACAACTGGAATTTCCCACTGATTTCCTAAAACATTCATGTCTCCAGTACCTGTTTTTCGAATTAATGTTGGTCTTGATTTCTCCACTTGCATAATTCCTAAAGTAAATGCTCTTACTAATGATGAATTATGAGGTGCTTCAAATGGTTCAGTCTCATCTAAAATTGAATAAAATGCATCTACTTCTCTTTCTTGAGAGATTTCTTTAACTAGTGTTGCAATTTTTTGTTCAATGCTTTTACAATTCATATCTACTGGAATTCTGATGTCAAAAAGAGTTTCACATTCTTTGGGGGTAATATTATGACTTGTTCCTCCTTTAATTTCTGTCATTGTTGCTGTTAACAACATTCCTTTTGTCTTATCTTCTTGATTAGCTTCTAGTTTTTCTTTTAATTTTTTAACAAATATCATTGATTCTTCAATTGCGTTTTTTGAAAGCCATGGCGCACTAGCATGAGAACTATCTGCAGCACTAATTTTTAGTTTGATTGCTAATCTTCCTTTGTAAGCAATTGTCACTTGTTTGATTCCACTTGGTTCTCCAAATACTGCATAATCTATATCCATTTTCTTTTTTACAATATTTTTAATTCCTACTGCATTTCCTTCTTCGTCCACAGCTCCTACAAAAGTAACAGTCCCTTGATTTTTTTCAATTGATGCAGCTGCAAAAAGCATTGCCATTAATGGTGCTTTGGCATCAGAAGCACCGCGACCATAAAGTGAATCTCCTTCTTTTCTGACTTTAACTTTTCCTGGAACTACATCCATATGTCCACATAACATGATTTTTGGTGAACCTGAACCTTTCTTTGCAATAATGTTCCCAACTTCATCAATTTGTATATCTTCAAATCCTAAATCATCGCATTTATCAGCTAAAAATTCTGCCATTGGTCTTTCACTAAGTGATGGTGTGTATAGTCGAAGTGCTTTTTCCAGCATTTTTGTTGCAAATTTTGGTGTTACCGTGAAATGGGTGTTCAACTTTATCGTTCTACTTTCATTGCGTAATCCAGCATTAGAGAAGGTATGTCTACGTCACATACTCTTACAGTGTTTTTGTATTCTGTTGTATTGTTAACTTCATGAACCACTAACCCTTTTTCTTCACTTTCCATTAAATCTACACCTACAATATCTCCTTGTACAGCTTGTTTTGCTTTGATACACATTTCTTCCATTTCTTGTGTAACTTTGCATGGTTCAGCAATTCCACCTAATGCCATGTTTGTTTTCCAATGTTCTGATTTTCTATATATTGCAGCAACTATTTTGTCTCCTACCATAATAGCTCTGATATCTCTTGGAGGTCTTTTTACAAATTCTTCTAAATAATGAATTTGGTAAATTGGATACATAGTTTCTCTACTTTCAATAATTCCTTCTGCTGAATCTTTGTCATTTAGTTTTGAAATTAACCTGCCCCAACTACCGACTGTTGGTTTTATAACTTTTGGATATCCATCTGTTTCTAATGCTTGAATAGCTGCATCCTTTGAAAATGCCACTGTTGCATCTGGTGTTGGAACACCTGATTTTTTTAGTAACATATGTGTGAATAATTTATTTCCTGCAAAAACTCCTGTGTTTAAACAATTGATTACTTTAACTCCCATTCCTTCAAGAGCTGCTGTTGAATGTAAATTTCTGTAATAACTCACACATCGTTGAATAACTACTCCGTAATCTTCGGGTTTTTTTTCTAAATCTAAAGCAAGTTTTTTACAATCAACCATCTGTATGTTGATGTCCTTTTTTTTACCTGCTTCTAGTAGAGCTTTTTCTTCCCAACGTATGGAATCGTAAAGAATTGTAACATCAGGATTCACTGGCCCCAATCCTCGCCAACTGTTTGAGCAGGCTTTAGATCAAAACCATCTGAACCTTTTGCTAATTCAAAACTTGCGCCACATTCGGGACATGTTACAATTTCTCCTTCAAGTGCATCACTTGGTATTGAGATATCTGCATCACATTCTTCACATTTTGACATAATTCTTATTCATTTCTCCTCTTTATTTATCTTCAATAATCTTTTTTTCGAGTCTATCTTCAAGTGGGATTTCTATTAGATCTCCCATTCTGAGATTTTTTAGCCCTGATGCAACTGCTTTTGCACCTATGTCGTCTTTTTCTAATCCTAATAATGACATCAAATAAGCTGCACCTGTTTTTCCTGCTAATTCTCCAAATACAATTCGTCTCCTATTTCCTACAGCTCTTGGTGGAATTGGCTCATATGCTGCTGGATTGCGTAGAATTGCTGCAAGGTGTGTGCCTGCTTTGTGTTTGTATGCAGCTGAACCAACAATTGGTTTTGAATCATACGGTTTGATTTCTGTATAATCTTCAATTAGTTTTGATAAATCCAATAGCATATCTAATCTAAAATCATTTGGTGATTTATACAAGTAAGTCAATGCTACTGCTACTTCTGCAAGTGGTGGAATTCCTGTTCTTTCACCAATTCCATCAATAGTTGTATGAATTTGATCAACACCTGCATCACAAGCTGAAAATGCATTTGCAACAGCAAATCCTATATCATTATGTACATGTGCATCTAATGGTACATCTACTACTTCTCTAACTTTCTTTACAAAGTTAAACATTCCAATTGGACGTAAAATTCCTACTGTATCTGGTAGACTTATTCTATCTACTCCTGCTTCTTCAATTGCTTTACAAACTTTAAGTAAAAATTCTGGTTCTGCTCTGCTACCATCTTCTACTGTAAATCTAATTTTTAATCCATGTGATTTTGCATATTCTACAGTTTCTACAGCTCTTTCTAATGCTTCTTCTCTTGATATTCGAAGTTTATCTTTAAGATGTATGTCTGATATTCCTAAATATGCTGCACACCATTTTGCATCACAATCTAATGAAACATCAATGTCTTGTTTAAGTGCACGACCATGTGAAACTATATCTGCTGTTAATCCTTGTTTGATAATTGTTTTAGTTGCTTCTTGATGATCTTTTGAGACTACTGGAGAAATTTCAATTTGATCAACTCCAAAATAATCTAACATCCATGCAATCTGAATTCTTTGTTTATTTGTAAATGAAACACCTGGATGTTGTTCACCTTCTCTTAATGTACTATCTAATACTCTAATTTTTTTTGGATTTTTTTCATATGCATTGTAGATATTTGCATAGTGATTCGGATCTTTCATTACTAAATTCGTTAAACAAAATTGATGATATAAACATATTCGTACTATTTTCGTTGGAAATATTTTTAATTGATCCTAAATTAGTTTTGAATTAAATTTTTGAAACGAAACTCGTTTTACGCAACTTTTCTTAAAATTATTACAGTATTGGTATCTACTACTCCAGAAATTTTTCTTAAAGCATCAATACTGTTATTAATTTCTGCAATACTTGAACCACTCATTATTGTTGTAATATCGTATTGTCCTGTTATTTCATAAACTGTTTTTACTCCTTCTAGTTTAGCAAGTTTTGCTGAAACTTTTGATGTGTCTGTAGCAGAATCGACTGATACTAAAACAATTGCACTTGTAACATTATCTTCTCCAATTTCAATTGTAAATTTACTAATTGTTTTACTGTCTACTAAATTTTTAACCCTTCGTCTAACTGCTGATTCTGAAAGTTTAAGTTTTTTCCCAATATCTACAAATGATTCTCTTGAATCCTCTTTAAGATATCCTATTATTTTTTCATCTATTTTATCCTTATACATTTCTCTTTTCTTCCTCTTTAGTTAATACAACATCTAAAGCATGTAAAACTTTTGTTACATCCTCTTCTTTAATTACTAAAGGTGGTAATATTCTGAGAATATTTCGTCCTGAGTACAACATTAAAACACCTTCTTCAATTAATCCCATCAAAATATCTTTTACTTCAAATTTCATTTCAACTCCAATCATTAGTCCTTTTCCTCTTACTTCTCTGATCATTGTGTGTTTTTCTTTTAATTTTTCCAACCCTTCTCTAAAAATTTCTCCCATTTTTTTGGAATTTTCAATTAAGCCATCTTCTGTTAATGATGTTAGTGCTGCAATTCCTGCTGCACAAGATATTGGATTACCTCCAAATGTTGATGAGTGTTCTCCTTTACTTATGGCAGCTAAAATACCTGGTTTAACTAATGTAGCACCCATTGGCACTCCTCCTGCAATTCCTTTTGCCAAACATAAGATATCTGGAACTGTATTCCAGTGTTCGCCAGCCCATAATCGTCCTGTTCTTCCTAATCCTGCTTGAATTTCGTCAAAAACTAATAAGATTCCTTTTTCATCACATAATTTTCTAACTTCTTGTAAAAATCCGTCTGGGGCAACTACAATACCACTTTCACCCTGAATTGGTTCTAAAATAATTAAAGCTGTATCTTCATCAATAGCAGAACGTAGCGAATCCATATCTCCAAATGATGCAAAAGTAACTTTTTCAACCAATGGTGCAAATGCTTTTCTATATTTTGGATTAAATGTTAATGACAATGCTCCAAATGATTTTCCATGATATGATCCTTTCATTGCAACCATTCCTTTCTTTCCAGTAAACTTTCTTGCAAATTTCATTGCAGCTTCAACGGCTTCTGCACCACTATTGTTTAGATGTACTTGTGTTAATCCTTCTGGAGCTATTTCGATAAGTTTTTTCAAAAATCCTTCTCGTGTTTTATTGTATAATGAACTATGTACTGTAATTATTTTATCAACTTGTTCTTTTATTGCTTTGTTAACTCTTTGATTTTGATGTCCAACTAATGCGACACCATATCCTCCCATACAATCGATATACTCTTTTCCTTCTATGTCCCATACATGTGCATCCACACCTTTTTCAATTGTAACTGGAAATCTCTGATAGAGATTACCCATATGTTGATCTTCACTCATGTTCAATCACCGTACAATTATCGTGTGCAATAGCTGTTGAAATAGGATTCTCTTTTTGACCATTTGCAATAAAAGCTTGTTTTACACCCATATCTAGTGCTTCAGTTGAAGCTAAAATCTTTTTTTCCATACCTGGACCTATTTTAGGTCTAATTTCTTTTGCTTCAGCTAATGTTAATTTTGGAACAACTTTATCTTCCATTAATAGTCCGTCTACGTTTGTTATGAATAATACTTTGTCACTTTTTACACTTCCAGCCACATATGCCGCAGCCCTGTCTCCATCTATGTTAAGAAATTCTGATTCCTCACTAATTGCAATTGGAGAAATAACTGGTGTTAGTCCTTTTTCTAATAATGATTTTATAAATTCTGAATTTACATTCTTAATTTTTCCTGTATATCCTCCATCAATTGCTTGTTTTCTGCCCTTTTCATTCATGATTATGAGTTTCTTTTTTCTGTCGGCTTCAATGACTCTCGCATCTACACCTGATAACCCAATTGCATTAATTCCATTTTTTTGAAGCATCTGGACAATTGTTTTATTAATTCTACCTGACATAACCATGGTAAAAATTTCCGCAGTTTCCTTGTCTGTATATCGACTTTTAATTCCACTCGGTGAAGTTACAAATTTAGGTTCTTTTCCCAATTGTTCACATACTTTTGTAACTTCTTTTCCTCCACCATGAACAATTATGATGCCTTCCGTTTCTGCAATTTTTTTAATGTCTGAAATTGTTGATTGATGTAAATCATCTACAACACTTCCGCCAATTTTAATCGTAATCATTTCTAAACCGGAGTTAATGGAGTATATCTTAATCCACTCATTTCATCAAAACCACACATAACATTCATGTTTTGAATTGCAGAACCTGCTGCACCTTTCATTAAATTATCTGATGCTGACAAAGCAATTAATCTATTATTATCTTCATCAAAATCAAATCCAATATCACAAAAGTTTGAACCTACTAAGAATTTTGGATCTGGGAATTTGTAAAGTCCTTTTTTATCTCTAATTAATCTGATAAATTTTTCATCACCATAAGCTTCACGATATATTTTCCATAATTCTTTTTGTTCCATATCTTTTTTCAAAAATGTGTGGTTTGTACATAAAATTCCTCTAACAACATCCACTGCATGTGGACTCATTGATACTTTGATTTTACTTCCTGCAATTTCACTTAACTCTTGTTCAATTTCACCTGTGTGTCTGTGTTTTGCTGGTTTGTATGGTCTGATTACTCCTGCACGCATTGCATGTGCTGTTCCTGAACCTGAACCTGCACCAGATGAACCAATTTTTGAATCTACAATTATGTGATCTGTATCAATGAGGTCATTTTTAATTAATGGTGCAAGTGCCAGTGTTGATGTTACTGCCATACATCCTGGACAAGAAACAAGTTGTGCTTTTTTAATTTCTTCTCTATGTAATTCTGGAACACCAAAAACTGACTTTTCTAAATAATCTGGATGTGGGTGTGTCCAACCATACCATTTATCATATGCTTCTTGATTATGTAATCTATAATCTGCACTTAAGTCGATTATCTTGATTCCTCTATCGTATAATGCTTTTACAATTTCTGTTGCAGTTCCATGGGGCACTGCTGTGAATACTACATCACAATTATCAGTTAATTTGTCGTAATCTAACTCCGAAAAGGTTAGATCTGTGAATCCTTTCAAACTAGGTTGAACTCTGTGTAGATATTCGCCAACATGTTGTCTTGAAGTTACTGTGGTGATCTCAACCTCAGGGTGGTTTACAAGAAGACGAAGTGTTTCTCCCCCTACATATCCTGATGCTCCTACAACTCCTACTTTCATGATAAATCTCATCAAAAGTAGTATAATTTATCTTGTTATATTGAACCTTGATTGTTGAATTTTTTTATTTAAACAGAGGCTATATCTGGAAATTTTTTAATCTTATTTCATAAAATTTCTATTTTTAAAATAAATTTATAGGAAGTCTGACAAATATGCTCTTATGGTTGAGATAGGTCGTCCTGTGAAAGATATTGAAATTGATTCAAATACTTCAATTGAAAAAATCTTTGAAGAATTATCCCAATCTGGTGGTTTTGAATCTGTGAATCTTTCAGATGGATTGGATATTTTAACCAAAATGATTTCTGATGAAAAATGTTTGAAATTTGTTTCATTTGTAGGTGCAGTTGTTTCAACCGGATTAAGAGGAATAATAAAAGATATGATCAAAAACAAATGGTTTGATGTGGCAATTACAACATGTGGTGCGTTAGATCATGATATTGCAAAACATTTCTCAAAATATCATGAAGGTTCATTCACAATGGATGATAATGAATTGGCTGATCAAAATATTCATCGATTAGGTAATGTCTTAGTACCCATGGATAACTATGGTCCACTTATTGAAGAAAAAATGCAATCATTTCTTGAAGAAGAATACAACAATGGTGTAAAAGAAATGTCAACTGCAGAAATTTGTAAAATGATTGGAAAACATATGGGTGAGGATTCTTTTCTTTACTGGGCATACAAAAATGACATTAGTGTAGTAGTACCTGGAATCATGGATGGTGCAGTTGGAAGTCAAATCTGGATGTTTACACAAAATCATAGTGATTTTAAATTAAATTTGGTTGGAGATGCAAATTTACTTTCAGGTTATATTTTCAAAGCAGAAAAATCTGGAGCATTTATGATTGGTGGTGGAATTTCAAAACATCATACTTTGTGGTGGAATCAATATCGAGAGGGATTAGATTATGCATTCTATATTACAACTGCACAAGAATTTGATGGTAGTTTAAGTGGAGCATTAGTTAGAGAGGCAATTTCATGGGGAAAGGTTACAAAAATTGCACGACAAGCTACATTGCATGCAGAAGTAACAACAATTTTGCCCTTCATTTATTCTGCATTATTATCAAAATTAAAAAAGAATTAATGATTTTTTATATTTTTTATTTTTGAATTTTTAAAGATTAATGATGTTTTTTAATGCAACTTTTTATTCTTACATTTGGAAATAATTGTAACTATTATGTTTCCTAAAACTATCTTAACTTCTATTTTTCTATTTGTAATTGCTGGATTGTTGGAAATTGGTGGTGGTTACCTTGTATGGTTGTGGTTAAGACATGACTTTAGTTGGATGTTGGGTGCATTAGGTGGATTTGTCTTATTTCTTTACGGTGTAGTTCCAACATTTCAAAAAACTCATTTTCATAGGATCTATGCTGCATACGGTGGCGTGTTTATTGTAATGTCTGTTTTTTGGGGATGGTTAATTGATGGAATAATCCCTGACCAATATGAAATAATTGGAACAATAATTGCGGTAATTGGAATTTTAATAATTTTCTATATTCCTAGAAAAGGAGAAAAAATTTGATTGACACAATAAGTTCTTTGGGACTTTTCTTTTTTGCAGCTTTATTGGAAATAACAGGTGGATATTTAATTTGGAGATGGTTAAAAAATCATCAAGGAAAAATTCTTGGATTAGTTGGGGGATTAATTTTATTTTCATATGGTATAATCATGACTTTTCAGCCTGAAAATTTTGGAAAAGTATATGCTGCATACGGTGGATTTTTTGTGATATCCTCTTTATTCTGGGGTTATTGGATAGATAAGAAAAAACCTGATAAATTTGAAATCATTGGTTCTGTTGTGGTCTTGATTGGTGTTGCAGTAATATTTTATTTTCCTAGATGATTTTATTTTTTAAAATATTTTATGTACATCTGAATTATTTTCTGGCATAATCTAAGGCAAATTCAATCATTTCTCTTGGTATGTTTCTTTTAGCAACTTTTGCTAATCCTTTGAATTCTACTGTATTATTTACTTCGTGAACTACTATTCCTTTTTCTTCATCTTCCATCATATCTATTCCTAAAATTCCTCCTCCCATAGCTTTTGATGCTTTAATTGCCATCTCTTCCATTTCTTTTGTAATCTCACAAATTTCAGGGTCTGCACCTAAAGCAATATTTGTTTTAAATCCACCTGATGATTTTCTATACATTCCTGCAATTGGTTGATCTCCTATTGTAATTATTCTGATATCTCTTGGAGGTCTTTTAACAACTTCTTGTAAATAATAAATTCTATCATGTGGACTATCCGTAATTTCTCTTACTTCTACAATTCCATCCATCGTGTCCTTATCTTTAATTGCCATTACTCCTCTTCCCCAACTACCAATTACTGGTTTGATAACTAATGGATATCCTACATTTTCTAAATTCTCAGATGCACTTTCACTTGAAAATGAAAAATATGTTTTAGGTGTTGGGATATTATTTTTTTTCAATAATAGTGTCATGAACATTTTGTTTCCACAAATACTTGCAACATCAAATTTGTTTAATACTGGAATATCTAAAAATTCTAAAGCTGATGTAAAATGAAGACCTCTGAAATAACTAACACATCTCTCTAAAACTACATCGCCTAAATCTAAATCCTCTTTTTTAGTATCTGTATTGATTTGTGTAATTTTGGCATCCAACATTTCTGTGGAATGTCCTAATTCGGCGGCTTCCTTTTGGAGCATTTTTTCTTCCGTTCTTAAACGGTCAAAAACAATGCTGATTTTTGACATTACTCTCCCCAGTCTTCGCCTACGCTTTCTGCTTCTTTGAGCTCAATGTTTGATCCTTCTTTTTTAGAAATCTCATAATCAGCTCCACAATCAGCACAAGAGACTATTTCTCCTACTGCGGCATCTTCTGGGATATTGAGTTTTGCGTCACATTCTGGACAGTTCATGTTTTTGATTTCCTTTTCTTTTGTAATTTATTAGCTTCCGTTGATTGGATTCCCCATAATTCAACGAATCCTTTGGCTAATCTTTGGTCAAATGTGGATTCTACCCCATAAGTGGCAATATCGTGACTGTACAATGAATTTTTTGATTTTCTTCCTACGACTCTTAAACTTCCTTTATATAATTTCAATTTGACAGTACCTGAAACTGGTTTTTGTGATTTTTCAATAAAACCATCTAGATCTGTTTTAAGTGGATCTTGCCAAAGTCCTGAATACACTAAATGAGACCATTCATCGTCAATAATTGATTTAAATTTATTTTCGTGTTTTGTATGTACCATTTTTTCTAAATCTGCATGTGCTTCAATTAGACAAGTAGCTGCCGGTGTTTCATAGACTTCACGTGATTTAATTCCCACAACTCTATCTTCAATATGATCTATTATTCCAACACCTGCTGCACCAGCTTTTTTGTTGATGTATTCAATTATTTTTTGAGAACCTTTTACTTTCCCATCCACTTCTATTGGTACTCCTTTATCGAATTTAATTTCTAGATAAGTTGGTTTATCTGGTAAGTCTTTTGTTTTAACCCAAATGAAAGCATCATCTGGTGGTTCGTTATATGGATCTTCTAAAACTCCTCCTTCAATTGCACGTCCCCATAAATTCTGATCAATACTAAATTTTTTAGCAACTGAATCAATTTCAATTCCGTGTTTATTTGCAAATTTTAATTCTGTATCTCTATCTAAATTTTTATCACGAATTGGTGCAATAATTGGAAGATCCGAACCTGAACGTAATGTAATATCAAAACGCACTTGATCATTTCCTTTACCTGAACAACCGTGTGCTAACGAAGTAACTTTTTCTTTTTTTGCAATCTCTAAAACTTTTTCTGCAATTAATGGTCTTGCAAGAGCTGTTGCTAAACAATATTTTTTTTGATAAAGTGCATTTGCTTTAATTGCTGGGAATATGTAATCATCAACAAATTCTTTTCTTGCATCGATATTGTAGTGTTTTTTAACTCCTAATTTTTTTGCTTTTGTTGCAATTTTTTTTGCATCATCCCCTTGACCTACATCCACAGTAACTGTGATTACTTCCATGTCGTGTTCTTCTTGCAAGTATTTCACAACAACTGATGTATCTAATCCTCCTGAGAATGCTAAAATTCCTTTTTGAGTCATAAAACAATATTTCCGTAGCATTTTGGAATTTATCTTTTGTGTTGTGCCCATTTTTCCATTTTTTTACAAAAAATTACGACTAGCTTGAGCTAAAATTCGATGATTATTTAACCGCCGAATATAACGCTGTTTTATGTCCGTTAAAATGATACTGTCAGTAGGCATTGCAGTAATTATACTAGGTTCTATTGCAGCAATCGTATTAAATTCAAATGAAAAATTAAATGAAAATAATCTAAGAATTGCATATTTTCCAAATGTTGGACATGTTATTCCTATTGTAGGAATTGAAAAAGGATTTTTCTTAGAAAAAATTGATTCTGATACTGAAATTGAAAGCAGAATTTTTGATAGTGGACCACAAGTAATTGAATCACTTTTTGCAAATTCTGTAGATATCGCATATGTTGGACCTGGACCTGCAATTAATGGATTCTTAAATTCTGAAAATAAAAATATTAAAATTTTATCTGGTGCTGCTAGTGGTGGTGCAAGTTTCATTGTACATCCTAATTCTGAAATAAATTCTGCATCTGACTTTGTTGGTAAAAAAATTGCTGCACCACAAATTGGAAATACTCAGGATGTTTCTTTGCGACATTATTTATCTGAAAATAATTTGAAACCCGCTGAAAAAGGTGGTTCTGTAGTAGTTTATAATATTTCAAATCCTGATATTTACACATTATTTGTTAAAGGTGAAATTGATGGTGCATGGGTTGCAGAACCTTGGGCAACAATTTTAGAAACTGAATTGGGTGGAAATAGATTATTTTTTGAAGAAGATTTATGGCCTAACAAACAATTTGCTTCAGTTTTACTAATTGTAAATTCTAATTATGCAGAAAAAAACCCAGAAATAATATCTAATTTTCTATTATCACATCAACAAACAGTAAATTGGATTAACAATAATCCTATTGAAACTAGAAATATTTTTAACAGTTTTTTAAAATCTCATTTGGGTCAATCTTTATCTGATAATGTTGTTGACATTTCATTGTCTAATCTTGAAATAACATCAGACCCTGTAAGTAATTCTGTTTATTCTTTTGCTGAAAAAGCTGATGCTTTAGGATATTTAGGAAGAAATGGATATGATTTATCTGAAATTTTTTACACTATTGATTCAAATTCTAACTATGGAGAGGATACATAGATGACCAAATTAGAGGCAAAAAATATTGTAAAATATTTCAGCCATGATTCTCATAAACTAACCGCACTAGGAGGTGTAAATTTAAAAATTGAATCTGGTGATTTTGTATGTTTAGTTGGACCTTCGGGATGTGGAAAATCTACTTTTTTACGTATAGTTGCTGGATTGGAAAAACCTGATGATGGTCAAATAATTTTTGATGGTCATCCTGTTAGTGAAACCGGACCTGAAAGAATCATGGTCTTTCAAGAAGGTGCATTGTTTCCTTGGTTGAAGGTTCAAGACAATGTTGAATTTGGATTGAAAATGGCTGGAATTTCTAAAGAAGAACGTGCAAAAATATCTCACAGATATCTTGATATGATGCAATTAACAAAGTTCGCAGATTCATATACTTATCAACTTTCAACTGGAATGAAACAACGTGTAGCTATTGCTAGAGCTCTTGTAATGGATCCTGATGTTTTACTTATGGATGAACCTTTTGCAGCTCTTGATGCACAAACTCGGGATTTGTTATTAGTTGAAATGCAATTAATTTGGGAAAAAACAAAAAAAACTATTTTATTTGTTACACATAATGTTGCAGAAGCTGCAGTTCTTGGAACCAAAGTTGCAGTATTTAGTAATAGACCATCTATAATTAAAAAAGAATTTAAAAATGATTTTCCTAGACCTAGAACAGCTGAAGATGAATCATTGACAAAATTTCAACAAGATATTTTACTAGAATTGCGACCTGAGGTAAAGAAAAACATCGAGTGATGATTATGGCAAAAAATTTTACTCCTCATAGAATTGCATTTTACGTTGGAATTATTGTTTTATGGCAAGTAATTGCTATGGCTGGAATATGGCCTGATAATATTTTTCCTTCACCATATGAAGTAGCTGAAGATTTGTTTTATGGTGGTGCAGATGGAAGTTTGTTTTATGGTATTGCTACTAGTATGTGGAGATTATCCATTGGATTGGCAATTGCAATAGCTGGTGGAATTGTTTTAGGAATTTTTATGGCACGAATCGAAGTAATTAATCAGACAGTAGGTTCCCTAGTTTTGGGATTGCAATCTATTCCTTCAATCGCTTGGGTACCCTTAGGTATTCTTTGGTTTGGTTTAACTGATGGTGGAATAATTTTTGTTACTGCTATTGGAGCCATTTTTGCTGTTACCATTAACACCTATACCGGAGTCAAGAATATTGATCCTCATTTTATCGAGGCTGCAAGAAATATGGGTGCTAAAGGAACTCAATTAGTTACTTCTGTGCTCATTCCTGCTGCTTTTCCGTACATGATTTCTGGATTTAAACAAGGTTGGGCTTTTGCATGGAGGGGCGTGATAGGAGCTGAAATTTTATTCTCCTTTTTGGGATTGGGATTTTTACTCAATGCTGGACGTTCACTCAATGATGTATCTCAAGTAATTGGAATAATGGTTGTCATTATGTTAATTGGTTTGATCATTGATGGAGTGATCTTCAAACGTTTAGAAAATAAAGTAATGTCTCGATGGGGATTACGATAAATCCTATTTACCAATTTTTAATGAAACCAAAAATGCACCAATTATTATTATAATTGCAAAATACATTACAGCAACATAGTCAAACATGAATGCAATACTTCCTGCAATGATTGGCCCTATTACCGTTGAAATTGATAGTGTTGAACTAAATATGCCAGTTGATGTTGAACGTGGATTGTTTTCCATTAGGTGAAAGTTTCCTCCAATAAACAAAAATGCCCATGTTGCACCTACTAATGACATGAATGGCATTGCCATCCACCATTCTGTAACAAATGATAATCCGATAAAGACAAAAGTTGTAAACCCAATCCCTATTTTGAATTTTGTAACATTTGAAAGATGAATTTTACTTGCCATTACATTCATCAAGATAAATGCTGTCAGTGTATTGGCAACATACACTATAGAAATATGGTACAAATCTCCTCCCCACCTTTCAACAATCATTATCGGAAGAATTGTCCATACAGCTGCAGCACCAATATGTCTTAGTAATAATGATAAAAATAGGAATTTATTTTTTAAAATAACTAATTTTGTTGTTCCCGGTTCAATCTCTTTTTTTTGTTCTGGGTTTGGAAGTTTAATTGTAAAAATCAGACCAATTACAAATGATGCAGCACTGATTAAGAAAATTAATCTAAGATCACTTGCTATTCCAGCTGCAGCTATTCCTGCTAACCAACCTAAAGCATGAAATGAAATGACCGTTGCTGCTCTTTTTTTATCAATATTTGCTTCATATGTATAAGCAATCATTGCTGGAATCATTATTCCACTTGCTATTCCAGCAGCAATTCTTACTAGGAATAATAAAGTTAGATCATCGGCAAAATAATGCAATCCAAATGCTATGGCGCACCCTATGAATCCAATTCTGATAAATTTGAGTCTGGTTCCTTTCTTATCTGAATATCTCCCAAAATAAATTTCTGACAGAATTTGTGCAAAACTAAATGATGCTATCAATAACCCAATTTCAAAAATGGAATCAGTAACTCCTTTTCCAATAATTGGCATGAATACAAATACAATGGAAATCCCTGCATGTTGAAAAAATGTAGCAATACGAACTAAGTTGTTGATCTGTAACTTTGACATAAATATACAAAAATTCCATTTTCACCTAATTTCAACATACGTGTACATTTGAGTCTGGTTCCTTTCTTTATCTGAAAAGAGTTAAACTGCCCAAATATTTTTTAAAATTGTTGACTGAAAAGGAATCTTTCTTAGATGCATTAAAAAATAGAATTTTACTCTTTGATGGAGCTATGGGAACTGAAATTCAAAAATATGATCCTGCTCCTGAAGATTTCCCAAACAATCAAGACGGATTTAATGATGGTTTAATCTTAACTCATCCTGATTGGATAAAACAAATTCATAGAAATTATTTAGATGCTGGTGCTGATTGCATTGAAACAAATTCTTTTGGTTCAAATAAAATAAAATTAGATGAATATGGTTTTGGTGATCAAACAGTTGATTTCAATAAAAAAATTGCTCTATTGGCATCCGAAGTTTGTGCTGAATATTCTGATACTACTAGATTTGTAATTGGTTCTATGGGTCCAACTGGATATTTGCCAAGTTCTGATGACCCTGATTTAGGCCAAAAACCTCTTGATGAAATCCGTGAAGCTTTTGAATTACAAGCTGAAGGATTAATTCTTGGTGGTGTTGATGCATTGTTAATTGAAACAAGTCAGGATATTTTGGAAGTTAAATTAGTAATTGAGGCATGTCATAATGCAATGTCTAAAACTGGAAAGAAGGTTGCAATTATTTCTAATACTACACTTGATCAATATGGAAAAATGTTACTTGGTACTAACATTCAATCTGCATACACCACCGTATCTGATATGGGAATTGATGTTTTTGGATTAAATTGCTCTACTGGTCCTATTGAAATGAACCCTAGCGTTCAATGGTTAGATGAACAAAATGAACATAATCTTTTGGTAGTTCCAAATGCTGGAATGCCTGAAAATCAAGGAGGTAAAGCTGTTTACAAAATGACTCCTGAAAAAATGGCTGATGCCTTGGGTGATTTTATTGATCAATACAACAAAGTTAGAATAATTGGTGGATGTTGTGGCACAAATCCTGAACATATTCAGTCTTTACGAAAAATTATTGACGAAAAAGCCAGTTCTATCAAGGGTTAAGTATTTAGAAAAACTGATGTGATTTTAGAGTATGACTGTTCCAAGAGTAAGTTCTGCATTAAAAGCAGTTGATCTTAAACAAATCCCTGCACCTTTGATTATTGGAGAACGAATAAACACTCAAGGTTCTAGAAAAGCCAAAAAATTGGTTCTTGCTGATGATTTTGATGGTTTAGTTGACTTGGCACGAATTCAAGCTGAAGATGGAGCACATTGTTTGGATGTTTGTGTTGCTACAACTGAACGTTCTGATGAACGTGAATTTATGTTAACTTTGGTCAAAAAATTAAGTTTAGAAATAGATGCTCCTTTAGTAATTGATTCAACTGATCCCGAAGTAATTGCATCTTCTGTTAATCAAATTCCTGGTAGACCCATTATCAATTCTATTAATTTAGAGGGGGATGGTAGTAGATTTGAAAAACTAGCTCCCGTAATGGCAAAGTATGGGCTACCTGCAATAGCTTTATGCATCGGTCCAAATGGAATGGCAAAAACTCCTCAACAAAAACTAGATACTGCAGAATTACTTTATGAAACCGGTAAAAATTATGGATTAAAAATTGAACAATTTATTTTTGATGTACTTACATTTACTTTAGCAACTGGTGAGGATGAATTTCTTGATGCTGGTAAAAATACTTTGGAAGGAATAAGTCTTGTAAAAGAAAAATTTCCCAATTGTTTTACTACTTTGGGATTAAGTAACATTAGTTTTGGATTGATGCCTTATGCTAGAAAAATTGTTAATTCTGTATTTTTACATCATGCAGTTAAAGTAGGATTGGATTCTGCAATAGTAAATGCTAAAGAAATTATTCCTTATGGTGAAATTGATTCTAAAGAAAAAAAATTAGCTGAGGATTTAATTTTTAATACTTATCCTGACGCTTTATCTGAATTAATTTCTTATTTTGAAAAGGCAGGACCTCAAACCAGTAATAATGTAAAAAAAGTTGATGTTGATCCTTCGTGGCCTCCTGGGAAACGAGCTAATTTTAGAATTGTAAATAGACTCAAAGATGGAATTCAAAATGATGTTGTTTGTGCAATTGCTGATAAACTTGGAAAAACTGACTTAATTTTAGATAAAGATGGAATATTGAGCCTAGATCTTCCTAAAGATGTGACTCATGCTGGAGCTATCAAGACTCTCAATGAAGATTTACTACCTGCAATGAAAGAAGTAGGTGATAAGTTTGGAGCAGGCGAATTAATTTTACCATTTGTTTTAAAATCTGCTGAATGTATGAAGGCCTCTGTTGGGGAACTTGAAAAATATCTAGTCAAGGAAGAAGGAACTAGTAAGGGTAAACTTGTTTTAGGAACAGTTTATGGTGACGTTCATGATATTGGAAAAAATTTGGTTAAAACAATTTTTCAAAATAATGGATATTCTGTATATGATTTAGGAAAACAAGTTCCGCTTCAAAAATTCTTAGAAAAAATTGATGAGGTAAAACCTGATGCTATCGGTTTATCTGCATTATTGGTTTCAACTTCTAAACAAATGCAATTTTTTGTTGAACATGCCCGAAAAAATAACATGACTGTTCCAATTCTTTGTGGAGGAGCTGCAATTAACAGTAATTACATTAATCGAATCGCTAAAGATGGTGGAATTTATGATCCTGGTGTGTTTTATTGTAATACAATGTTTGAGGGCCTAAAAACTATGGATACCTTAATTTCTGATGACAAACCAAAACTTTTGGAAGAATGGAAGACAAAATTAGAAAATTGGAAGGAGAAATCAAACACCGATGTTGATCCATCCACTCTTCCAAGAAGTAACGTCCAACCTGTAACTCCCCCTACTCCAAAAATAATTGGTAAACCCATTCGTTTGAAATTGGATCAAATCAATATGGCGGAAGTTTGGACAATGATTGATAAAAAATCTTTATTCAAATTATCTTGGGGATTGCGTGGAAAAGCAGGTTCTGAATCTGAAGAGGAACATGAACAATTACTTACTGAATGGAAAATGAAATTACTACGAGATAAATTAATTGAACCTGAAATTGTGTATGGATATTTCAAATGTCATAATAATGGACAAAAATTATTGGTTGAAAATCCTTCTGGAGATGATGTTGAATTTGATTTTCCACGATCTACTCGTCCTGAACATCTGTGTTTGACTGATTATTTTGGAGATGATGATATTGTTGCATTCCAATCTGTAACTGTTGGAACAAAGGTTGCAGATGTCCTTGAAAAATGGAATGATGAGGATAAATACTCTGATGCGTACTATCTTCACGGACTAGCTGTTGAATTAGCAGAAGCTTTAGCACAATGGGTTAATGTAAAAATTAAATCTGAATTAGAGTTAGATAAAGGCGGTTTGAGATATAGTTGGGGATTTCCTAGTTGCCCTGATGTGTCTCAACATCATTTAGTGTGGAAATTATTGCAACCTGAGAAATCTGGAATGACTATTACTGAATCTGGCCAAATCATTCCTGAACAATCTACTGCAGCCATTGTTATTCATCATCCAAATGCACAATATTTTGTAATTTAGTTACCAGTTTTTTTCTAAATACTCTCTTAATCCATTAAAATCATTTGGTGATGTAATTAGAATATCTTCTGTAATTTTGTATGTTTCAGTAACTAATTTATGAAATTCATTATTGTATTCCTCTAAATTCAATCCCAAAAAATCTGCTGATTTTTGATTTTTTTCTGATGGAAATAATATGATTGGAATAATAGAAAATTCTTTTAGATTATCTGAAAGATTTTGCACTTGTTGAATGTTTTGAATCACTTGAGTCATGAATCCTTTGGGATTTGCTTTAATTTTTTTTCCAATTTTTAGGAAATTTGGTTTATTTGATATTGAAAGATACAAATCAATTTTTGCTCCGTATTTTTTTTTCAAATTTGATACTACTGCACTGGGAATTAGACCTAAATCTTGTGATTTTGATTGTGATGGATCACCCATAAGTATCAAAATTCCTTCAATATTTGTAACAATACAAGTTTCTACAAATTTTTTAATTTCTTCCTCATTTTTGTCTCTGACTCTTAGGCTTACTGTAATCGGATGATCTGGTATTTCTTTTTTCAAAATTTTCCCAATTTCTAATGGTGATACTCTTTCATGCCCTAACACATTTTCAGTTAAGTGAATTGCATCACATTTTTTAGATATTGTTTTAATTTTTTCTACAAATTTTTCAATAGATTCATTCTTGTTAATATTTGGTAGAATTTTGGGTGGATTTGCTTCATATCTAATTGTCATATTTTTATTTTTTCTACACTTGGTTAAAACCTTTGAATACTAAAACCTCTGTGTAATTGTAGGAAAATATTATGCATTTTGATAAATTAAAATCTATTTTATCTACCCCTATAAATCCAGAAATACAATCTGACATGGATTGTAAATTAGCTGCTGTTCTAGTTGTAATTTATGGTGAAACTCCGGTAATCATTATGACTGAAAAACCAAAAAGTATGAAATTTCATGCAGGCGAAATTTCATTTCCTGGTGGAAAACTTGATGTAAATGATTCTAATCTTTTAGATACTGCATTACGTGAAACAAGCGAAGAAATTGGATTAAATGTCTCAAAAAATGAGATAATTGGTCAATTAAATCCTGTCAAGACTCTGACTACTGGATTTCTAATTTTACCGTTTGTATCTATGTTAAAACAAATCCCTCCTCTTGTAACTAATTCTGAAGTTGAGAAAATTCTTCATATTCCATTAAACCCATTTCTACAAACTGTTGCAAAAGATAGCGATCCTAGTCATAACTTAATGAATGAAATGTATACCTTTGAGTATCAAAAACAGATTGTTTGGGGTGCTTCAGCTAGAATATTAAAACAAATTGAGAATACATTGAGATTCATTTAAAAAGAGCTCTTCGTGCCTGAAAAACTATGGCTGCACGCAAGTCCTCTCCAAGAAAAATTCGTCTGCTAAAAAAAACAAAGCAGGCTACTGCAGTACCAGCTTGGATTATACTAAAAACTAACAGAACTGTTAGAACTAATCCAAAACGTAGAGCTTGGAGATCAACAGATGTGGAGGTTGGATAATTGTCACAAGAATTAGAACGTGTTTATACAATTCCGTTAGGCAAAGTATTACTTTCACAATCACAACATCGAGCAGTAAGAGCTATCAATATGATTAAAGAATTTGCCCAACATCATATGAAGGTGGAAACCATCAAAATTGATGAAGAGTTATCTCATCAAATTTGGGCTAGAGGTGTTCGTAGTCCTCCAAGAAAAATTAAAGTTAGAATGAGTAAAACCGATGAAGGTTATGTTCTTGTAACTCCATTTACTGATGATGTGGAATCAGCTGCCAGTCCTGCAAAGGAAAATAAAAAAGTTGAAGATGTTGTAGAAGAAGCACCAGCTAAAGAAGAAGCACCAGCTAAAGAAGAAGCACCAGCTAAAGAAGAAGCACCAGCTAAAGAAGAAGCACCAGCTAAAGAAGAAGCACCAGCTAAAGAAGAAGCACCAGCTAAAGAAGAAGCACCATCTAAAGAATAAAAATTAAAATTTTCTTAATTCTAATAAAATTAGTTTGTCTAAAATGAATAATGATCGTCTATTTCATGATTCTTCATTTTAGATTCTGTTTTTTTGTTTGAACTGGATTCTGGCAAATCCATAATGAAACAAAATACCTTCTTTTCGATAGTATTTGTCAGTTCATTTTTCATTGATCTATCATGTTTTTCTTTGATTTATGTTCTTCTGTGTTTTTTTGACCATGATTAGATCAAACTTAAATATTTTTTTCACTTAGTAATTTTAACAAGAAAATGCCCTCATTTGCAGAATTGAATGTTGGAGAATAATGGACTCATTTCTTTTCCATATTTTCTTGTTTTTTGGCATTAGTCTCAAAATAAGTCAAATTTTAAGTTCAGGTATTTTCTAGTAAAATAAAATATGCCTGAGATCTTTGTTTATTGTAAAACATGTAGTAAAAAAGTCAAAGCTGTTGTTTTAACAGTTCATGAAAAGGAATATGATGAATCCATTCAGGGATATAGACGATATGGAATGGTTAGAATTTTAGAGCACAATATTGGATTTAGAAAAACTTGTTCTGATACTTCACAAATGAAAGCAATTGTCTCCTCTGACTCAAAAGACGACAATGGTGTTTTAAATTAACAAATAATTTTTGGAATTTGTGAAAATAATTTATTCTAATTGATATAGATCTAATTTACAATCTATGCTGCAATCTGGAGTATCCCAATCAAGTGTTTGTTCTTTTGGTATCATTGCTAATGGATCATAATTATCAAATTTTGTCATTGTTTGTACTGATGATAGCATTACTACTTTGGATTCATCTGATGATGACATGTTAATTTGTGAACTTGATTGATTTGTGATTCCATTTGAGATGTTTTTAATTGAATTGATTACTCCTACTGGGATGTTTTCTCCTCCTGCAACATACAAAATTGAACTTTTTATGGTATTTGGTGGTGCATTTTCGTATAGCATTTTTAATGAATCTCTTAGAGATTCCTCCATATCTTGTCCATCTTTACTTGTTGTCAGAATATTTGTTTTTGACTCTATTTCAGTTGCTTCAAGTGATTTTACTACATGCATTATTGCTGAGTTGGCAATACTGTAGCATGTTTTGGGAGTTAAATCTGGATTACTTTCCAATAGTGAATCATTATCTAATACAATTGTACATTGTGAATCTTCTCTAACTCTTTTTAATGAAATTCCTGAATTGAATATTTTCTCTTTTTCATATTTGAATGGCATTATTGCAAATGTGATTAAGCCTTTGTCTGTATCTTTACATATCTCTGAGATGACTGGAGCTATTGCTGCACCTGCTTTTCCTGCTAAATTACTCATTAAAACAACTGTGGAGTACTGTGAAATCTTAGATTTGATATATTCGGATTTTTTGTATGCTGAACCTCTGATCAATTGAACTGATGGATTAATTATTGAATCTGTAGATATGTGAATTGAATCACTATTTGATAAACAATCTTTTGAATCGTTACTAATTACTAGGCAATCTGAATTTAGGGCATCTTTTGCTTGGTTTGCCAACTTTGAGCCTGCTCCGCCTAATCCTATAACTAGCACTGGTTCTTTTACTTGAAAACTCATTCTAATATTATTCTCAGATTTACATAAAAAACCTTCTTACGTTTTTTTTATCAAATTTTAGATCGAAAAAATTTAGCTTGCGATCTTCCCAATTAGCCTTTTTCTGGTAGCATCAGTGATTTCAACTGTATGTGAATCTCCAATTTTGACTTCCTCATCAACTGCAATAGGTTTGTAAGCATAGTTTCTTCCCTTGATTCCTTCTTCTGTTTTTTCGTCAAACAATACTTTGCCTTTCCATCCGATCCATTTTTTATTACTTTCTAGGGATATATTGTTGATCTGATCAAAAATAACTTTACTTCTTCTTTTAACTTCTGATGCATCGATTTGTTTTAATTCTGCAGCATCAGTTCCAGGTCTAGCACTGTACTTTGATAAATTGACAACATCTGGTTTTGTTTCATCTAACAATTGAATAGTTTTTTGAAAGTCTTCTTCTGTTTCTGATGGAAATCCTACAATTATGTCTGTGGAAATTGTGAAATTTGTAAATTTCTCTTTTGTCATTTTTACAATTTCTCTAAATGTTTGAGAAGTATGTCCTCTTTTCATATCGTTTAGTACCTTATCACTTCCACTTTGAACTGGAATATGTAAAAATTTGAAAACCTTTTTGTTATCATATGACTCAATTAATTTTTCTTTGATTCTTGGCATATACATTGGATTCATCATCCCAACTCTTATCATAAAGTCTTCTGGAATTTCTGTAACTGAATTTACCAATGAAGGTAAATCTGTTCCTATGTCTAATCCATAACATCCGTTATCTGTTGATGTCAGCCAAACTTCTTTACATCCTTCTTTAATTTCTGTTTGAACTTGTCTTACTATGTCTCCTAATCTATAACTTGAAAGATCCCCCTTTGATAATTTGGTTTGACAAAATGTACATTCGCTCATACATCCACTTGCAATTTCTACGATTCCAACAGTTGGATTTAGTCTAACTTTTGGCAATCCCACTTTTGATAAATCTGAATCCTCTAGGGCTATTTGCTTTCTACCTCCTAATGTGGAATTGATTACTTCTAATGTTTTACCTAATGAACTTGGGCCAAGTAAACTTGCATTTTCTGAAAATTTTTCAACATTTTCTTTTTCAGCTTTTGGTAGACACCCTGCAACAATTAGTGGTTTTGTTTTTAATGATTTTATTCTGTACATCATTTTATTTGCAGTTGTATCTTTAACTGAGCAGGTAACAATTAGGTTAAGATCTGATTCTGTTGAATTCGTTGCTAACGTATGTCCTCCATTAACAATTAACCCTGAAATCATTTCGGAATCTGCAAAGCTAGCAGAACAGCCATAGGCTTCTACAAAAATTTTTGCCATGATTTATCTAAATAACGAATCTATTTCTTTGTTGGTCATTAGTTTCTTTGAAACTACTAATTCTCTAATTGTTTTTCCAGTTTTTAGTGATTCTTTGAATAATTCTGCTGACTTCAAATATCCTATTTTTGGAGTAAGTAAAGTTACTATCACTGGACTGTTTTCAATATTCTCTTGAAGCTTTTGTTTATTTGCTGTTAATCCGTCAATTAGATTTGCAGAAAATATTGGCAAAAAGTTTTTGAGCATATCTGTTGACTCTAAAACTGATTTTAGCATTCCTGGTAGCATTACATTTAGTTCAAATTGTCCTCCTTGAGCAGCATATGATACTGCAGTATCATTTCCTATGATGTTAAAACAAATCATATTCATACATTCAGCTAATGATGGGTTGACTTTACCTGGCATGATGGATGATCCTGCATGAACTGCTGGAATTCCCAATTCTGCTAATCCTGCAATTGGACCTGATGCCATTAATCTAATGTCATTTGCAATTTTTCCAATTTCTAATGCCAAGTTTCTCAATGCTCCTGATGCATTTGCAACTGGATACTTACTTTGTAAACTAAATTGCATATCTGGTTCTGGTTTTAGTTTAAGCTTAGAAATTTTACTTAGTTCTGCTATTGCAATTTTTCTATATCCTTTAGGTGTATTTGCACCATTACCTACTGCGGTGCCTCCGAGTGCAACATTTTGTAATTCTTTTTGTGCTGCAACAAGGTTGTTTTTAGCTTTTGTTATGGATGTAGTGTAAGCTGCAAATTCACTACCCAATGTAATTGGCAATGCATCCATCAAATGGGTTCTTCCAATTTTTTTAAATGATGCAAATTCTTTTGCTTTTTTAGATAATGATTTAATTAAAATTTCTACTGCTGGAATTGTTTCTTTCAGATTCATCAAAATTGCTACATGCATTGCAGTTGGATATGTATCGTTACTTGACTGTGACATGTTTACGTGATCATTTGGATGTAGGAATTCATACTGTCCTTTTTTCTTGTGTAAAATTTCTAACGCAACATTTGAAATGACTTCGTTGGAATTCATGTTGAATGCAGTTCCTGCACCTGAGTTGATCATGTCTACCACAAATTGTTCTGTGAATTTTCCTGACAATATTTTGTCACATGCTGAAACTATGGCTTTTCCACGTTTTGCGTCAATTGCTTTAGTCTTCATATTGGCAACTGCTGCAGATCTCTTTATCATTACAAATGCTTCAATCAAATTTTTGTGGGCTTTGTTACCTGTTACGTGATATTGATTAATTGCTCTACCTGTAAATGCTCCATAATATGCATCTGCAGGAATTTTGACTTTGCCTAATGAATCTTGATCTAATCGAAACTTCATGTTGACTTTATTATTTTCACTTTTATTATTCATTCCTTTTGAAATCATTCTATGACTATAGAATGATAGATCTTCTTGAATTTCCCCTAGGACTGATCGTTAGCACCATGAAAATTCAGCTTTAGTATTTATAACTCTAATTCGGAATTTGTACCATGAATAAGAAAACTAGTATGCTCTTCACAATTGCAGCAGTAGCTGTAATGGGAGCAACCTTATTCGGAAGCACATACACAAATACCCAAATTAGTGGACAAGCACTCGACATCAACAAAATGGATGTTGAAGTACTTGAGAAAATCCATCAAATGGGCGGCTTACAACTTGTAATGCCACAAGCATTCGCAGAAACCGATTGTGGAGTACTCGAATCCTCTGGAAGAACAGTACACGACTTTCAACTAACCGGTGAGAGCCATGAAATGCCTCTCTTAAACGGTGAAACTTACAATGCTATGACCTTTAGTGGACAAGTCCCAGGTCCAACATTAAGAGTTACACAAGGTGATGTTGTAAAGATGACACTAACCATTCCATCAACTGAAATGGTAGGACACGGAAATGACATGCACGCATCTCAGATAACTGCAGGAGCATTTGAATCCGTTAATCCAGGTGAATCCACAACTTACTGCTATATTGCTGAATCCGCAGGAATTTTCAAATACCATTGTTCTGGTGTTAAACTCGCTGCTATGGATCAACACGTACTTTCCGGCATGTACGGAATTGCAATTGTTGACCCTGCAAACGGTTACAAGAAATTAATGGTTGAGAAAACAAGCGGAAGCGGTGAATTAGACAGAAAATTCTACGATGCTGATGCATTAGAGTTCCAGCTACAATACAACCAGTTGTACTTAACTGACGGTAATTATGATATGGGCAAAATGATGTCTCATCAAAACACCGCAACAGTAGTCAACGGCATGCAATTTGGTTATGTTCCAAACATGGCACACAACTTACTTGTAATGGGTGATCCAGAAAAGAAAATCAGTGCAGTTTTGCAAGCAAGAGATGGACTTGACTTAGAAGAAACACAAGGACAACTCTTATTTGTTGAAAATGATCAACACGTAAGAATTTTCATCGAGAACCAAGGTAATGAACCAGTCTTCTTCCACATTGTAGGAGAAATATTGGATAGAATTACACAAGGTAACAGAGTACAATCTGCTGCCACTGAAACATGGTTACTCGGAGGTTCACAAGGTATGATTGTAGATTTGGTATTTGATGAGCCAGGAGTTTATGCAGCAGTTAACCACGACTATGCAGCAATCTATTCCGGTGCAGTAACAGTATTTGTTGCAGGTGATCCATTCAACTTAAACCCAATCGTTGAAGGCTTAGGTATGGACGCAGTACCATCATACGCATATGTCTTAGGTAATCCAAGTGATGCAGTCCCACCAATGGGTCAAAACAGCATTGCTCACCCAGCATTAAACATCCATGGTATGTATACCGATGAAGTTATTTCTGATTTGAAAGCAGACGGTGCTATCCCACTATGGGAAGTAGTTCCTGAATTAGCTGGACCAATCATTGAAGTAATGACAGACTTAGGTCGTATCTAGACCAACTTTATTTTCTTTTTTTATTTTTTTTAATGAATTATATGCCGCATTTCATTTTGAATTTTATTGAGTTTTGAAGATTCTGTACTAATTTGTGATGAGGTAGATCCAGTACTAACTAAAATCCTAACAGACAATGGTCTAAAGATTTCTTACGAACCTGAAATAACTCCTGAACAAATCTTAGAAAAAATTTCTAGTTTCAATATTATCATTGTAAGAAGTAGAACTACTATTACCAAAGAGATGATTGACAAAGCTGATAATTGTAAAATAATTGCACGCGTTGGTGTTGGATTAGATAATGTTGATCAAGAAGCTGCTAAAATAAAGAACATTCGCGTAATTAATGCTGTAGAAGGTGCAATGAATGCAGTAGCTGAATTAGTTTTGGGTTTGATGTTATCTTTAGCAAGACAAACTGCTAGGGGTGATAGAGCAATCCGTGATGGAAAGTGGCTCAAAAAAGAACTAAAGGGAACAGAACTTCGTGGAAAATATTTAGGAATTATTGGATTGGGAAATATTGGAAAAAGATTAGGTAGACTTGCACGTGCACTTAACATGAATATTATTGGATATGATGTGATGCCAATTGATGAGGAATTTGCAAAGGAAGTTGGTTTGATGAAAGCTGATTTGAATACTTTGTTACAAAGCTGTGATTATGTTTCAATTCATGTTCCACTACTTGATTCAACTCATCATCTTTTGGATGCACAAAAAATGGCAACAATGAAAAACACTGCAAAAATTATCAATACTTCTAGAGGAGGCGTTGTTGATGAAGATGCTTTGTATGAAGCAATCAAGAATGGTACTTTGGGTGGTGCAGCATTGGATGTTTTTGAAGAAGAACCTGCAACTGGTAATAAGTTGGCTGAACTTGACAATGTGATCTTAACTCCTCATATTGGAGCTCAAACAAAAGAGGCTCAGTCCCTTGCTGCAAATGTAATTGGTGAGAAAATTATTCAGATTCTTAGAGGCGTTATCTAGAATTTAGATGCCCTGTTGTGCCTAATTTTAAAAAATATTCAAAAAAATTGACTTTTACGTGATTAATAATCGGCTCTTTGACTTTAACATACTTTTTGAGTTAAAAATTTGTGTTAGAAAAACAAAATATTGGTAATTTGAGGTCTGAAACTCTACATTTTCCTAACATTAGTTCTCTAATGAAAATTTCACTAGGTTTGATTTTATTTACAATGATTTCTACAGTAATGGTTTATGCTCAAACATCTGATAACACTGTTACAATTGTTGATGATGCTTATCTTGAAGATAACACACAATATATTGATAATACCTTATTTTCATCCTCACCTGGTTCCACAATTACTGTAATCAATAATGATGTTGTTTCTCATATGTTGGTAAGTGGTAGTGCAAATTCCAATCGTAATTCAAATATTAATTATGATGATTTTTTAGTTTGTGAATTTGATCCTAATGATGATCAATCCGTTTCCAATCAAGATGACAATAATGCATGTGATTTCAATAAAGATAATAGGATAATTACTGAAATTATTCCGCCTGGTGCATCTGCATCTTTTACATTAAATGAACTTGGAACTTATCGAATTATTGACCCTGATTATCCTTGGATAGAATTTGTAATCTATAGTTTCCAGAATTCTGATTCATCTGATAATGTTAATTCTGGATACCAAGTAGAAGAAAACACCTCTGAACCAACTATGTCCTCTGAATCCACCCCTGTCACTTCTCCTTCACTTGAAACTCTTTCAGTAACTGTTGATGGTATGCCTTTTGATGTTAATTTTTCTACAGTGGGATTGAATGTTTATGAAATAGAATCTGATACCGATTCGATGTCCCTTATCTTCTATGTTGATGTACGTGATTCTAATGGAAAATTAGAAGTAATCTTTGATAGAGAATTCTTTGACTCTGTTTATGACGGTGTTGACGATCAATTCTTTATTTTATCTGATGGTGATGAAACAATTTTCAGAGAAATACAAAATACTTCAGAAAGTAGAACATTAAGTATTGATGTTCAATTGGGTACTGAAGAATTAGAAATAATTGGTTCAGAATTTGGATTCTCTAAAGTAATTTCAGTCCCTGTAATTGAAACTCCTGTAATTGAAACTCCTGTAATTGAAACTCCTGTAATTGAAACTCCTGTAATTGAAATAGTTCCTACAAATGAATGTGGTCCTGGAACTATTTTAGAAAATGATGTATGTGTACTTGATGAGCGTTGTGGTCCTGGAACTATTTTAGAAAATGATGTATGTGTATTAGATTCTTCTAGTATCGACAATTCCCCAACTGTATCTAATACTTCATCACCTTCATCCAATAAAGAAATGATAATCAGTTTTTCAGTTGCTTTTGGAATTGCTGGTGTTATTGGAATTATTCTGGCTTTGATTGCAAAAGCACATAAAAAGAAATAGTCAAAAATAACTATTCATTTTTTATTATTTATTTTAAATTCAAATATTGATCATACACATGGAATAATAATTAAAGTTACAAAAATTTTGATGACAAAAAACTCATCCTTGTTCGTTTATTCTATTATCGCCATTTGAAATAATTTTTTGATCAATCAAATATTGCAAATTTTTGGCAAACATTTGATCCGAAATCATTCCCATTATCCACCCATTTCCTACACTCTTAACCCATTGGGGAATCTTAATCTTGTCAATATTTTTTTCAGTAATCTCATATGGTATATCTATTAGTTTGCTATCAACAAGATTTTGAAATCCACTGATTAACATTCCATCTGTAAATTCTCCATTTACCCATCGAATTATTAGTGGTTTCATTGCTTGTGATATGCACAAATTATCTGAATCAATCAAATCAAATTCTAAAGTAGTTGTTGCTCCTGAATATTCAATATCTATGAAATATTTTCCTGATGGAAAAATATCTTTTTGAAATGGATATGCCGATGGAATTGGATTTGATAATTTTTCTATTGGGATTGGTATTGCACTACTTTTTTTATCTGTCTCATCCCTGATGTGAATTATTGCAAGATCTCCTGTAACCTCAGAAACTTCAATGGTATATGCTAATTTTTCACAATATGTGTAAGTTGTTTTCTCAATTGTAGCTGTCATCTGTGGCTCTGCAAATACTGCTGATGAAACACTACCTGTACTTCCAATCAATAAAACCAATAATATGATCTTCATACATTTCATGCATTTACCAATTCTTTTCATCAATAAATATCTCAAATCAATAGTTGGTAATCTTTTTTAACAACTTTAAGTGACTATAGTCATAGCGTTTTCTGCGGAAGCATATCTTTGAGTTGATGTTAATTCATCACTCAAAGACATTTTGATTACCTAGCGTTGCTTAGGTGTCGAGAATAATTTTTCTAGCTAAATTCATGCTAAAATTTGATAAAAATTGAAATTTTTGTTTATTTTCTGAAATCAGTTATTATAGGGGATTTTTATCATTTCTAGTATGCCTAGTCATCAGGATAAAACATGGATCCGCCTCTGGAAAGAAAACGCACCTGAGCTTCGTTCTCGTGTAATTGGATGGCGTAAACAAAATGCTATCACTAGAATTGATAAGCCAAGTCGTTTAGAGAGAGCAAGAAGATTAGGTTACAAGGCAAAACAAGGTATTGTTGTTGTAAGAATGAGAGTTGGTACTGGTGGTATGAGAAAACAAAGACCAACTGGTGGTAGAAGGCCAAAACATCTTGGTGTAACTCGAATTAAAGCTGATGATAATATGAAAACTGTCTCTGAAAGAAGAGTTCTTGAACGTTATCCAAACATGAAACTTTTGGGCTCTTACTTTATCTATAAAGATGGAAAGCATTATTGGTTTGAGGTAATACTTGCAGACCCATCACATCCTAGAATTGCACAAGATAAGGAATTAAACAGACGAGTTCCACAATCAGCATAGATTGAAATCGTTAGTTATATTTTCAGTAATCTTAATTTTTACAGTCACTCCTGCATATGGACAATTATTATCTGATGCAACAGGTTTGATCAATCGAATGGATATTCAAACTTCCGGATATGGTTTTGAAGTTGTTCTAACTTCAAATTTTGATTTAGTTGATTTTAATTTTGATAAAAATAGTAAACAGCTAATTCTATATCTTGATAGTGGATTAGAAAATAACTTGGGAGAACTAGTTATTCCTTCCACATTACTAAACGGTGA
Source organism: Candidatus Nitrosomarinus catalina (assembly GCF_002156965.1). Classification (GTDB taxonomy): domain Archaea; phylum Thermoproteota; class Nitrososphaeria; order Nitrososphaerales; family Nitrosopumilaceae; genus Nitrosopumilus; species Nitrosopumilus catalinensis. The sequence continues at coordinate 364,472 of NZ_CP021324.1, forward strand.
TTTCACATTTTATCTAAATGACCAAAAATTTTTTCCAAAAATCCAATCCAATGAAAAAGTTCATTTCATTACCTTTGAATTTACAGGATCCGGTTCTAACATAATTTCAATTACTGGTAGTGAATATTTGGTAGGTTTAGATGAAATTACTCCAATTGAAAATAATCTGGAAAATGATTTTTTGCCTCCTGATGGGCAATTTGACACAACCCTTACCACTGATTCTTTTGTATGGATAATTGGTGCTGGAATAGCAATAGTAAGTGGTATAATTGTTGTGAAAAAGTTTGTAAAAAAATAAACTTTGCCTTAATCTTCACTAAGTATCTGCTGAATCATTCCATCAATATGTCCTGTTTGACCAAATGAAACATCTCTAAGTATGCCTTTTCTATCTACTACAATAACTGATGGAGTTCCTTGAAGTGAAAAATTTTCAAATGTTTCTGCTGAATATTCCTTTGACCTCATGTGATCCTTAACTCTTTGAATGATCTGATTTCTGTAATCTTCCGGTTGTTCATCAAAATTTGGAATTTGTGGATAAATGAATTCTAATATCTTCTCTTGACTAATTTCTCCAGAACTTTTTGTTAAATTATCCATTCCTAATGGAAATGGAATCTTAAATGATAGTTTGTTTCCTTCTTGTAATTGCCCATATTGAGATAATGCACTTTTTGTTTCACCAATCACTTCTCCTGTTTCTGCTAACATTTTCAAGTTTTCTAAAGTATTTTTATCAAAATCTTCAAACGCAGTTGCAAGACCCAAGACTCGAACTCCTTCATCCTTGTATTTTTCATAAATATTGATTGCTTCAGGAATTGCATGCATAAAACATCCTGGACAATTTACTTGAAACACCTCTAACAATACAATGTGATCTTTTTCTTGATCAAAATTTGTTGGAGCGCCCTGTACCCATTCTGAAACTCCAAAGTTTGGTGCTTTTTCACCTATTTTTACAGTCACATTTTTGAGTCATATTTTTTCCGTTAAATACATACCCCTATTTTTTTTCATTTCTTTTTAAGTAGGCTAATATAGAACACAGAAAATTTCACAGTAAATTGCAAGCAGTAACTGATGAACGATTAGCCCTTTTTGCAGAAATGGAATCAAAATATGAAAATAGTGATGTTGAATATTTTGTATCTTTACTAGATCATCCTGATTATGTTGTAAGAACACGTGCCACTTGTATTTTAGTAGATTTTGGCGGTGAGGATAAAATTCCACATATTGCTAAAGTTTTAAAAAATGATGACAATGAATTGGTTAGACATGAGGCAGCTTTTTCATTAGGTCAAATGTCTTATTCTTCAGCTGTTCCACCATTAATCGATTCAACTCTAAATGATCCAAGCATGTTTGTACGACATGAAGCAGCAATTGCTCTTGGTGTAGTGGGCAATAAGGAAGCCAAAGAAACTTTGCAAAAAGCACTAAATGATCCTGACAAGCCTGTTGTTGAATCAGCTGTTGTGGCACTATCTAATATTGAATTTATGGAAACTTTAAGTAAGAATGAAAAATTTGCTAAATTAACAGGTGGATGAGATGAATCTTACATATGGTGTGATTGCAGTTGTTGGAGTTTTGATTGCAATATCTTTAGCTCTAATTGTTGCTGATCCAAACGAAACACCTGAATCTCGTGAACTTACAATTCCTGAAAATAATATCGCTCAAATTGAAGAAAAACTTAATCAAATTTCTGTAAACCCTAGTTTGCTAACTAGCACAAGTAATGTTGGTGAAGCATTAGTGTTTGAAGTTGAATTTATGGATGACGATGGAAACATTGTCGACCATGTAAACTATGATGTCTTTGCAACTCAAAATTCTGATTCCATTCTTTCAGAAACTGCAGCACATCGTCACCCTGGAAAATATCCAGTTCATGAAAGTAGTGCATTAGGGGATTCTGTTATTGACATTACAGTTGTTGTTCAAGGTCTAGGACACGGTGAGGACATTTATGGTCCAAAAGGAATTGAAACTGCTTTTACTTTAACTCCTGCAGTTGCAGCACAAACTGCAACAAGCACTGAAATCAGAACTGCTGATAATTCTGGAATGAGTATGGATTGTCAGGAATCTTTAGATTGTTACACTCCAAGTATTGTTACAGTAAGTGTTGGTGATGCAGTTACTATGATAAATTCTGATTCTACTGCAGCAATGCATTCCTTTACAGCAGGTACAGTTGATGGATTTACTCCTTCTCCAAGTGGAACGTTTGATACTGGTATTATGAGTGCAGATGATATTTTTGAATGGACTCCAGAAAGTGCTGGTGAAGTACCATACTATTGTTTGTTACACACTTGGATGCAAGGAACGATTATTGTAGAGTAATTTTTTACATTAAATCTAAAATTTATTTTGTAATTCATGTCATCTAGTAATCAAAAAACTCCAAAGTTTCCTTGTGTTGATTGTCATACTGACTGCTGTAAAGAATATACTATTTTTGTAAATGCCCATGATGTTTATCGACTTTCAAATGGTTTGAATTCTAAACCTGAAACTTTTTTGGAGTTAATTGGTGCTAAAGACTATTCATTGGGAATAAAAGTTGAAGAAGGACTTGTAGATCTTGCTTTAAAACAAAAAAATGCAGCGTGTGAGTTTCTTGAAGAATTTGATGATGTTTTTAGATGCACAGTAAATGATTTCAAACCTGGTGTGTGTAAATCATATCCGTTTGAAATGAAAAATGGTGAATTATCTCAAATGAGTGATATTATGTGCCCTACGGATTGGGATCTTACTGGGTTTAAAGAAATGATGGTACCTCATTTACAAAAAGATGAATCTGAATGGAAGTTTTATGATCAACTAGTAAATGAATGGAATTTAACACATGCAGGGCAACCTTTGTCTGAATTTTTAAAATTTATGTTGGAGAAAGTAAAATTATGCCTAAAGTGATTTAACTTTACTTCCTTCTTCAGTAGATTTAAACTCATAAATTTGTCCGACATATTCATTCTCAAATATCTCAGCATCATGTGTAATGATCAAAAATTGCATTGCTGTCTGTGATTTTCCAATTCCTGATAACTGTGCTAATACCTCGACCAATGATTTCTTTCTTTCAGCATCCAGATGTGTTGTTGGCTCATCTAATATCATCAAATTCAGATTTGATGATCCCAGTAAGTTTGCCATGCCTAGCCGTAACGCCAATGCAACGCTTACTTTTTCCCCGCCACTTAGTGACTCTAGTTCCAAAACTTCTGTTTTTGAATGACATGCAATAGACACGTCCCTTGCTTTTTCTGATAATGCAATTCTCTGAATTTTTGTATTTAGAACTGATAGGTATTCTGAAGCTTTAATTGAAATTGAATTTAATGCCCATGATCTTAAACTTGTGGCAACTGAGCCATCTCTACTAAAAACATTCTTTTGAATATTATCTAATTTTGATATGTAGTCTCTAACTTTTTCAAGTTCTCGAATTGATTCCTTGATTTCTGCAATTGTCTTTTCTGCTACCTTTACTTGATTGTCAACTATGCCCCAATTTTCATCATTATTGGTTTTGTCATTTCGTTTTTTTGTTAGTTCCTCTATTTTTTCTTCAAACTTTGATTCATCAAATCCTTTTGTTTCTGATTCTAGTTTTGAAATTGAATTAAACATTTTCTTTGCATGTTCATCTATTTGTGACATCTCCTCTAAATTTTCACTGTCTGCTAGTTGTAATTTCTTTACTTGAGCATCTATGCCGCTTTGAATTGCCACTAATTGTTCTTCAGTTTCGATTTTGTGTGTATCCAGTATTGTTTCTGCATCTCTTACTTTGTCTAGCTCCTTTGTAAATTCAATTATGTCTTTACGTTCTGTCTCTAATTCTTCTTCCTTCGACTTAATACTGATATTTAGTTCCTCTATTTTTTCTTCAAACTTTGATTCATCAAATCCTTTTGTTTCTGATTCTAGTTTTGAAATTGAATTAAACATTTTCTTTGCATGTTCATCTATTTGTGACATCTCCTCTAAATTTTCACTGTCTGCTAGTTGTAATTTCTTTACTTGAGCATCTATGCCGCTTTGAATTGCCACTAATTGTTCTTCAGTTTCGATTTTGTGTGTATCCAGTATTGTTTCTGCATCTCTTACTTTGTCTAGCTCCTTTGTAAATTCAATTATGTCTTTACGTTCTGTCTCTAATTCTTCTTCCTTCGACTTAATACTGACATTTAATTTAATTAATTCCTCTTTTAGATGTTCATTTTGAAATAATGGATTTAATTCTACATCAGCTGAATTACACACTGGACATTTGTTGTCTTTTAATTGTAATTTTTTTGCAAGTTTTTCTTGTTCTTTTAAAGATGTGATCTGGTCTTTGATTTCTTGTATTTTTTCAAGTGTATCTTGCTCTTCTTTTGTAGCTCTTTTGAGTTCTTCTTCAAAATCTGGCTTTTGTTTTTTCTTTTCAAAACAGCCTTCACAATTGCGTATTATCTCCTTGTTGCGGCCGATTTCATCATTTATTTTTTTAATTTCCTTATCTACATAATCTTCAAGATCACTTGTTTTATCTTTTAATTGGTTTATCTTGTCTTTTTTCCCGCCCTGTTCTGCTTCTAAAGATGTGATCTGGTCTTTGATTTCTTGTATTTTTTCAAGTGTATCTTGCTCTTCTTTTGTAGCTCTTTTGAGTTCTTCTTCAAAATCTGGCTTTTGTTTTTTCTTTTCAAAACAGCCTTCACAATTGCGTATTATCTCCTTGTTGCGGCCGATTTCATCATTTATTTTTTTAATTTCCTTATCTACATAATCTTCAAGATCACTTGTTTTATCTTTTAATTGGTTTATCTTGTCTTTTTTCCCGCCCTGTTCTGCTTCTAAAGATGTGATCTGGTCTTTGATTTCTTGTATTTTTTCAAGTGTATCTTGCTCTTCTTTTGTAGCTCTTTTGAGTTCTTCTTCAAAATCTGGCTTTTGTTTTTTCTTTTCAAAACAGCCTTCACAATTGCGTATTATCTCCTTGTTGCGGCCGATTTCATCATTTATTTTTTTAATTTCCTTATCTACATAATCTTCAAGATCACTTGTTTTATCTTTTAATTGGTTTATCTTGATTTTTCTCTCTCTCTCAACTTTCTCTTCTTCCTCTAATTTACTAATTTCTTCCTTTATCTTATTTTTTTGTAATTCTAAACCTATTTTTTCCTCTACTGCATTGTCTAACTTGTTTTGATTTTCCTGTTTCATATTTTTTAGAATGTCTATCTGACTAACATCATATCCTGACTCTGTTCTATTTTTTTCACGGAATTGCTTTGTAATTTTTATCATAGATTCTGATGCTATGTCTAATTTGTCTATCCCAATTATTGCGCTAAGTAACTCTTTGAATTCTTTTGGCTTTGCATTAATTATGGAATTTAATTCCCCTTGCTGTACAATTGATGCTATCTTTAATTTTTCAAAACTCATTCCTATTACTTTTTCAACTTGGCCTGTCATTGACTCTCCAAATTGTTTTCTTTCTCCAGCTGCAATTTGCACTCTGTTGTTGTCTGTTATTTCAAACAATGCTGCACTTAGACTGCCTTTACTATCGATTTTTCTTTCTGCTTCATATTGTTTGTCTTTTATTGAAAATTTTATTTTTGCAAATCCTTGATTGTTTCCTCGCCTGATTAATCCTTTGTTTGATTTTCTTGTATGTTTCCCAAATAATGAAAATGTAATTGCATCAATTATGCTTGATTTTCCTGCACCATTTTTTCCAACAAAAATAGTTACCCCCTCTTCCAAATCTATTGTTGTCTTTTCATGTGATAGAAAGTCTCCAAGTTCAATTGATGTAATCATTTGGGTTCTTCCTCTTTGAATTCTCTATAATCTTCTAAAATAATTTCTAATGCCTGTTCCGTTTCATCTGTTGACAGCACTGGGAGAAGTTCTTTTATTGCAAATTTTGCATCTTGTTCTGAGCCTAATGCGTTTGTTGAAAGCCTAAGCATTTCATCATTGATTTCATTTGGTCTGTCTAGAAATACTGATGAATCTGATGTTTGTTTTGTAATTATTTTCCATTTACATTCAAGTGCCAGCGAGTTTAATCTTCCAATTTGTGCCTGAATATTATCTACGTCTACGTCTCTGCCTTCTATCTTCACTTGAATTATTGGTTTTTTTGTAAGACCGCTGATTTTTTCTATAATTTCATCAATTGTTTTTGTTAATTCTTTGTAATCTGTATCAAATGAAAATTGAGGTCTCCTGTCTAACTCGATCCACTTTGGTATTGCATCATCCCCTGAGATGTCTACTTCAAAAAACCCTTTTTTGACATCTTTAATTCCTTCACTAGTTGTTAGCTCAGTTGATCCTGGATATGCAATTGGACCTTTTAGATGATTAAATTTTTTTACAACTGTATCATGTAAATGTCCCATTGCATAATACGTAAAATTTTTTGGCAAATCTGTTGATTGTACATCATCTGCATATTTGTGAAACTCTGCAATACCTTGATGCAGTACCAATATTTTGTGTTTTGTTTCTTTAAATTCATTTTCTGCACTTTTGTCCAAATTTAAAAATATTTCTTTATACCCTGTCATCTCTGATTTTCTTCTCTTGTCTAATCCTGCTAACATTATTTCTTTATACAGAATGGGGACTCCATCTCCTATGTATTTTGAAAAATTTAAAATATGATATATGTATGGAACAGGAGTTCCTCTAATTCTACTTGTATCGTGTTCACCTAAAACAAAAAATGATTCAATTTTATTTTTTTTTAATTTTTTTAACCCCTTTGCCATTTGGTTTATTGCCCTACCACTTGGATTGGGTTCATGAAAAATATCCCCTGCAAATATTACAAAATCTACCTTATCTTCAATTGATTTATCGATTGCTTGATTGAAAACATCATACACATCTTCCTCTCTTTCATTGGAGCCATACTGAACTAATCCCAAATGTGTGTCTGCAATATGTGAAAATAACATTAGTCTAACAGCAAATCTTTCTGAACTAAGCTCTGTGTGGATTCTGCCCCAATATTTTTCATTTTATCTGCCTTTATCCAAGCTTTAGTTGCACTTTGATCTGCTCCCATTTTCTTTTCTTTAACTTCTTCAACGTGAACCATTGATGGCAAATTCGTCCATTGTCCCACAAGAACTGCATCCCCTACGTTCAATGATGTCAATTGTGATATCAATTCACGACTGGTAGACTCTGTGGCTGAGGCTATCTGTCTCTGGTCGTCTTCTTGAATGATTTTCATAATTGCAAATGAGCCCATCTGGCTGAGTATATTCAAGTCCACACTGCGAGGTCTCTGAGAGACTATGCCTAAGCCAACTCCAAATTTTCTTCCTTCTCTAGCAATTTTTGCAGCCCAATATTTTGCTGCAGTATCGTGATCTTTTGGAATGAATACGTGTGCTTCTTCAAGGATTATGAAAACTGGTTCAAAGAATTTGTAATCTTTTTGTTTTTTTGATTTTCCATGTTTTGCTATAGTTGCATTTTTTCTATCTTTTAGTAATTGTTGCAAATAAAATCCCATTGCTACATTTGCTTGTTTTTCTGATAATTCTGAAATGTTGATGATGTTGGTGCATCCTTCCTTTATGTAGTCCATTGGATTTCCAATTTCTGGATCTAAAATATCATCAAATCTTCTTTGTGCATCCTCTATGATGTCTTGTACTCTGTATGCTGATGTTCTGATTTCTTTTAATTTTTTATCTTCTGAATTTACAAGTAAGTCCACTTCGTATTCTAATTTGTTCCAAAACTCTCCTGCCTCTTTTACTTCTTGTGTAAACGACATTCTTAAAACTCGTTGTTGCACATCTGCATTTTCTCTAATTTCTAGTACTTCTGAAAATTGGTCTGCTTCAAGTAATCTTGGATTGATTTTTGCATCAATTACATTTACATTTGGAATGTTTAGTGTCGTGTAATCGTTATGGTAATCAAAAATTATTACAGTACCTTTTACTTCTGAAATTTTTTTTGTAATTAAGGAAACTAAATTACTTTTGCCCATTCCAGTCATTGCCAATATTCCCAGATGTCTTGAAACGATTCTGTCTAGGTTGATTTTGGCCTCAATTTTTTTATTTCGTAATAGATTCCCAATTTTTAACCATCCGTCTTTTTTTGGACTGAAAATTTCTTCTAAATCTTGATTTGTTGGTTGTGTGATTTCCGTGCCTGGAATTGGTGGAATTGCAGGAATTATTGACTGACCTCTACGTAAATTCTCTAAAAATCCTAAAATTCCTATATGTGCTGTGAATGTTTTGTCTCTCTTGTTGATGTCTGCAATCTCTGTACTTTCTTCTGCTTCATGAAAATTTCTGACATCTGTAAATGCTGCACTTGATACTGATGATCTTTCAACTAATCCTAAAATTTCTCCTTCATCAATACTGATTTTGATATATTCCCCAACTGATAATGAACGTGATGTAATTGCTGTCACTGATGTTGGTTTTGATTCTCCGACGACAAAGCCTAAACTCATCCTAATACCTCTCTTGATCCAATTTCGTTACTTAATCCTAACAAACTAACCATTTTACCAAGTTCCTTGTCTGATATTTTACAGTTGTTGTGTGCAAGCTTTAACGCATATGGATACCCACCTACGCTAGTTTTAAACAGCTTGTTCATTATTGATTTTACTTCATCGTTATCGTGTTTTCCTCCTAAAAATTCTAATTTGATTATTGGAGTTGAATCACTCAATCTTACAAATGTTGATGAGATTATTTTGTCTGGTCCATAATTTCTTTCAACAAATATTTCACTAAACCCTGGACCATTTGTTACATGATTATAATAAAAAATATCTCCTGCCAATGACCCTTGATTTTCAAATTGTTTTTTTGTGTTTGATGTTTTTGCAATAAAAACAACATTCCTTTTCTTATTCATTGTTCTAACAACTTGTGCGTCTAGTGCTGATTGTCTTGTCATGAATTGGGAGTGCAGTGAACCATCCATTAAAACTAAATCCACTTCGTCCACTGTTTTTTCACATGCGTCAATCTCCATTTTACTTGCAATTCTTGAAAGGTCCGTATCTGAACCTAAACCTGACTCATGAAGATCAACAAGGATGTCCCCGTCTGATTTTATTGAAACTGCTGTAGTTGCCCATAACTCAATTCCTTGAAATTTAGTGTTGTTGAAACTACTGTCAATACCTGCTGTGACTGCCTCCTCTTTAGTAGGCGTGAAATCATTCCAATTTTCTTGTGCTTTGTGTAAAATTTGTTCAAATTTGGGGCCTTTTAGAATTGATAACATTTTTTCTCTATTGATGATAGCATCTTTGTAAACTGTATTGAGCACAACAATACTTGGTATGTTTGAATAAAATCTTTAGGTTATGTCGATATTTGACTAAGATGATCCATTAAAACAACTTTACCCAATCTTACCTTTGAAAACCACTTTTTCATTTGTATTTGATGGGGTGGTTTTGTCGATGTATTTTATTTCATACCAATTCCCAATATGGATAGTTTTACCGTCAATTTGACGTGGGATTTTGATTTGTACTTCAAAGATGTTTGTGTTAGGTCCTGTCTCAATCAAATAATTTGAGTTGGCATCAAATTTTGGATTTGCAAGAGTAGTTTTAATTCCTCCTTCACTTTTAAATTCTAATTGACTAATTGAAATTTTATCTTCATCTCTAGAATCTATGTTTGCATCTGGTTCGTACAATCTAAGAATAAACTCATGTCCAATTCTTGAGCCTCCTCCAAAAGTCTCAAGTTCAGCAAATGTTTTTGTTAATGGAATTGACTTTAGTTGTATGCTCTGTTCTCCCGATTGATTGGATTTGTCTAGGTATTTTATCACAACAATGTCGTCTTGACTTAGTTGTTTACCATTAATTGTTTCAGGTAATTCCAATTTTAGATAAAATTTACCTGTATCGTATCCCGTTTCAATCATTTTTTCCGGCCCTTGAATTGAAATTCCATTTATTGTAAATTCAAAAAGTCCTTCAGTAGATAATACTTCTATCCCTCGATGTGATAAATTCAAATCATGATCTGTGATGTAAAAATTCACCACAGACATACTTGATGCTGGAACTGTCTCGATACCTGAACCTGATTTTATGATTTTTGTAGCAAGTAAAATGCCTCTTTCTTGCATTTTATCAACTGTTTCGGGTTTTACGCATGCAGCCATTCCGTTAATTCGAATTACTAACTCTAACCCTTCTTTACAGAGAACATTCTCTGCAGCAGTGCCTTCTTTCATTTGCTTTCTTGGGGAATCAATATCTGCATTTATGGGGAAAATAAATGAAAATATTAAAAAAAATGATATTCCTAAAATTATTTTTTTATTTATTGTCATCACTTTACTGATTCTATTTTTTATTTTAAACTATCATTAATTAAGAGAACTTTTCTATTGTGATCACATGAAAAAAATTGGTTTGTTGGGATGTGGCGTTATGGGTACTCAAATTGCACTAGCTATTGATTCTGGTAAAATTCCTGGAATTTTAACACATGTTTATGATGATTCTAAAGAAGCATCCTCTGAACTTGTTTCAAAATTAAACAATAAACCTGAAATTGTTGAAAACTCTCATTTACTTTCATCACATTCTGTCAATATTGTAGTTGAAGCAGCTTCTCAAAATGCGGTAAGAGATGATGGATTGAGTATTTTACAAAATAAACGTGATTTTATGATAATGAGTGTTGGTGCATTATTGGATGAATCTATTTATGATATTTTGTACGATGCATGTGATCATTTCAAAAAAACAATTTATCTTCCATCTGGAGCAATTGCAGGATTGGATGGATTAAAATCCATTAAAGGTGAATTAGAATCTGTATCCATTACAACAACAAAACACCCTCGTTCATTAAAGGGAGCACAATTTTTTGAAACTTCTGAAATTAATTTAGATTCTATAGATTCTTCAACTGTTATTTTTGAAGGAAATGCACGTGATGCAGTTTCATTATTTCCTGCAAACGTCAATGTGGCAGCACTTGTCTCTTTATCTGGAATTGGTAGCGATAAGACCTCTGTCAAAATTATTGCTGACCCTGATACTGATAAGAATACTCATCATATTGAGGCAGTAGGTAAATCTGGTAAAATGATCTTTACTATTGAAAATACTCCTGACCCCGAAAACCCAAAAACTAGTAGACTGGCTATTTTATCTGCTATCGAAACTTTGAGACAATATTGTTCAGATGATATTCAAATTGGTACATAAATGGCAAAACTTGCCGCTTTTAGAGATTCTATAGATCATTATAGACTACTTCCTATTCTTTAAATTTACACACATTCAATTTTTTGTAAATCATGCAAGTTCAAGATACTTCATTTTTAAAAAATGAAATCATGAGATTGAAAAAAGAAAAAGACGTTGTGATTTTGGCTCATAATTATGAAATTCCTGATGTGCAGGATGTGGCAGATTTTACTGGTGATTCTCTTGGATTGTCTCGATTGGCTGCTACTGTTCCTCAAAAGACAATACTGTTTTGTGGTGTTCATTTTATGGCAGAAACTGCTTCAATTATTAGTCCTGAAAAAAGAGTACTTTTGCCTTCATTAGAAGCTGGTTGTTCATTATCCGATTCCATTACAGTCGAAGAATTACGAAATTGGAAAAAACAACATCCAAACGCAATTTCTGTTGGATATGTTAACACTACTGCTGAAATAAAATCTGAACTTGACTATTGTTGTACTTCATCAAATGCTGTAAATGTTGTAAAAGCAATTCCTGAAGATAAAGAAATTTTATTTTTACCTGATATGTTTCTAGGTTCTTATGTTGCAAAAATGACTGGTAGAAAAAATATGCACATTTGGGCAGGTGAATGTCATGTACATGCTGGAATCACTCCTGAGGATGTTACTAAAAAATTACAATCTATGAAAGATGCAGAATTTGTTATTCATCCTGAATGTAGTTGTACAACACCAATGATGTATGATGTTGCTGATGGAAGTTATGATGATAACAAAGTTTCAATTCTTTCTACTGAAGGAATGCTAAATCATGTTAGTAAATCTAAATCAAAGAATTTTGTTGTTGCAACTGAAACAGGAATTCTGTATAGAATGAAAAAAGAAAATCCTGAGAAAACATTCATTCCAGCTTCAGAAAAGGCTGAATGTGAATATATGAAAATGATTACTCTTGAAAAAGTGCATGATGCCTTGATCAATGAACGAAATGTGATTTCTGTTCCAAAAAAAATTGCTGATAAAGCTCGTTTAGCCATTGATAGAATGCTTGAAATCAGTTGACATGTGATTATTTTGGTTGGATTATTTAGTAAAACACCTGAAGATATTGCATTTAAAGATAATATTGATCAATTTAAGAAATTCAAAAAACTTGTTAAAAAGAAAAAATATCCTGAAGCCTTGAAATTAGGTTTGGATTATTTGGAAAAAGTACCTTACAACCATGATGCCTTATTTACTATTGGGGGTATCTACTACCTGAAAAATAAATATCGTACTGCAATATCTTATTTTGACAGGGCTCTGGAGACTGGAGATACAGATGTTGAGGTTTTATTGTTAAAGGCATACACACATCAAAAATTACAAGAAACTGAAATTTCAATTGATTGTTGCAAAAAAATTCAAAGCATTGATCCAAAAAATAAATCTATGATTAATTTATTATCGGAACTAAAATCCTAGATTTCTAAACTAAAGTCAATTCCTTTTACTGAATTTGTTATACTTCCGATTGAGATAATATCCACATCTGTCTTACCATATTTTGAAATATTTTTAGAATTAATTCCACCCGATGCTTCTAACAATACTTTGTTTCGTAATTTTTTATTTTTTAATACTTTGATTGTTCTGGTAATTTGACTCGGAGAGAAGTTGTCTAACATGATGATAGTTGCTCCTTTTTCTGCAGCAAGAACTGCGTCATCTGTATTTTCAACTTCTACTTCAAATTTCTTATATTTTTTCTTAGTTTTGTTGATTAATGATGATAATGACTGTTCTACTGCTATATGATTATCTTTGATCATTACCATTTCATCTAATCTTAATCTGTGTCTTTCTCCTCCCCCAATTTTGACAGCTTCCTTATCGAAATATCTTAAACCTGGTGCTGTTTTTCTAGTTGCATACAATTTTGTTTTATTTGGAATTTTCTTTACAAGTTCATTTGTTTGTGTTGCAATTCCGCTCATTCTTGTTAGTATGTTTAATGCAGTCCTTTCACATGTCAAGATTTTATCTGCCTTTCCTGTAATTTCTATTATGTCTTGATTAGGTTTTATTTTTGTTCCATCTTTTGTTATGATTTTTGCTTTGCATCCTTTAATTGCAAAAATTTCTTTTGCATATTTTGTGCCTGCAACAATGGCGTTTTCTCTTGAAATTATTTTTACTGTGATTTCCTTTTTTGATAATAGTTGACTGGTGATGTCCCCTTTACCTATATCTTCGGCAAGAAATTGCGATAATTGCTTTTTAGGATTAAATGACAATATTATGATTAATGTTATTATGATTTTAAAGATTTAGAATTTTTTTATGTAACTTTAATTGCATATTTGCCTTTTTGTGTTATTGCTAGTGTTTTAGAAATTTCTGAATTAGTTGGATCAACTACTAGTACGACCCCATTCCAATCTGGTGTTAAGTCTGATGATTTACAACCTGGACAAACTTTTTCTGTTGTAACACGTTTACATTTTCTGCATGCCATTTCTCGTGCCATTTTAACTAGCCTCTACTTTCTCTTCTTTTGCAGGTTCACTTGAACCTCCAGCTTTTTTAATTTCTTCTTCGATCCATTCATCTGCACCTAAGAATGGTTGTCTACAAGTAATACCAATTTTACCCATTGCAGCAGCTTTACCTAATGAAACAGCTGTAATTCTTGCACGTAATGTTGAACCAACTTTCAAGGTTCTTCCACTTTGATTTGCTAAAATTAATCCCATCTTTACATCACTCTTTAGATAATCATCCATAACTTGTGATAAGTGTAGTAATGCATCTGTTGGACCAATTCTTACAAATGCTCCAAAGTCTGTAATGTCCACAATTTCACCTTGAACAATTTCTTGTAATTTTGGATAAAATGTTAAAGCTTCAAATTCAACTTTGTGGAATGTTCCTCCATCCCCTGCAATCATTTTTCCCATTTCGTCTACTTTAGCATCTAAAATCATAATGATGTAGCCTAATTCTGCATTAATCATACTCTCGTATTTTTCTTTGAGGATGTTGACTGCTGCCTTTTTGAGTGTAGTTCCAAATAAGCTTGGAGGTATCCTAACGACATCAACTAGGGTAGATATAGAAAACAACTGTAATTTTTTCTTGAATTTCAATTTATGAATCTTTGGGTGATTTGGCTTGAATTTCTAAAGATTTTGATGATTTTTGAAAAAAATGACAATTTTTTTCCATGTCCAACTTACTTTAAATATCGTATTTTGATTTTTTTATCCAATGGTTGCCATAGATCAGGTTCTTGAAAAATTAAGTACTGTTATTGATCCTGATTTGAAAAAAGATATTGTTTCTATGGGAATGATTAAAGATTTAGAACTTAATGATGGAAATCTCAAATTTACTTTAGAACTTACTACTCCTGCATGTCCTTTCAATGTAGAAATTGAAGATGATGTGAGAAAAGTAATTGCTGAATTATCTGACTTGAAAGCTTTTGATTTGAATGTAACTGCCAAAGTAATGGAGGGTCGTTCACTTGAAGCAGACACCCAAATGGCAACTGTCAAGAATATTATCGGTGTTGCCAGCGGTAAAGGTGGTGTAGGCAAATCCACTGTATCATTAAACTTGGCTCTTGCATTATCTCAAACTGGAGCAAAAGTTGGATTACTTGATGCCGATATCTATGGACCTAGTATTCCGTTGATGTTGGGAATGGAAGATGGTTCAATGGAAGTTGAAGATAATAAACTTCAACCTGCAGATGTTAATGGATTAAAAGTAGTATCTTTTGGCTTTTTTGCAGATCAATCTAAACAAGCTGCAATATATCGTGGCCCTATTATTTCTGGAATTTTAAAACAATTTTTGGTTGACACTAATTGGTCCGAATTAGATTATCTAATTGTTGATCTTCCACCTGGAACTGGTGACATTCCATTAACTCTTGCACAAACAATTCCAATTACTGGAATTCTTGTTATCACTACTCCTCAGGATGTTGCAAGTAATGTTGCAGTAAAAGCAGTTTCAATGTTTGAAAAACTTAATGTTCCTATTATCGGGGTGATTGAAAATATGAGTCATTTTGTTTGTCCAAAATGTGATGATAAACATTACATCTTTGGAAATGGTGGAGCTAAAAAAATTAGTGAACAATTCAAAATTCCATTTTTGGGTGAAATCCCATTAAATTATGGAATTATGTCTGGTTCTGATTCTGGAAAGCCAATCATGAGCACAAATACTGATTCACCAAGTGCTGAAGCATTTCGTGCTAGTGCAAAAAATGTTGCTGCACAATGTAGTATCATTGCATCTAATTTACAAGAAGAAATGGAATCTGAATCTGGTGACTCTGAATCATCTAATGAAGATTCTACAAATAACGGCACTTCTTAATTGAGATTCCTGTGAAATTACCTGATTCTATTAGAGACCAATTCAAAACTCCTTTAGGTATTTTATTGCCAATTGGAGAAGATAATAAAGAAAATATTCAAAAATATCTCTCAAAAAATTCCTATGTCGTAACCGTTGGAGATCAAACTACTGAAAAAATGATTAATTTTGGATTAACTCCTTCTTTGCAAATTATTGATGGTTTTGAGAAAAGACAAAAACGTGATTTGCCAAAACTTGGAAATGCCACTGAATTGAAAATTGATAATCCTGCAGCTGAAATTACTTTGGAAAGTATTGACTTGATCAAAAAAGCATTTACTATGACTTCTCCTGTTAGAATAACTGTGTTTGGTGAAGAAGATTTGTTAGTACTTCCTGTTTGTATTCATGCTCCTGACAATTCAGTTGTCCTATATGGCCAGCCAAATGAGGGGCTTGTTTTAGTTGAAATTACTACAGAAATTAGAAATAAAGCACAAACATTACTTGATCTAATGAACTAATGGGGTGTGATGAGACGGTGGCTGTATGATTCGTGATTACCCCACATAACCTCTGACCCTATTTATTCATAATTTTACGAAATCAAAATCAACCAATCGTCTTACAAAAATTTGTACGTTTTCGTTAATGGTTGTTTTTAAGAGTTAACGAAAAGCTGACCATTTGCTTACAAGAATTGACATTTCAAGATAAAGATAGATTGCTTTACAACAAACTATGAAACTAGATGATGATCTAAAGTTACAAATTTTAGAAAAAGTTGGAATATACTCCCAAAGGTTTTCCATTCCTGAACCTGTGATTTTGTTAACTACAAAAGAAGTTCTTGATGCTCCCAGAGAAATGACTGAAGGTAGACGAACATCTGCTTACAAATACTATGGTGTTTCTTATTTACAACATAATTTGGTTTTTCTTAATGTTAGAAAAATTCCTGATGAAAAAACACTTGAAAACACACTTGTTCATGAATTAATTCATATGCGATTTCCTTATCTTGCACATGGAAAACGATTCAATAAATTAGTTAGACAAGGATTAAAAGGAAAAACCTTCTCTCCTTATAAAAAAAGAAGTAAAATTCCTTCTTTTTGATTAATACTTTTAAGATTGAACTAACTCAATATACTGTGGATATTTCTGAGGTTCTGCCTTTCATAGCTGGAATTGCATCTTTTCTTGTAGCTGGTGGTTTAGTTGCTTGGATTACCAAACAACCTTCTGGTAGCAAAGAAATGATGGATATCTCAAATGCTGTAAAAGAAGGAGCTTCTGCATTTTTAAGACGTGAAATGAAAATTATTGTTCCTGTCGCAATTGCACTTTCAGTCATTATTGGTGCCTTTTTACAACCATCCAACGGAATCGCATTTGCAGTTGGTGCAGCATTATCTGCAGTTGCAGGAATTATTTCATTAAAAATTACAGTAAAAGCAGCAGTAAGAGCTGCAAATCTAAGTAGTGAAGGTCTTGGAAAAACATTTGCTATGGCGTTTCGGGGTGGAGCCACCGTTGGATTAGCAGTACCTGCAATGGCTCTTTTGGCAATTACTGGTTTGTATTTAATTTACCCTGATCCAATTACAATTGCAGGAGTGGGAATTGGTGCAAGTCTAATTGCATTATTCATCAGGATCGGTGGTGGCATTTTTACAAAGGCAGCTGATATGGGCGCTGATTTAGTTGGTAAAGTTGAAGCAAATATTCCTGAAGATGATCCTAGAAATCCTGCTACTATTGCCGATAATGTTGGTGATAATGTTGGTGATGCAGCTGGAATGGGTTCTGATGTTTATGAATCCTATATCGTAACAATACTTGCTGCATTACTAATTGCTGCATTAATTGGTGCACCAAACTTTTTCCTTTATCCGATTTTAATTGGTTCTTCTGGAATGATTGCATCCATAATTGGTGTTGTAATTGTTGGTTCAAAGGGTGTAACTGATGTCATGAAACCCCTTAATCGTTCATTCTATGTTTCAGCTGCAATTGCAATTGGATTAAACTATGTTTTCATTACACAATTTATTGATCAATCTTCAACTGCACTTGCTTTGTTTGGAACTACTGTAATTGGTGTCATACTAGTTCCTGTCATTCAAAAAATTACTGATAATTATACTAGTTACAAAAAAGGCCCAGTTAAAGAAATTGCAGATTCTGCAAAATGGGGTTATGCATCATTAACTTTAATGGGAATAATCAAAGGAATGCAATCAACTGGACCATTCATGATTGCACTAGTTGTTGCAATTATCATCTCGTACTCTATTGCTTCTTCTGCAGCTCCTGAAGGTGCAGATCCAGTACTTTATGGCATTTTTGGAACTTCTTTGACTGCAATGGCAATGTTGAGTCTTGCTGGAATAGTTCTAAGTATTGATGCATTTGGTCCAATTGCTGATAATGCAGGAGGAATTGTTGAAATGACTGGAATGGGTGAAGAAAATCGAAAAGTAACTGATGAAATTGATGCTGTTGGAAATACAACTAAAGCAGTAACTAAGGGATTTGCGATAGCTAGTGCTGCCCTGGCTGCATTAGCTATGATTCAAGCTTTTCAATTTGAAGCAGCCCATATTTTTGAAGGTGTTTTGGAATTAAATTATAGTTTAACAAATCCCGCAATAATTGTTGGATTGTTAGTTGGTGGTCTAATTCCATTTATTATAACTGGTCAATTGATCAATGGTGTTTCTAGAGCTGCAGGTAAAATGGTAGATGAAGTTAGAAGACAATTCAAAGCTGATCCTGGTATTCTTGCAGGAACTTCAAAACCTGATTATGCAAAGTGTGTTGATATTGCAACTGTTGCTTCGATTAGAGAATTATGGAAACCTGCAATCGTTGCAATTATTTCACCTATAATTTTGGGAATTTTACTGGGTCCTACTGCAGTTGCTGGTTTGTTAATGGGTGCAGTTGTAACTGGAATTTTACTAGCATATCATTTAGCAAATACTGGTGGTGCATGGGATAATGCAAAGAAATTGGTTGAAATGAAAGGTGAGAAAGGTTCTGAAGTTCATAAAGTTGCAGTGGTTGGTGATATTATTGGTGATCCTTACAAAGATACTGCAGGACCTGCACTAAATACCGTAATCAAATTACTAAATACTATAGCAATTGTATTTGTATCTGCATTTGTCGCAATTCTTTCAATTTAAAATTTTTAATCAATACTCAAAGTCATATCTAATTCATCAACTTGTGCTTGAATGGCTTTTTGTAAAGTTTGACTGTGCTTGCTACAAAATTTAAAATAATCATCTGCTGTTTGAAAGCAACCACAAATCCATTCTGTTTTTTTGTCCCCTTCAATTGTGATTTTTGAATATTTTTTGTTCATAAATTACCTTGTAATTTATTCTAAAAATATTTTTTTAAAAAAGAAAAAAATGTTTAAGGACAGCCTTCCATTTTTTGAATGAAATAGCCTTTTTCCTTAATTGCCTGCTCTACAGGCTCTGGACAAGATTGTGAGTGGCAAAATGTACATTCATTTTGTGTCATTTGTGCTTCTCCTTCTCCTATCTCTTTCAACCATTCTTTGCCATATTCTATGGCTTTAGGATGATCTTTTTCACCCGTAATTACATCAAAGTGCATTGTGTGACCGTCTGCTGCTTTGACATAAGTGTCGTATACGTGAATTTCCATATTTTTTGTTAAAAAAGGGGATATTTAATTCCAAAGATGATTCTATGTGCTTACATTCTGAAAATTTTTCTGATGACTCTCTGTATTTTTTGTAATATTGAAAAGTCATTAATTGGAATTTCTATGACGTCTGATTCTAGAACAAATGCTTTGAAATTTTTATTGATTCCTGAATAGATTGTCCATACTACTGGATTAGTTTGCATAAATTTTTTATCTGTATTTGAAGGATATGCCTCTGAATTTGGATGTGAGTGGAATATTCCTACTACTTCAATTTTTTTGTCTTCGGCAATTTGGTATGCCTCTATCAATTGTTCATTTGAAATTGTAAAATTTATTGGTGATTCATCAATATTTTTTGTTAAAAAAACCTCTTCAACTTTATTCTCTTTTCCAAATAATATTGCACATGCTTCGTTAGGTTTTTGGCTTTCTGAATGTTGTACAAGAATTTTTTTATCTGACTGTTTTAAAATAATTTTCTGCAAATCTATTCTACATTAACTGTTCCAATCATCCATGGATGTAATATGCAATAATAGTCAAAATTACCTGCTTCAGTAAATGTAAATTGGTAGGTGTCTCCTAAGTTTAGAATTTGTGAATCAAATATTCCGTCAGCTCCGTTTGCTGGACTTCCTGATGTTGCAGTATGCATTGCATCATCTTCATTAACCCATTCAATTGGTGTTCCTGCTGGAATGTTAATTGTTTCTGGGTTATAGTAAATTCTTCCATCTTCTGGAATTGCAGCTCCTTCTGGAATAATTATCTTAGTTGCTTCTTTTGGAGCTTCAATAACCAAAGT
Organism: Candidatus Nitrosomarinus catalina; assembly: GCF_002156965.1. Classification (GTDB taxonomy): domain Archaea; phylum Thermoproteota; class Nitrososphaeria; order Nitrososphaerales; family Nitrosopumilaceae; genus Nitrosopumilus; species Nitrosopumilus catalinensis. The sequence goes on from NZ_CP021324.1 coordinate 384,585, forward strand.
TGCAATCATCCATGGATGAACAATACACAAGTATTCGTATTCGCCAATTTCTAAGTTAGTTGTATCTAAAGAATATGTTTCTCCTTCACTAATCAAACTAGAATCAAATGTCTCTCCATAATCTGATGCACTGGTAACTGTATGTGGTGCAACATCTACGTTTGTCCATACAACTGTATGTCCTTGTGTTACAACTGCTCTATCTGGATCATAATCTGGATTTCCTTCTTGTGCTGAATCTTTAAGAATTTCAATTGCAAAAATTGGTCCAGCTGGAACATCTTCCATTGATTCTTCATCAATTAATTCTTCGGCTAACTCTGCTTCACTTTCATTCATTGATCCAGCTGTAATCCAAATAACTAATCCGCTAGCAACTGCTAATCCTAATACTAAACCAATTGGTTTAATGCTTCCTGGTTTTTTCATTGCTATCCATGCAACTCCTGCAGATGGAAGTGCAATTGCTAGAATAACTAGAATTAATGAAAATGTGTAATCTGAAGAATTCATTGTACCTAATGCATAAAGTCCAAATCCTATTGAAATGCCAACAATAACCAAAGTTGTAATTTTGGCTCTATTACTAGTTGAGACTCCGCCATCCAGAATACCTGCTGCTGTGAAAATTAGTCCTACAAACATTGTTAGGCCTGTTAGTGCGTGCATTCCGTCGATGAATGTGTGTGCAATTCCTGCATATGATAAAATCAGACCAGCTAATCCTACGCCTGTAAGGCCCATGCCTGGCATTAATAGGTCCCAATTACTCATCAAAATAAGCTGGTAAGAGTGAGATACTTATTCCTTTTGAAATATAATGGATCTACAACAAGGAATAAAACGGCTTTGAAATTGGGTAGAGTAAATTGGGAATTAATGAAATAATAGAAATATCGAAACCACGAATAGTAGTTCTGTTAGTTATTACTGCAGTTACATCCATGTATGCTGCAAGTAAGTTAGTTACGGGAGCATCTCAACTTGACTATTTGGATTATTTGCATATTATAGTAGCAGGAGCATTGGCATCAGCTGGCTCTAGTGCACTAAATCACTATTATGATAAAGACATTGATCCTAAAATGAGTAGAACCAGTTCTAGACCTATTCCTTCTGGAAGAATGGCTGCATCCCATGTTTTGTTATATGGATTAGCTGTAAGTTGTATTTCTGTAATTTACGGATTCTTTGCACTTAACGCGATATCTGCATTTTTTATTGCAGTGGGGATATTTTCTTACGTGATAATTTACACAGTTTGGCTAAAACGTAGAAACACTTCCAATATTGTAATTGGTGGAATTGCTGGTAGTGCTGCAGCTTGGGCAGGATGGGCAGCTGCAACTGGTAGTATGGATTTGTTGGGATTCTTAGTTGGCTTTTTAGTATTTGTTTGGACCCCTTCCCACTTTTGGTGTCTTGCAATGAAAATTAAAGACGAATATGCACAGGCTGAAGTTCCAATGTTACCTGTTGTTATTGGAATGCAAAAAACATCTAAATTTATTTTGGGTAATACTTTAATTTTAATTCCTTATTCTTTGTTACTTGTATTGATTCCCGATGGATTGGGAATTGTTTACACTGTTATTGCATCTGTGTCTGGTGGATTGATGTTGGTATATCACTACAAACTAACAAAAACTCCTACATCTGAATTTGCTTGGAAAGCATACAAAGTAACTGCACCTTATTTGACAATTATTTTTGTAGCAGTTGCATTAGATGCTGCATTTCATTTCCCTTTGATCTAATTTTTTAATTATTTATCTACGCCTGGAAAACTTGCTTCATAATCTTTTTCCATTACTTCTTTATTCTGTTTTTCTATTGGATCTTCTTCTTTTTCAATCATTGCAACTTCTATTCTTCTTTCATCTTTAGTAAACCATGCAACTTTGATTAATCCTAATATTTCTAAATCTAAAAGTAGTTTGTTAAATTTATCTTCTGGCAAATTTAATCCATCTTTTGTTAAACTCTTGTAAAGTTCAACATCTGTTAATGAGTTAGATTCTTTAATTTTTTCAAATATTTGATTTCTTAATGGAATTGTCATGATTAACCGTAAAATGCTTTCTCTCCTGTCTTGGGTACTACATTAGATATACTTTCTCTTATGGTGTTATACCATTGATCTACCTCTTTTGTAATTGATGGCTTAATTTGTTTCAGACTAACTGCGAAATCCCGACTGCTAATTTTGGACGATTTGTTTCTCATCGCACAAATTGCTGCTTCTCTACATAATGCTGCCAAATCTGCACCTGTGTAATTTTGTGTTGCTACTGCAATCTCTTGTAGTTTAATATCGTTTGATAATGGCATTTTTTTTGTTAAAATTTTAATGATTTCTAATCTGCTCTTTTCATCAGGAGGTGTGACATATAGAACTAGATCTAATCTTCCTGTTCTCAATAATGAATTATCTATGATGTCCGGTCTGTTTGTAATTCCAATGACTGCGACTCGAGATGAAGTTCCTTCTTCAATTTCTGTTAATAGCTGGCTAAGTATGGTTTCTCCTGATCCTCCTTCTCCTGATTTTGATTTTGCTAGTGCGTCTAATTCATCAAAAATTATTACACATGGTGACGATGCTTTTGCTTTTCTAAAAATTTCTCTTATTGCTTTTTCTGATTCTCCCACCCATTTAGAAAGAATTTCTGGACCTCTAACTAAAATCATATTTGCACCTGTTTCAGTTGCTACTGCTCTTGCAAGTAATGTTTTTCCGCATCCTGGTGGACCATAAATTAAAACTCCTTTTGGGGGCTTGATGCCCATTTTTGTAAATTTACTTGGTTCTTTAACTGCTGTAATTATATTATCTGTTAAACTTTTCTTAATCTTCTCCAAACCTCCGACATCATTCCACCAAATTTTTGGTCTTTCAACATAAAATTCTCTCATTGCAGTAGGGACAACTTCGTGCATCGCATCGTAAAAATCAACTAATTTGATTTGCATTGATTGTAAAACTTCTGAAGAAATTTTTTCAGTTTCAAGATCAATTTCTGGTAAATACCTACGAATTGATTTCATTGCAGCTTCTCTACATAGTGATTTGATATCTGCACCTGTGTATCCATGTAATTCTGCTGACAATTCCTTGAGATCGATTTCTTCATTTATTGGCATTCCTCTTGTATGAATTTGTAAAATTTCATATCTTCCATCCTCGTTAGGCACACTGATTTCAAATTCTCTGTCAAATCTTCCTGGCCTTCTAAGAGCTGGATCTACACTATCTGGTCTATTGGTTGCTCCTAAAACAATGACATTTCCTCTATCGTTTAATCCGTCCATTAATGCAAGTAATTGTGCTACCACTCTTTTTTCCACATCTCCGTACACTTCTTCTCTTTTTGGTGCTATCGCATCAATTTCATCAATGAAGATGATGCTTGGTGAATTATCTTTTGCTTCTTTAAAAATTTCTCTTAATTTAGCTTCTGTTTCACCGTAGTATTTGTTCATGATTTCTGGACCGTTAATTGGATACATGTTAGCTTCAGATTCGCTTGCCATAACTTTTGCAAGTAATGTTTTTCCGCATCCTGGTGGACCATATAGTAAAATTCCGCTATGTGGTTCAATTCCTAATCTGGAAAATAATTCTGGATGTCTTAATGGCAACTCAACAATTTCTCTCATTGCTTTAGTTTTTTCTTTTAACCCGCCAACTTCTTCATATGTGACTCTGACTTTTCTGTCGATTGACGTTTCTGTTGAAATATTTAATTCAGTTGTTTTGTCTATATTGATAATTCCTTTAGGTGAAGTTTTTGTAATTTTAAAGTCCATGGAGTTTCCTAATATCATTACAGAAATTTTATCTCCATGAGTTACTGGTAATCCTTTCAATCTATTTTTAACAAAATCCATGAATTCTTTATCAATTGTTACTGCATCGTTGAGTGGAGTTAGTGTAATTGTTTTTGCAATTTTTGAAATTACTTTTCTAACTTTTACTATGTCGTTTAAAGTCCCTCCAACATTTTTCCTTGTTTGTCCATCTATGCTAATTATATCTGGGAATTTTTCATCCTCATCTGCAGGCCAAATAATGGCACAACTTGTCCTTGAACCCATGATTTCAATTATGTCTCCTGGCTCAGCTTTGAGAAAATCCATTGCTTTTGGACCTATTCTGGCACGTTTTTTGCCTACGTCTCTTTGTTTTGCTTCACCAATTCTCATTTGCAAAGGCTCTTCTTTGCGTACCATAAAATCAATTAATTCTTGTTATGCTAATTACTGTTATGTTAATTACGACTCATACTGAGTACTTCAAATTCACTGACTCCTTCAACTGCTCTGACAGTATCCTCTAGTGAATCCATTTGTCCTTCTTTATCTTCTAATACGAATTGTGCCTTTAGACATTCTAATCCAAAAGCTAGCGGTTCTTTTTCATGTCGATTTAAAGTAATTCCATCTTTTAGTGATGTTTTCACAGTTTCTGCTAATTTATCTAAATCCACTTCCATCCCTGTTGGAAGAATTTTTGCTATTAATACAATATCCGTCATTTTACTTAAGGTCCCGTGAAGTTACATGAAGAGCAGGTATAGTTTCTTGCTGCTTCTCTACAACTTTCACATCTCCAAATAAGGTCAACCCCACATTCAGGGCAATTGAATTTAACACATTTATCATTAGGCATAATTGCTCTATGGCAACAACTGCATGTTGGTAATGATATAGTAGATGACATGCTCAATTTTTCTGGAAACATCATTTATACTTTCCTTAGAAATTGTGTTGGATTTAACCCAATATTTTTTTCAATTCACTACTGACTAATGTTTGAGCTGTTTTCAATGAATTTTTGATTCCTACTAATTTGATAATTGAACTTGTATGAAAATCAAAATCATCTTTTTCTGAAATTTCATTGACAATTTCTGGGGTTATTGATTCAAATAATTTATTGATCGTTTCATTATCAATCCTTTCTAAAATTTTTCTTGCTAACATTTGTTTATCAAATTCTTTACCAAATCTCTCAGTCCATTTTTTTTGATAATCTAAAAGATCTGTTTTTTCATTTGTTTTTAAAAATTTGGATATAGCTTGTCCTGCATATACTCCTCCCATTCCGCTTGTAAAAATTCCTCCTGCTGTTGTTGGTTTTGCTTGTCCTGCCGCATCTCCTACTATGACTACATTGTCTTCGACAAATCGTTTGATTGGACCCTTAATCCAGATAGGTGCAAAAATTTTCCTTATTGTTGAAAATTCTCCTTTTTGCTTAAGAAATTCATTTAATGTTTCAGATACATTGATGCCTTTTCCTGCAATTCCCACTTTTCCTTTTCCTTCAGCTGATGGAATTACCCATGCAAAAAACCCTGGATATTTCTCTTGATCAAAAATAACTTCCACTTTTCCCTTTTTAATCCAATCTGCATAAATTTCATATTGTGCAGATGATAAAATCCCTGTTCGATCTTTGTGAATTAGTGATGACACTCCTCTTGCATCCACAAAAATTTTACAATCAATTTTTTCTTCATTTGTCCTAATTCCTGTTTCTGTCATTTCCTGAAAACTTGTTCTAACTTTTATCACTGCACCATTTTTTTGAGCTTGAAATGCAACTTGTTTATCTAATTCTCTTCTGCTAATTTCTGCTACTTTTTGATTTTTTGAATTGATTGTGAAACTTTCTCCATTAGGTGATGTAATTTTTGCAGATTCAATCATATGTTCAAAAGTTTTTTTAAACGGAATGATTCCTAATTCTTCTAGACCTGCAATACTTACTAATCCACCACAATGTTCAGGTGTCCCAATTTCATAATCTTCTTCAATTACTAATACTGAAAATTTTTTGGAAGAAATTTCTCTTGCAGTTAATAATCCTGCAATACTGCCTCCCACAATAATTACATCATAGTACACAGATTTTGGTTCTTTGTCAATTATTTAATTCCAAAGTTTTTCATTGTGCCTATTTGTGAAGATGATATGGGTGAAATTAAACAAGTAATTGCTGTTAGGACTGATTTGGGAATGGGTAAGGGTAAGATAGCTGCTCAAGTTGGTCACGCATGTGTCATGGGTTCAGAACATGTTAGAAAATCACATCCTGAATGGTGGTCCGAATGGTGGGGTGGACAAGAGAAAGTCGTTGTTAAAGTTTCAGGAATTAAAGAATTACAAGAAGTAAAACGACATGCCATTGATTTGAATTTACCTTGGTCTGAAATTTCTGATGCTGGACATACTCAATTGGCACCAGGAACTACAACTTGTATATCTATAGGCCCTGCACCTGAAAATTTGATTGATAAAATCACTGGTAATTTGAAATTATTGTGATTTTCTGGGAATGAGATATTAACAGTATTGTTTAAAAAAATCTGTGAAAAAACAGACTAAGGGAATTTTGGCTTTTGCTTTTCTTGGAGGTCTGATGTTGACCTCTGGAGTTTTAATTGCTATTCCTGGATATGATGAACAAGTAGATTATGCAGCTATGAATGATCCTACGGTAACAATTACTGGTACTCCTGCAGATAATTATCCTGATGAACAACGAACTCAATTTTGTAGTTCTGATAAAATTGCAAAATCAACAAAGTTTGTTCAAGAATTTGTTATTCCTACTGATTGTACCAATCCGTTAGCCATTACATCTGATTATGATGGAAATGTTTGGTTTGCTCAAACTAATACTGGAAACCTTGCAAAATTTAATCCTGTAACTCAAACATTTGTCGAATTTGAAAATCCTACATGGCCTGACGGTGCTCGTTCAATGATGTGGGGAATAGATTATGCTCCCGATGGTTCTGTTTGGTTCACTGATGAAACTTATGATTCAGTTTGGAAATTCTCTACACTTGATGAGGAATATGAGCGATTGTCTTATCCCTCTGATGGAAATTCATTACCTCAAAAACTTAGAATTGATGGCTCTCAAATTATCATTAATGATTTTACTGGAAACAAATTAACCATTCTGGATGTAAATCCTACTGACACCGAAGTAAATTATCTAAGTGTGCCTTCTCCTGTAGATGACTCAGTAACAGCTGATTTTGCAATCGATGGAAATGACGACATTTGGTATACAAATTGGTTGTTTCAACAAGGAGGGATTTTAGTTCAATTTAATCAAAATGATTATCTTAATGATGTAACAAATTCTGGACAGCCATTCTTGCCATTAATTGATTACATTACTGGTTACCCTTTACCTGTACAACTACTTACTCCAAACGGTGTAACTTTTTCTGATGATGGTACATTGTGGCTAGCTGATACGACTTCTTCCTCATTTTTCAGTTTTGATCCTGCAACTGAACAATTTATTCAATATATGACTGCTGATCCTATCTTGGAAACCTTTGGAAATCAAACAGGTATTGTCAAATCACCTATTTCTAGACCTTATTGGATTGAAAATAATGATCAAGGACAACTTGTATTTAATGCACAAACAGCAAATAATATTTCAGTAATGGATCCAAAAGAACAAACTCTTGTAGAGTATCATGTACCTTCAAAAAACCCTAACTGGGCTGATTGTGATTCTGGATTGCAAGTAATGGAAAATTGTGGTGTTGCACAAATTTTTGATTTTGCTGTATCTGGTGAAAAAATTTGGTTCACTGAATGGGTTGAAAACAAAATTGGTGTCGTAGATACATCTGTATCTTTACCATTTGAAATTCAACTTGAATCTGATAATGTTAAACTTTCTTCTAATGATTCTGTCGCTAATCACATCATATTTTCTCCACAATTTGAAAATGATATTATCGAAGTTTCTTCAATTATTTCTACCACTCACGACTTTCTAACTGTTGATTTAATTCATAATTCTTCTGAAAACTTTGAATTAAATTCTAATGATTCTGTTGCTGTACATATTGAACTTTCCACTTCTGATGATGCTTTACCTGGAACATACAAAATTTTACTAGGTGGACAAACTTCGGATATTGCAATTAGTAAATATCTTACAGTGATTGTAGAGTGATACCTGAAATTGACTCACAAATAGGAATATCTGTTTACACTACAAAATTTTCTGGTATTGGTGGTAAAATTAGAATTAATCCTGAAGATTTTGAAGTTTCTGAATTAATTTCTAAACGTGCAACAAATTCTATTAATAATGAAAGTGGTTATGCTGTTTACAAACTAAAAAAGAAAAAAATTGATACTAATCATGCCTTATCTGGTGTTTTTCGAAAAACTGGCGTTCGTCTCAAGTCTCTAGGCCTAAAAGATGCTTCTGCTATAACTGAGCAATATGTTGGCTCGCCTCATAAGGGTAAACCTATTGACGATTTTTCTACTGAAAAATATTCTCTTACAAAGATTGGATTCACAAAAAAACCCTTATCTAAAAAAGAGATGATTGGTAATAATTTTAAAATTCAAATTTCTGATTGCTCTGATGATTTATCTTCTTTTACTGAACATAATCAAATTTTAAATTTCTATGGATATCAAAGATTTGGTTCCAAAAGACCTGTTACTCATTTAATTGGAAAGGCAATTTTACAAAGAGATTTTGATACTGCTGTTGATTTGATATTATCATTCACTTCCTCATATGATTCCGCAGAAAATACAGAGATTCGTGAAAAACTTTCTGACAAAACAAATTATGTAAAATATTATGATAAAGTTCCATCTCAAATGGATATTGAAAAAATTGTTTTAAAAGAAATGATTGAACATGATGACTCTATCCGTGCAATACGTGCAATTCCATTATCTTTAAGACGTTTTTACATTCAAGCATACGAATCATATATTTTTAATAAATCTCTAAGTTCTGCATTTTTAGATGGTGAAAATTTATTTGAATCTCAATCTGGTGATGTCTGTTTTGACTCTAAAAGTATAATTGGAAAATTCAAAGATGGGGTTGAACAATATCTTGCATTACCTTTTGTTGGTTATTCTTACTATAAAAAAACAAGATTTGACCATTCCATTTCTAAAATTTTGATTGAAGAAGAAATTTCTCCCAAGGATTTTTTCATTAAAGAAATGCAAGAAGTTAGTAGTGAAGGTGGATTTAGACAAGCTGCAATTCATTGTACTGATTATATCTCTGAGAAAAACAAAGTTGAATTTTCATTGTCTCGAGGTTCATTTGCAACTATACTGTTAAGGGAAATCATGAAGCCTAGTGATCCTATTCGCGCTGGATTCTGAGAGACTCATTTTTTAAAAATTTTTAATAATGTCCCAACCCCGATAATTGTTATTCCTAAAACCATTATTTGAATTCCATAAGTTATCCAATCTGGATTGGCATACATGAAAGATGATTCAGGACCGACTATGGATTGTCCTTGTAGATCAAAAATTAATCCAAAAATGAATACTATGCTGCCAATTCCAATAACTGGAAAACCTTTTGCCATGTCTTTTTTGATTTTTTTCTATTAAAAAGGGTAAACAGAATTGATTCATTGAGCAAATCATTTTTGGGCTGCATTTTTAATCATTTTCTTATGACCTCATAAAATGTACAATTGGAGCGGCCAATCTGAATCTAGTGGGCATAAATATCTTGGATTGATATTATTTTGTTCATCTGCTTTACTGGCTTTATTGCTCTTTTTGATATTTCATCCTCAAATTGATGCTATAAATCGAGAATCACCAATTCTGATCAACTTGATGTTTATTCCTGCCATGGCTGTTGGATTTCTTTATGGAATTAAAATTACTCAACGAGCTGTAAATCCTGCTGAAATTAGAAGTCCAATTAAAAGATCAATTGTAAAAATTTTCTTGTTCTTTTTTGTAATGGGTGGCATGTTTAGTTCAGTCAATTTTGCAATAAATGGCGGTAGTTTAATGCCTGATGTATCTATTTTTGAAGATGGTCTAATCACATGGGTTCATTCATTTGTAATGGCTAATGGTGGTGCAACCTTTCTTATTATTTCAAGTATCACGTTGATGGCAGCTGCAACAAAAAGAATCGTTGGTTTGGATTCTGGATTTTTGAATAGATTAGTTTCTTCTGCTAGTACATTTGTTTTTGTTACAGTTCTGGCTTTGAGTTTCACAAAATCCGATCCTACTTCCTCAGGTATATTTTTGTACACTTTTTATCAAGCGGGAATTGTAGGTGGTGCATTTTTTGCAATGAATAGATTAACTAAAGATAAGAATATGGTATCTGATTTTGCCAATGGCTATTAATTTGATTTTTTTATTTGATAAACATTATTACTTTCAAGATATTTTGATATCTTGATGGGGTTACTTGATAAAATTAAAAAAAGTATTGAACTAAAACATCCTTCTCCCAGTATTTCTTTAATTGAAAAGACGGAAAACAGAATTCTAGAATTAACAAAGAAATCTGAACTAGATCCTAATGATTCTAAAATTTTACTTGAATTATATGCATGCTATGTTGAAACCTCAAATTCTGAAAAGAAAATTGAATGTTTAGAAAAATTATCTTTTCTTACACCTGGGGATTTTTATCCTCTTCAACAACTTGCAGATGTTTATTTGAATGAATTAGATGATAATGTTAAAGCAAAATTCTATCAAAATAAGGCTAATAATATTAAAAATAATTTCTAGTTTTTAATAGTGATTGAGAACTAATTTTCCAGATCTACGTAAATTCCTGAAATTTCATTATTTATTCTGTCCCAGTATATCTCACAGCCATCTGTTTTGAAATCATTTGCCTTACACTCATTAAAATGGGCTGTATTGTTTCTGGACATGTTATCTGCATACAAAACATCTTCACATATAACTACGCCAATTATTAACACTGCCAATAAACTGGCTGATACTAATATCATGGAATATCCAACTTGTCTCATATTTTTGGATTTTTTCATTCACGTGAAATCGATAAGGCTTGAATTTAATCTTTTCAAGTCTTCTTAATCTCTTAGATCTTATCACTAGACTCTTTTTTCCGATAAAAAGAAAAATAAGTACTTCAAATTACTTATGTTGAGCATTCAAATCCTTCAATATGAGTTTCTAGGACCAATACCTCTATCAGAATGGGGTCCTCCAATGGAAAAATTAGTTTATTTGATCTTATCCAGAAACAAAGATAAATTTGACATGGTCTATGTTGGGGATTGTCAAAAAACTGATGAAAAATCATTTTTTACATCTCATGAGCAATTCAAGTGCTGGTTACAAAAATCTGGCTCTGAACAATCCTTGTATCTTGCAATTTTTCCAATGTTTGAATCAAGTGAAGAAAAACGTCATAATGTAATTCAAAAGATTATTGCTCAATACAAACCTCCATGTAATAATGATGATATTTCTGAACCAAAACCTGATTATGTTGTAAGGGTTTCAGATGACTCCGATAAAGATTCAGATGACTCCGATAAAGATTCAGATGACTCCGATAAAGATTCAAAGGAATTAAACAAAGATGAATAATGATTCAGATAAGATTGCTTGTGCGTGCTGTGGTCACGAAATGAATTTAGAAAAAAAACTTCAAAAATCTAACTTATACCGTTGCAGCAGTTGTGGGATTAGTGACACTAGACTTAATTCTTAACTTTGTTTTGTACATCGAATAATTGTAAAGTTACCAAATCTATTGCTTTTTTCAAATGCTGAAATTCATTAATTGAATGCATTTGACCTTCTACTAATGCTCTCATCACTTTAATTGAATTTTTTTGATAATCATCTGATGCAACAATCTCCATTCCATTTAATTTTGATAATAAATTATCCAAATCTTTAATCATTTCATCTGATGGCTTGTGTTTATCCATACAATGAATATTTTTATTTCGTATATGAATTGTTACTATGATTTTTTACTGTTTCCATTATTTTGAAAATATTTATCTAAACGAGATTATTGAACTATAGATATGGGATTCAAAAAAGGGATAAACAAATGTGTAGAATGTGAAAAAAAAATGTCTGAAGATCCTGATGAAACAGGAATGTGTAGTAAATGTGGCTCTGGTGCTAGAGTTGATTCAGAAATACAAAAAGAATTAAATGATTTAGGAATTATCTAGGAAATTTTTTCTATATATTTACAATAAATCTTCATCGATTTCTTGAATTGGATTGCTATACTGAGAACATGTGCATGTTGGAATTTTACATTTTCCTAATTTTATCATTAATTTACTTTCTTTATCTGGAATATGAGCTTCATCTGTGTGATGGCATCTTTGACAATTCATTTTATTTCTCTATATGACCTCTAAATATTTGGAACCAAAACTGCACGTGCATCAATTTCTGAATCCTTCAATTTTTTTAATGCCTCGTTTGCTTTTTCCAGAGGAAATGTTTCATAAATAACTTCAATTTCATTTTCATTACATAGTTTAATTACTTGCTCCATATCTTTTGTTGAACCAATCAATGTGCCTCTGATTGTTTTTTCTTCAAATGCAATAAATTCAGGTCTTTCCCCAATTGTTGCAATTACAATAGTTCCACCCTTCTTCACTGATTTTATTGCAGTATCTGTAACAATATCTGATGGAGCAAAAACAATTGCTGCATCCAATAAGCCGTGTTTTTGACTTAATTTATTTAAAAATTCTTCTTGTTCTTTTGAAAATATCATTGCATCAACTGCCCCTAATCTTTTTGCAACATCTAGATGATTTTGTGATCTTGAAAATGCAATTACTTTTGTTTTCTCAATTTTTGCGAACTGTATTGCCATGTGGCCTACTCCCCCAATACCAAAAATTCCTATTTTTTTATCTAATGTTGGCTCTGCTGCTTTGACTGCTTTGTAAGCTGTAATTCCTGCACAAAATAGTGGTGCAGCATATTCTGATTTCATTTTTTCTGGAACTTTAGTTGCAAAATCTTGTTTGACTGTAATGTATTCAGAGTATCCTCCTTTCAGGGTTTCACCGGTGATTTTTGAAGATTCACAAAGGTACTCTTTTCCCTCTTTACAATATTGACATTCTTTACATGCTTCAAGCAATGGTGTGATTCCTGCTCTTTCTCCTATTTTGAATTTAGTTACATCTTTTCCAATTTCAATTACTTTTCCAACAACTTCGTGTCCTGGAACAATTGGTAGTGTTGCTGGAATTCCAATATGCTGCCAATCTCCTTCGATTCCATGAAGTTGTGAGTGACAAACCCCACATGCTTCAATTTTAAGTAGAATTTCATCTGATTCCTTAATTTCATGTTTATCTATTTCAGTTGATTTTAATGGATTAGTTTCAATTTTTGCACATTCTGAAAGCACCATTGCGCGCATTTTTCCCATAAATCAAAAATTTTTTCATTGAATTTTAACATACTGTTTTAATTTTTTTCCTCATAAATTATCTCAATCAAGATAAGATTTATTTTAAAAAAAGTCTCTGACATTGTATGGCTGATGTTACTTCTGAGGATCGTGAACGTGTAAAGCTACTAACCTTAATTTCTTCTTCCAAACATGAGTTTGATAAATTATCTCTAGAACAATTGGCAAGACTAGAGGAACTCCTAAAGAAAAAAGATTACAGTCATGATAAAAAAGCAGACAAATCAAAATCTAAATTTCTCAAAAGAATCAATGTCCGAATTTATGAATTAACTGAGGGTAAGGGAATTTGGTGAAACTCTTCATATCTAGGTACAAATATTCAAAACACTTTGGTAAATTATGGCTGGAAATAATCTAATTCATGAAACCAGTCCTTACTTACTTCAACATGCTGATAATCCCGTTGATTGGTATGGGTGGAATGATGAAGCACTAAAAAAAGCAAAAGATGAGAACAAACCTATTTTTCTAAGTATTGGATATAGTGCATGCCATTGGTGTCATGTAATGGCACATGAATCATTTGAAAATAATGATGTTGCTGAATTTATGAATGAACATTTTGTAAACATAAAAGTTGATCGTGAAGAACGCCCTGACATTGATGATATTTATCAAAAAGTTTGTCAAATAGCTACTGGCCAAGGTGGTTGGCCATTGAGTATTTTTCTTACACCTGATCAAAAACCATTCTATGCTGGAACATATTTCCCTGTTTTGGATTCCTATGGACGTCCTGGATTTGGAAGTATCTGTAGACAATTAGCACAAGCATGGAAGGAGAAACCAAAAGATGTTGAAAAATCTGCAGACAGTTTTCTTTACGCATTACAGAAAACTGAAAAAATTACAACTCCTTCAAAATTAGAACGAACCTTGCTTGATGAAGCTGCAATGAATTTATTTCAATTGGGAGATCCTACTTATGGGGGATTTGGTTCTGCTCCTAAATTTCCAAATGCTGCAAATATTTCATTTCTATTTAGATATGCAAAAATGGCAAATTTGTCAAAATTTAATGAATTTGCATTAAAAACTTTGAAAAAAATGGCAAAGGGTGGAATTTTTGATCAAATTGGGGGAGGATTCCATAGGTATTCAACTGATACAAAATGGCTAGTACCTCATTTTGAAAAAATGCTCTATGATAATGCTCTCATGCCTGTAAACTATTGCGAAGCATATCAAATTACCAAAGACCCATTTTATCTGGATGTTTTACAAAAAACTCTTGATTTTGTTTTACGTGAAATGACTTCATCAGAGGGAGGATTTTATTCTGCTTATGATGCGGATTCTGAAGGTGTAGAAGGAAAATTTTATGTTTGGACTAAACATGAAATTAAAAAAATTCTTGGTGATGACGCTGAACTATTTTGTCTTTATTTTGACGTAACTGATGGTGGGAATTGGGAAGGCAATAGTATTCTTTGTAATAATCTTAATGCTTCAACAATCGCATTTAATTTTGGAATATCTGAACAAAAGGTTCATGAGATTATAGATTCTTGCTCAAAAAAATTATTAGAAGTAAGATCAAAAAGAGTTTCTCCTGGATTAGATGATAAAATTCTAGTTTCCTGGAATTCTTTGATGATAACTGCTTTTGCAAAAGGATACCGTGTTACAAATGACATACGATATCTAAATGCTGCCAAAAATTGTATTTCCTTTATTGAAAAGAATTTGTTTGTTGATGATAATCTATTAAGAACTTACAAAAATGGTGATGCAAAAATTAATGGTTACCTTGAAGATTATTCTTATTTTATTAATGCTTTATTGGATGTATTTGAAATTGAACCTGATCAAAAATATCTCAAACTTGGATTGAAATTGGGTAATCATTTAATTGATCATTTTTGGGACTCAGAAAACAATAGTTTCTTTATGACTTCTGATAATCATGAAAAATTAATCATTCGTCCAAAGAGCAATTATGATTTATCTTTGCCTTCGGGAAATTCTGTTTCATCTTTTGTACTGTTAAGACTATATCATCTATCTCAAGAACAATCTTTTCTTGATATTTCCATTAAAATTATGGAATCTCAGGCACAAATGGCCGCAGAAAACCCATTTGGATTTGGATATTTGTTAAATACTCTTTCTGTATATTTGGAAAAACCTATTGAAATAACTATTATAAATTCTGAAAATTCTGAAATTTGTACTTCTCTATTTACAAGTTATTTGCCAAGTTCTTTTATGGTGACCATTAAAAATTCTGAACAATTGAATGCCCTTTCTGATTATCCTTTCTTTTCAGGTAAATCTTTTGAAGATCAAACTTCTGTCTTCATTTGTAAAAATTTTTCTTGTTCTTTGCCATTACATACTTTAGATGAAGTAAATTCAGAACTTTAGATTTTTTTTAAATCTACATTTATAGTATTTCCAACTTGTGGTCTTCCCATTCCATCATATCTTGATTTTGGCATTGCAATTGTAATCTGTGTTTGTTGATATGATTTCATATTTACAGTTGGTTGAGCTTGTAATATTGCTTCTAATAGTGGCATTACCTGTTCTTTTGTTTCTGCATCCAACTTTTTGGATACGTTTTCAATGATTAATTGTTTTTGGGAAATTGGTTCAGTTGATACGTTTTCAATTAATGTTAATTGTATTATTTGTCCATTGTCTACTATCTGTGTAATTTTGAATTCATTTGTTGCTGACATAAATTATTGATTTTATCTTAATGATTTATCTCTAACGAATTGAAAAATAGAGTGCAATTACGGCTGTTGCTATTGCAGCTGTTACCCCAAGACTAAAAATGATTTTACTACCGTCAATATTCATAATTTTATCATTTCATAATTCAAATTAAACTGTACTGCAATTTTCTACTATTTTTATTACATTTTTAGATATTTTTATGCCTAATTTCTTCTCATTCTGTTTTATCATTTGATTGATGATCTGTTTTCCTTTGAGATGAAATCGCTTTTTTGATTTCTGGTGCCTTCTGTTTTATCATTTCATTAAATTCTTTGATGTCTTCTAAACTTGCTGTTTGCTGCTGATTTTGATAAGCTTGAAGGAATCCTGAATATACACATCCTGTAATTATTCCAAATGCGGTATCTTGAACTGATTCTATTTCTGGACGAAATTCCTCTGCAATTTCCCTATATGACTCTGATTCACTAATGTAATATTCAATTAAACTATTGATAAATTCTTTATTTTCTTTTGCGATTGTCATAATCTTATTTTGATTCCTAGTTTATTTAATTATCTTTTTTTAATCTGATAAATTTATGTAAACCGAGATTTTATGTCTAGTATTGTTAGAAAATTTATCTCCAGAACTTCGAAAAACTTTGAGACAAATAAAGAAACAAACTTTAGCATTACAATCTATTCGTAATCTAAATAAAATTCAAAAATCTGTATGGCTAGAAATGGCTACTCGTGAAACTGGAATCAAAGTTGATCGAATATGTTGTATCAATAAACCTGTTAATCTTACAATATTTCATGTTGGAGATTCAAAGTCTTCTGTATTGCTTTGTAACTATCATTCTAAACAAAAATATTTTTTAAAGGATATTTTTGAAATAAAACTGTTAGATGAGAATTTGGTAAATTCTCATACTATGTAATTAGAGATTTATTTAATAAACTGATTTCTTTAAATTGTAATCTAAAAATACTATTAGTTCTTAGTTTTGATATGGATTTGAATGAAATTCTTACTAAGGAGAGAGATTCCTTAAGGGATGAAAATATTGAACTTAGAAAGCGAATTCATCAACTTGAAATTTCGTTACAAAAAGCATTAGATATGCTAGAAAATGATGATTAAATTTTCATTTTCATGCCTGAAATCTTTTTCTAATTTTGTTTTCAAATAAAAGTTTAGTAACTAGTTTTAATTGAATATTTTTCTTGGGAACCTGGAAATTAGATTTTGAAGATGGATATTATAGAATATTTGATTCTTCTAAATTAATTACTGGGTACTTTGATCCTGATTTTGGTAATTTATCCTCATCAGAAAATCCAGATGATGTAATTCTATCAAAAATTAAAAATCATGACAAAATATCTGGTGGAATGATAATGATTCCTCTTGTTAAATTCAAATTATTTGATACGGATTTGAATACTAATCTATCTAATGTTCAACAAAATGTATCTCGGGTTTCTGAACATCTTCGTAAATGGGATAATTTTTTATCAAAAATAAATAATTCTTCTCACTTTGTTGGAATTTCTCATACTGATCAGGACATGTTGACAATTACATTTCCTATAAAATTCTCTAAACTGACCCCTCTTGAGAACTCTGATTTGATCAAAGAACTTTCTTCTACTTTGAAATTATTGGAAGATTCTAATTTATTATAATGGTATTTTGATCTATGGCATGTGTTCTTTTTTCCACTCTTCAGCTTTATTATTGCAATTAAACCATTCAATTTCTATTTCACTAGAATCAAATTCGCCTGATTCGTTTTTAAATTGTTCGTTGCATTGTTTTCTCATTTTTTCTGAAACTTGTAAAACTTGTTGTGGTGATACCCCTTGTGGTTCTTCGAACTTTTCTCCTCCAACATAATGTTTTATTCCTACTTTTGCCGTTTGAAATTCAACTAATCCTAAATTCTGATACTCATATGCTTCTTGAATTAAAGTATCTGAACGAATTTTGGAGGCCTCGTTACCTGTTTTAATCCAATCAATAAATTGTAAATCGCTTTCAAGTTGAGTTTCAGCTGACATTTTCAATAATGTGACTGAACTTTGAAATAATTCTGGTGGTGTCAATTTGTCATATTTTGATATAGTTTCTTGAAAATTATTTATGTGCTCTTCATAAAATTTCAATAATTCTTCTTTTGAACTATCTCCTTCTTCCCATTTGGTCTTTTCAGAATAAAATTTATTTTGAATTTCTGAAAGTTCATTCTCAATTTGACTTAATTCATTTCCAAACTGCAATCCTTTTTGTTTTGTAGTATCTGCTGAATAATTATATGCAATTATTGCACCAATAATTATTATTGCAATACTAAGGATTATGATGTTTTGAATTTTCTTTTTCTTCAAAGGTAATCTACGTAATTTCCATCTTCATCTAATTTTAATTCTATAGTAAATTCTGTACCGCTGATAAATGAATCATTTCTAGTTGTTCTGACCCTTGCCACAACTAACTCATAGGGCCATATTTCTATCACAATTTCCCCTACTTTTGCTTTAGGTGTTTCTGTAATTTCCATATCTTCACGTTTTACCCCATGCCTTTCTAACATGTGAATTGAATGATCCAATAATGGTTCAGGATTATTGTAATTTAGTACCCATACTGTTCCTTCATATTCAATTTTCTGCAATTTGAAACAATCCTGATTAACTCATATAACAATTATTCCTTTGTTGTCCTTTTAATCATCATAAATCCATTTTTGTCTATTTCTGATAATTTGATAAAAATTATGCCCAAGAAAAGATCTTTTTAGTATTTTCTTCAATTCCAAAGAATATTCCTAATGTCACCCTGTCTGAATTACCTTGAATTTTCTTTACTTCGTGAAGATAATTGGGATTAATTATAACTAAATCTCCTATTTCTGATTTGATTGTATCTACCACTATGTTTTTTTTTACAATTGGATTATATCCAAATTCTACTTCTCTATGTCTCTCTAATTTTTTTTCCCATTGCTTATTGTATATTGATAAATTTCCGCCTTTTTCTGTTTCTTGTAAGTGTAAAACACATGATAATTGTTTATTTATTTTAGATACTTGATACTCTACACCTTCATAACTTACATTGTCCTTGTGCAATGGAATTGATTTGCCATTTGTGTGTCGTCTAATAGTACATGATGCATAATTTCTATTATTTTCTTTAGTTTCTGAAACTTCATAATTAGGGAAAAATTTTGATATCGTTGTTTTAATTTTATTAATTGGATCCTCTACATTCAAAAAGATTTTTTTAAATATTTCATTTGCTTCTTCTGCACTATCAAAATATTCTTCTTTTTTTGTGATGTAATTCATTAAAAATGGACCAATATGATTAAATTTTTTTGAATCTCTTTCAATATTCATTGTAGATATTTTTTCAATTATTTTTTGACAATCTTCTTTTTTTAAAAAATTTTTTATAACTATTGATGAATTTTTTCCATTGATTACTTTTTTAATATCTTCGTTTTTTCTTTGTTGATTTGTAATAATGATGGAATTCCACACTTAGTATCCCGCTGCCCCTGAATGCGATACTTTTGCAATTAAATGCCCTTCTGGTGTCTTTGAATCAATTTCACATTTTAGAAATGCGTTTACAATTACACTTTGAAGATTTTCTACTGTCCAATCTGATTTATTATCTGACAATCCTGGTAAATCCACTCCTGAGATGATGATTTTTACAGAATCTGGATATTCATCGGAATTTCCATCTTTTCTATGAGTTACGTTTATCTGAAAACTGTCTGTTGAAATTATTTTTTGACCGTTTCCCCAAATTATGTCTGTCATCTTTTATCTAATTTTACAAAAATATTTTTTATATTTATTTAAAATTTAATTTTTTTACTAGTGCTAATTGTCTCTAGACACTAGTTTTTTATTTCACAAATAGTAATAATTTTACCTATGTACACAGTTGATATCGTATGACTGATGACGTTGACAAAAGTTTTTTTGATTTACTTGCTCAGTTAAAAGAAATAGATTCTGAAGCATACTATAAAGTTCTCAAGGAATTCGAATCACAATATGATGAAAAAGAAACATAGTTGTTGATTTTCAGTAGAAAGATCTAAAAAGAACATTGTTAGAAATCATAGAATTGAAGGAAAAAACTGAATCCTCAAAAGAACCTATTCCTAAAAAAGTCCCTCGTTCACTAAACAATCTCCTAAAAGTTGAGAAGGATTTGAAAAAAATGAATCTGGAATTAAAAAAAGTAGTAAAGAAAGTCAATACATTGGAAAAAGAAAATTCAAAATTACAAAGGAAGTTGGATAAAAGATAATTTTTGTTATGTGATTTATTTTGAATCTATTTACTTGTATCAATAACATTTAATGTCATAGTGCTGACTACTCTTGATAGTTTTCTGATAGTTGCAACTACTTTTTCAAAACCTTCTTGATCATCTGTTTCTATTTCTGCAACAACATCATATGCTCCAAAAGTTAAGTATGCATTACTAATTATTGACATTTGTTTTAATTCGTCAACAATGTATTCCTCTGCCCCCAAATCACAATTTAATAAAATGAATCCTTTGTGCATTCTTTTACCTTAACTTACTATGGTGTTTCTTGTCTTTAAATTTTTGTAATATTACCATCTACTACGTCCACCGTAGCTATTTTTTCCATCATTGTCGTTATCTCTTCTCTTGCCCCCTCTGTTATCTCTGCCGTAGCCACCGCCACCGCCTCTGCCGTAGCCACCGCCTCTGCCGTAGCCACCGCCTCTGCTTCCACCTCTTGAATAGTTTGATCTAGATCCTCCGCCGCCATATCTTCGTGGAGATGATTGTCTTTTTAGTGGATCTGGGATTGAAATCTCAATATTCATTTCTTGATTTAGATCTCGAAGTGGTACCTTGATTTGGCGTTTAATTATATTCCAATCTCCTACTGATGAGTATGATACAAATGTAATTGCTTTTCCTTCTGCTCCTGCTCTGGCAGTTCGTCCTATTCTATGAAAATATGCCATCTCTTGGTTTGGTACGTCGTAATTGACAACTAATTCTACTTTTGGCACGTCTATTCCTCTTGAGGCAACATCTGTTGCAACTAAGATATCTGCTTTACCGCTTCTAAATTTACCCATTGATTGTTCTCTTCTACTTTGTGACATGTCTCCTTCAATAGCAACTGCATTGTATTTTTCTTGGTGTAGAAATTTTGCTACATCTCTTGTTCTATATTTTGTTGAACAAAACACCACTGATTGTCCTCTTGTTTTTTTAATGAAATCTAAAAGATACTTGAATTTGTCTCTGTCTTTAATTACTAAAAATGATTGATCTATTCCTTCGCCACTTAGGTCATCTGCATCCAACAAGAATTGTTTTGGATTGTGTAGATAATCTTCAGATAATCTCAAAATTGCTGTTGGCATTGTTGCTGAAAATAAAGACATTACCCTGTCTTCTGGTGATAAATCTAAAATAAATTGAATATCATCTACGAATCCCATATCTAACATCGTGTCTGCTTCATCCAGTACGATGTGAGTAATATCTCCTAATTCAATTGAACCTCTTTTGAGATGATCTATTAGTCTACCTGGTGTTGCTACAATAATTTCTACTCCTCTATGTAGTGCATCTAATTGAATTCCCATTCCTTGTCCGCCGTATACTGTTGCAATTCTAATTCCTGTATGTTTTCCCATTTTTTTGATTTCTGTACTAATTTGCATAGCTAATTCTCTTGTTGGTGCCATGATTAGTCCTTGAATTCCTTTTTTTGGAGTTATATCATTTAACATTGATAATGCAAATGCTGCTGTCTTTCCAGAACCTGTATGGGCTTGACCCACTACGTCTCTGCCTGATAATAACACTGGAATTACTGCTTCTTGAATTTCAAATGCTTCTTCAAAACCTTGATCAGTAATTCCTCTTAGTACTTCTTCTTTTAATCCTAGATCTTTAAATTTTGTCATTTTGTTTTCTTCTCTTAAGCAATGACGATAAAGCTCATTGCCCACTCGTCATTATTCCGATAACCCAGAAACTTTTTTCAGGTCTAATAAACGCTTGTTATTTTAATTTCCTAACTGCCTATCAATGACATTTTTAAAACTTTCAAATGGTTGAGCTCCTTTCAATTCAACAAATCCTATTTGTTGATTTCCTATAAAAAATCCTGGTGTTCCTGTAACTCCGTATGTTCTTCCATCATCTAGATCATTTTGAATTTCTTTGACATATTTTGCAGTTGATAAGCACGAACTAAATCGTTCTTGTTCTAAATTGATTTGTTCTGAATATTGATTAAACAATTCAATTGCATAAACTGTTTCCAAATTACTCCATTCCTTTTGTTTTTCAAATAACATGTCGTGCATTTGTTTAAACTTCCCTTGTTCATTTGCGCATTCTGCTGCTACAGATGCTGGTACTGCATTAGGATGAATGCTTTGAATTGGAAAGTCCCTGAATACCAATTTCACACTACCTTTTTCAATATATTCTTCCATTATTGTTGGAAGTGTTTGTATGTGAAATCGTGCACAAAATGGACATTGAAAATCTGAAAATTCTATTATTGTGATTGGTGCATCTGGATTACCAATTACTGGATCATTATCTGCAGATATCTCTAGTGGTATACTTGGTTGTTTTGTTGGTAATTGTTTTTCGAGAATTTTTAATTCTAACTCTGCAATTGCATTATCTAATTCTTTTTGGGATATTTGCTCAGAACTTAAATTAGAAACAAATGATCCTGCAAAAAATGCTGCAATTCCTGTTATGATGATTATTGATATGATTAATGAATTGAATGTGGCTCTTTTGATCACTTTTTCATTTTTTTTATAATCTTCTACAACATAACCTTCATCCATAATCTGTTTTTCATTACAGCATACTTATTCGTATTGTGAATTTACTCCGTATTATTTTGAAAATTTAAAGCCACTGACGGGATCTGAACCCATGACCTACTGATTACAAATCAGTTGCTCTACCAGGCTGAGCTACAGTGGCACGAAGTAAAATGAACTTTATGAAGCTTTAAAGTGTTACCTGAGCCAAACCCTGTGTTTTTTAAAATAATCTCTACACCTTTCAATTTATAACATTGGCTTTTTGATAATTGTTATGAGATACATTGAACCAACTCGAGTTAAGGTTCTAATGATGATGTTTTTTGCAACAGGTATTGTTGGTATTCTAATTGGATTATCAGCTATCACGCCTCCAAATCTCAAAATGATGATTACCTTTATGGGTTTGATTAATGTTGGATTGGGTGCATTTTTCACATTCATCTTTCTTACTCAAATTAAGTCTGAACCTGACAAACGTAAGAAAAAGAAAAAATCCAAATCAGATTAGTGATTTTAATTCTTTAGAATTAAAGTATAAATAATAATTCTCTATCAGGAATTCAGAAATGTTAGATTTAGTTGCCAAAGAATTGTTTCTCACAAAAGGTAAAGGTGTTCATGAAGATAGACTAACTAGTTTTGAATATGCTTTAAGGGATGCTGGGATTGCTGGAACTAATCTTGTGTTGATTTCAAGTATTTTCCCTCCTCATGCAAAACTGATTAGTCGTAAAGAAGGTTTGAAAAAAATTAAAGCCGGGCAGATTTTGTTTACCATTTATTCAAAAAATCAAACAAAAGAGCCTCATAGAGTTTGTTCTGCTTCAGTTGGAATTGCACAACCTAAAGATAACGAAAGATATGGTTATCTCTCTGAGTATGAATCATTTGGTCAAAATGAAATTCAAGCAGGTGATTATGCAGAAGATATAGCAGCTCAAATGTTGGCCTCTTCATTGGGCATTCCTTTTGATGCTGACAAAGATTGGGATGAAAAAAGACAACAATGGTCCATTTCTGGTGAGATTTACAATACACATAATGTAACTCAATCTACAAAAGGTGATAAGGATGGAAAGTGGACCACTGTTTTTGCAGCTGCAGTTCTTTTAGTTTAATTATTTTTTATATCCTTTAAGATAAAAAATTGCTGCACCAATAGAAACTATTGCAATAACTCCTACTACTATAATTGATTCGTCTGTTTCTGGTTCTTCATATTTCATATTGTCTCCGCCAAGTGAAAATTGTAATTCCTCTTCATTTATTGAATCACGTTCTCCAAAAATGAATTTACCTTGAATTTGTTCTCCTTTATTTGGATCAAAAATCCATCCTTCTGTTGTAAATTTTGTTGGCATTTCCATTCCGTCAATATTTTGGGTTGGTATGATGTTTCCTTTGATATCTGATACCTTATTTTCTTCATCCGATAATATGATTATTTGAAATAAAGAATTTAATGGATAATTTCCGCCAGAAAAATAATTTGATCTAGTGATTTCATTAATGTTGAAAAATTCTAATGGATTAATTTCTGTCCCTGATCCTATTTGATTTTCAATTGGACTATTTGTTGATACTCTTAATTGTAAAAGAGATTTTGATTCTGTTGGAATCATAGAAAATGACATCTTGGCATTTTCATCTGTGGATAATATTTTTCCAATTTCATAAAACCCTCCATTTTCTCTAATTTGACTTGAAATTAGCATTGATGATAATTTTGCATACATTGAATCTGTATCCTCCATTGGCATTGTAAACACTGCTGAAATTGTACCTGTACCTGAAACAATACCTGATGTATCTAAAGCATCATTTGTTTCTGCATTTGTATGGATATACACTTGAAAAAATTCTGCATTTGTATCAAAAACATGATTGATTTCATCAATAAGTGATTCACCTATTTCTCTTGTTGAGGCCTGTATTGCATTAATCCCTTTATCTTCTGGATTTCTTTCTATGTTTATCAAAATACATGATTGATCAGTGACTCCTAAAACACAATTGTTTTCATTTGTAATTATTATTGCTTGAATTCTTCCATGTTCTCTAATTTTTAATTCTAATTCTGCAGGAAATATTATTTCTTGAATACTGGTACTTAGTAGAGTGATTGATGCAATATTTGTTTGAGAAATCTTTTCATCAATAATCAGCTGAGCTGATTCTTGAAAAGTCGATAATTTTATTTCTTGTGAATATGCTTGATCAATTGAAATACCTGCAAATATAATTAAAAATGCGAGAAAAATTATCTTTTGCATATTTTTAATTTTTGAATATGAGATATTAAATTTACTTATTTTTGTATTTTGTTTTTCAAACATCTTTGATAGGAAACCCATATTTTGCTGTCTATTCTTTTAAAATTATGGCTTTAATTCCAATAGTTGCTGAATATCTAAATGATCCTTTTATTCAGTTAATTGTAATTTTGAGTACCTTTGCAATTGGATTATCTCAAGGAATTTTTTTAGGTAGAGCAATTCTTTTAAGATTTCCAAGACTACAAAATCATCTTAAAACAGTATCTGTGTCTTTATTTGTTCTATTTTTAATTAATACTGTTCTTAGTGTACCCAGATTTCAGTCTCCTGAAAAAATTGATCTTACAAATTTAGCTGTTGCAAATCCTAATGAGTTAATTTCAACTGTTTTTTTGATTTTCGGAATGAATACTGGATTTTTAACTATTCTTGCTTTTTCAATTATGGTGATGACTTTTGTAATTTTAAAATTTACCAATTTACACGGAATTGTGAAAGGATTTGTTTTCTTTTTTAGTAGTTTATTACTAATCTTTACTGCTCTTAGCCGATTCACTGATCTTACTCCTAGCTCTTTTGAAGTTTTACTCTATTTTCTTTATCAGCTAGGTGTGACAATCGGAATTCTTTTTGGGACTATCAGGAAAATTAAACCTCCTAAATTGGATTTGAAATAATCTCAAAGGTTTAAATGATATATTTTTAAATAATTTTTGACATCGAATTCAAACCGTTCGGGGAACAAGCCGGCAGTCCATGCGTTGGACTGTCGGCCCCATTATTCTAAAAATTTAAAATTATTTCTTAGAAATACTTTATACGTAAAATAATTCTAATTCTGATTATGAATAAATTTATCACAATTGGTGATGAAAAAGTCAGTATTACTGAAATTGAAAATGCAAAAACTATTCCTGAGTTATTGCAAACTAGAGTTCAGTATGCCATCTTAGATCAATTAAACGACATGGTTGCAAGATCTGGCATGGGAAATCCTGATGAGGTAAAAAAATTAGTGCTCAGAGATATTGCATTTAGTAGAGGTGGGTATTCTTCTTCTTTTACTTTCCAAATGGCTAATCAGGCTGTGAATATTACAGAAGCTGATTTTACTAGTGAAAAAAGTATTTCTGAATTATTGGTTTTACGTATTGAACATGCGATAATGGATCAATTAAATTATTTAATTTCACAATCTGATAATCCTGAGAATTCTTTAAAAAAAATTAAAGATACTCTTATTGTTGATGTCGAAAAAATAATTAGTGCTTATAATTTACCTGAAAAAAATGATGCTGATTAATTTTATTACAAATAATTTCTTTTTGAATTAATTTAATGATGATAGGGTTTTAACTTGCTGATTGACATAATCAAAACCTTCTTGCCAAAACTTTGGTGATCTAATATCAAATCCATGTTCTGATAATAATTTTTCAGGTTTTTTTGAACCTCCTGCAGATAAAATATCGATATATGATTTCACAAAATCATTTCCTTCTTTTTTATATCTTTGAAACAGTGATAATGCTAACAAATTTCCAAATGAATATGCATAGCAGTAAAATGGCGTATGATAAAAATGAGGAATACAACTCCATTCAATCCCAAAATCATCTGAAAGATTAACTGAATTCCCAAACTGTTCTTTTAAATTTTGTAAATATGTTTTTGATATTTCATCTATTGTTGTGCCCTTACTGATTAAATTATGTGCATCAACCTCAAAAATTGTAAAAAATGATTGTCTGAGAATTGTTGCATACAAATCATCAATTTTTTCAGCTAACATTATCTTTTTTTGGTCATCAGAAATTTTATCTGATAAATTATCATAAAGTAATAATTCTGAAAATGTGGATGCTGTTTCAGCTAATGGTAATGGGGCATCCTGAACTAATATGGATCTATCTTGTGCTGCCTGACTATGAACTGCATGACCTAATTCATGTGCCAAAGTAAAGACATCTCTGGATTTGCCTGTAAAATTAACTAAAACATAGGGTGTAATTTTTGGAGTTAGTGTACTACAAAACGCTCCATCCCTTTTTCCTGGTCTGACAGATGAGTCAATATGGTTTTCATTGAATACTTTTCTGGCAAATTCTTCTAATGTACTGCTAAATTTTCCTAGTGATTCAAACACTAGATTAACTGATTGATTATATGAATAATTTTTTTCTTTAATTTTTGCAGCAGCAGGTGCATACAGATCATATCTTTCCAATTTTTTCATATCTAGCATTTTTGCTTTTTGAAGAAAGAATTTTTGAAATACTGATGAATTTTTTCGACAAATTGTGAGAAGTGATTCTATAGTTTTATCATCTACATCATTGCCAATGTTTCTCATAGAAATTGGGCTTTTGTATCCTCTGATTTCTATGCCTTCATTTTTCCAATTAAGGACAATGTTTTGATATATTTCTCCGATTACCCCTTTGTTTTCAGTATATTTTGTAAGAATTGTTTTATAAGCTGTTTCTCTTATTTTTGGATTTGTACTTCTGACATAATTTGTTAACTCTTCCCTTGTCATCACTTTTGTTTTATTGTTAATTTTCATTTTATATTCAAAAGCGTTAGTAATTTTATCATATAGTTTTACAAGTGCAGAAATTCCTGTAACGTCTAATGTGTTAATTATTTTTTCTTCTGATTCACTTAGTGCATATTTTGCAAATAATCTTTTGTATGTCAGATATTCCTTCAATTCTCCTGTTTCTTTCATTAGTCTAGTTGCATTTTTTTCATCTACTTGTGTTTTCCACCATAAATCAAAAAATAAAATTTTGTTTGAAATCTCTGAACCTAATTTTGACATTTGAGTCATTAGTGAAGTTGCTTCATCTGATTGGGTGTTTGATGAATATGCTAATGATGCATACCCTCCAATTTTACTCATTTTATGTGAAATTTCTTCAACTTGTTGTAAAATCATTTTAAATTGTTTTGATGACATTTTTGGATTTAATTTTGATTTTATTTTTTCAAATTTTTTTGCTTGATTTTCTAAATCTTTAATTTGTTTTTGAAATGCAGAACTTTTTGGATTTTTTGCTAATTCTGATAAATCCCATTCTCCTAGTTCATATTGTTTCATATTTTTTCTATTTTACAACTATTAAAAAATGAATAGATTTTGTGATTTTATTTTGATTCTTGTTCTTTGATTATGTTTAATGTCATGCTAGTTTTGAGATTTGGTAACCCTCTGATTGCTCTAGTAATGACATCTTGTAATACTTCTTCACTTGATGATTCTACTCTACATATCACATCATAATATCCAAAAACTACGTCTGCTTCTTTAATTTCTGGTATTTTGCAAAGATTTTTCAATGTTGGATATTCTTCTCCTTTTTCACAATGAAAAACAACATAAGCTTGACTAGAGTTTTGACCAAGCATTGCCCCAACAAGTTTTTCTGCAATTTGAAATAACTGCCCTGACTCTGAACTAGTTAATGTCATGCTAGAATTAATTTTTGGTATTTTTCTAATTTGTTTAGTTACAATTTCTTGAATTTTTTCATCTGTTGTACATTCAATCTGTGCAACAATATCGTATAACCCTAATGTTCCGTGAGCTTCTTTAATTCCTACAATTTCTTGTAATGATTGTATTACTTCTTTTTCTTCTCCTAAATCACAATTCATCATGATGTATGCTTTTGCCATTAAGGATGAACTCCTGTTGAAATGTTGTTTTTGTTAATCATCCAAAAGTTTATGCATTTTTAGCATAAAAGTTTTCATAAGTTATTTTTTAATTTATTTCACATTTATCGCTAAAAATACTCTTCATGTATGTAACACCATTTCCAAATATCTTCTGGAATTGCTTTCATGACTGGATGCCCTGTATCTTTGAAATGTTTTGTTGCGTGTTTTCCAATTGATGAGTCACAACATCCCACATGTCCACATGTGAGACACATTCGAAGTGCAACTGTTGGTAAGTGTTCTTTTTCACACTCTTCACATTTTACAGTATTTGGAGAAATATTTTCTTTTTTTTGCAAAAAATGCTCGCATTCTTTTTGCATTTTCTTAATATTTTTTTAATGTCTCTTTGTATCTCTTTATTGATTCAATAATTACTGACTTTGCATCTTTTGCTGATTTCCATCCCATTATTTCCACTTTTTTGCCTTCTAGTTCTTTGTACACTTGGAAGAAGTGTGCAATTTCTGAACGATGATGATCTTCTATATTTTCAATATCTGTTGTGTGTAGATATCTAGGATCATTTGTTGAAACACAAATAATTTTGTCATCTGGTTCACCATCATCTTTCATTTGCAATAGTCCGATTGGTCTTGATTCAATCAAAATACCTGGAAATGTTGGATTAGTTACAAGAACTAATGCATCCAATGGATCGCCATCTTCTGACAATGTTTGTGGGATTAATCCGTAGTCTCCTGGATAGTGAAATGGGGAAAACAATACTCTGTCTAATTTAATTAAATTATTTTTTTTATCATATTCGTATTTGTTCATGGATCCTTTTGGAATTTCTACAATTGCGTTAATTATTTCTGGAACATCTGTTCCTGTCTCTATGTCGTGCCAAAAATTTTTACTCATTTTACAGCTGTTCTGATAAATACTTAGTATATGATTCTATGGGATTTATTTTTAGACTACTTGATTTGTGTTAGGAATAACTTTGAATATCTTGACGGTATATTCTCCTTGAAATATATCTGTAAATTGGCCAGTTTGTGTGTCTAGATTTCTAACTCTGAATTTATACTCGTATGAGCCGTCTCCTTTGGTATCAATTTGTGCGATGTGCACTGCCTCATCTCCTTTATAGAACTGAATAATTACTGGATATCTTTCAGCAACATCTGATGCTGATCCGTAAACTGTTCCCCATGGCAAGGTGTTATTTTCAGGGACTACTAGTGTTGTAATTGTAGTTTCTAAACTAACTTTTTCATTAATTGGTGTTACTGTAATTTCATTTGTTATTGCAGATGCGGTATTTGGAATTATCATTATTGCTAATAATGCAATAATTGATGTCATTGCAAGTAAGCTGATATTTTTATTCATTCTGTAGTTTGTACTTGTGATGTTCTTTAAATAATTTATTATTAATTTCTACTAGATTATTCTTATTCTAAAACATCATAATATTGATTGAGACGTTGAGTCAACAAATCTTTATAATCTTCAGTTTTTTTCACAAATTCCATTCTTGAATTTTTTTCACTACTTACTAAAATAACTACTTGTTTAACTTCGATACCTGTTAGTTCTTCAAACATTTGTGAATATGCTGTACCTTGGATGAAATGATCTGTCATCCATTCTTCCTTCTGATTGCTTCTTTTTGTTTTGTAATCAATTATTGATAATTCTCCATCATAATTTGCAATACAGTCTGATGTGCCTGCTAATTTCATTTTGTTACTGTATAATCTTAGCTCTGTTCCATGGACGTCATTGATTTTTTGTAAAAATGGAATCAGATTGTTAAAATGTGCCACTGACAGTAATCTAACTTCGTCTGTTTGTTTTACTTCATTAATGTGGTTTTCAATTAATTTGTGTGTCTCTGTGCCTATGATTGCGGCCTCTTGAGTAATGTAATTTGCTGCAATTTCTTGCTCTTTCCAATTCTCTAAACTTTCTTTTTTTTCTAATGACATTGTTTCATGTAGTATTGTTGTAATCGATGGATAGATTTCTCCTGATGGGGTTTGGTAAAAATGCGCATTATCTCTTTCAATTAATTCTGCTTGTTTGAAATTAACTGGAATGTGATTATACAGTGACATTTTTTTTGATGTCAAATCATCTCATATAGTTATTTTGAATTTACTTTTTTAGGAATTCATGAATTAAAATTATTTTAATTAATGGACCGGATGGGATTTGAACCCACGACCCTTGCGGGAATTTCTTCCTTACGCAGTGTGAGTGCGTCATCCAAACCAAACTAGACGACCAGTCCGAATTATTTATGAAATAGGTGGTTTTCTATCTTTACTTTATTGATATTTTGTAATTACCTAACCTTTTTGTATCAAATATGAAAATATTTTTTATAGCTTTAAAAGAATTTGATACTTTAATTGATAGAATGACTTTGGCATTGGATTCTGCTAATAATCTGGGTCAATTTACAACTTCAGTCAAAATATTATTTCAAATGAATGAGGAGTTGCCAGATGATTTACAATTATCTTTTGAAGAAATAGATGATCCTGATGAAGCAAAATCATTTGTCAAAAATAATGAATCTTCTTTAAAATTTGCAATTCGAGAATATCGAGAAAGATTGATGTTATCTTAATATTCTATTTCTTAACACCGAGATTTCTATTCTTTAATCTCAAGTATGGATTTCTACATTTTCTGCATCTTGTTGCCCCTACGTCATTTCTACATCCACATTTGAAGCAGATTCTCATAACTAATCGTGCTTGTTGTGCAATTCTTTTCTTTTCAGGGTCTGTAATTGGCATTTAATTCTCTCCTCAATCTCTTCCTTTTATTCTAATCTATTTTTCCATTTTTCCTGCTAATAGAACTGGTACTTCTGCTGGTCTTTTAGCTACTGGAATATTTGCTTTGTTAAACATTGAGACCTTAGATTCTGCTGAACCATAAGTTCCCATGACAATTGCACCTGCATGTCCCATTCTTTTTTCTTTAGGGGCTGCTCTTCCTGCAATATATGCAACAGCTGGTTTGTTAAATCCTGAATCAATAATTTTTTGTGCTAACATTTCTTCTGAGTCTCCTCCGATTTCTCCTACAATGACTAGTCCTTCTAAATCTGGAATATCTTTTACCATTTCAAATGCGTCAATCAATCTTGTACCATTTACTGGATCTCCTCCTATTCCGATTGTAATTGATTGTCCAAATCCTGAATTAGTTAATGCATCAGAAATTTCATAAAGTAAAGTTCCACTTTTTGATAACACTGCAATTTTTCCTGCTTTGAAAGGCATTGGAGGCATAATTCCAATTTTGATTAATTCTGGAATCATTATTCCTGGAGTGTTAGGTCCGATAATTACTGCACCTTTTTGGTTTGCCAAGTCTAATGCTTCCATGGTGTCTCTAATTGGGACGTGTTCGGGAATTGCAACTAATAATTTGATCCCTGCGTTTAATGCATCCTTTGCTGCTGCCAAGAAAAATTTTGCTGGAACAAAAATAATTGATATTTTTGCATTTGTTGCATCTACTGCTTCTTGCATTGAATTGTATACTGGAATTGTTTCTTCGAATTTTTGTCCGCCTTTGCCTGGAGTGACTCCTGCAACTACATTTGTTCCATATGATATCATTTGTTTTGCATGTAGAGAACCATATGAGCCTGTGATGCCTTGAACAATTACTCCTTTTTTCTCATAATCTGAATCTTCAGGCTTTCCTTTTAGTAATTCAAAAATATCTGTCATTTTTTTACTCCCATTACTGCAGCATTAATTGCTTCTTCAACTGAATCAAAGATATTTGTTCTAGAACCTTGTAACATTTCTTTTGCTTTTTCTGATTCTGTTCCTTTAAGTCTTGAGAATACTGGCAAATCAATTAGATTATTTTCATATGCTTTAAGAAATGCTTCTGCTACTACTGTAGTTTTTACAATTCCTCCGTAAAGATTAACTAAAATTCCTTTTACTCTGTCTAATTTACTAATCAAAGTTAATGCTTCGTAAACTGATTCTGTAGTTGCACCGCCTCCAACATCTAAGAAACATGCAGGTTTTCCTCCATTATCTGATAACATATCTAATGTTGACATTACAAGTCCTGCACCATTTCCTACTACTGCAATATCTCCATCTAATTCAACTAATGAAAATCCACTTTTTTCAGCTTGTTCTTCTATCTCTGTCTTCTCTTGATATTTTTGTAGTTCGTCATGTCTGAAATTTGCATTATCATCTGTTACAAATTTTCCATCTAGTGCTGTAACTGAATCATCTTGCATGATTGCAAGTGGATTAATTTCTACTAATTCAGCCTCTTTTTCAATTGTTAATTTTGATAATTTTTTTAATGTATCTGCTACCCCTTCAGCTATACTTCCTTCAAGCCCCATTTCTTTTGCAACTGCATCTGCAATTTCATCAGAAACTTCTCCTAATCCTATTTCTTTAATGATTTGATTTTTAACTGATTCAATTTCAACTCCTCCTTCAGCTGATGCAATGATTGTGTAACATCTTTTTGAACGATTTAGAAATATGGATAAGTATAATTCTTTTTTAATGTCTGCCATCTTTTCTAAGAGGATTGCTCTTGCTTTTTCGCCTTTAATTTCTAAATCCATTACTTGTGGGTATTTTAATTCAAATTCATCATCATTTTGACATTTTTGAATGCCTCCTGCTTTGCCTCTGCCTCCGACAGGAACTTGGATTTTAATTACAAATGGATATCCTAATTCTTTTGCATGTTTTCTACCTTCTTCGATATTAGTTGAGGATATGCTATCTAATAGACTGATTCCATATTCTCGAAAAAGCTCTTTTGCTTGAAATTCTAATAGTTGCATGCAAGAGTGATGGATTTTACGGTCTTTATATACTTATGAGGCTATTTCAATTGCTCTTGAAGAAAATCAATCATTTCCAAAAAGCGATCTTTACTTTTTCTTAACAATTCTTGTGGATATTCTTCAATTCTAAAAACAAATTGTTGGTGGAAACTTGGGACAAGAATTCCTCCTGATGTGACCATTTGTTCAATAACATATCCGTTGGTAAGACTGCAGACAATTTCTTCATATGATTCATCCTCTTCATCTAGGGTTTGTCTGTACAAAATTATTGGTCTGTTTGTTTGTGCAACAATGTCTGATCCCTTTTTTAATAGATCTGATAACTGTTGAATTTGCCATGCATCCAGACTAATTTGTTTTACCACGATTATCTTAGGTGATTTTTCTATTTAACCGTGATAAAACAAATCATGTTAACTATTTGTCTTCAATTAAATCACAAATTTTAAAAAATAAAGAAAATAATTTGGCATTTATGCCATATCTAATGCTCTAGAATGTTTTCCAGTATGTGGTCTTTCTCCAGAATACTTTCTTCTCATGTGTCCTGATGGTCTTCCATAGATTAACTCTAAGAACCATGACTCGTGTTCAATCTCTTCAGCAAGAATATCTTTTGCAATATCATATGTAACTGGATCTTTTCCAAATGTCATTTGGCAAATTTTATTCCAATTAACAATTGCACCTTGTTCTGCTTTGAGACATTTTTCTAGAATTGCTTTATGATCTGTTGGGTTTGGTGGAAGTTGTAAGAATTCACAACCTGAAATTTTGATAAATTCTGTTGCATCATTTGGAAGTATTCCTCCTAATTGATAGATTCTTTCAAGACATGATTCAAAGTGACTGAGGTCCTCTAGTCTTGCATCCTCAATTATTCCTTTGAGCCCTTCTCCTTCCATGCCTGTGCAATGTGCTCTGAGGTTAGTAAAGTAATAGTATGCTGTAAATTCAACTGCAGCATTTGTGATTAACTCCTTTACTAATTCATCAACATCTAAGCCGTTTTGTTTTAAAACGTTAATTCCAACAATATGTGGATTTGAATCAGACATTCATTTTGATAATACACAATTCACATAAAAATATTACATGAAGTCCTACTCTACAGATATTTTGATTTTTTGGCCATCAATATCGTCGTCTTTGTATTCTTTACATGATTTTTCAAAATTCACTTTTTTTACTCGTACTAGAAATGCCAATTCTTCATTTTTTTCTTTAATCATTTCTAATGATTCTTCATCTAATTCTAAAATTGATGCCACTTCTAAAACATCTGTTGGGTTGTACCCTCTTTCTTTTCGAAGAGTTTGTAATCTTCTTGCAATATCTTTTACCAATCCTTTTGCCATCATTTCCTTGTTTCTTGAAGTTGAAATGAATACTATGAATCCGTCTCTTTTTGCTACAGCAAAATTCTCTTTTGAATCAAAATCTACTATGAAATCCTCTTTATCTAATGAAATGATTTCATCATCAATTTTAAAATCATATTTTCCATCTTTTTGTATGTCTGAAATAATTTCATCAGGGTTTGTTTCTGAAAATGTACTTACTAATTTTCCCATATGCTGTTTTGCTTTTGGTCCAATTTTCTTTCTTTCTAATTCTAATGTTGATTTAACTGGTAAACCTAATTCTTTTAATTCTAATAATTGTTCTAACCCACTTTCCTTTTCTGTTTCAACAATACTGAATTTTTCAACATTAAGTTGTGATTTTAATAAGTTAGATAATGATTCTAGTTTTACTTTTTGATTTTTCTTAACGCAGATTTGTGCTTCATTTAATGGCCATCTTCTTTTTAATTTTCCTTTCATTCTTGCTGCTGCTGAAATTGATACTGTATCTTTCATAATGTCAAATGATTCTTCAATATCTTCATTTACCAATGATTCTTTGTATTGTGGCCATTTGTCAAGTAGGATACTTTGTTTTCCTTCAAAAACAGTTTGGTAAAGATGTTCACTAGTAAATGGACAAAATGGGTGAATCAAAATATCTAGTGTCTTGAGAACTTCGCTAAGTACTGCATAAATTGCAAGACGTCTATTCTTTTTTTCTTCTGATTCATCCCACAATTCTCCTCTAGTTATTGGAATGTAGATTTGACTTAGATTATTGATTATAAAATCGTCTATTGCTTTTGCTCCTTCATGGAATTTACACGTTTCATTTTTTTCTGTTATTTTTTGAATTAATTTTTGAAGTTTTGATAGTAACCAAATATCTGGTGATGTTAGTGAGTCATTGCTTTTGGCCCATTCAATTGTATTTGTATTGTCAAAATTATCATATTGACTATTTTGCTTAAAGTAAAGGTGTAGATTGAATAATGTGTTGATTACCTGATATGGTCTAGACATTAATTCATCTGTACTGAAACTAAGTGGTTCGATTGGACTTGCTTTCCACATGAAATAAAATCGTATCAAATCTACTGGATATTTTTCTAATAGTTCTGCACCTTCCAAAACATTTCCTTTACTTTTACTCATTTTTCCTCCTTTCTCATCTAGTACATGTCCTTGAAACAAAAATGACTTGTATGGTGGAGTTGCACTATTGTTTAGAATCACATTTTCAATTAGTAATGTGTATGCCCAACCTCTTGTTTGATCTATTCCTTCTGTAAAAAATGGTGCTGGAATTTCTTTCTCATATTCTTCATTTGTTAATGATGAAAATGGTGCAGAGCCACTGTTATGCCATGTATCTAAAACATATTCTTCTCTTTTTGTTTTTACACTATTACATTTTTTACATTTGATTGTAATGTTATCAATCCATGGTCTGTGTAATTCAAAGTTTGGTCCATCTGGTAATTTGTCTGCTGATTCTACAATTTCTTTTCTTGTAAAAAACCAATTTTTTTCACCACAATCTTCACAACTCCATACAGGTAATGGACAACCCCATATTCTTTCTCGTGAAATACACCACGGATGTCTCTCTTTAATAATTCCTAAAAATCTATTTTTTGGTTGTTCAAAAAAGTATTCGACACTTTCTGCAGCATCTATTGCTTTGTTTTCTAATCTATCTAATTTGTAAAACCATCCTCTTCTTGCAAGCCAAACAATTGGATGATGTGATCTCCAACAAAGTGGATACTTATGTTTAATTTTTCCAATTTTCACTAATGCATTGTGTTCTTTCAGATCTTCGACAATGGGCCTATCTGCATCTCTAACAAACATTCCTTCATATTTTCCTGCCTGATTTGTAAATTTCACTTCATCGTTAATTGGACTAAAAATTTTCACTTTTCTTTTATTTGCAATTTTGATATCTTCCTCACCATTTGCTGGTGATAGATGTACCAATCCACTACCTGTACTTGCATCGACAAATGATTCTGAAACTGCAACATGATAATTATCTAATTTTGAATATTCTTTTAATTCTGGAATTAAATCTAATAATGGATGGATGTATTTTTTTCCCTCAAATTCTGAACCTTTGATTGTTTTTTGAATTTCATGTTTCTCAATTTTTGCCTCTAACATGAATTCTTCTAATCTTGTTTTTCCTACAACCCATGTTTCATTTTCTACTTTTACATATGAATAATCTTCATCTGGATTTAATCCTACCATTGCGTCTGTAACCAGTGTAAATGGCATTGTAGTCCATACAATCAAAAATGCATCTTCATCTACTAATTTCACTTTGTAGTATAGTGATGGATCCTTAACTTCTTCATATCCTTGATTTACTTCTGCATGACTAAGTGATGTCTGACAACTAGGACAATATGCAATTACTGTAAAATCTTCTTCTAAAATTTTATTTTCATATGCCTTTTTAAGAACTTGCCATTCTCTTTCTATGAATTGATCTTTGAAAGTCCAATATGCTTTTTCATGATTAAATGACATTCCCAGTGCATTATCAACTTCTACCCAAGTTTTGTTGAATTTTTCTACAACTTTTTTACATTCTGAAACTATTCTTTCTACCCCGAATTCTTTGATTGCTTCAGTCTTTCCACCCGAAACTCCCAATTCCTTTTCAACTTGTAATTCTACTGGAAGTCCTTGGGTATCCCATCCTCCATTAAACTCAATCTTTTTGCCTTGTAATGTGTTAAATCTATACCATAAATCCTTGATTACTCTACCTCTGAGATGGCCTGCATGTGGAATTCCGTTCATTGTTGGAGGACCTTCAATGAATCTTATTTTTTCAGGTTTGTCAGATGCAAAAATTAGTTTTTCAATATCTATTGATTTAGTATATTCTTTAATTTCAGACTCTATTGCTTTTGCATCAAATTTTGAATTTAATTCCATCTGGATTTTGATATGTTTGTGGCATTATAAAGATAAACAGATTTTCTGAGAATTGGATTATATTGTTGGGCTACTGACATTTTTTATTGGTAAATATTCTTGTAGTTGGTTCTGGTGGACGAGAGCATGCATTATCTTGGAAATTATCTCAAAGTAATCACGTTGAAACCGTTTACACTGCTCCTGGAAATGGTGGTACTGAGAATAATGTTGAACTTGATGTCAATGATTTAGATGGATTAGCTGAATTTGCACAAAAAAATAATTGTTTTACTGTCGTTGGTCCTGAAGATCCATTAGCTTCTGGCATTGTAGATAAATTCAATAAATTAAACCTGAAAGTTTTTGGTCCTTCTCAAGCAGCTGCACAACTTGAATCAAGTAAAATTTGGGCAAAAAATTTTATGAAGAGAAATAATATCCCTACTGCACAATTTGAAATATTTGATGATGCTCAAAAGGCAATTGAATATGTCCAATCCATTGATTTCAATGTTGTCGTCAAAGCTGACGGATTAGCTGCTGGAAAAGGCGTAATTGTATGTAATAGTGATACTGAAGCTATTTCTGCTATTGAAACAATTTTAGTAAAAAAAACATTTGGTGATGCTGGAAATAAAATAATTGTTGAGGAAAGAATTGATGGGATTGAGGCTTCATACATTGCACTATCTGATGGAAATGTAGCACTTCCGATGGCATCTAGTCAAGATCATAAACGAGTTTTTGATAATGATAAGGGTCCTAATACTGGTGGAATGGGTGCATATTCTCCAACTCCTATTGTGACTGATGATTTAGCAAAAAAAATTCAAGAGGAAGTGATTGAAAAAACAATTCATGCGATGAAAAATGAGGGAATTTTGTTTAAGGGATTTTTGTATGCTGGAATAATGATCAAAGATAACATACCATATGTTTTAGAATACAATGTCCGTATGGGTGATCCTGAATGTCAACCAATTACAATGAGAATGGATTTTGATTTGTATGATTATTTTTCTGCAAGTGTTGATGGAACTTTATCTTCAATGCCTTCCCTTTCTTGGAAAGATCAATTTGCTGTATGTGTAGTTTTGGCATCTGATGGATATCCTGGCCCATATTCTACAAATGATGAAATTACTGGATTTGAAAATATTTCAAGTAGTACTGGTGTTTTTCATGCTGGAACAAAAAAATCGAATGGAAAAATTTTATCTAACGGTGGTCGTGTTTTGGGTGTCACTTCATTAGGTGATTCTTTAGAATCTGCAATCAATATTGCATATTCTGAAATTGAAAAAATCAATTGGTCTAACAAATTTTGTAGATCTGATATTGGAAAAAAGGGTTTATCTTATTTTTGAGTTTGAAACATTCTGTCTTCTGTAATTATCCAGTCCATGTTTATGTCGTGATCTGATTTTGGAATGTTCTTGATGATTTGTTTCTCTAATACTAGAGAAATCGTTATGATGTTTTTTCCTTCTAAAAATTTATCATAAAATCCATGACCATATCCTAATCTAACTCCTGACGGTGAAATTCCTACTGTCGGGACAACTATGATATCTAATTCATCGCTCACTTGACAATTGTCTTTGGGCTCCATGATGTCAAATTTGCCCATTTCTAGGCTTCCAAAATCTTCAATTTTTCTAAACTCCATGTTTTTCCCAATTACTTTTGGTAAAAACACTTCTTTTCCTTTACTGATTAATTCTTGAATAATGTCTTGAGTGAGAATTTCACTTCCGATTGGATAATAGAGTCCGATTTTTTGAGCATCTTTGAAAGCATATACTTTGTTAATTCTTTTTTGCATTTTCTTACTTGCAATTTTTAGTAAATCAAAAGATGTGTTGTCTCTTCTTTCTAAAAGAAGTTCCCTTAGTGATTTTTTGTTATTGTCTTCCAATTTGAGTTCCAAGTGATGCCGCAGTAATTGTATTTTTTAATAGCATTGCAACTGTCATTGGACCTACTCCTCCTGGAACTGGAGTGGCAAATGATGCCTTTTCAATAATTTTCTCATAATCACAATCTCCAACTAATTTATCTTGAAATCTTGAAATTGCCACATCGATAACAATTGATTTTTCTTTAATCATCTCTGGAGTAAGAATGAATTTTGTTCTATCTCCTACTGCAGTGATAATTATGTCAGCTGCTTGACAAAATTTTTCAATATCTTTTGTTCTGGAATGACATGTAATGACTGTGGCATTTTTTTCTAACAATAAATGATACAGTGGTTTTCCTACTAGGTTACTTCTGTTAATTAGAACTATGTTTTTTCCTTCTAACTCGATATTGTGATAGTCAAACATTTCCATTACTCCTGATGGGGTGCATGCTACAAGTGCTGCTTTGCCCATTCCTAGTAATCCTGCATTATGTGGTGTAAGACCATCTACGTCCTTTAATGGTGAAATACGTGATGTTGTTGCAAATTCACTCAAATGTTTTGGTAATGGTAATTGAACTAAAATTCCATGAACTGTTGCATCTGTATTCAATTCATCAATTATGCTGCTGAGTTGCTGCTGTGTTGTATTTTCATCTAGTTTGTGGTCTTTAGTGATTATTCCTACTTCTTCACAGGCTTTGTGCTTATTTCTTACATATGTGGCTGAAGCGGCATTGTTACCTACTAGAACTGTAGCTAAACATGGATTGATCCCTTCTTTTTTTAATTCTGAGGTTGATTTTTTGACTCTATCTTTTACTGTTTGAGCAATTATTTTCCCATCAATCTTGGTTCCTGCCATGACCATTTTACAATTTGTTGATATTTAATTCTTGGAATTATTGTCAGGAATTTGAGAAAGAAAATTAAGTGGGCTCCTTAAAGCATCCGTATGTTTATCATGATGGCTGATGTGCAACTTAAAGAGGGTGCTGAAAATGATTTCAAAACTCTATTTTCTGAATCAAATAAAGTCTTGTCCTCTTTTCCTGGATTTGTATCACGAAGATTTCTAAAATCTCCTGATGGGAGCTATCGAATAATCGTTGAGCATGAAACTCAAGAAACTTTTATGACTATGATTCAAAGTCCTGAACATCAACAATTTCATCCAAAATTACATTCTTTTATGAGTGTGGAACCTGTGAAAAAAATGTTTAATTCATCTGTTGAATAAATTGAAATTAGAATTTAATTTAAAAGATAATTTAGATAAAATTAAAAAAAGTGATTCGTATTTTCATACTTTCATAAATAAAGATAGTCTTGCTACTGGAATTTTGGTATTAACACCTGGAGAAGAAGATACTCAAGAACCTCATGAAAGTGATGAAGTATATTTTATAATTTCTGGAAATGGATTTCTTAAAATTAAAAATAAAGACTATGAAATTTCAAAAGATAAATTATTTTTTGTAGGTAAAGATGTACCTCATTATTTTCATTCTAACACAAAGGAACTCAAAGTTTTGTATTTCTTTGGTGGCTCTGATTCTTAAGAAATATGAGTTTTTCTTCCTACAATTCTGATTTTTTTTCTGGCAATTAGATTGACTGCTTCAGAGTATATTTTGTGTTCTTCTTTTAGAATTTTTTTAGATAATGATTTTTCTGTATCTTTTTCTTTAATTTCTACTACTGATTGAATTATCACAGGACCTGTATCCATTCCTGCATCGACAAAATGAACTGTACAACCTGTATATTTTGCACCATAGTCTAATGCTTGTTTTTGTGAATTTAATCCTGGAAATGATGGTAATAATGCTGGATGGATGTTAATGATTTTATTTTTGTATTTTTTTACAAACCCTGGACTGATAATTCTCATAAATCCTGCAAGGCAAACAAGTCCGTTTCTAGGAGTGACTCCGTAACTTGATAATGCCTTCATTATTTTTTTATCATAATCTGTTCTACTGCCTTTGAAATTTTTGCTTTCAATTATTTCTACATCAATTCCCATTTTTCTTGCTATTGCCAAACCCTTTGCGTCTGGTTTGTTTGAAATTACAACTGCTGGATTTATTGGAATTTTTTTAGTTTTAATTGATTTTAAAATGGATTCCATATTGCTTCCACGTCCTGAGATTAGAATTCCGAGATTTAGCAACTAGTCAATAGTGGATCAAACCTGCAATTTATATCAAATCCAATAATTTTTCTTTTTATTGCCTAGTAAAGTCAGGATGACAAAAAATGGAATTCTATGTGAAACTGATACTGGAACGGTTTACTTGGATCCAAAAAAAACTGATTTGGATGGGATCAATTTTGTATCTCATGCTCATTCTGATCATCTGCCATCCAAAAATGGAGGTACTATTTTGTCTTCAATTGAGACAAATGAAATTTCTGGACTACGTGGGTTTACCATGAAAAATCATGTTGACTCTCTGGATGGGTTTTCTTTAATTGATAGTGGACACGTATTAGGCTCTAAGGGATTGCTGTTCGATGATATTTTCTATACTGGAGATATTTGTACTCGTGATAGGGGATTTCTAAAGGCTGCAAAAGTGCCTCAATGTAAGACTTTGATTACAGAATGTACGTTTGGATTGCCTGAATTTACATTTCCTCAAATGGATGAAATTCAAAATCAGGTTAATCAGTTGATTGCTGATCTTTATGCAAAGGGAATTCCTGTGATTTTGATGGGTTATCAACTTGGAAAGGCTCAAACTTTAACACAAATGTTTGGTCATTGGGATCCTCTTTATTTGCATGATTCAATTAAAGAAATGAATATTTTACATCAAAAATTTGGAATTTCTTTAAAGGATTGTCTTGGTCACTCTGAAGCTCAAAAAAATGGTCTATTAGAAAAAAAACCTTGGGTGATGATTACTCCTGTTTTATCTGCAAAAAATAAATTTCTCCAAGAAATGAAATCAAAATACGGTGCAGTAACAATAGGATTCAGTGGTTGGGCACAATCTAAGAAATTTTCTTTTGGTCGTCGTGCTGATTATTCAGTCACTATGAGTGATCATTGTGATTA
Source organism: Candidatus Nitrosomarinus catalina (assembly GCF_002156965.1). Classification (GTDB taxonomy): domain Archaea; phylum Thermoproteota; class Nitrososphaeria; order Nitrososphaerales; family Nitrosopumilaceae; genus Nitrosopumilus; species Nitrosopumilus catalinensis. Next base: position 427,517 of record NZ_CP021324.1, read on the forward strand.
TAATGAACTTGTAGATATGGTGGTAAAATCTGGTGCAGAACAAGTTTACACTATACATGGCTTTGTTGAAGAATTTGCAACACATTTGAACACATTGGGAATTAGTGCCCAACCTTTGGTGAGAAACTCTCTGGATAATTGGTCTTAAAATTATAATTTTATTTTTTTAAAAAATTATTCTGATTTTTAAAAATAATTGCAGATACTAACAGATCAACTTTTTATTTTATGATGCTCTACTGTATGTATAAGTCAACACAGTATCCATTGTCACAAATTCCCCATCGTGTTACTGGTGTAAGCCTACCTGCTACATTACGTAAAGGATGTGATTAGTTGACTTAAATTTTTGTTTTGTTAAAAATTCTAAGAAAGAATGAATGAATTTTAATTTTAATTTAGAAATAATTTTAATACAATTGTTGACAAGTAATTATTTGAAAACTTCAGATGGGTGATGAGAATTGAATAAAATATCCACATTAATCAATTCAAATTATCTATCTAATGACGGTTTAAATTTTTGTTTTGTTTAAAATTCAAATTAAATATTTGTGAAGAATTTTTTAATATTTTTAACAAAAATGAAGAAAAGAAACAGGACTAGTTAAATGTGATTTTGAGTAAATATGCCTTGTCTATCAATCCATTATTTGTTAGGACACTTGAATGGTGAAGGACAATACACCTATGGGAAACGTGGAAATATGGAAATTTAAAGAAAGACTACGTTTTCCACTTTTTTATCATCATTTTTTTAATATTTTAGAAAAAATTAAACATTTGAATAGAAAATTTTAAGAGAATTTGAAATATTATAATTACAAATACTATGTATGATGTTTCAAATTCAAGAATCCTGTAAAGAAAAAAAATGTGACTGTAAAGACCATGAAAACCAGAAAATTAGGCGTGGAAATAGGCGAAAATAATTGCTTGAAAAACAATTTAATCCAAATTTAGTCTATAATGGAATAGTTCATTTTTACATGGATAAAAAGGGGTATTCAAAAAAGAAGGCTAATGAAATTGCTCAGGCAATTGTAAAAAGAGAAATTCAAAGAAGAATTTGCAAAAATGAATCATGTAAACATTTTTCGTATGATCATATTAGAAATGGAGAAATTTGTCTTGTATCTGACTGTAGATGTAAAGAATTCACTAGATAAAATTATCAAAAAATTATTTTTAAATATCATTTTTAAAAAGGATTATCTTCATACTGTTTTCTTTTATCTTTAATCGTGGTTCTCATTACATAAACTGCTAGTAACCCTAGTGAAGCTGTTGAGAGTATGGTGACCATGTCCATGATTAATGGAGTTGAATCCATATCCAGATAATTTATAGGATATTTAATTTAATTACGCACTTAGATGAGTTTTATTATTTGATATTATCCTTGTCCTTCAATTCCCATTAATGTTAATGTTGATCTAATTTTAGTAATTTTTCTAATTTTCCAGGTAATTGTCTCTCTCAATTTTTCTACTAACTCTGCTTGAACTTTTGCGAGAATATCGTATGCCCCAAATGTACCGTGAACTTCAATTACCCCTTCAATTGATTTGAGTTCTGAAATTACAAATTCTTCTGAACCTAAATCACAATTTATTAGAACATATGCTGTAGACATTAAATTTTAACTCCAAACATAACTAATTATGCCTTTTAAGATATTTAACTAATTCTGTTTTTTAATTTAAATTTAATAATTATTTTAAATATTTTAATAAAATTCATTTGAATTTATACAATATTTTTAAATATTTGTTTGATCTAAATTTATCTAATATGGATGATAAAGATATTGAAATTTTAAAACATCTTTCAGTAGATGGTAGACAATCTGCACGACAATTGTCTCATAGATTGGGCGTGTCTACTGTCACAATTCTTTCTAGGATTAAAAAACTGGAAGAAGAAAAAATCATCAAGGGATATTCAGTTCGTTTGAATCATGAATTACTTGGTTTTGATATTACTGCAATAATTGAAATTAAAACTAACAAAGGTAAAATGTTAGATATTGAAAATGAAATTGCAAAAAATGATAGTGTGATTGCAGTTTATGATATTACTGGCGATGCCGATATGGTTGTAATTGCAAAATTCAAAACTCGTGAACTGTTAAGTGAATTTATAAAAAAAATCTCTGCAATATCTAATGTTGAAAATACATTAACCCATCTTGTGTTAAATACAATTAAAGAAGATAACAGGTTAATTGAATAATTTTTTTATTTTTTGAGTAACTCTTTTTAAAAAAACTAATCTAGTTAAGATATGGGTTTTTTATCAAATTTTAAAAAAGATTTAGATGCTGCCAAACAAAATAAAGCTGCAAATATCAATGGAAAACATCTCAAAAAATTACTTACTAAATTCAAACAAGAGCGGGATCGTATAGAAACTGAAACAGGCGTTAGGCCTCAAATTGACAACACCACTCAAATGTTTATGCAAAAAATTCTAAATGTGTGGATTTCTGAAGGTAAGGAAATCGATGAAGAAAAGTTTTGGATAGAGGTTGATTATAATCGTCAATTTGATCATCCTGTTGAGTTTTATGAAAGACAGCGTTGATAATTTATTTCAAAATTACGCCTATATCCATCAAATTCATGTGTGTATGACCTGTTTTTATGTTGCCTTTTTGTTTTTGAAAAAATCTTGCTGAATCACTATTTTTTAAAAATTCTTTCATGATATTCAAATCTACTTTGACATTATCTATTATTGCCCCTGCAAAATTAGAATTGCCATCAATCCCATCGGTTCCCATTGATGCAATTGTGATTTTTTTCAATTTCTGTGTATTTTTTAAAATTCTTAATACTAATTCTTGATTTCTGCCTCCTTCCCCTTTTCCTAATACTTTGACAGTTGGTTCTCCTCCAAAAATTAAACAAGTTTTTTGTTCTTCAGAAATATTATCTAGAATTTTTTTTACAACCTCTTTGATATCTCCGTAATTCTGAATTCTTGTCACTTTGTATCCTTTTGTTTTAGCTATTTTTTCCATTGATTCTAAACAATTACTATTATTTGCAATTACAAAATTATCCATTTTTGATTCTTTTGGTGTTTCAGGTTTTTGATCATGCAAGCCATTTCCCAATACTTGCAGTACCTCAATTGGAATTTTTCTTTTTAATCTATATTTTTCTATGATGTCCATTGCATCTTGATAGGTTGTATTGTCCATGAATGTTGTACCTGAAGCAATTGAAGATAAATCATCATCTTCCACATCTGACATGATCAAACTTACTCCATCACATTTCATATTTTGAACTAATTTTCCGCCTTTAATTTTTGATAGGTGTTTTCTAATACAATTAAATTCTTGAATTGTTGCCCCTGACTTCAATAACAAATCTGTAACGTGAACTTTATCACTTAATGTAATTTCGTCTGGCATTGCCAGCAATGATGACCCTCCTCCTGAGACAAGAAAAATAATTAATTCTTTATTTTTTTTATTTTCTACAAATTTCATTACTTCTTTTGCTGCTTTGACACTTGTTTTGTCAGGTTTAGGATGTTTTGAATTGAAAATTTGAAATTTCTTACTTTTGATTTTTGCTTTTGAACCTTTTGGTATTACTATGATGCCACTTTTTATGGAAATTATTGAATTAATTGCTCTAGTCATTGAATCTCCTGCCTTCCCAAAGGCTACTGTGTAAATGTTGGAATATTTGGAAATATCTATTATCTTTCCATTTAGCCTAATTTCATTTGGTGTAACATAATTTGGTAATATGTTCTGAGGATCTGCTGCTTGAAGACCTGATTCTAAAATTTCTAAACAATCTTTTTTCTTTTCTGTAATTGCTAATTCTTCAAAGTTCTGAATTATCATATGATCTACATCACTGTAAGATATAATAAACAAACCAATGGTGTTTTTTTATGCATACAGTACGCATTCCAAAAGTTATTAATTTTGGAGAAAATGCACTTGGTGAAACAGAATATCCAAAAAATGCCCTGGTTGTAACAACCGTTCCTCCAGCATTGTCTGACAAATGGTTAGCAAAAATGGGAATTCAGGATTATATGTTGTATGACCAAGTAAAACCTGAACCATCAATTGATGATGTCAATACTGTCATTTCTCAATTCAAAGACAAAAACCCTTCAGTTCTAATCGGATTGGGTGGTGGAAGTTCTATGGATGTAGTAAAATACGCTGCACCTGAAATGAATAAAGAAAAAATTCTAATTCCAACAACATTTGGAACTGGAGCTGAAATGACAACTTATTGTGTTCTAAAATTTGATGGAAAAAAGAAATTGTTACGTGAAGACAGATTCTTAGCTGACATGGCTGTAGTTGATTCCTACTTTATGGATGGAACTCCAGAACAAGTCATCAAAAATTCTGTCTGTGATGCATGTGCTCAAGCTACTGAAGGTTACGATAGTAAACTTGGTAATGACTTGACTAGAACTCTTTGTAAACAAGCATTTGAGATTCTTTATGATGCAATCATGAATGACAAACCAGAAAATTATCCATATGGATCAATGTTATCTGGAATGGGATTCGGAAATTGTTCAACAACATTGGGACATGCTTTGTCTTATGTTTTCTCAAATGAAGGTGTACCTCATGGTTATTCCTTGTCATCTTGTACTACAGTTGCACACAAACATAACAAGTCAATCTTCTATGATAGATTCAAAGAAGCAATGGATAAACTTGGTTTTGATAAATTAGAACTCAAAACTGATGTTTCTGAAGCTGCTGACACGGTCATGACTGATAAAGGACATTTGGATCCAAATCCAATACCAATATCAAAAGATGATGTAGTAAAATGTCTGGAAGATATCAAAGCAGGTAATCTCTAAAACTTTCTTTTTTTACTTCTTTTTCTTTTATTTACAAACTGCGAAATTGGCAGCTTTCTCAAACTTTTTATTGTAATGATTTGCAATTATATCAATTGGCACATAAAAATCTCAAGTTTGGTATTCAAAACGGACTAAATGTTGCTAGAGCTGGATATACTGAAGATCAGATTCTTACAGCATGTATGCTTGCTGATAAAACCGGATATGACTCAATTTTCTATATGGACCATACAAACGTCCCACAGTGGAAAAATGCCACTGTTTTAGACCCATGGGTTATGTTGTCTGCCATTGCTGCAGTTACAAATAATGTTGAATTAGGAACATGTGTTACTGATGCAATTCGAAGACACCCATCAAACATTGCCTTGGCTGCAATTACTTTGGATAGAGTATCTAAAGGTAGAGCAATTCTTGGTATTGGTGCAGGTGAAGCACAAAATCTAAAAGAATTTTGTATTCCATTTGAAAAACCAGTTTCAAAATGGGCTGAACAAATTGAAGTTATTAAAAAATTATATCATTCTAATCCTGATGCAACTGTAGATTATGAAGGTAAATACTATAGACTAGAAAAAGCATGTTTACAAGCACCTCCAATTAGAAAACCACATCCACCTACTTACATGGCATCTGGTGGAAAACGAACATTAGATTTAACTGGAAAACTTGGTGAGGGTTGGTTACCTATCGGTTACACACCAGAATTATTTGAAGATCATCGAATACAAATTGAAACTGCTATGGACAAATATGGCCGAAGTCAAGAAGATAAAGATAATTTTGAGATGGCGTTGGACATTGATGTTTACTTTTCAGAAGATGCAGAAGCTTCATGGGCAAAAATGAAAGAAGCTGTTAAAGTTAGTTTGTTTAAACCAGAAATTTTGAGAGTTCACGGATTAAAAGAAATTGAAGGATTTGATTTCGTCAAATACTTTACAGAATATTCTATGTCTGACCAAAGTTGGATTGTTAAAATGCGAGAGGCTGCAACTAAAATTCCAGATCCTATTGCCCGTTCATCAACTGCAGTTGGAACCCCTGAAGATATCATTCCTGTATTTGAGAGATTCATGGAAGCTGGTGTTAACCACTTTGTTATTAGATTCTGGGGTAAGAATTACTTTGGCTCTATTGATAAATTTGCAAGTCATGTTATGCCTGCATTACGTGAGAAAAATAAGCAAAAATTCGGTTAATCCTAAACTGTTATAACACAATTTATTGTGAAAATTTTACGTATTATTATGAATGATGATTTACCCGATGCTGTAAAAAAATGTCTTGACATTTTAGATGAAAATTTAGAAATTCTATCTAATATTGAAATAGATTTGAATGATGAAAAAAATGATGAATTAGTCCCTGAAATGAAATTACATCATCTATATGATATGAGTGAAGATGTTGCAGAATCAGAAAAAATTAAACGTGCTGAATCAAAGTTCATGAGACGACAATCTGAAGATTTTTAGCGATTTCGTGAATTGTGCTGATTTTTATTTTTTGCAGATTGTTTTGATTTTCTTTTAGTGGCCTGTTTCAGTAATCTTTTTCTTGTTCGCTCTGTGGAATTTGTTGAACCCTGAATAATCTTTGTTTTACTTCCATCTCTTAACATGATCTCCTTTCCTTTGAATCTAAATTCAACATCTCGACATTTTATGTAATATCTCCTAAGACAAAAAAATATTCTATTATTAGTCCCGTGCATTTCTTTGATTTCTCTAGATTTTTTTAATTCATTGATGATATTGCGAAGTAACCCTTTATCGATATCCGTAATTCTATGTAATTCTCTAAACCAGATAAATTTTGATTGAGAGCCCCATTCTTCTAAAATATTGATTACTTGATTTGTGGCTTCTTCCCTTTCTTCATTAAAATCCATTAATTTTAATCAATTTACTCTTAAATTTAGCAATTTACATTAATGAAAACTTTGAATCAATAAAGTCAATTTTTAGAATGTTTTGCATTTTTGGTTATTTTTGTTATTAGTTAGTATGAGTAAAGAAATGAAAACTGAATGCACTGAATTTGGGTGTAAAATATTACAAATTAAAGAATTATCCGAAGATTTGAATTCTGAATAATTCTATCTTCTTGATTTTTTCTTTCTTTCTTTTAACCTTGATTTTGTAACTTTGACAGATTGTTTTTGATTATTTTCCATCTTTTTTGCAGTTGAATCAATTTGCTTGATAATTTTCTCCTGTTCTTCTACTGAACTTGTTTTGAGTAATTTCTTTTTCAATTTTTTTAATTGATTTGAATAACTGTTGAATTCTCCTCTTAAATCATTTAAATATGGATCATCCATGTGAACTCTGAATCTTTCTTATATTTTAGGTATTTTTTCATAGGAATTTGATCTTCATTTATAAAATAATTTTAAAAAATTAATTCATGCAACTTGTTGGCATTCTTGAAATAAAATCTTTTGAAAAAATTAAAGAATTTCTAAACGATGAACATGTTGGTAGAATTTCTAGTATTGATGTAAGTGGATTCCCTCAGATAATTCCTATGAATTTTGTTTTTCTAAATGATGCAATTTACATGCATTCTCATGTAAAAGGTGAAAAATTAGATAACATTTCTAATAATGACAAAGTTGGATTTGAAGCTGATAGGGAATTAGAATTTTTACCTTCATATTTTGAAGATCCGCATAATGCAGCTTTAGCTGATACATTATACATCAGTGTTGTTGTTAAAGGAATTGCTTCTTTTGTTACTGATAGGGAAGAAAAAACTTTGGCACTTAATGGATTAATGGAAAAATATCAACCTGAAGGATTCTATGATCCCTTAAAATCTGATATGCGTGTTTTGGATGCAGTTAGTGTTATCAAAATTAATCCTCAAACACTTCATGGAAAATACAAGATTGGTCAACACATGAGTTCTAACGATAGAATGATTTTGGCTAAAAAGATTCTTGAAAAGAATTCTGCTACTGCAAAAACCACACTAAAAATTATGGGTTTTGAAGAAATTGATGGTGTTTTAACAATGATTGATGAACCTAAGTGGTAATTATCCTGATATCACCATTGCTTTAAATTCAGTTTTTAGTGATTGTAAATGTTGGAACAAATTTCTAAATTTGATTTGGTATCTGATTATGACCCTACTGGTGATCAACCTGAAGCCATTAATGCTTTAGTTGAGGGTGTAAAAAAAAAGTCTGTTCAAACTTTGCTGGGTGTTACAGGAAGTGGGAAGACTTTTTCAGTTGCTAATGTTATTGCTCGAACTGGAAAAAATACACTTGTAATTTCTCATAACAAAACACTTGCTGCTCAATTATACGCTGAATTGAAACAATTCTTTCCCAAAAATAATGTTGGTTATTTTGTTTCATACTATGATTACTATCAACCTGAAAGCTATTTGCCACAAACTGATACTTACATTGAAAAGGATACTCAAATTAATGAAAAAATTGAAAAATTACGATTAGAAGCAACTGCAATGTTATTGTCGGGAGAACCTACAATTATTGTTTCCACTGTTTCTTGTATCTATTCTCTTGGTAATCCTCAAGAGTGGAAAGATTCTTCAATTCTAGTTGGTGCTGGAGATGAAATCAAAAGAACCGATTTAATTCGAAAATTAGTTGATGCTAGATATGAAAGAAATGATCTTGAAGTAGCTCCTGGAAATTTTAGAGTTAAGGGGGACACTATTGATATTACTCCTGCATATTCTGAGGATATAATTAGAATTTCTATGTTTGGTGATGAGATTGAAAAGATAACTCTGCTTGATCATGTCTCACTAAAAGAAAAAAAGAAAATAAATCAAATGACTATTTTTCCTGCAAAACATTATCTAATTGCTAAGGATGTTACAAAAAGAGCTGTAAAATCAATCAGGGCTGAACTAAAACAGCATTTGCCAAAATTGAACGAACTTGAAAAGCAGCGACTTGAAATGAGAACAAATTATGATTTAGAAATGATTGAAGAATTAGGTTATTGTTCTGGTATTGAAAATTACTCAAGACATTTTGATGGACGTAACGAAGGTGATAAAGCATATTGTCTAATGGATTTTTTTGGAGATGATTATCTTTTGGTAATTGATGAATCTCATGTAACTTTACCGCAACTACATGGAATGTACAAAGGTGATTATTCTAGAAAAGACAAACTTGTCACATATGGTTTTAGATTACCTAGTGCATATGATAATAGACCATTAAAATTTGAAGAATTTGAAGAATATATTCAAAATACTATTTTTGTTTCAGCCACTCCTTCTGAATATGAAAAAAAAATATCTGCAAAAATTGTTGAACAATTAGTTCGACCTACGGGCTTACTTGACCCACAAATTGAGATTAGGTCAACTAAAGATCAGATGGATAATTTGATTTCTGAAATTAATGAAAGAACTAAAAATTCTGAACGAGTTTTAGTTACTACCTTGACTAAAAGAATGGCTGAAGATTTAGCTGAATATCTATCAAAAAAAGATGTTAAAGTCCGATATATGCATTCAGAAATTGATGGATTACAAAGAACTGAAATTATTCGTCAATTACGTTTAGGCGAATTTGACGTTTTAGTGGGAATTAATCTACTGCGTGAGGGCTTGGATATTCCCGAAGTTTCACTTGTTGCAATTCTTGATGCTGATAAAGAAGGCTTTTTACGGAATTTTACTAGTTTGATACAAACTTGTGGTAGAGCTGCAAGAAATGTAACTGGCACTGTGATAATGTATGCTGATACTAATACCCAATCTATGAAAAATACTATTGATGAAACTTCTCGTCGTAGACAAAAACAAATTTTATACAATGAGCAACATGGAATAGTTCCAAAAACAATTATGAAATCTGTTCCTGAGCAAGAAATTGTATTAGATGAATCAAAATTAAAATCAATACATGATCTTAGGAATGATGTAATTGACTTAGATGCTCAAATGAAAAAATATTCTGAAGAGTTAGACTTTGAACAAGCAATTTCTTGTCGTGATAGAATTAAAAGATTAGAAAAGGAGATTGAATACAGAAATGATAGATAATAAATTAAAAATTCGAGGAGCTCGCCATCATAATTTAAAAAATATTGATGTAGACATTCCAAAAAACCAATTAGTAGTAATTAGTGGTTTATCTGGTTCTGGAAAATCTACTCTAGCATTTGATACCATCTATGCTGAAGGACAACGAAGATATGTTGAATCCCTTTCCTCTTATGCTCGTCAATTTTTGGAAATGATGGATAAACCTGATGTTGATTCAATTGAAGGGTTGTCTCCTGCAATTGCAATTCAACAAAAAACTACTAGTAAAAACCCACGTTCAACTGTTGGTACTACTACTGAAATTTATGATTACATGCGTCTACTTTTTGCTAGAATTGGAATCCCTCATTGTACAAATTGTAAAAGAAAAATTTCTACGCAATCTGTTGAACGAATCTGTGATTCTGTACTCAAAGATTTTTTGGGACAAAAAATACTGATTTTATCTCCCCTTATTCAAAGAAAAAAAGGCACCTATGAGAAACTCTTTGAACAAATCAAAAAAGATGGATATTCTAGAATACGACTAAACGGCGAAATTTTGAGCCTAGATGATGGCATACCTCCATTAGATCGTCAAAAATGGCATAATATTGAAATTGTTGTAGATAGAATTTCAACAAGTAAATCTGAAAGATCTAGAATTTTTGAGGCTATTCAAACTGCAATCAAAGCTTCAAAAGGTGATGTAATGATTTCCTCAGATAAATCTGAAAAAATCTTTTCTCAAAATAATGCTTGTCCGCATTGTGGACTAACCATTGGTGAACTTGAACCTAGAAATTTTTCATTTAACTCTCCATTTGGATTATGCAAAACATGTAATGGTTTGGGAGTTAAAATGGAGTTTGATGCTGATTTAGTAATTCCTGATAAATCTAAATCAATTTTAGATGGTGCAATTGTTCCTTGGAGTGGAAGATTTTCTGCATTCAGGAGACAAGCATTAAGAACAGTTGGTCAAAAATTTGGGTTTGATCTTATGACTCCAATTGAAAAAATAAAACCGAAACATCTTAAAATTATTTTAAATGGAACATCTGATTTAATTGATTTTCAATATAATTCTAAATCTGGAGATTCTTCGTGGAAGTATACTAATGCATTTGAAGGTGTACTTGTAAATCTTCAACGAGTTTTTCTAGAAACTGATTCTGAATCAAAACGTGAATGGCTTAAACAGTTTATGCGTGATACTCATTGTACTACATGTAATGGTAAAAAACTAAAACCTGAATCCCTTGCAGTTACGATTAATGATTTGGGAATAATGGATGTGTGTGATTTGTCTATCACTAATTGTTTTGATTTCTTTTCTAATTTGAAATTGACTGAAACGGAACAACATATTGGAAGAGATATTCTAAAGGAAATTAAAGAACGTTTAGAATTTTTAATTAATGTAGGATTAAATTATCTTACCTTAAATCGTCTTAGTTCCACATTGTCTGGTGGAGAATCCCAACGAATTAGATTGGCTACCCAAATCGGTTCTAATCTCACGGGTGTTTTGTATGTCCTTGATGAACCTACAATTGGATTGCATCAACGTGATAATGCTAGACTAATTAAAACGCTAAATAAGCTACGAAATCTTGGAAATACCATCATTGTTGTAGAGCATGACGAGGAAGTAATACGAAATTCAGATTGGATTATTGATTTAGGTCCTGGTGCTGGAGTACATGGGGGGAATATTGTTTTTGAAGGGACAATTAAAAAAATCTTACAGTCAAACACATCTGTAACTGGAACTTATCTTAAAGATGATTCTTTAATTCTTTTAGAAAATAAAATTCGTAAACCTGAGGGGTCCTTAATTATTAAAGATGCATCTGAAAATAATTTGAAAAATCTTGATGTTGAAATTCCTTTGGGACTCTTTGTATCTGTAACTGGAGTATCTGGTTCTGGAAAATCTACATTGATAAATGATATTTTACTTAAAAGTTTAGAAAATCATTTTTCTAAAACACATATCAGTTCTGGTGCTCATAAAGAAATTTCTGGTATAGATAATATTGATAAAGTTATTGCTATTGATCAATCTCCTATAGGTAGAACCCCTCGTTCAAATCCTGCGACATACATAGGCGCTTTTACTCCTATTCGAGAATTGTACTCTAATACTGCATTATCAAAAGAACGTGGATATGCACCAGGACAATTTTCTTTTAATGTTGCTGATGGAAGATGTTTTGCATGTGAAGGTGACGGTGTAAAACAAATTGAAATGCAATTCCTATCTGATGTTTATGTAAAATGTGATGAATGTAAAGGAAAAAGATACAACTCTGAAACATTATCTGTATTGTACAAAGGAAAGAATGTTTCTGATGTTCTACAAATGACAGTCTATGAAGCATTGAATTTCTTTGAAAATGTTCCATCTATTAAAAGAAAATTACAAACTGTCAATGATGTTGGTTTGGGATATATTAAACTTGGACAATCATCCACTACTCTATCTGGCGGTGAGGCTCAAAGAGTCAAACTTGCTTCAGAATTATCCAAACGTGGTACTGGAAAGACTCTTTACATTTTAGATGAGCCTACAACTGGTTTGCATTTTGCAGACGTTCAAAAATTATTAGATGTATTAAACAGATTAGTTAATTTGGGAAATACTGTAGTGGTGATTGAACATAATATGGATATCATTAAAAATTCAGATTGGTTGATTGATTTAGGTCCTGAAGGTGGGGATGAAGGTGGTAGAATTGTGACTGCTGGTACTCCTCTTGATGTTTCAAAATCTCCTGGCAGTTACACTGGAAAATATTTGAAAAAATTAATGAAAAAATGACTTTTGATATTTCTAAAATTACCATTCCTACTAATCCTGGTATTTATTTAATGAAAGATTCTGATGACAAAATTATTTACATTGGAAAAGCAAAAAATCTCAAAAATCGTGTTCGTTCTTATTTTAATAAAAATCAAAATTATAAAACTCAAAAATTAGTTGAAAATATTTCTGATATTGAATTTGTTTTAACTGATAATGAAAGTGAAGCTTTTCTTTTAGAATCAAATATGATTAAAAAATATCGTCCACGATTTAATATTGAATTAAAAGATCAACAACGATATACATACTTGAGAGTTTCTGATGAAAAATATCCTAGATTATTAGTTGCTAGAAGAACTAGGGATGGAAAATTTTTGGGTAAAGGAAAATTTTATGGTCCTTTTACTCAAGGTAGTTCCAAATTATTAACTATTGGCACTTTAAGAAAAGCATTTCAAATTAGAATTTGTAAAACTTTACCAAAGAAGGTTTGTTTAGAATATCATTTAGGTAATTGTGAAGGTCCATGTGAATTCAAAGATGCTCAAGAAAAATATCCTGATCATGTTAAAAAATTGGAAGATGTCCTGAAAGGAAAAAACGATACAAAAATTTTTACAAAAAAATTAGAAGATGAAATGCATCAGGCTGCAGAATCTCAGCAATTTGAACGTGCAAAGGACATTCGGGATACTTTGATCAGGCTTGGTAGTCTTCAAACTAAACAAAAAATGGAATATGTTGAAAATTCTGATGAAGAGTATTTTGGCATTGGAATTCAAGAACAAACTGCCACAATAATGAATTTTAGAATGATCAATGGAGTGATTCGAGATAGTGATAAGTTCTTTTTTGATTTGGTAGGCGATAACTCGTTTTCAAATTTTCTTTATCAGTATTATTCTACACATAAAATTCCTAAATTTATTATTGTTAGTGAAATTCCTGAAAATCAAAAATTACTAGAATCTTTACTATCTGAACAATCTGGATTTAATGTAAAAATTATGACTCCTACGCGTGGCAAAAAAAATGATATTATGAATTTGATATTAAAAAATATCAGACTAATTCACTCTAAAGGTGCCAATCCTGCATTAATTGAGTTACAAGAACTTTTGAATTTACCTTCGTTACCTAACAACATTGAATGTTTTGATATCTCTAACCATGGTGCTGAATTTGCAGTTGGATCTATGTCTAGTTTTATTGATGGCATTCCAAACAAATCTGGATATAGAAAATTCAAAATCAAAACTATTCAGGGTAGAGATGACTTTGCTATGATTGGTGAAGTCATTAAAAGAAGATATTATAGATTATTGGAAGAAAATTCTAATTTGCCTGATTTGATTTTAATTGACGGTGGAAAGGGTCAATTGAATGCTGCTCTGAAGTCTTTGGAATCTCTTGGATTGAAATTACCTTGTGTTTCTTTAGCAAAAGAAAATGAAGAAGTATATCTTCCAAAAATTAGCAAACCTGTTGTAATCCCAAAAAATAAAAAATCGTTACAAATTTTACAGCATGCTCGGGATGAAACTCATAGATTCGGTGTGGCATATAATAGAACAATTAGGAAAAATAAAATAAAATAGAAAAAAGGAAAATTTTTGGTTAGTTGACTGTAACACTACCAATCATCCAAGGATGAACCATACAGAAGTAATCGTAGTAACCTGCATCATCGAATGTGTGTGAGAATACACCTTTTGCCATAAGTAGACTGCTGTCAAATACTCCAGATGGACCATTTGCTGGACTACCACCTGTTACAGTATGTGCTGCATTGTCTACATTATCCCAAGTTACTGTGTCTCCAGCATTAATGGTGATGTCTTGTGGTAAGTAACATGCATTAGATGTTTCACATCCTGGTGCACCACTTCCAATTGCAGTTTCAACGATATGTGTTTCTGGACCTGCTGCTGCGGCTGCTGCTTCTGCTGCTGCTGCTTTAGCTTCTGCCATTGCTTTAGCTTCTGCTTCTGCCATTGCTTTAGCTTCTGCTGCATCTGCTGCTGCGGCTTTTTCTGCTGCTGCTTTAGCTGCTGCTTTAGCTGCTGCTGCTTCGGCTTTTTCTGCTGCTGCTGCATCTGCTGCTGCTGCTCTTTCAGCTGCTTTAGCTGCTGCTGCTTCTGCTGCTGCTGCTTTAGCTGCTGCTGCTTCGGCTTTTTCTGCTGCATCTGTATTTGTTGCAGAACTCATTTGTTGAGTAGGTGCTGCTGGTGAGTTATCCATTGAACCTCCCATTGCTGCAATTCCGACACCAACTAATGTGATTGCAATTGAAAATACAATTGCTGCTTTGTCTATGCTTGCCATAATTGATCCATGTCTAGGTGTATAGTAAATAAATCTAATCGTTGGTTTCTAACTAATACTAAGAAATGTCGATAAATTTCTTCCTTCATTTCTAATTTTTGAATATTGTTGAAATTATTACATAAATTTTTAAAATCTATTGAAAATTCTATATGATCGCTCTAATTAATGTCTGAGTGTTGTTAATGTTGTTCAACAATTATTTGTTTTATGGCTTATGCTTCTAGTTCTATTTGTAATTACAATTAAGAGATCTCAC
Source organism: Candidatus Nitrosomarinus catalina (assembly GCF_002156965.1). Lineage (GTDB taxonomy): Archaea > Thermoproteota > Nitrososphaeria > Nitrososphaerales > Nitrosopumilaceae > Nitrosopumilus > Nitrosopumilus catalinensis. The sequence goes on from NZ_CP021324.1 coordinate 442,807, forward strand.
CGAGTAACTCTCCGTTTTCGGTCTTAATCTCTTTTATTTTAAAAATTTATTAGATAAATTATTTTTAGTGTCAATTTTTTCAAAATGTATTCTTAATTTCCTTTGTTTGATGAAACTTTGAATGAATTTTATTTTATTTTTTATAAATTCATCATTGGTTTTCATTTTTGAATTTAATTGATTATACATTATTTCTTCATCTAATTTGATTTTTACATAATCTTCGTTTTTTATCTTAAATGTTCCAATTCCCCAAAATAACGCTATATGTAATGCGATGTATTTTGATTGGATTTTTGTAATCTTGTCTCTGTATTTTTCAATATGCTCTCTATTTTGACTAAATTTTTTAGTCTCTGTATGAATCACCCATGAAATTTTCTTCAAATCCCCATCAAAATACAAATTGTGTTCCAATTGTCAATGAAAAAACGGTTTTTTGTCTATATATTTTCAATACTCCCTTTATGATCATAGTTAGAAAGTTGTAGATATGATCGAATCACAGGCATTCTTTTCAAAAATGGTCGACGAGCTAGTGGAGTTCTCTGAATTTGATCCAGAACTATCTGATGGAATAAAATGGCTTGATGATCAGGCTCAGAAAAAAGGTATCACATTTTATGATATGGTTTTTGAAGTTTTGTACAAGCATGATGTAAATTCAAAAGCAAAAGAATGGCTTGATACAAGAAATTAAAATTATTTTCTTAAATCTAGTGTTTTGTATTCGCATCCTTGAGGACCGCAATATTTTCCTACATACACTGCCTTAGGTCTATACAATGCTGTTTTAGGTGCTGCTTCTGCAAACTTTTCTTCAATGATGTGTGCTGCCCAACCTGCAACTCTGGAAATCGCAAATATTGGTGTATTTAGATCAACTGGAATTTTTAGCATATAGTAAATTGATGCACTGTACAAATCCACATTTGGATAGATGTCTTTACCTTTTTGGGATTTCATTTCTGAAATTGTTGCGGTTTCAATTTTTTCTGTCATGTCAAACCATTTCTCTTTACTTTTAGCTGCAAGTTTTCTTGATAGCTCTTTTAAGACTTGGGCTCGTGGGTCATATGTTTTGTATACTGCATGACCCATCCCCATAACTTTTTCACCTTGGGATAGTTTTTCTTTTATCCATGGCTCTACTTTATCAATATCTGAAATCTCCAATAACATTTTCATTACTTCTGTATTTGCACCTCCATGTAATTCTCCACTTAGTGCACCAATAGCTGCACTAGATGCTGAGTACATATGTGCACGTGTTGATGCTACTTGTCTTGCAGTAAATGTTGATGCATTAAATGTATGATCAGCATGTAGGATCAAACAAACATCAAAAATCTTTTCTACTTCTGAATCTGGTTTTTCTCCTGACATCATGTATAGGAAATTTGCAGCATGACTCAGTGATGCATCTGGATCAATTATTTGCAAACCATTTCTAATTCTTTGCCAACTTGCAATGATGGTTGGAACTTTTGCAATTAGGTTTATTGCTTTTTCATAACTTGCATCCTTGTTGGCAAATTCTTCATCATAATATCCTGCCAGTGCTGAGACAAATGCTTGAAGCATGTCCATAGGATCTGCATCTCCGCGCCAATTTTCCATGTTTTTTTGCATTTGTTTTGGAATGTATCTGGCTTCCACTAATTTTGTATTAAATTCATTTAATTCTTGTTTTGTAGGTAATTTGTCATATAACAGAAGATATGCTGTTTCTTCAAAAGTTGAATTTTTTGTAAGATCTAAAATATCAAATCCTCTATAGATTAATTTTCCTTTTCCACCATCAATGTTGGATATTTTGGTATCAGCTACTTCTATGCCTCGAAGTCCAATATTTTTTGTCTCCATATAGTGCCTATCAAATTTCATCTATTATATTTTCTCCAAAATTGTAATAGTAAATTTAGTAATTTGTCTAATATGACAACTTTTGTTCATAAATCAAAATTTCCAATCAAAAATTAATGAATATTGAAGAGAGAAAAAATTTGCAGCATTTAGATGAATTAATTTTGAATGCTTCTGATGAAGAATTAGAAAAAATTCAAGAAATTGATTATCAGACCCAATTAGATGGTGAGTCTTTTTATCATATTTATGTAGATTCTGATTCCTTGGTTCCACCTAGTATCAAAAAATCTTTTAGAAAATCTTAATCTGTTTTTCTTCATTTAAATGAGGGTTTGTAGAATTTTAGCATATATTGGCAGTAAAAAAAAAAGTAATATCTAAAAAAACCGCAGCTAAAAAAGTAACAAAAAAAGTTACAGCCAAAAAAACCACAGCTAAAAAAGTAACAAAAAAAGTTACAGCCAAAAAAACCGCAGCTAAAAAAGTAACAAAAAAAGTAACAAAAAAAGTAACAAAAAAAGTAACAAAAAAAGTACCAATTAAATCTAAAAAAAATAAAGTAATTTGTATTTCTCATAAGGAAGATTGTGATGGAATTAGTTCTGCAGCCCTTATTCGACAAGCTTTTGGTGGTGATGCACTACTTGTAGATTATCCTGGTCAAATGGAAGCATTAAACCAAGTTGTGTTAGATGAAAAATTAAAATCATTATTTATTTGTGATTTGGGATTGAGTAAAAAAACTCAAGATGAATTTATTGAACTGATGACAAAATTGAGAAAAAATAAAGTCTCAGTAACTTACATTGACCATCATGATATTGATCCAACTGTTGTTACTGCTTTAGAAAAAATCAAAGTTAAGGTTATTCATGATATTAATGAATGTACAACTGTTCAAGTTTACAATGCATACAAATCAAAATTAAATGATCATGCTTCTTTTGTTGCAACATGTGCTGCTATTACCGACTATATGGAAGATAGACCTCTAGGTTCTAAATTACTTCAAATCTATGATAGACAGTTTGCACTGATTAGTGCTACTGTAATGACTTACAATATTGTTGGACATCAAAGGGAACCTGATTATTTACAATACTTGGTTGAAGAATTAGCTGATTCAAAATTCCCTCACGACATTCCAAATACTTATGAATTTGCACAGATTCAAGTAGAGAAATTATCTCAAATGATTGCTAAAGTAAAAAAAGGTATGAAAACAATGACTAATCTTGGTCATATGGAAATTTTAGACTCTGGCGCTAGTGGTGCTGTAAATTTTGTCATGGGATTATCTGGAAAAGATGTTGGAGTTGCATACAAAGAAAGAGTTGATCATGGGATTTATGCTGTTTCAGTAAGGGGTTCAAAAAACTGTAAAGTTCATTTGGGAAAAATTGTTAATCTTTTGGCAACTAGTCTCGGTGGATCTGGTGGTGGCCATGATAAGGCATGTGGAGCTGTAGTTCCAAAACCAAAAATTAAAAAATTCATAACTGAATTAAATAAGAAAGTAAAATAATCTTTTAAAATATTTTTTATTCTGAAAATTCAATTATTGCATCAATTTCTGTCATTGAATTTAATGGGAGGCATGCAACACCCATTGCAATTCTTGAATGTTTTCCCTTGTCTCCAAAAATCTCAAAAAACAAATCTGAAGCTGCATTAATCACTTTTGGATGTTGATAGAACTCTGGATCTGAATTCACAAATCCCGATAATCTGACAATTCTTGCCACCCTATCTAAATTTCCTAACTCTCTTTTCATTTGTGCTAATAGGTTTATGGCACACATTCTAGCTGATTTTTGAGCTGTTTCTAAATTATCATCGGAGACTTTTCCTGTAAATAGCACTTTGCCATTTTCCATTGGAATTTGACCTGAAATGAATAGTAAATTCCCTGTTTTTACTGCTGGAATGTATGATCCTGCAGGAGTTGGTGGATTCGGTAATGTGATTTCTAATGATTTAATTTTCTCTTCAATCAATATTTGAAATGATTTTTGAGCCTGATTTTAGTTTTTACTTATTTTGATGTGAACTTTTTCCCCTTTATTGGAATTATTCTGATAAACAGTTCTAGTTTTGTATCCTTGTTTTTGCAAATAACTATCTAAAATAGAGACCCATGGTAATGAGTGTCCGCTATTTAATTTTGAATCTACTGTGATGTTCTTGGTATTTGCTTCAAAATTAACGTGTCCTGAACAAGTAATTTGTATTACTGCGTCTATGATTTCAATTACATCGTCTAGTGATTTTGTTTTTAGGTTAATTCCATTTTTTTCTAATAGCTTGATCATATCTAATTCTGGCTTTTTTGATAACATTGTAGAATTTAGAATATGCGTCAAACCTGACTCATTAATAATTTTAATAATTTTATAAATTTCATGAGCTTCTGTTTTTGTCATGTCTGCCACTACTTTGGTTTTAATTGAATTTTTCCAAATATTTGAAAATACTTTTTCTTGATTGACTCCTAAAATTTCTGTTGAAGAAAATATTGCACCTTTTCCATTATCGTTATTTATCATTAACAATTCTGTTTCATCAAAAATAAAACAATTTTGAACAACATCTGATGTTTTAATTTCTACTCCATCTGGAATTGCTCTATATGCTTCTGAACAAATTTGTGACGCTGGGATGATTAATTTTACATCTAAGTTTCTTCGAATAACTCCTACTAACTGTTCTTTACATTCTGATAATAATCCTAACCCTCCTTGATCAGTCATTATTTTTATTGATGATTTTGATCCTTCAATCATTGTTTGAAGTTGATTTAACACCTTGTTAGCACTAATGTGAAAATATCTTTTTTCTTCAGAACCTCTTGATTTTCTACTTTCTTCACTGGTTTTTTTCAAATTTGATACCAGTGTATTCATTGCATTCACTTTGTTGATTTGCTCATGGATCACATCATCAAATGCATCTTCTGGAGAAATTGCTGTACACATTATTGGTTTACTTTTTGATATGATGACTAGTTTCTTATTTTGTAATTTTAGTAGTGTTGGATAAACTTTAGTTCTGGGAATTTCTGAATAATATGATAATTCGCTGGCCGACACTGTTCCTTTAGAAATTAGTGCTACATATGCCTGAGCTTCGTATTTGCTGAGCCCAAATTCTTCTAAACTGACTGTTAATACTTGCTCTTTTACCATGTTTTTACTAAATTTGTTATTAGGTAAAATTGAGAGCTAAATTCCTTTACACAATTACTCAAAAAAAATCAAAAATGTATCTGCTGATGGGTGTAACTGTAGTTACGAAAATTATTGTGACATCGTCCTCAAATACAAAATATTGTTTAACAATAGTATGTTAGTCAATTATAGTCTTGATTCCATAGAATCAGAAAATGCTTTTAATTCTGTAACACTTGTTCCTAGATTAGATTACTCTGTTAATTTACTTGCAGGTATTGTGGAAATTCTTCAAGAAAAAAGAATTGAATTAAAAAATCTAAATGAGTATCTTGTTACTGATTTTAATGAAAATGAAAAATCTCATATTCAAAGTGTTGAATTAGAACATCTTGTACTCTATTCTTTGGAAATATTGCTTAAAATTCAAAATCAAATTAGTTCCATTTCCGGAATACACAGTATTCCTGAAATCCTTCCATCTTCGATTCCTATGATACGAACAATTAGTGCAAAATTATTTGTTATTTATCCTACATGTAGTCAAAAACTATCTGAATTATCTGTACATCTTGGTAGTATTGTTTTAGATGCTGCAACTCTGACTAAAGCTCGTTTTGATTTTAGTAAATCTAATCATACTTCATCACTGTTATTGGATGAAGTAAAATTGATGGCTGACTCTAAATTAAATAAGCAGTACCCTCTTGTTGATTTTTTTAAATTATTCAATGTTTGATTATGCTTAACTCTAAACGTGATTTTTTCAAAGACATTGACCGAATTCGTTCGCTTTCTACGGTAATTGATAAAAAACTATCTGAAGTAAAACCTTCTGATGAGGATAAAATTGATAAATTAACTTTGGAAGAATTACAGGATTTGGAGAAAATTGCTGGAATTGCCGATTTTATGCTAACAAAATATGCTGATAAAAAGGAAATGTGCTCAATTTTAAAGAATTTTACCTCTGTAATTTCTGAAACTACTGATTCTATGGGTGATTTAGATGATGAAATTTCTGAATTAATTTTATCTGCTGAGGATTCTATTAGTAAAGTAAAGGATTTACACGCTCATATTGATGATAAATCAAATTTTAAAAAAAAATATTCTGATGGCCCAGACTATGATCAGGCTCAAACAAGTTCAATTAATTTAACCAATTTTGTGACAGAGATTAACACAGTAGAATACCAACAAAAATCTTCAGGACATAACACAAGGTAAATGAAATGAGTCTCGCACCACAAGAATTAGAAAACACTGCAAGCAAATATGCTTCAGAAGCAATCAAATTTGATTCTCAAGGTGCACGTGGAATGGCAATCACTCATTATCAACATGCAATTGATTCACTCGTAAAATTGCTGCAACTATATCCTAATAGCAAATTAAATGAAATTTACAAACAAAGATGCAACTCTTATCATGATAGAATTGGCGCATTGCAACAATCTCATGGTGTAGAACCTGCAGTTGATCCAAAAGCCTCTGAGTCTGACCAAAAAGCATCCGTAAAAAGGCAAGAAAATGAAAATGATTTTGAAGATCTTGTGATGAAAGAAAAACCTGATGTTACTTGGGACCAAGTAATTGGATTAGATGATGCTAAAAGTGCACTACGTGAATCAATAGTTTATCCTACAAAAAGACCTGATTTGTTTCCTCTTGGTTGGCCAAAAGGAATGTTATTGTATGGCCCACCTGGAACTGGAAAAACAATGTTGGCAGCTGCAACTGCAAATGAAATGGATGGATATTTCATAAATGTTGATGCATCATCATTAATGAGTAAGTGGTTAGGTGAAGCAGAAAAGAATGTTTCAAAATTATTTGTTATGGCCAGACAATATGCTGAAAAAGAAGGCAAACCTGTTATCTTGTTTGTAGATGAGGTAGATTCCTTACTTGGTGCAAGAAGTAGTGAAGTCGGTGGTGAGGTTAGAACAAAAAATCAATTCTTAACTGAAATGGATGGAGTAAATGGAAAAGGTAAACAATTGATGCTTTATGTTATCGGTGCAACTAACAAACCTTGGAGTCTTGACGCACCCTTTTTGAGAAGATTCCAAAAAAGAATCTATGTTAATCTTCCAACACAAGCAGCTAGAGAAAATCTCTTTGATCAATATACTGCAAAATTAAGTAAAACTTTTGATGTTAAAACTTCTGAATTGGCTAAATTATTTGATGGATACAGTGCAAGTGATATCAAAGATGTATGTCAAGCAGCACAAATTAAAACGGTTCATGAAATTTTTGACTCCCCTGATTATCATGAACCTATTGAGGGAGAGGAACCTGTTCAACCAAGAGATCTAAACACAGATGATTTTAAGTCCATTATGGCACGAAGAAAACCTAGTGTTTCTGTTGAAATGATACGTGCATATCACAAATGGAGCGAAGAATTCCAAGCACTTTGATTGTTTGAATAACAATTTGCGATCAATTTTCAGATTTTATTTTCCACAAAAAACTTAAATTCACTTTAGTTCGGACTCAACGAGGGTCACAATTACTACAAAGAAATCAAGTCACGCAAAAAAGTTTGGAAAACTAATTTTTGATGATGGGACTGTAATTGATGGTGAAGGGTTTGGTTATTCTACAACAACTTTTGGTGAAATTGTATTTAATACTGGGATGGTTGGCTATACCGAAGCTCTGACAGATCCTTCATACAATGGTCAGTTACTTACTTTGACATATCCTTTAGTTGGAAATTATGGTATTCCAGATCCTAAAATAACTGATGAAGATGGAATTTCAAAATATTTTGAATCTGACAAAATTCAGATTCGAGGATTAGTAATTCATGAATTATCGTTAACTGCAAGTCATTGGAATCTTTCTATGACTTTAGACGAATGGATGTATAATGAAAAAGTTCCAGGTATTTCTGGAATTGATACGCGTGCATTAACTATGAAACTTCGAAATAGTGGGGTAATGATGGGTGCATTAGTTGTATCTGATTCAGAAATTGATGTTGAAGAAGTAAAAAAACAACTTGCTTCAGCAACTCATTATGATTCTGAACAATTTATGGATGAGGTATCTACAAAACAAGAAAAAATCTATGGTAGTGAAGAACAAACTGTTGTCATTGTTGACACTGGGGCAAAAAATGCAATTATCCGAAATGTACGTGAAATAGGATATAGGGCAATTTTAGTTCCGTGGAATACTCCTTACGAAAAAATAATGTCTTATAATCCTAAAGGTGTTGTACTGAGTAGCGGTCCTGGTGATCCACAAAAATGTCCTGATACAATTTCTGCAGTAAAAAAATTAATTGAAAATAATGTTCCTACATTGGGTATTTGTTTAGGTGCACAAATAATTGGAATTGCTGGAAATACTGATACTTACAAATTAAAATATGGTCATCGAGGTCAAAACAAACCTTGCATAAATCTTGATAATAATCAAGTATATGTTACAAGTCAAAATCATGGATATGGTATAACCCCTGAATCTCTTGAAAAATCTGATTTTGATTTATGGTTTAAGAATGCTGATGATAAAACTGTAGAAGGAATTAAGCATAAAAAACAAAATTGTATTGCTGTACAATTTCATCCTGAAGCTGCACCTGGTCCAAACGATTGTAAATTTATTTTTGAGAAACTTAAAACTTTGATGGAGTCTAAAACAAATGCCTAAAAACGAATCCTTGAAAAAAATTCTTGTACTTGGTAGTGGTGCAATAAAAATTGGTGAAGCTGGAGAATTTGATTATTCTGGAAGTCAATGCCTAAAAGCAATTCATGAAGATGGACTCAAAAGTGTTTTAATTAATCCAAACATTGCAACAATTCAAACTGATACTAGATTTGCAGACCAAGTGTATCTATTACCTGTTACCCCGTCATATGTTGAATCTATTATAGAAAAAGAAAGACCTGATGGGATCATGTTGGCTTATGGTGGTCAGACTGCACTCAATTGTGGTGTCAATCTTGAAGATGCTGGAATTCTCAAGAAATATGGTGTAAATGTTCTTGGAACTCAAGTTCAGGGAATTAAAAATACTGAAGACAGACAGCTTTTCAAGGATCAAATGAAGGCTGCAGGAGTTCCTGTGCTTAAAAGTAAGACTGTAACAAACTTTGATGATGCAAAAAAGGCTGCAGAAGAACTATCTTATCCTGTGATAATTCGTGTGGCTTACACCCTTGGTGGGCGTGGAGGTGGAATTGCCCATAATGAAATTGAACTTCATGAAATCGTTGAACGTGGTGTAAAGGCCAGTCTTGTTGGCCAAGTATTAATTGAAGAATACATTGGACATTGGAAACAAATCGAATATGAAGTCATGCAAGACTATGATGGGAATAATGTAATCGTATGTAATATGGAAAATGTTCTATCTATGAAAGTTCATACCGGTGATAATATTGTAGTTGCCCCTTCGCAAACAATTGACAACCATGAATATCATGTGCTCCGTTCAGCAGCATTACGTGCAACAAAACATGTTGGAATAGTTGGAGAATGTAACATACAATATGCATTAGATTCTGATTCTGACAGATATGTTGCAATTGAAATCAATCCACGTCTTTCACGTTCATCCGCCCTTGCAAGTAAAGCAACTGGTTATCCACTTGCATACATGTCTGCAAAAATTGGATTGGGATATAATTTATCTGAGCTTGTAAATAGAATCACAAAAAGTACTACTGCTTGTTTTGAACCCTCTCTTGATTATGTTGTATGTAAACACCCTCGATGGGACTTTTCAAAATTTGAACTTGTAAATCGTAAACTCGGAGTTACGATGAAATCTGTTGGTGAAGTTATGGCCGTTGGCAGAACCTTTGAGGAATCTTTGCAAAAAGCAATCAGAATGCTTGACATTGGAAATGATGGACTTGTATTGAATCGTACAAATGGGAAAAAATATAGCGAAGAGGAAATAGAATACAGACTTTCACACCATGATGATGAAATACTCTATAATGTTGCAATTGCACTAAAAATGGGAATTTCTGTAAATAGAATTTACAAACTATCTGCAATTGATCCTTGGTTTATTGAAAAAATACAAAATATTGTAGACACTGAGGCCAAACTCCAAGAATCTGAACTTAACGAATCTATGATGTGGGAAGCAAAGAAAATGGGGTTTTCAGACAAACAAATTGCCAAATCCAAGAACAAAGATCCTGATGAAATTCGTCAAACACGCAAGAAATTAGGAGTAATTCCATCAGTTAAGCAGATTGATACATTAGCTGCAGAATGGCCTGCTGTTACAAACTATCTGTACCTCACTTATGGTGGTAATTCTAATGACATTTCAGTTCCTGTAGATGAGAAAGGAATAATCGTTGTTGGGGCTGGTCCATATAGAATTGGAAGTAGTGTAGAATTTGATTGGGGTACGGTGAACATGGTATGGGGATTACAAGAAAATGGAGAGAAACATGTTTCAGTAGTTAATTGTAATCCTGAAACTGTTTCAACTGATTATGATATTTGTACAAGGTTGTACTTTGAAGAACTAACTCAAGAGCGTCTTCTTGACATTACTGAATTTGAAAATCCAAAAGGCGTGATTACTTGTGTTGGTGGTCAAACTGCAAATAATTTAACTCCTGGTCTTGCACAACGTGGAATAAACATAATGGGAACTAGTGCAATAGATGTTGATAGAGCTGAAGACCGTTCTAAATTTAGTGCTGAACTTGACAAACTGCACATACAACAACCAAAATGGCAAGCATTTTCAAATCTTAGTGAAGCAAAAAGTTTTGCTCAAGAAGTTGAATTCCCAGTAATCGTTAGACCTTCTTACGTTTTGTCTGGAGCTGCAATGAAAGTTGTTTGGTCTCAAGATGAACTTAAAACATATGTGAAAGAAGCAACAGATGTTTCTCCTGATCATCCTGTTGTAATATCAAAATTCATGTTAAATTCACTTGAAGTTGATGTTGATGGAATTAGTAATGGAAAAGAGGTAGTTATTGGTGCAATAGTTGAACACATTGACTCAGCTGGTGTACACTCTGGTGATGCAATGATGTGTATTCCTCCATGGAGATTAAACAACAAAATTATTGAAACAATTAATGATTATACTAAAAAAATTGCATTAACATTTAATGTACGGGGACCGTTTAACTTACAATTTTTAATACATGATGATCATGTTTATGTCATTGAGCTGAACATCAGAGCTTCAAGGTCTATGCCATTTGTCTCAAAACTGGTCAAAACAAACTTGATTTCACTAGCATCTAAGGCTATTTTGGACAAACCTTTGCCTAAAATCCCTGAAAACAAATGGCAAAAAATTACTAACTATGGAATTAAAGTCCCTCAATTTTCATTTATGCAACTAGATGGTGCAGATATTGCATTAGGTGTTGAAATGCAATCTACGGGAGAAGCTGCTTGTTTTGGTAATAGTTTCTATGATGCATTGTCAAAAGGTCTGACTTCAGTTGGATATAATTTGCCTAAGAAAGGGACTGCACTTGTAACTGTTGGAGGTGCAACAAATAAAGAAAAACTTTTGCCTAGTATTGCAAAACTCAAACAGTTAGGATTCAAAATTTTAGCAACAGAACATACTGCTGAATTTTTTGAAGAAAAACTTGGTGATGTTGAAATTGTACACAAAATTTCAGAACCTGAAAGAAAACCAAACATATCTGATTTACTTTATGAGAAAAAGATAGACTTTATCATAAATATTCCAAGTACTCTATCTTTGGAAAAATATGTGGGAATGCTTGATGATGAATATCAGATACGAAGAAAATCTTTGGAGCTGGGAATTCCTGTTTTGACAACTCTTGAACTGGCAGATTCTTTTGTTAAAACTTTGGAATGGCTTAAAGACAACAAACCTACAATAGATCCAATTGCTCCTTACGACAAGTATGAATAACTTTTTAAAATTTTAAGAGAGTTGTTTTTGAAATTTTTTAAAAGATCAAGGTTATACGAGTGTAATTTATGAATAAATTATTGAATAAAGAACCTGATCGAATTGAACAATTAGTTTCTGAAAAACGTGTTAAATTACATCTTTTTGAGCCTAGTCAAAGAAAAATTTGGACAGTAGTGGGAAAGACTGAAGAACATTGGGTTGATCCTGATGGTTGTTTTTGTTCTTGTCCTGGATTTTATTTTGGCTCAATTAATGGTAAGACTTCTTGTTATCATTTGGATTCAATTCAATATGCAAAAAATCAAAATAAATTTGAAACAATTATTTTTTCTGATGATGAATTTTCTAGTTTTTTAACTGGTTTAATTTCTGATTTATAATTATTCATTATTAGAATATGTTATTAACTAGAAATTTAATTGATTTACATGGATGACAACAAAATTAATTTAGAAATTGAAAAAATTGCAAATCTAATGGTTCATGATGATGTATCTTCTGATGAACAGGATGTAACAAAATTAGAAAAATATAGAGATCAAATTAAAATTGATTTGAATGTTGATGATGAAGAAGCTATGAAACTTGTTTACGAAACGTTAGTTTATAGAAAATTAAAAAGTTCAGATTCCAGTGACATGTTAGAAAAAGGCACTGATTTTGGTGCTGGATTTAGTTGACGAATTATAACTGAACTGTATCAATATCGTCTTTTGAAACTCCTTTCCAAAGTCCCACCATTCCTTCTGGTTCAACTTCATCAACTTTAGTAATTTGTTGAATCTTTATGTGATCCGGATTTGGTGGCATCCACAACATTGCCATGTAATCCCCAACATTTCCAACTTTAGTTGGTAATGCCATGGTGACTTTTTCACTTGTGAATCCTTTTGAGATCAGAGCATTCATTGCTTTTTCTTTAAGATCCATTCTCCCGTGTAGGAACAAATAGACATCTTTTTGAGTATCAATTTCTGCCATAACCAGATTAATTTGCTAAACTAAATCAATCTTTCCAGATCTATTGTCTTCCAAAAAGGGTTAAATTACAATAAACAAGATTTGAACTATGAAAATATTCACTGTAGGCAGTAAATCCTTTGTAACAAGTTTTCAATTGGCAGGAATTCCGGGAATAATTTCTGAAACTCCTGATTCTGCGTTAACAGAAATAACAAAATTAACTGATGATTCTGATGTGGGATTAGTTTTAGTCAGTGATGATATTACTGAATCTATTAACGATGAATTAACTGCACTTAGAGCACAAAAATCTACTCTTGTCTTTGCATTACCTGCAACTGGAAGTGAAAAAACTGAGGTTGATTATAGAGTAATGTTGAAAAAGATTCTCGGTGTTTGATCTAATCTACTTATACTCAATTTCTTAAAGTTATACTATGAAAACCGCATCAGTAAAAGGCTCATCAATTATTTCCGTTGATGAAACTTCAAAACCCAAATTGAATTCTGGTGATATTTTAGTTCAAATGCATGCATGTGGAATTTGTGGTTCTGATTTGGAAAAAGTATTTGGTCAATATGGTCAACCATCAATGCGTTTAGGTCATGAACCTGCTGGAGTTATTTTAGATGTTGCATCTGATGTTGTAGATTTTAAGAAAGGTGATAGGGTATTCACTCATCATCATGTTTCATGTTATGATTGTCATTTTTGTAATCATGGAAATGAAACAATGTGTAAAAAATACTCTGAAACTAATTTGTCTCCTTGTGGTTTATCTGAAGAATATGTTGTACCTGCTTGGAATGTTTCTCATGGTGGTGTTTTAAAAATTTCTGATTCTATGAGTTTTGAAGAAGCTGCAATGATTGAACCTTTAGCATGTTGTGTAAGAGCTTGGAAAAAATGTGATTATAATGAAGGTGATTCAACTGCAATTTTTGGAGTTGGTCCAACTGGAATGATGCATGTGATGCTTGCTCAGGCAAAAAAGTTTTCTAAAATATTTTGTTTTGATGTAAATGATTTTAGATTAGATTTTGCAAAAAAATTCAACATAACTGAATCCATTTCTTCAATGGATGAAAATAGAACACAGAAAATTTTAGATCAAACTAACAATTTGGGCGTTGATGTAGCAATTGTTGCAACTAGTAGTCTAAAAGCTCTTGAAGATGCAATTGATATGGTTCGAAAAGGAGGCACTGTAATGATGTTTGGTGTTCCTTCTAAAGGTGCTATGATCGATTTAGATATGAGCAAAGTTTACTCTAAAGAAATTACGCTTGTTACAAGCTATGCTGCATCTGATGATGATACTAAAGCAGCACTTGAATTAATTGAATCATCTAAAATTGATGTGAAACAATTGATTACTCATACTTATTCTATATCTGATACACAAAAAGCGTTTGACCATGCAAAAACTGGTGATAATGCAATGAAGATTATCATTACAAAATAAGAAAGGCTTAAGAAAGGTATTTTTTTTATTTCAAAATCGAAGAGAAATGGAATGGGGATTACAAAATAGATTATCTAGAATTATCAAACCTCACAATAATCGTGCATTAATGTTAGCTGTTGATCATGGGTATTTCTTGGGCCCAACTGAAAAACTTGAAAATCCAAAAAAAGTCATTGCGCCTTTACTAAGACACTGTGATTCTTTAATGCTTACAAGAGGAGTTCAAAGAACTTCCGTTGATCCAGCTTCAGAAACTCCAATGGTCTTGAGAGTTTCTGGTGGTTCTAGTATTATTGGAGATGATTTATCTCAAGAAGATATTACAGTTTCAATTGAAGAAGCACTTCGTTTGAATGCAAGTTGTGTTGCAATGTCTATCTTTGTTGGTTCAAAATATGAATATCAAACAATTGTAAATTTGGGTAAATTAGTTAATGAGGCAGAAAAATATGGAATGCCTGTTTTAGCAGTTACTGCTGTTGGTAAAGAATTAGGAAAAGATGCAAGATATCTTTCATTGGCATGTAGAGTTGCTGCAGAGCAAGGTGCACATATTGTTAAAACCTATTATTGTGATAATTTTGAAAAAGTTGTTGAATCCTGCCCTGTTCCAATAATTGTTGCAGGTGGAAAGAAGATTCCTGAAAGAGATGCTTTGCAATTAACATATAATGCAATTAAAGCCGGTGCAGTTGGTCTTGATATGGGTCGAAATATCTGGCAATCTGAACATCCTGTCGCAATGATCAAAGCAGCACGCTCAATTATTCATGGAAATTCTAACGTTGAACAAGCATATGCTCTTTATAAAAAATTAGCTGCAAATGATAAATCAAAAAAACCTAATCCAAATCAAAACAAAAACAAATCAAAAAAACCTAATCCAAATCAAAACAAAAACAAATCAAAAAAACCTAATCCAAATCAAAACAAAAACAAATCAAAAAAATCTAATCCAAATCAAAACAAAAAATAATTAAAAATTATTGATCAATTTTTGACAAATGAATATGTGCAATTTTCCATGTTGGCTGCTTAACTAATACAAATGTGGCGCGCCCATTAATTATCATATGTTCGCCTGTGTATGCTTTGTTATCTACCAGCATCCCTTTTTGCATTAATTCTAAAGCTACAATTGCAAAATTTTCAAAAATACTAATTTTTGGATTTTTTATTTCATAATCATAATCTGAAATACTGATGAATCTCAATTCTTCTAATTCAATTGTGGTTTGATAGTCTTTTAGATCATAAGGTGGTAAATCACTAAAACTTGAAAATTTTGGATCATCTAAATGAATTTCTCTTAGTTTGCTAAGATCCTTGCTAATTCCTGATTGAAATAATGTTTCAATTATTTTGATAATTTCTTCGTTATCTGTCAAAATGTTCATTTAAAATCTAAAAATTATCTGTTTAAGTCTATCTAACTAAAAATTATTTTTCATTTTCTTATTGATTACCCTTGTTAGTGATGTAAATTAGTTAGAATTCTTGGATTTGAGCCTATTATTTTGATACATTTTAAATTATGGAGAAAAATTTAATCAATATTATGGAAAGTATGACTGGTGCAAAAGCCTTGATGACTGCAATGGAAAAAGAAGGCGTCAAAGAGGTATTTGGATTACCTGGAGGGGCAAATCTTCCAATGTATGATGAATTTTCACGATGTGATATTAGACATATTTTAGTACGCCACGAACAATCTGCATCACACATGGCTGATGGTTTTGGTCGTGTTAGTAGAAAACCTGGAGTTTGTTTTGCAACTTCTGGACCTGGTGCTACAAATATCTTAACTGGGATAGCAACTGCTCAAGCAGATTCAGCACCTATGATTGCAGTAACTGGACAAGTTCCTGTTGCAATGATCGGAAAAGATGCATTTCAAGAAAGTGATATTATTGGAATGGCAAATCCTGTTGTCAAATATGCTTTTCAACCTAGAACTCCTGGGGAAGTTCCTGAAGTAGTAAAAAAGGGATTTTACATTGCAGAAACTGGTAGACCTGGACCTGTACTTATTGATGTTCCAAAAGATGTTCAACAAAATGAATCTCCGATGAATTTTCCTGATGAGTTTAAAATTCAAGGTTATCATCCTTGGACTGATCCTGATATTGTAGCTTGTGAAAAAGCAATTGAAATGTTACTTAATTCTGAAAAACCAATTATCTTAGCTGGGGGTGGAACTATTATCTCATCAGCATTTGCTGAATTGCAATCTATTGCTGAAACCTTAATGCTTCCTGTAGTTACAACTTTCAAAGGTAAAGGCGCATTTCCTGAAAACCATCCATTATCTCTAGGCCCAATTGGAATGCATGGTCATGCTGAAGCAAATAAAATGATGGCTGAAGCTGATTGTGTTCTGGCAATTGGAACAAGATTCTCTGATAGGTCTGTTGGAACTTTTGAGGCTTTTGAAAAACGATTAAAAATTATTCATATGGATGTTGATCCTGCTGAAATTGGTAAAAATCAAACAACCAATTTAGCAGTTGTTGGTGATGTTCGTACTTCACTTAGAATTATGGTAAAGTTGCTTTTACAAAAACAAATCAAAAAAACTGAAGAATCTGTTTGGTTCAAACATGTTAAAGAAACTAAAGAATATTGGCAAGAAAATTTGAAACTTCATCCAGGTGAAATGGGTGCAGCAAAAATTCTTAGAAAACTAAGAGAAGTATTGCCAAAAGAATCGATTATCACTACTGAAGTTGGTCAACATCAAATGTGGGCTTCATTATTTTATGATGTAATTCAACCTGGAACTTTCTTTAGTTCTACAGGACTTGGTACAATGGGTTGGGGTTTTCCTGCATCCATCGGAGCAAAAGTTGCTAGACCTAATGTTCCAGTTGTTGACATCGCAGGGGATGGAAGTTTTAGTATGACTGAAAATTCTCTTGCAACTGCAGTGTTAGAAGATATTCCTGTAATTGTATTTGTTTTGAATAATTCAACATTGGGTATGGTAGCTCAATGGCAAAGAACATTTTATGATAGAAGAATGGTTGGTGTGGACCAAGGTGGTTGTCCTGATTATGTTAAATTAGCAGAATCTTATGGAGCTCAAGGAATCCGAGCACAATCAATGGATGAATTGGATAAAGCAATTAAAACTGCAATTAGCAGTGAAGTAGCTACAGTTATTGATATCCCAATTGATCCTGAAGAAGACGTATTGCCATTTGTTGCTCCTGGAACTTCGTTATCGGATATGATTTTACCTTCTTAGTGATAATTATGTGGGCTATCCTTTCTGTTTTAGTTGAAAACAAACCAGGTGTGTTGTTTAAGATTACACATCTTTTTAGATCCAGAAATTTCAATATTGATAGTATTTCTGTAGGGATAACTGATAATCCAGATTATTCTAGAATGACTATTACCTCATATGGAGATGAGAAACAAATTGAACAAATTGTAAAACAACTTGATAAAATGATTGATACTGTTGAGGTAAAACATTTGGATGAGCACAAAACAGTTTTTCGTGAACTATGTATTTTTAAGTTAAAACTAAGTAATGCTAATGATAGCATGGAAGTAAACAAATTGGCAAATGCATATGGTGGAAAAGTACATGATGTGAAAAAGGATTCAATTATGGTTGAGATAACTTCTACTCCAGATCAAATCAAAGCATTTGAAGAATTAGCAAAACCATTTGGAATAATTGATGTTGCACGAACCGGTGTTACTGCTTTGCAAAGGAGCGGAGCTTGAAAGTAAGAATTTTTGATACAACATTAAGAGATGGAGAACAAACTGTTGGTGTTTCATTATCTCCAGATCAGAAATTATCTATTGCAAAAAAATTAGATCAACTTGGAGTAGATGCAATCGAAGCTGGATTTCCAGTAATCTCTGAAGGTGAATCTAAAGCAGTAAAGATGATTACTAGTGAAGGTTTATCATGTGAAATTGCAGGATTGACTAGAACAATAAAGGGAGATATTGATGCCGCAGTTGATGCTGGATTAAATTACATCCATACATTCATTGCAACTTCTGATATACACTTACAATACAAACTTCAAATGACAAGAGAACAAGCACTTGAAAAAGCAATTGAAGCAGTTGAATACGGAAAGTCTCGCGGATTACAAGTTGAATTTTCAGCTGAAGATGCAACTAGAACCGATAGGGATTTCTTAAAACAAGTTTTTGGTGATGTTGCAAAAGCTGGAGCTGATAGAATTGATATTCCTGATACTGTAGGATATTCTACTCCTGAATATATTGCAGAAATAACTAAAGATGCAATTACTGCAACACAACTTCCTGTAAGTGTTCATTGCCATAATGATTTTGGATTGGCAGTTGCAAATGCATTATCTGGAATACATGTTGGTGCTGCATGTGCACATGTAACAATTAATGGAATTGGAGAACGTGCTGGAAATGCCTCTTTAGAAGAACTTTCTATGGCATTACAATGTCTTCCACAAGATCAAAAATATGAAACAAATATCAAATCAGAATTAATTTACGATACTTCTAGATATATCTCAAAAATTGTTGGAATCAAAGTTCAGCCAAACAAGGCCATAGTTGGTGATAATGCATTTGGACACGAATCTGGCATTCACACTCACGGTGTTTTGAATAACCCTCTTACTTACGAACCAATTAGTCCTGAATTAGTTGGTAGAACAAGACAACTTCGAATAGGAAAACATGCTGGAATCCATGGAATGAATGCTATGCTTGAAGAATTTGGCGTACAAACTACTGATGACCAATCAAAACAAATTCTTGAAAAAATTAAAGTGCTTGGTGATCAAGGACAACAAATCACTGATGTTGAATTATTATCTATTGCAAGTGATGTTTTAGGTGAAAAAGGAATAAAGAAAATTGTTCAATTATCTGCTTTTTCAGTTTCAACGGGTATTGGAATAATGCCATATGCATTTGTAAAATTAAATATTGATGGTGAAGATTTTATTGGAACTGATTATGGTGTCGGTCCAGTTGATGCTGCATTAAATGCCATTCAAAAAATTACTGGAAAGGTTTCAGAATTAAAAATTACAGATTATAGATTGGCATCTATATCTGGTGGTGCTACTGCATTATGTGAAGTAACAATAACTGTTGAGGACCCTCAAGGAAATTCTGTTTCAGCAAAATCTGTTGGTGAAGATATTGTTACTACAAGTGTAAAAGCTGTTATTGATGGAATTAACAGAATTATGCTTAAAAATATGCTTAAGGAAAAACAGTTAAACTGAATTTGATTATTGATGTGATGATATGTATAAGATTTCATTAATTACTGGTGACGGCATCGGTCCTGAACTATCTGACTCTGCAATTTCTGTATTAAACACAATTCAGGAAAAATATGGAATTGAATTTGAAATCACTAAATTAATTGCTGGAGATAAAGCCCTTGAACAAACAGGAAAAGCACTACCTGACGATGTAGTTGAAACAATAAAAAATTCTGATGTGTGTCTTAAGGCTCCCGTAGGTGAAAGTGCAGCTGACGTAATTGTTGTTTTAAGAAGAATGCTTGATCTTTATGCAAACATTCGACCTTCCAAATCATACCCTCACATGCCTGCATTACGTGATGATATTGATATGGTGATAGTTCGAGAAAATACTGAAGATCTTTACACTGGTAAAGAATTTAGTTTAGGTGATTCTGCAGTTGCTTTGAGAATTATTTCTGAAGCTGCATCAAAACGAATTGCAAAATATGCATTTGAAACTGCAAAACAGCGTAATTCTATGAAAAAAGTAACTTGTGTTCATAAATCTAATGTAATGCGTGTTACTGATGGATTGTTTGCAAAAGCATGTGTTGAAGTTTCAAAAGATTACCCTGAAATTAAATTTGAAGAAATGTATGTTGATGCATGCGCAATGAATTTAATTCGTCAACCTGAAAAATTTGATGTTGTAGTAACTACTAATCTTTTTGGTGACATCTTATCTGATGAATCTTCTCAAGTAGTTGGAGGTTTGGGTATGGCACCTGCAGCAAATCTTGGTGATTCATTTGCATTGTTTGAACCTGTTCACGGTGCAGCATTTGATATTGCTGGACAAAATATTGCAAACCCTTCATCATTTTTACTTTCAATTAAAATGATGCTTGATTGGCTTGGTGCAAAACATAATGATCAAAAGTGTTTTGAAATGGCAAAAAAACTTGAATCTACTATTTTTGATTTAGTAAAATCTGGAATTAAAACAAAAGATATCGGTGGTGATAAGACTACTACTGAATTTACAAAACAAATTACTGATAATCTCTAAATTTACCAAATTTTATTAATTGCAAATTTTAGTCATTTAATATGGCAGTTTGTTGTATTTGTAAAATTGCACCTGGTACCTTAAAGATCAAAGATGGTAATCCAAAGTATAAAGGAAAACCTGTTTGCAAAGAATGTGAAGGTTACCGAAAACTTTTGAAAGAAACTAAGTAATGTTATTTTTTTGGAGTTTATTAGGCACAAAAATGCTTATCTAAATGGATTCGTGATATTCTATAATGGGTTTCTTGGATAGATTTAGTCATACATTTGACAAACAAGGATATGATTTAGATGGATATGATAAAGATGGGTTTGCCAAAAGTGGATACAACAAAAAGGGATATGACAAAAATGGCTTTGATAGAAATGGCTATGACAAAAAAGGGTATGACAAAAGAGGGTATGATAGAAAAGGATTTGATAAAAAGGGATATGACAAAAAAGGATACAAAGAAGGATATGATGAAGATGGATTTGATTTCAAAGGTTACAACAAAGATGGATTCAACAAAAAAGGTTATGATAAAAAAGGTTACAACAAGGATGGATATGATAATCGTGGTTTTTCAATAGATGGAATCCATATTGACACAAAAACAACTTTTGACATAAATGGATTTAACAAAAAAGGTTATGACAAAAATGGTTACAACCTAGAAGGTTATGACAAAAATGGTTACAACCTAGAAGGTTACAACAAAAATGGATTTAACAAAAAAGGCTATGATCTAAATGGTTATGACAAAAATGGTTACAACCTAGAAGGATTTAACAAAAAAGGCTATGATCTAAATGGTTATGACAAAAATGGTTACAACCTAGAAGGTTACAACAAAGATGGATATGATTCAAATGGATTTGATGAAGATGGATATGATTCAAATGGATTTAACAAACAAGGTTATGATCATCTTGGATATGACAAAGATGGGTACAATCATGAGGGATATAACAAATACAATAAAAACAAAAACGAAATAGAAACTGATTAAAACATTTTGTGTTTGAATGTACTAAACAAAATTAACAATGAACTATGTTTTCTGTTTGAGTCATTTACATCATTATTAATCTCAATTTTTAATTATTAAACATCTTAATAATTTTTAATAATTAATTGAGTTTAGTATATAATCTATTATTAACATTTTACACATTTATTAATAACATTTTGAGAATTTAGGCATGAAAGGTTCTCAAATTGGAATTATTGGCGGGGGAATTGTAGCAGTTGTGATTATTGCAATATTGTTTGTATCTATGGGAACCCAAAATAATACTACTCCATTACCGTCTGACCTTGATGTTACTATTCCAACTATGGACTCTAAAAATGATGTTGATGTTTCATCTGAAGATAAATTGCTAGTTTATACAACATTTTATCCATTATACCAATTTACTCAAGGTGTTGCAGGAGATGCAGCTGATGTCCGAATTTTAATTTCAGCTAATGGAGATCCTCATGCATCCGAATTGGGACCAAAAACTATAGTTGCATTAACAAAAGCAGACATGGTAATTTCTAATGGTGTAAACTTTGAACCATATATTGATGAAATTATGTCTGCATCTGATTTTGAACACATTGTATTTGTTGATTCATCTGAAGGAATTGAACTTATGGAAGGTGAGGCTCATGATCATAGTTCACATGGAAGTCATGGTAACGATAAACATGATGACCATTCAAAAGAAGATGTACACGATGAACATACTGAAGACTTTTACAACGAGATTGAACATGTTGTAGAAGAATTTGAACATGGTCATATTACTCAATCACAATCTATTGAAGAAATTGAAGAGATACTAAGTGAACATGAAGGAGACGGACATGGACATGAAGATGCAATTGAAGATATTGAACATTTAATTCACGAAATTGAAGATGGACACATTGACGGTGTAGAAGGACTAGAAGAAATCCATCATTTAGTTTCTGGCGAAGATGTACACGATGACCATTCAAAAGAAGATGTACACGATGACCATTCAAAAGAAGATGTACACGATGAACGTGGGGAAGAAGGAGGCATCGACCATACTTATGACCCACACATTTGGCTTGATCCCATATTAGCAAAAGCTCAGGTAATGACGATTGCAGACCACTTGAAAGAATCCGATCCTACACATGCAGAAATCTACCATGATAATGCTATTTCATATGCTAACCAATTAGATCAATTGGATCAAGAAATCCGTAGTGAGGTATCTTCTTGCGCAAAAGACACGTTTGTACCATTCCACAATTCATTTTCATATTTTGCAGAGAGATATAACCTCAACACCTTGGCAGTAATACAGGAGTTCAGTCCTGAAACTCCTGTAACTGCAAAGGATATTGAGGAACTAATTCGTTTTGCTGAAGACAATGACATAAAGTATTTCTTAACTGAAGAAAACAGAAATCCCAAATTAGCTGAAAGATTAGCCGCTGAATTGGGAGGAGACATTTTGTTGTTTAGTCCATTAGAATCTCTTTCTGAAAGTGACGATCCAAATGTAACATACTTTGAAAAAATGAGACAAAATGTTGATAATTTGCAAATTGCATTAGAGTGTAATTGACAACATATGTTCAAAATTTTAAAACAATGATCAGGTAGATTTTTCTTTCTGAGGTTTGTTTTGTTTTGCCCATTCTTCATACATTTTCATTAATTCATCAACGTCTTTTCCCTCTTCAGAATATGTGACAATTACTCCGAATGTCCCTTTTTTATCGTGACCCCGTGCAAAATATCCCCAAAATGAGTCAGGTAATTTCTGAAAACTGCTTGAATCATGTGATACTCCTATCAAATTATTGCCAATTACCTCGATGACTTTTTTTGCATCTTCTTTTTCGATCATAGTTTATGATTAACTTGTTACAATAAAAAGCTGAATATTCATGCCTAAATTTGAGTAAAATCATATTTTTACACAAAACTTATTGCTATCTTCGGCAATTTAGATCAACTTGGATTGTCTTCAATGTGATGGAAAAGGAAAGTTCATGAATGAATTTGGTTTGATGGAAAAATGTACTTTCTGTAAAAACCCAGATTTGAGTTTTGGATAATTTTTTTGGTAAATTATAAAGACAATTTCAAAACTCTAATTTTTTTACAACAAGAAAGAACTGGAAAACATTGGACATAAATGAATCCTAACATGAATTGTTTTCCTTACTCATCACTCTACTACGCAGACATGATGGTTTCTTGTTACCATTACTACGTCAAAACAATATTTAAGATTGATCTTTTTTTAAGTTATTTTTTGCTAACATAACCACATTGTTTACATACGTATCTGATGCCTCCTTCATGTAATTCATTTTTACGAATAAGCACTGTTACTGGTCTATGACATTGTTTGCACACGCCATTAGGAAAATTACTATCATCCATAGTTATTTTTGAAATTTACTGAATATAACTAATACATTTTTGAATTTTTTACACTTGAAAAATAACATTAAGACTTTGCAATATCGTAATCTTCTTTACCGTTACCAAATTTTTGTGTGATAATTTTAACTCTGTATTTCTTACCTTTTTGAATATCTTGGCATAGTGTGGTGGGATTTCCGTTGTCATAAAATTTTGCAACTATCATTTTTCTTGATGTGTAAAATTTTTTTACTCCATCAAATTCTTCTTCAGTCTGAAGATCTATCTCTACAATTGTTTCTTTTCCTACTTTACGCTCCACTTTTTGTACATTAACAATGGTGAATACTCCTTTATCATCTAATTTTGAGAGTGATGCTTCAGACATTTCAATAATTGATGATTTTTTTACTGATAAACCTCTTTCTGTTGCGTAATATCGAGTATTTATTTTAAAAATAAAATATTATGGGATTAGCATTACTGCTGTACCCACAATTACTAGAAATCCTAGAAAAAGAACTGAACGCTCTTTTTGATCTCGTAGAAGTTTCTTTTCAAGCATGCATTTTATTCTTTAATTAAGATTTTAAACAATGTATTTTATTTTACAAAATTTATGATATGGACGTTCAAATACTGATTTTTGATATGACTGCATCACTTTTTTTAATGGATGGTTTGTGAATACTGTATGGCCTTTACACCTTGCCCTGCATGTCATCAAGTTAGATTTGATAAAAAAGCAAATCGCTGTAATGATTGTGGGTATCAAATAGGTAATTAGAAATGAATATCAAAATGTGCAATCATATTGATATTTCTGGAGTAAGGATAGAAGTTTCTCAATCTGTTTTTGCTTTATGCACTGTTGATGGAAAACAATTTGTTACTTATTCATGCAAAAATTGCTTTGATGAAATAAAGGAGTTAGACCACCAAATTATTTCAAAGGAAGACTTTGAAAAATATCTTAATCAATAATCTCTTGTATAGAGTGATTTTTTAGTGGTATGTGTAGTAAATTATCATGGGCTTATTGGGAAAAAAGAAAGAAAAATGTGATGCTTGCAACAAACCCTTTGATGATCTTGATGAATGTCGTACTCATATGAAAAATATACACCCTCCAACAAAACCTTGTACCAAATGTTCTGGACTAATGGCCTGGGAAAGACAACATACTCAAGCATATGGAAATTTAATCTATGTTTGTAGAGAATGTGACTTTATTGGTGAAATGTGGCGATACTACCCATAACTGATTTTTGACATTGTGCTAGTCTCAACATCTACTATTATTTTGTAATTTTATACAGTTCACAGCCATGTTGTGATTTGAGAAATTTCTTGCTTTAAAATTAGAATAAAAAATTATGTGGATTTTGGCCACATTGAATTCCAAGTATCGGCAAATTTTTTCATCATTTCTCCATATGCATTCATTTGTTCCATTCCTGAAGAACTGAGAGCTTTTTGCCAATTGTCTGCAAACTGTTTAAACGCTGAAGCATTTGCATCATTCATAGATTTTTGCCAATTTTCTGTAAATTCTTTGAATGATGTTATTCCTGCATCACTCATAGATTTTTGCCATTTTTCTGTAAACTCTTTCATGGTATCGGCACTGGATTCTGCACCTGCCTTTTCCCAAACATCATTGAATTTTGTTTGCATGTCCTTGCTGGCGTTTTGGAATTGTTCGAATATTGTTTTCCAATTTTCAAGAGATTTTGAATATTCTCCCCACAATGAATCCCATTCATTATTTTTTGAATTGGTTGACATTAACTTTAAAATACATTCGTGATTCTTAAGTGGATCTATTTAGAATTATTTTGATTATTACTTTATTTTAAATGGTGCTAAAAATTAAATGAATGACATCTGCTTTCATAATTCAAAATATTTTACTTGGATTTTTTTTAATATCCTCAATTAACTCCAATATTTTAAATGGAATGTCCTCAAAATTCTTATCTTTTTCACGCGATACTAGTAAAACATTATCGTCGCTTAATGGAAAACTCATTACAATTACTTTGTCTCTGTATGATAATGAAAAATGAACTATTCCAAATTCATTATCAAATTCATGTCGCATTCTGACACGTAACGCAAGTTCCATGAACATCATTTCATCTTGTTTTTTTGCTTCTAGTGATAGTAGCCCATCTTTCATTCCACCTGCTACCAAGTGCCCTCTGGCATTAATGAATCGCGCCGAGCGCATCTTTGGATGTAATTTTAAAATATCCTGACAAATACTTTCAAGTTCCTCTACGTTATCCACCCATATTATAGGGAATAGAACTACTTATTTTGTTCTAAATGTATCTAATATGGTGAGTTCAAATTCATCTGAAACCCTGAATGACCCTTCTGTTGAAACTATTGATTACTACAAACATTTGTCACTGTTTTGGACTGACATTATTCATTTGATGTCTAGTAAGCCTCAGGCATTAACTTCAATTGGACCTATGAGGGCATTTGCTGCAAATTCAAAAAAAATATCCGTTGAATTAATTGAGATCAATGAAAAATTATTTGAATTTAACAAATACATGACTGAATATTATAATCAATTATCTACTACTTGGGGAATTGCTCAAAAAAAAGTAAACCTAAAAGTTCCAGAAATCCCTCAAGATGTTGAACAAATAGAATCAGTAAAGAGAATTTGGATTGATATTTTTGATAATGACTTTACTGAATTATTTGATTCTAAAAAATTTGGAGACAATTACGGAAATTTAGTATCTAAAGAATTGGAATTGACAAAACATTGGAATAACATTACCAATGTAATTTTACAATCTGTAAATCTTCCTAGTAAGGAAGAGATTGATGAAGTGTATAAAGAAATTCACTCATTAAAAAAACGTGTATCTAAATTAGAATTAAAATTAAAAAAGGAGAAAAGAAAGAATGCTGAGTGAATCTAATGTTGATCCAAAAGTAATTGAAGAAATTTTAAAATTTAGTAAAAATGTCATTGATGCTCCAAAATTAGTTTCAGCTCCTGATGAAATAAATTTGGAAGTAACTCCTCATGAGGTAGTTCAAGAAATTGATAAAACTCGATTATTACATTACAAACCTCTAGTTGAAACAAAATACAAAACACCTTTGCTGATATCTTATGCGTTAATTAATCGATATCACATTTTAGATATTCATCCTGAAAAAAGTTGGGTAAAAAATCTCTTAGAACAAGGATTTGAAGTATACATGTTGGATTGGGGAACTCCAACTAGTATGGATAAATATTTAGATTTTGATGATTATGTTAATGGGT
Organism: Candidatus Nitrosomarinus catalina; assembly: GCF_002156965.1. Lineage (GTDB taxonomy): Archaea > Thermoproteota > Nitrososphaeria > Nitrososphaerales > Nitrosopumilaceae > Nitrosopumilus > Nitrosopumilus catalinensis. The sequence continues at coordinate 470,156 of NZ_CP021324.1, forward strand.
ATTTAGATGCCTCAGTAGAATTTATTAAAAATCAAACATCTACTGAAAATATTTCACTACAAGGATATTGTACCGGTGCAACAATTGCTACTGCATACACTGCTTTACACCCAGAAAATGTAAAAAACTACGTTGCTACTGCCCCTGTAATTGATGGGTGGAAAGATACCACTGTAATTAGTAATTTAGCAAAACATATGGATGCTGATAAAATGGTTGATATAATTGGAAATATGCCTCCAGAATTCATGTATTATTGTTTTTCAGTTTTAAAACCATTTGAACAAGGAATTGAAAAATATATTAAATTTTTTAAAAATATTGATGACAAAAAATATGTTGATAATTTTTTAAGAGTTGAAAAATGGTTAGGTGATACTCCTCCTATCCCTGGTGAGTTATTCAAACAATGGATTAAAGACATTTATCAAAAAAATCTTTTGATACAAAATCAAATGTATGTGGGTGATGAATTAGTTAATTTAAAAAATATTGACATGCCTATGTTCACACAAGTAGCTGTGGGAGATCATTTAGTGTCTCCTGAATGTAGTATGCCATTACATTATGCTGTAGGTAGTGAAGATAAAATTTTAAAAATATATCCTACAGGCCATGTTGGAATGATTGCTAGTTCTTTATCTCAAAAAAAAGTATTACCTGAAATGGGTAAATGGTTAGCTGAAAGATCATAAAAAAGTAAAAATAAATTAATAGATATTTAATTTATGTATAAATAAAATAAAAAATCACCCTAGTTATTTGTAGGAGTGAATGTTGTTATCCATGATTGGATAATATTTTTATTCAAATCAGTGAATGCTTCAACATTATCATTAAATGATTTCATATTTTGTGTTGTTGCATCAATTACAGTTTTTGCAATTTGATTTTGAATTGTACTTGCTTGAATAATTTGTTTGTTAGAATCAACAATTACTGTTTTTGCAGCACTAGGAATATCTGTAGATACTCCTGATTTTTGAGCAAATTCTTGTTGCATTGTGATTGCAGCATCAAATGATTTTTGAGCAGTTTTCATACATTCTTCTTGAAAATGTGTTGTTGCTTGAAAATATTGTGGAGTATTTTTTGTGATACTATCAAAATATTTTTGTACATTTTGTTTGTAGATTGCAAATACATTGTTTGACTGATTTGTATTTTGAGTTGTTTTTGTTTGTGTACTCATGAAATTGAGATTGGATTACCACTATATATATTATTGGTAATAGTTGGTAATGAATGGTAAAGGAATCCTTTCATTACATTCTAAATTTTTTAGTAAAAAATACATGTTTTCAAAAACAGATTTGTATTCGATATGAATATGATAATTTAAAATCATGAATTATTTGTTAATTCCAAATTTATCGATGATGGTTTTGTTGCAATTATAAAATTCGTAACTGCCTAATCTTTTTGAGTTGTTTAACCCTGAATTATTTTTTACTTTTCTTAGTTTTTGTTTTTTTGGTAATTGGTAATATAATGACTTGAACCAAATCGCCTTCACCCAAATCTAAAGCATTTCGTTCAGCCTCTGGAATTGAAATTCTACCATTACTACTGATGGTGGTTTTGTATGCTCCCCAATTCATAAACGATGGTAACATTTGTCCAATACTGAACATGGTGTCCATACTTTTTGTTTGCATTGATGACATGTTGTCCATTATGTTTGATTGAGTTTGTACTGTTTTTTCAGAAACTTCTTTTAGTGTTTCTAGTGGATTAAATTTTTGATTGGGTTGATTTGTCATTAATGTTCCAAAGTTTTTCATAAATTCAGCTTGTGCTTGACCGCTTTTTTGAATCCAATCTTTGAACATTGTGGTAGGATCATATTGGTTATTGTTACCATTCATAACCAAAAATATGATAATTATAATTTAAATCCTTTCATTAATTATTCAAGAATTTTAATACTTGCGAAGCAAATAATTCTGGCTTTTGAACATATGGTGTATGTCCGCAATCACTCATTTCATATAATTCAGAATTGCCAATATGTATTACAAAATCATTGGCAAATTTAATGGGAATTACTGGATCCTCTGTACCCCAAACTATCAATGTTGGCGAAGAAATATTTTTTAGTTTAGTAATGATTGATTCAGAATTTTTTAATCCTAATAAAGTTGACATAAAAGCAAATTTTGCATTATGTAATTTCATTCTGCTTACAAATCCTGTAATTGTGGCACTTGGAATTTCTTTACCTGATCCATCCATTGTTTCAAATGCATTTTTTGCACTTTGTTCGTTAGGATATAATGCAGCCATTATGTATGCATCCAGAGCAAAGGTAGATTGTTTCATAATTCCTGATGGAGACACTAAAATTAGTTTTTCAACTGAATTTGGATTAGCAGATGTGAATTCTGCTGCAATTTGTCCTCCTAATGATGAGCCTATTATGCTAGTTTTTTTAATACCTAAAGATTTCAGAAATTTTTCTAAAAAATTTGAAAAAAAATCTATTGTATAATCTACTGTTGGTTTATCACTATATCCAAACCCAATTAAATCCGGAACTATGACTTGAAAATCCTTCTCAAAAATAGGTAATACTTTTTCCCATCTTTCGCATGATGCACCCAATCCATGAATTAAGAGAAGTGTTTTTTTTGATGATCCTGATTCTAAATATCTAATTTTACTTCCATCGATATTGATGAATTTCTCTTTCAACATCGTACATTTCATCTGTTTACTAGATAAGTTCTTAGCTAAATTTTCTAAAATTAGAACTATTTTTTATCCAATGATGTATTAGAAAAGATCTTGGAATTATCTGATTATCTTATATTGCTAGTTTTATTGAAATCTCCCATTCTCATTATTGTATTTTTTAAATGGAGTAAAATAAAGACCAAATTCTCATCTCTAGTCAATTAAGCCTGAAATTTTGTTTTTCAGGCACAAGTTTTCATATACTAGCGGCATGTATTGTTACTGATGAGTGAAAAATTCACTAAATTTGATCAAGAAGAGGAACAAAAAATTATAGCTGAAATAACAAAAGAATTACAAGCAGAAGGGTATTCTGAGGAGGAAGTTCGACAAGGATTGGAACTTGCTTATCATCTAAAAACACATGTCAAGGCAAAAACGGACTCTGTTTCCGATTGTTGTGAATAAAGAAAAAATACTTTTTTTCAATACATGTTTTAATTCATTTTCCTTAAATTCTATATCTTTGAAATAATATTGTGACTTGGGTTCCAATTTTCTATGTTTCTTCACAGGATTTTGAAGGAGACATTAAATCACTAAAAACTGTTTTCTCACAATTTGAAAAACAAATTCATCAAACGGATGGTTATAGATTCAGTCCAGAAGCTGAGTTTGCAATGGGTTGGTGGTTTTACACAATTTATGTTAGGATTGGTTTTATCAAAGAACTCGTAGAGTATAATCATACACGTGATCCTAAAATTAAAGACGAAAAAGCAATTCTAAAGATTATTCAAAATTATTTAAAAATACAAAAGAGTAAAGCTAGGATAAAATTTGATAGAGACAAACCCATGCTTGGAGGATATTGGCATTGGTTACTAAGATAGCCTAATCAAAATAATGTACAGTGACAACCGAAGTTGCCACTGGAGAATTTTTTATTTAGTAACCAAAACTTACTCCTTTGGAGAGTTATCACGTGTCACTAAACATACCAATTCTCATGGCGTGCAAATTGTAATTTTATGAACTAATGAGTTTACAAAAAGGTTGGTATTTCATCAATTGTGTGGCTATTTGATGGTTGAATTCATGATATTGAGAAAAGAAACAACTATGAAGACCAATCACATCTGAAAATTATGATAAAACAAATCCCTCTTTTATTGGTGGTAATTGGAATTGCAGTTCTATTGATTGGAGTTAATCTTGTAATGTCTTATGGTTTGACATTTTTTTCAGGTATTTCCCTTTTCTTTGGAAGTGCACTGCTAATAGCGGGTGTAGACCTTAAAAGAAAAATTAAAAAATTAAACGCCAAAAATCGAAAGGAACATCATGATTACACAATTTCCAAATTGATGGAAGATGATGTTTCAAAAGACGATGAGAATAAGGATTGAATTATGGAACGTGAAAAGGCAATATCAGTTGCAAAATTAGTTTCATATTTGTTAATACTTGTTGGAATTGTAATATTGTCTACAACAATTATCTATTTCATAACTGCTCCAATTAATTGGCTTTCGTATGTGGGAATTATAGTTGGAGGATTAATGCTAAACATTGGAGCTGCAGCAATATTTCTAATTAAAAAATTAAAATTAGATATTAAATCATCTCATTGATTTTTGTTTTAGACACGACTTTTTTTGTAAAATATACAAGATTGTGGCAAGTACATTTTTTTATAAGAATTTCATAATTTGATCATGGCAGATTCATTAACCACATATGATGAATTAAATGAAGATATTCAGTTCACTGAAGAAGAAACTAGGGCACTTTTGAAACTAAATGAAAAAGAAATCTTGATTTTAATTCTATCTGAAATGAAAAAACAAACAGAATTATTATCAAAAAAATAGATTTTCTACAATAATTTCATATCTTATTTTTTTTGAACTACTATGTCCTATTCAGTTTTGATTATGTGAATTCAAATATTTCTGCATTGTCAATCTTTTCTTGTAATTCTTTTTTGTGTTTCTCCTTTTGTTTATCCATATTATGTAAAAGTAAATCTTTCATTTATTTTTGCTAAAAAAAATCTTAAAAAATATTTAAAAATAACTTAAAAAATAAACATCCTTTCAAATTAATTTTTTATTTTAAAAGAAATATTTTTCTTTAGGTTTGGTAGTTTGAAAATCTGATTTTTTTAGAATTGTTTTCTAACTCCAATAATTACAATAGCTGGAATACCCAGATACATTCCCAAATTTAACATAATTACTGAGATTCCAATTCCCAACACTTCTGATTCTGAATTAGCATTTTCCATCAAAGATAAACTAGTAATCATTGGAGTAATTGCAAGCTTGACAGCCTCTTTGAAGTAGGGATTTTCACGCTCATAATCTGCAATTATTGGACTAAATGAGTAATAGACATCATTGAATGTACTCATGAATGCAGCTCCAGATTCTGTTTGTAGTAATTGATTGTCACGTAATTCTCTGAGTTGTTGTACTTGTGGTGCAAGTTCCGAGCCATATGTTGCTGTTGCAATTAGACAACCGCCACCATTACCGGTTTTTACACTAGTTGTTTCTTTTGCAGGTACAGCCAATCCAGTTTTAGTAAAAGTGGAAACATCTGTCCATTCTTTTAAAGTATAATCATTAATGTGATTTGCAATTAACATTGTACCTTCAACAAAATTATAATCATCATGATAAATGGTAAATTCACCAGTATCTGTATCTCCTAATACAGTTGCAACATCCCCATTACTTACAGAAATTGTAACTTTACCTGGAGATTCAATAAAAACTGTTAATGGATTATCGGGAGTAGGAATTTCATAAACATCTTTGTCTAAAAATACGAGTACCACTCCAAAAGCAGTTGATGACATTGTCATCATTATCATAATTCCAATAATAATAGATATTTTCATAAATTTCAATTAAAAAAAGATGTTAAAAGGATTGAGAATTTTTTTTAGGATAAGCGTTTAGCCTTACCCCCACCACCAAAACCTCTTAGTGACTGTGATTAATGATTTGATATTTGTAATATTTTCAGTATTCCATTCAATTTCTTTGTGTTCTGCTAAAACATGTTCTTTAATTTTTGACATTAATTCATTATCATCATTTCTTGTTGATTCTGCTGACCAACTACACTCTTTGCCTGTAAAATTACAATTAATTGATTTTGTCATAATTATGGTGACAATCTGTCTGGATCTCTTGGATAAAGAACTACTTCCCGAACATTATCAATTCCAATCAATGTGGTCATGAGTCTATCTAAACCCATACCCCAACCTGAATGTGGCGGCATTCCCCAATCAAATGTTTTGAGATGGTCCTCAAATTGTGCAGGATCTAGACCTTGTTCAGATAATCTTGCCTTCAGTAATTCTGAATCATGAAGTCTGGTTCCTCCTGATGATAATTCTAGATACCCGTATTGCAAATCAAAAGAACGTGAAAGTGTTGCATCTTCATCTTTTTCTCTGATGTAAAATGGCTTGAGTTTCATTGGCCAATCAGTTAAAAAGTAAAATCCTGGGTGGTTATTTCCAATTATTCTTAAATGTGAATCTAACAAGTCATCTCCAAACTCAATTTTTTCCCCTGCTTTTTTGAGCTCTTCTACGCATTGATTGTAAGTAATTCTCTCAAATGGGGCAGACGGAATCTCAATTGTATGTCCAATTGATTCTTGTTCTTTTTTACAATTTTCTGCTGTAAATTTGTAAACTGCAATTACTAATGCTTCTAAAACATCCATGACATCGTTGTAATCCATAAATGCTGCTTCAATGTCTATACTGGTAAATTCTGTAAGGTGTCTTCCAGTGTGTGAGTTTTCTGCTCTGTAAAAGTTTGAAATTTCAAATACTCTTTCTAGTCCAATTGTCATTTGTTCTTTGTATAGTTGAGGACTTTGTGCAAGATATGCGGTCTTTCCAAAATATTCTAATGAAAATAAATCTGCACCGCCTTCACTTGCACTACCAATAATTTTTGGTGTTGTAATTTCAATGAATTTTTTTTCAGCCAATGTCTTACGTAATATTTGTAGAACATAATGTCTTAACTTGAAAATTGATGCTGTCTTTTGATTTCTCATATCTAGTGCACGATGATTTAATCTTGTATCGATATTACTTTCTAGTCTTCCAATTGGGTCTACTGGTAATGGGTGAATTGCTTTTCCTAATACTTCTATCTCTTCGGCTTTTACTTCGAATTCAAAATCTCTAGCTTTAGTTTCTTGAACAATTCCTTTAATGCTTATAACACTTTGACGATTAATTTCTCCAAGATTATCATTTAATTCTCCTTTAACAATTACTTGAGAAATTCCTGAAATGTCTCGAAGTGTAATGAATGACATTTTTCCTAATTTTCTAAGATCCTCAATCCATCCTCCCAATACCACTTGTTTTCCAATTAACTCTTGGTTTAATTCTGAAATATCGTGAGATTTAACAAAAACCATTTTCATTTATCCTCAAATTCTATCTCAATGTCAAGGTTTCGGGCATTTTTAACAATTTCAACTACTTTTTTGGTGTCAATTGGGAATTTTGGTGTCCATTTACCTGAAACTACTGCTTTTGTTTTTTGATTGCCTCCTGAAAAAACAGAATTAATTGTTAAAATTTTTGTAGGGAAGAATAAATCCTCGATGAACTTTTTGTCTGTCTCATCTGCTTCAACTAACCAAATTTTTTCTTTAAACTGATCCTGAATTAATCTGTATAATGTTCTACTTTGTCTAATTGCCATAATGTCATTCTTTGCCATTGATAAAATGAAATTTCCTTTAAAATCCTTGCATGAAAACAACGTAAAATTTTCTATTTCTTTGTTTGATTTGGCAATTTTTGCTAATGCAATTGATGCGTCTACATCTGCTTTCGTTAGATCCCCTTTCTCTACTTTTGCTTCGCATTGAGGACATAATACTGCATTTTTTGCATCAAAGCCACATATTGGAAATATCATTTGAATCGATTTTTTAATTCTAACACTGTTGTTTATATCCCTTAGTGCAAAATAAAAATTCTAGATGGATCTAAGTAATACATGACTCTGTTATCTGTTGATGGACTATTTTCTACATATCCTACATCTAAAGGCCCTGTTTATGCTGTAGATGATGTAAATTTCCGATTAGATGTTGGAGAATCTTTAGGAATTGCTGGTGAAAGTGCATGTGGAAAAAGTACACTTGGATTATCATTAATTAGAATGCTTAGTGGTGGAGAAAGTTCTGGAAAAATAATTTTTGATAATGAATCTATTTTAGATCTATCTGACTCTGAATTCGATGAAAAATTCCGTTGGAAAAAAATATCCATGATTTTTCAAGGTGCTATGAATTCATTGGATCCTGTATTTACAATACGTCAACAATTTAATGAAATCTTAAAACAACATAATTTTGATGGAAATTCTGATGAATTAATTTTAGATTCTATTACTTCTGTCAATTTAGATGCCGATGTGTTAAAAAAATATCCTCATGAATTAAGTGGTGGGATGAAACAACGTGTTATCATTGCAATGGCTTTAATTTTAAAACCTCAATTTGTTGTTGCTGATGAACCTACTACTGCACTAGATGTTTTAATTCAAGCACAAATCATCAATCTACTCAAAAAATTGAAAAAAGACGGTATGTCCTTTATGCTGATTACTCATGATTTGGCAGTTTTATCTGAAATTGCTGATAAAATTGGAATTATGTATGGTGGACAAATGGTTGAATTTGGAACTTCTAAAGAAATTTATGAAAATCCTAAACATCCTTACACTCAGGGACTGATTGAATCAATCCCGACACTTAAGGGAAAAATTCCAAAATATATTCCTGGAACTCCTCCTAGCTTACTTGAACCTCCAACTGAATGCAGATTTATTGATAGATGTCCTTTAGCTATTGAAAAATGTAAAAAACTTCCTCCAAAATTTAAAACAGATACTGGCTATGTAAGATGCTGGCTTTATGAAGAGAATTAATTTTTATGAATTTAGGTACTCTGCATCAATTTTTTTCAAATATGTCTCTTGAATTAACGTCGTTTCTCGCTCTATAATTTTTTTAGAAATCATTTTTGCATATTTGATTAAATCTGGCTCTTGATGATTATCTTCAAATAATTTTATTTTTTTTAATACTGTCTGTTCAAAATCCATTACTTTGTGAAGTTCATCACTGACTTCTATAATGCTCATTTTTTCATAATCTTTTGGTTTTCTTGAATTAATTTCTTCGATTAACTCTTTAATGTTTTCCACACTTTTCTAACTTTCATTTGATACTTTAATTTTGGTTTTCTTTTTTATGTTCTAAAATATGTTTTAATCCATCTGTCATGCTAAGCGAATCTAAATCAATCTCACAATATGGGCATTTCAAATTATTTCAAATTTTAAGAATGTTTTTTAACAATTGGTAGACATGAGTCAATGATTCTTAGCATTTCTGATCTGATTACTTTTTTATCTATTGACACCCACACTATTGCTTTTTTGATTGCAAATGATATTGTTTGTACTTTTTTCCGTTCTTCCCAAACAAATTCCACTTCGCCTAAATTTTTATCAAAAAATCCCTCCAAGTCTGTTTTCATAGCAATATGTGAGAATTGATATTTTGTATTTTTTTCATCTAATAATGGCGTTAAATCCTGTCTTCTAGTATGTGCTAATAGCTCTCCTCTTTCTCCAATCACTCCTACAAATCTGATAAATGGACTGATTGAGGCTATGTCTTCACAAATTGATTTGAATTTTTTTACTGCCATACATCGTGTACAATTTTAAATGTATTTTAATCATCTCCTTGATCTCAACCCGTTTTAGATTGATATTTTGTATTTTTTTAAAAGATTGTTCCTAATCCTACTACTACAATTATGGTCTTGACTATCTTTCCTGAAATCATGAAAATTGAAAATTTTACAAATTTCATTTTTTTAATTCCTGCTGATATTAAAATTAAATCTCCAATCACTGGAATCCATGCTGCAAAAAATATTGCACTCCATCCAAATTTATCTAATATTTTATTATGTTTTTTTTCATTTGTTTCGATATCTGTTTTTCTTTTAATTTTTTTAAATAATTTGTTTCCTCCAAAACCTATGAAATAATTTAAGACTCCTCCAATCACTGATCCTATAACTAACGCTAGTCCGACGAGAACAATGTTTTCTCCTCCAATTAATAATGCTGATGTTAAAATTTCTGTTGGTATTGGAATTGCAGTAGCTGATAATAATGAATTTAGAAATAATCCAATTACTCCATATTCTTGAAAATAATTATTCGATAAAATATCTTGAATTTGTTGATAATATTCTATGATTAACTCATAACTCATGAATACCCCTCTTTATTGTGATTATTATTCACTTTGATTTTTTATTGTTAGTTTTGAATAAATACCGCCTAATTTTCATTTGATTAATGGAGTTAACTGATATCTTTCCGTTTGCTCCAGATGATGGATATTTGATTCTGGCACTAGTTAATTTCATTGGTTCATTGATTCCATTTGTTCCTCTTCCTGGATTTTTACTACTTGCTACAATGTCTGTAGGCTCTGAATATGATTTACATATACTTGCTTTAGTTTCTGCAATTAGCGCTACTATTGCAAAACAAATAATATTCTTCCTTAGTTTTAGTGGTCGTAAAATTTTAAACCCAAAAACTAGAACAAGAATGAAACCTTTTGAAAGATTAGTAAAGAAATATGGTGCTGCTGCTGCATTTTTTGCGGCTGCAACCCCCATGCCTGATGATATAATTTTCATTCCTCTTGGTCTTGCAAAATATAATGCAAAAAGATTTTTTGTTGCTACGTTAGCAGGAAAAATTGTATTAAGTTACATCATTGTATTTATTTCGCATTATGTTGGATTGTCTTTCATTGAACCATTTTTAGAAAACGTTAATGATCCAACTCCTGTTTACATTGGAATTTTAATTTTTGGTGCTATGATGACTGGTGTAGTACTTTTAGTTTTAAAATTAGATTGGCAAAGAATTATGGTAAAATTTGCACCTTGGACATTAGATGACACTTTAGATGATGAAAATAATAAAGATTCTAAAAACTAATTCATTATTTTAAAATTCCACAATAATTCTTTTCCCTTTTTAATTCCAACTCTTTGAGACTCTGCAATTTTTTTTACTTTGATACCTTCTGTAATGTGTATCTCTGATTTTTTTGTTAAATCAATTCCGTAATGTTCTTTTGTAATGTTTAGTGCTTGTGTAAGTTTTGCTGGACCATTTGTCAAATTTTTAATGTCTTTTAAACTTCTATTTTCTTGCATCTTTTTGATTCCTTTGTCTGGTTCAATTGCTCGAATTAAAACTGCACCTGCTGGTACTTTTGATTTTTTTGCAACAATGTTGAAGCAATAATGCATACCATATGTGAAATACACATATGAAATTCCTACGTTTCCAAACATGACTTTATTTCTATCCGTAATTTTTCTAAATGCGTGGCTAGCAGGATCATCTTCGTGCCTATATGCCTCTGTTTCAGTAATGATTCCTGAAATTTCCTGATTTCCTATTTTCCTTACTAGTTTTTTTCCTAATAGTTTTTTTGCCACAATTACAGTGTCTCTCTGATAAAATTCTCTAGGAAGTATATTCAATATCTATCTTAATTTTTTTCTTATCTTTTAATTCTTTTATCACTCTGAACAATTTTTTCATATCTTTTTTTAAAACACTGATTAGTTTTTGATTATAAATCGTTGCAGCTGGATGTACTGTCAAAAAATATAATTGATTATTCTTGCTGACTACTTTTCCCCTAAATTTTGTAATTTCTTTGCCATCTAACAATGAACTAAATGCAGTATTACCTAAAATACAAATTATTTTGGGTTCAATAATCTCTATTTCTTTCTTAAGATAATTTTGACACGTCTCTCTCTCAATTGGTGTTGGAACTCTGTTTTTTGGTGGTCTGCATTTAACAATATTTGTAATGTACACTTCCTCCCGTGTAATTCCTGCACTTTCAAGTGCAATTGATAATTTTTTTCCTGCAATTCCGATAAATGGTTCTCCTTTCAAATCTTCATTTTTCCCTGGTGCTTCGCCTACAAAAATCACATCTGCTTTGAAATTTCCTTTTCCTGCAACTGAATTATTGCGTGTTTGACTTAATTCACACTTTGTGCATTCAATTACTTGTTGCTTCATTTTTTCTAATTTTTTTTCCATACTAATTTACACTTTTTACTGTTGCAGTTCCTCTGATTGTAGGACCTCCATTTCCCATAATCATTGATTGCATAGGATCTCCTTTTCCACAATTAGTTATTGGTCTTACTGTAAAATCATTTCCACATGCATCTATAGAATTAAAAAATTCAGGTGCGGTTCCCATTACGATGACATCTCTTTGCAAATCTGTTAATTCCCCATTTTCAATTTTTTGTGCGTATTGACATGAAATACTCCAATTATATCGCTTCATGTCTATTGATGGGACTTTCATATTTGAAATATAGTATCCATTTTTGACATCTTTTATTATTTCGCTCACATTTTGGTTTCCGTTACCAATACACGTACAAGCCATTCGAATTAATGGCATATATCGATAATTTGTTGCTCTCATATTGCCTGTAGGTGTAGTATTGAATATTTCCGAAGTTTCTCTATTTTGCATATGGTTCTTTAGAATTCCCTTTTCTACTAAGTTTGTTCTTTTAGTTTCAACTCCTTCATCGTCAAAATAATACCATCCTAGACTTTCTTTTATTGTCGGATCATCAAACACATTAAGATTTTCTGAACCAATCTTTTCTCCAATTTTTCCTTTCCACCAAGCTCCTCCTGCCCAAGCCATTTCTTTACCTAGAACTCTATCTGCTTCTGATGGATGTCCTAATATTTCATGAGTAAGTAAGGAAACAAAATCTGGATTCATTACTAGTGTTGTTTTTTCTTCTTTTACTGGTTTTGCCTTAATTAATTCTGATGCTTTGTTTGCAATTTCTTTTGCACTTTGTTGAACTTTATTTTGAATTAATTCTAAACCTCCCCTTCCTCCTTCTGTAATGTTAACTGATTGTGTTAATCCTGATTCATGTGCAGTTGCAATCATTTCAACAATCACATCTGTAAACTTTTGTAAAATTTCTGAACCTTCCGAATTGACAAAATATTTTGAACTAGTTACATAATATGGATTTGTAACTGATTTAATTATTAATGGTGAATCCATTATTATTTTATTACATTCTAATCCTATGGATGTTAATTCTTCAATTTCTGGTTTTTTTAATACGGGGAAATCAATTTGTTTTTTATTTATTGGATTGTTGTGAAGATTAATTTTATTTTTTTTATTTGAATTTGTATAATCTGAATTTCTTATTGTGTTGTCTAAAATATTTTTTATTTCATCAAATGATTTTGGATTGCTAATTGAACAAAAACTCCATGCTCCATTTTTAATTAATCTGACTCCTATTCCTTTATCCTCACTATTTCTAACGTGTTCAATTTCATTATTTTCTATTAATGTGGATTTTTTTACCTGTTGTTCTGCTCTGGCATCGCAATATTGGACTCCTGATTGTCCTGCATATTCAATTATTTTATCAGCTAAATCCTGTAATTTTTTATCCACATTTTACAAATTATGATGAGTTGTAAATCTTGTACTATTGATGACTAGATATTGCAGGCATGGTGAAATAGTATTCATCTTCAAATTCAAAGTCCACTGTGCTGGTTTTTCTCAAAAATTCAAAGTATTCTGTACAATTTTTGTAAAATTCATCATTTTTCTTCATTTCGTGATTCATGATTTTCTTATTAATTTGATAATTTTTTCATGAGAGTGAGTCATTTTGATCCTTCATGTTGGTTTTCTTTAACTAATTCTGTTGGACATTTTTTATATACACACATTGATTATATCTTATGACAACTATTGTTGCAGATACAAGTGTAATTATTAATGGCAATCTTGCTCAACAACTTGAATCCGGCTCCATTAGAAATTCTGACTTGATTATCCCGCAGGCCGTATTTGATGAACTTCAATCTCAAGCTTCAAATCATAAACAACAGGGTTTTGTGGGATTAGAACAAATTGAAAAACTGCATAAATTATCTGAAGATTCTGGAGTAAAAATTCTCTTGAAAGGTTCTCATCCTGACATAAATGATATTAAATTTGCATCAAGTGGGAGAATTGATGCTTTAATTATTGACATTGCAAAACAAAATGATGCAATTCTTTATACTTCAGATAAGGTACAACATCTAGTTGCAAAAGCTGAAGATGTTCAAACTGTATTTTTAAAACCTAAGGTAGTTTTTGAAAAACTTGAATTCTTAAAATTTTTTGACAGCACAACAATGAGTATTCATTTAAAAGAAAATCAATTTCCTCTTGCTAAAAGAGGAAAACCTGGAGAATTCTTACTTACACAAATTAGTGATGAATTACTAACAAGAGATTATTTGAAAATTATTTCTTCCCAAATTCTATCTGCTACAAGTATTTCTGATTCTAGTAATGTTGAAATTTCTAAAACTGGTGCATCTGTGATTCAACATGATGACTATCGTATTGCAATCACTTACCCTCCATTTTCTGAATCATATGAAATAACAATAGTCCACCCCACTGTTCAATTATCTCTTGATGACTATTCCATTTCTGAATCTTTGATGCAACGTTTAACTGATAGGGCTGAAGGTATTGTTATTTCTGGCGCTCCTGGTTCTGGAAAAAGTACTTTGGCATCTGGTTTAGCAAATTTTTATCATCAGCAAGGAAAAATTGTTAAAACATTTGAATCTCCTCGAGACTTACAAGTAAATTCTGGAATTACTCAGTATAGCAAATTAGATGGGAGTTTTGATAATACTGCCGATATTTTATTACTTGTTAGACCTGATTATACTATTTTTGACGAAGTACGTCGAAAAGAAGATTTCACTACTTTTTCTGATTTACGATTAACTGGAGTTGGCATGGTTGGTGTAATTCATGCTAATTCTCCTTTAGATGCAATTCAAAGATTTATTGGAAAAATTGAACTTGGTATAATCCCAAATGTATTGGATACTGTTGTATTTGTCAATAATGGTGATATCGAAAAAGTCTATGATCTAGAATTAAAGGTAAAAGTTCCTACAGGTATGACTGAATCTGATCTAGCAAGACCTGTGATTGAAATAAGAAATTTTGAAAATAATGACTTGGAACATGAAATCTATACTTTTGGCGAAGAAAATGTCATTGTTCCTGTACAACAACGTGACGAAAAAGTTGGAATTGAAAAATTAGCTGAAGATAAAATTAAAGATTATTTTCAGAGATATGATTCTAATGCACAAGTTGACATTTTGTCCAATAATCGTGTAAAAGTTAGTGTACATGAAGACTGCATTGCATCTATAATTGGTAGGGGAGGCTCAAATATTGATGAAATTGAAAAACTCCTTAAAGTTCACATTGATGTTGTTGCCAAAGATTCTGAAGAATTATCTTTAACTTCAAATGATCTTCCTTTTAGTTTTTCAGAATCTAAAACTACACTATTGTTGACTGTGAATCGGGAATTTACTTCTCTACATGCTGATATTTTTCTTAATGGTAAATTTTTTACATCTGTTAGAATTGGTAAAAAAGGACAAATCAAAATTCCAAAACGTTCTGATATTGGAAGGAATTTATTAAATCAAACTTCTTCTCAAAATGATATTCAATTGTATCTTAAAGATTTTTAAAATTATCAATAATTTTTGGATTTGCTTTTAGAAAAGTAATGAATTTTCTTAATTGTTTGATTGTTTTTGGATTAAGGTGATGTTCAATTCCTTCAGTATCTTGATTTGCAGTATCGTACCCTACTCCTAAAATCTCGAAGAATTCTAACAAGATTCCATGGTTTTGTCTAATCCCTTCTGCAATCTGAATTCCTTTTTTTGTAAGATTAATTCCGTGATATTTTTCATATTCTAAAAATTTCCCTTCATCTAATCTCTGTAGCATTTTAGTAACACTTGGGGCACTGACGTTCATGTATCTTGAAATATCTAATGTTGTGGCGTATCCTTTTAGTTCCACTAATTCTGAAATGATTTCTAGATAATCTTCCATTCTGGAACTTGATCGTGTTTTTTCCACTTCATGTGCAGCTTTAATTGAATCTAGTCTCTTTGAGTTTTTATTTTTCATCTATTCTTGTTATGATCAATAATCTACTATAATTTTATGTCTGTTTGACTTAGTTACTCTTTGTTGACTTGAGGGTAATCATTGTTTATCTTTGAATCTTAACTAATTTTTTCTAAATTAATGTTGAAATGAATGATCCCTTAAAGGCACGACTAGCAAAATTACAAAAATTTTCAGAATCTGCTAAGCGTAGGGCTAATCTTTACTCTGACATTGCTAAAATGGATGATTCTAACACAGCTCGTTCCTTAGGGGCTTTACAAAAAGCACCTGCCCCAGGTAAAAAACTTCAAAAAATTGGATTCTTGATGTTATGGATTCCTGAACCCACTGGAGTTACTTGTGCAATAGGTGGGCCAATGATAGTTGCTGGAAGGTATTTGGATAAAAAATACAACGGAAGTACTATTCATGATATTGGTCATCACACTAAAAACACTATTTCTACCATTAGTGATTTTAGAAAAACTGTTAGTTAACGCACTGAGTTTTTAATAGGATTGAACTAAACTAGATTATGACTACTAGGGCACAAGCACTAATCCCCATATTCATTGCTGCTGTAATTATTGGTTCTATTGGATTGTTAACTCTGCCAAGTGAGATAAAGCTTGAACAAGTCAAATTTCCTAAAGGTATGATTAAAGTGGATGACACTTTACTTGAAGTACAGATAGCTGATACTGAACCAACTCGTGTTCGTGGATTAATGTTTCAAGATCAATTGCCTTTAGATCAAGGAATGCTTTTTGTATTCCCGGAACAGGGATTGTATTCATTATGGATGCTTAACATGCAATTTGAACTGGATATGATTTGGTTTGATAGTGATGGAAAGGTTGTTCATATTAAAACAAATGTGCCACCTTGTGTAATCCCTGTTGAAATTGCAGCTGGATGTCCTAGTTTTGTACCTGATGGTGAAGCAACATATATTCTTGAAGTCACATCCGGATTTGTAGAGCAAAATAATATTACTAAAGATTCTATTATGGAAATAATTTCTATCTAAAATTGCAAAACCTTATCTTGTAATCTATTTTTAATTAATTATTGAATTCTAAAATTATAATTCCTATAATCGTAATAATTATCTCTGCTGCTGCTATCTTTTTAATCCCTGAAGAATCCTCTATGCCTTCTTCAGAAAATCTCTATCAATATGGATTCACATTTTATGATGTTGAAAAAATAAAAACATCATTATCTGAAGAAAATATTTTCATGTCTACCCCTAGTCCTGTTACAGATCATACTATTGGAAATTACTGTGCAATTCGTGATGATATTTTATCTCAAATTAGTTATTGCACAACTACTGCCATACAAGGTCCTGATGGCAGATCTCTAGGAAATATTAGCATGGGTGGTGTTCCTGATAACCCTATAATGGCTATTGCACTAGTTGAATCTTCGCCATTTGTAAATTCAAAATCTGATGAAGTTGAAATTGTTTTTAAAACTATGGTTGAATCTTTAGTTTGTGATTGTTGGGATGAAAAACAACCTGGGGGTTTTGAATCTATTACTGCCTGGATAAATGCTGCTCAAACAAAATACGCTGAATCCTCTCAAACTATGCCATTGAAGTCTACAGTTACTGGATTGGGTGATGAAACATTGATTCTTGAAATTACTTACAAAAATGACTCTTATTTATGGACTTTAATTGTTCTAAAGTAGTCTAATATATGATAAAATTATTTGATTGGCGATTACGATGATTGATCAATTATGGTTAATTCCTTTAGGATTTGCAGCTGGAATATTGGGGTCTATGATTGGTCTAGGTGGTGGAATAATTGTTGTTCCCGTTTTAACATTTTTAGGCGTTCCTCCTACTGTTGCTGCAAGTAATAGTCTTTTTGCTGCATTTAGTAATTCTATTGCTTCCACAATTTCCTATTCAAAACAAAAAAGAATTGAATTTTCTTTAGGATTGAAACTTGGTCTACTTGCAATTCCTGGTACTATTCTTGGTGCAGTTATTTCTACTGACGTTGCCCCTGATATTTTTAAAATTTTATTTGGTTTTGTATTGGTAGCATCTTCTGTTTACATTTTCTTAAGAAAACAAGTTGAATCTAAAGAAAAAATAATTTCAAAACAATTAATTCTTCTAATAATTGGTTCTAGCTTTTTTGCAGGAATTATTTCCTCCTTTTTTGGAATTGGTGGTGGGATTGTGTTTGTCCCGTTGATGATTGTTGGAATGGGAATGTCTATGAAAAAGGCTGCCCCTACATCACAATTTATTTTATTATTTGCATCATTATCTGGAGTAATTGTTCATAGTGTTTTGGGACATCCTGATTTTATACAATCAGGATTTTTGGCAATAGGTGCTTTTTTTGGAGGACTAGTGGGAGCAAAATTATCGTTAAGTGTAAAGGAGCGAAATTTAAAAATTCTAATTTCTATAGTACTTGTAATTACAGCTGTAAAGTTATTTTTTGATTCTTTGACCACTGGTTCTTTATTCTAGCCTCAAAAAATTATTGGCATTTTTATAGTAATTTTTTGATAAAAAGTGTTCGTTAGATCTTTTGATCTGATGGCTGAGGAGACTAGTCGGCTCCTTAGTTTAATTAATTATTTTCTGGTTCCTTTTTAATTCTGTAAATATTCTTTTTAGCAATTATTATTATTTCGTTTTCTTGTGTTGTCCCTTCAAAATTAATTATTATTTTTCCAAAATTTTCATCTATTTCTTCTTTTTGAACTATTGTAAATTTTAATTTTAAAACTTGTTCTGTATACAATGGTTTTAGAAATCTTGTATTTCTATTTCCCCATTCTGAGTCTCCATCTGTTCCCAAAAATATTATTTCATTTCCATAAATTTGATTTAGTCTTGTGAATTCTCCTTCCATTCTTGATAAAATTGCTCTTCCTGAAACTAATTGATGCCCTTCATTGACTTTGTTTTCTAAAAATACGTTTTTTACTCTTGAGAATTTTAGATATTCTTCTAATTCATCATCTGAAATACTGCATGTTGAATAAAATGATTCACCGACAACAAATTCTGAAAATTTTTTCATTCTTATCTTGTTTCATCAACACAGAATGTTACTTCTGCAGATGAAGCTGAATTTTCTGAAACTAAGAAGTTGAATGCATCAGCAATTTTTTGATTATCTGGTTCTGCCCCTGTAACTGAACCTGGGAAAACTGTAAACATTCTGATTTTTGATTTCAATACATCACTTAATTCTTGATTAACTGTTGTGGTGAATGGGCGTAATGCTCCTCTGAAAACTTCTACTTGAGCTCTTTGAGTACCTGTAACTTTACGTCCTATTGGTAAATCTGGTCCAATTATCATGATTGCACCTTTGGTATCTTTGTATAATCTTGGATCTTTATCTCCGCCTGGGACGAAGTGCTCTAATGCCCTTTGGGCAACTGTTGCTGGGGTTGAAATGAATTTTGCAACTAATTCCTCCCATCCTGCTCTATCCAATTCTGTTAATTTGCTAATTTCTGGAAGTTTTCCAGTTACGTGAATTACGCCTAAAATTTCTCCTAGATTTGTTTTAGCCGTATTAAGCCATCTCTCCATTTCTTCAGGACTTGTAATGTCTACAACATGTGAATGGAATTTACTGCTGATATGTTCTTGAACCTCTGTTGGAGTTGATTGTGATATGAAACATGCAACTTTGCCTCCGTTTTTCTCAACATGTTGTGCTAAGAATTCTACTCTCTCCGCATCTGTTTTATCAGTACCATCAATTGCAAATACAACTGACTTGCCTGAAAAGTCTGGTTGATGTACTCCTGGAGCTGTTGTTCCGATATGTGGTTTTACTGGATAAAATACTCTGTCTCCTGGAATGACTTTTCCATTAAGGATTTTTGCAATTTCATCATCACACAAATTAAGAACTGATTCAGATACTTGTGTCTGAGCTAAAAATTCTCTGTTAGCAATCATATGTGATGTATTATTCTGTACTTTTTCAGCAATTGTTTGAATTTTTGTAAGTAAATTTGTAAATGTCTCTGTCAATTTTGTAACATCTTTTCCATTTGCTAATTTCTCTGCAGTTTTTGCAATTCCTTCTTTGTCTATTCCATCTGCAAGAATACATTCTAACAAATCATCTTTTGCTTCTTCAACTTCTACGGGACTCAAGTCTTCAAATCCACTTACTCTCATGAATTCTGCTGCAGCTTTTGGATAAACTGTTTTGTAAATTCTATCTGAATGTACTGGGCCTGGGTTTGTTGCAATTGATATGATTCCTTTATCAGTTAATTCCCATGACATTGCTTCAGCAAGTCTGTTTTTGGCTCCTTGTGATGCTGTATATGGACTTCTAAATCTGTATGGTCTTTGTTCGAGTGGTCTTTCTTCTGTAAAGAATGTTGAAATTGTAATAATTTTTCCACCTTCTTTCATTACTTTTAGTGCTTGAACTGAACCCCAAAATGTACCTGTTAAGTGAATTGCAATTGTACTTTTGAAATCTTTTAATGGTGAATTTGGAAAACATGTGACCGGACCTGAAACCCCTGCATTATTAATAATGTAATCTACGTTAACATTGTCGTTTTTTAGTGCATCAAACATTGAGGTCATTGCTGATTCATCTGCAACATCTACTCCCGCAAAAATCTTAACAGATGCGCCACTATTGTTCTTAGAAATAATTTGTTCTAGATCTTTTGATGCTTCTTCTAATGGTTCTTTTCTTCTACCTAAAATTATAACACTTGCACCATTTTCAACAAATTTGGTTGCGATGGCCTTACCAATTCCTGTGCCACTACCTGTAATTAATGCAGTTTTACCTTGGAATTTCAAGTTAAAAAAATAAAAAACTTTTGCATATTTATTTGGATTGATCTCTATGGCCTTTTTCTTGATATCTTTATTTGTGGGTATGTTCAGAGATTTTTTATGCATGATACAGAATCAGACACTTTCATTTACCAAACATGGCCTGAAAAATTTAGTGATATGCTAAAAGAGATCGGTGTAGATTCTGAATCTAAAGAAATTGCCACTGATGAAGTTGAAAATGATGATTACTATAGTAGATATTTTTCTCAAACCCCTAGAATGGTTACAAATAAGGGGTGTATTGAAATTAAAAATTCAAACATTGACGTCGTACAAATAATTCAAAAGGGATAATCATGCAAGATCCAAATCCACTTCCTTGGGGCGCCTTAGATAGATTTCAAGCACAATTTATTGTAAGAAAAAATGTTGGCTCTTCTGGTATCAATTATACTGCAAAGACATATTTGAAGACTAAAGGTCATTTTGGTTCCAAATTAATTACTAAAGTAGAATGGAACGGATATGGAGATTTGGCTTCTAAATTAAATTCTGATTCTGAATTAAATGAAATGATTGCAAAACAAACCATAAAGGATGCAACAATCTATGTTGAACCTACAGATACTGCAATTCGAATTCGTGGTAAATGGGATAATCATATTTCATTTGGAATCACCAAAGAATTATTTGAAATCTATGACCGAATTGCAGGTCACATTAAATCTGTTTAAGCTTTCCACCAATCTAGTGCGAGAAAATCTACTTTATCCTTTCCTTTTGGAATAGCTAAAATGAATTGTTTTCTAACTGTTGTAGCTAATCGTCCTGCAAGAACAATTCCTGTGGATGTTATTGGCTCATTTCTGTTATACACCTGAATTAAAAATGGTGCATGATCAATTCCTGGACCTTTTTCATATACTGCAAAATCACATCCAAATTTAATTCCTGGATTAATTATGTATCCTTTGTCTCTGAAATTTTTGTATACAATATACTTTTTTTCAAAATCATGTACTTCTTTTTTACAAATTTCAATCATTTCATCTGTTTTGATTTTTTGTTTTAATTTGGTGATGGTAATTTTTTTCATTTCTAACAAGTAATATCCTTCAATTAAATCTAAAATTAATGGAACATCAATCTCTTCAATTTTTGGTTTAGGCATTCCTATTGGTTTTCCGTAATACCCTTCGCTGAAAAGTTTCTTTGAATCTTCAATATTCCATACGATAATTCTATTTTCTATTAATTCACTTTTCATATTGTTATTGAATATTCAATGTATATGAATTCTATACTTTACAACTAAGGTTAATTAATTTAAAAATAAAATAGAAATTTTAATTTTTTTTGATTATAGGCTTAATGCTAGCAGTATGAATGAGTCTGAAACTCTCTGACATTTGTCAGACATTTCTTCAATTCCCTCAATTACATCTTTGATTAACAACAATTCTTTTGGATCTTTAACTTCGTTGAGAAGTTTAATTGTTGCATCTCTATATTTGATGTCTATTTCTCTTTCAATTGTTTGAGTTTCTTGAGCCAATTCTATTGCATTGGCAGTGTTTGTATTGAGACTTCTAATGATTTCATTTAGTTTGTAGACTTCATCTACTACTAATGAGATTAGTTCTGTGATATCTTTATCAAGTTTTGAACTTTTCAATGTAGTAATTTTTACATTAGAAAGTTTGAATGCAATACCTGTGATGTATCCTGCAATCTCATCCATCGTATAAGCTGTATTTAGAAGATTTTCTCTATTCATGATTAATCCTCCAACATCTGCAACTTCACGTGTGATTTTTCTTCTTAGGTTCTCTACTTCTTCTTCAATTGTTGAGATTTGCTCTAATGTGTTTTTAATTGCTTTTTTGTCTTTTTTCATTAGGGCTTCTGTTAGTGTTGCAAGTTCTCTTGATGCATTTAGAATTCTATTGATCTCATCTTGTAAAACTGCTATTGCCTTTCTTTTTGCTTGAACTTCAAGCTCTCCACTATACATAACATAAAGTGAGATACCTGTTGGTAATTTAAATCCTCTATGGTTTTTGATATTTTTTGAGCGTGTTAGATTAAATTTTTATCATGTGCAGCTTTATTCTGCCCTTTGTAGAGTGAAATTACTTCGTCATCTGTTGATGCATCTTCTGCCATCTTCTCAACTCTAATTTTTCCTGTAAATTTTGGAAATCTCAGTGCTAGTCCTGTATCCTTTCTTATTTCATCACGTGCAACTTTGTGAATTGGACTCAATGTAATTTCTGATGCTACAATTTCAATAACCAATTCTGGTTCAAACCATACATCTGCATCCATCTCACTATTGATTCTAGGATTTTTTTTGATGGTGGTTTTTGGACTAAGAATTTGATATAATTGATCTAAACTTTCATCCGTAAACCCTGTTCCAACTTTACATATGCTTGGAAATGTATCTGTATTCTCATCATATGTTGAAAGCAATAGTGTTCCATAACTGCCTGTTCTTCTTCCTTTTCCAAAAAATCCTCCTACCACTACAAGATCTAAACTATCTCCTAATTCATTTCTATATTCTCTTTTTAATTTCAACCAGTGACTTCCTCTTGAACCTGCTTGATATGGTTTGTCTAGCATCTTCAACATCAATCCTTCACTTCCTGCATTAATGCTGTTTTCAAAAAATTCTTCAATTTCATTTTCATTTTTTGCTAAAGTCATTGGAATAAATTTTGCAAATTCATTTTCTTGAACAATGTTTTCTAATTTTCTTCTTCTTTCAATGTAATTCAAATCTGTACAATCTTTTCCATTACAATAGAGTACATCAAAAAAATTTACTGTAATTGGATATTCTGAAACTGCTTTTTCAATTTTATATTTTCTTCTTCTATGCATTAACTCTTGAAATGGTAAAAAATCTCCTGTGTTTTCATTAATTGCTACAATCTCTGCTTCCATAATTGCATCTTCTGCTTTTACCATCTTTGGAATTTTTTCAATTATGTCTGGGTAGTAACTTGAAATTTTTTCTAAACTTCTTGAGAATAATTCTATTTTATCTCCTTCGATGTGAAGTTGAACTCTTTCTCCATCTAATTTGTATTCTATTGCAAACTCTTCTCCCATTTTTTCAATTACTTCTTTTTCACTTTTCACTCTGTCTGCAAGCATTGGACGAATTGGATTAAATAAATTCACTTTGAATTTTTCAATTCCTTGAATTCCTTCTAATGCAATTGTCTCTGCTACTTTTCCTAAATCACTTGAAACATTGTATGCATTTTGTAATAATTTTCTATTTTCTTTATTTCCAGAATATGCAATTGCTAATGCATCCATTACTGTATTTTCTGCTATGCCTAATCTTAGAGTGCCCAATAAAATCTTCAAAATGAAACTTGCCTCTAATGGATTTGCATCATTTAACAAACTTGAAATATATTTTATTTTCATATCTTGAGATCTTGATCCTTCCAATTTTGCAATTTTGAATAATGTTTCATACACTCTTTCAACTGTGATATTTTCAACAAGAAATGTTGTTTGTGTTTTTTGCTCTAAAATTACAGCTGCAGCATGCCCTAAATCTCCTCCTTTTGTATATTCATCTTCAATTTTTTTAATTGCAATACCTGATGATTTAGAAACTGCTCGGATTGCTAATTTTTCTGCAACTCCTAATTCAATTCCTTCAAAGTCTGGTCTTAATTTTCCTTGAATGAGATAAACTATTTTTGAAATTACCTCTTGTGGTGTTTTTTCAAATAATTCTACTAGCATCTGTGTTAACTCTAATCTTTTTCTTGTTGACTCCATTTTTTCAAAAGAATCAGCTAAAATAGAATATTCCATAATCTGTTTCTAACTAATCCTGAATAAAAGTTTGAATCTAGATGTATCTGAAAATTGTTGGTTTGTCAGAATCCTTTACATCTGAAACTAATGCAAAATTGTGTAATGGATATGTTTTCTTGTATTGTTTCATGAAACTCCATGCTACATCATGTGTTTTGAATTCTGTTCTAATTTCTTCAATAACACTTTGTTCTCCGAATACATCTATTGGAACTACTCTGTAACTTTTTGGACGATTATGTGGTTTTGCACGTAAAAACCATGAAAATGCAAAAACCAAGACTGTTCCTAGAATTACATATTCTCCAGCTATTTTGAAAAATGCTAGTATTACTCCTGGTATTGTTTGTCCAAATAGTACTGCAATAAAACTAGAAAATGATACTACTGCTAACACTGTGAAAATATACGTCCTCCAATCAAAGATTCTCTGAAAGGCATTCATACCCTGTTAGATTACTGCTATTTTTGATTTAACTATTTCGTAAGATAATGAAATTAAGAATGATCCCTAATCTGGATCTTCGTAATTTTCTTTTCTATCTGAAATTGATGGTTCATCTTCCATCGGTTTCATTTTTGTTTCGAGAATATCCATTCTTGCTCTATATCCTTCAGCATATTCTAATTCTGATGGAACTAGTGTTGCAGGATGAATGAATCCTTGACTTCTAATTGCCATTGCTTTCTTTGTAGCAATTTCTCTAATGTAATCCCAATCTGGTGTTGAGAATCCGTCAAATGGTCCTGTGAATTTTCCATTATGCATACTGAATACTAGTGCCTCTACAATTGGAATGCAGAAGTTAATTGATGCAGCTGAATTTAATTTCACTGGCATAAGTGGCATGTTGTGACTTCCTCTGGTATTACCTGCAACATAGTGTGGATTGTTAAACATACTTCCAACTTCTTCAGTTGCTGGGAAATTCTTTTGTGTTCTAACTAAACAAATTGGATCATCTTTTCCAACATATGTTCCTGCAATGTTGTGAAGTCTGTCTGTTGATGCATCTAGGATTGGTTCTCCATCTCTAGTGTAAACAGAATCAACAACATATCTTCCTGGATACATCAATGCTGCTTCGATTGTTGGTTTGTCTTCCCATAATTGCAATTCTGCAATTTGTGCTTTTTCAACATCCATGATGTTGAACTTAACTCCACTTGCAAGACTTTTGTTTACAATTAATGCTGTGTTACTTAGTGTGTCTACAAACATTCTGTAAATTGGATAGTTGAATGCACCTGGTTCTGTTTTATCTGCTGCAAAAACTGTGAATGCTTCATTTGGTCTTTCTTCGAATTCCATTTCTGCAACACCTGGACCCATTCCTTTGACATTACCTGAAAAAGAATCTTTGAGTAAGTCTTGACCTGCACCATAGAGGCCTTCTTTCTTGGCAACTTCTGTTCCTGCCATAAATGCATCCCATGCTAATTTGTGAATTTTTTCATTGTCCACTCCATGTGTGTGTGACATTACAATGTGAGTGTCATCACCACAATATCCAATATAATGATCTATTAGTAAATCTCCTGAATTCTCAACGGTATCTCTAATTGCTTTGATTAGGCCGTCACTAGGTTTTGTATGTCCTCCGATCCCTCCGACATCTGCTTTGATAACTGAAACTGTAATTTTCATAATACTGATTTTTTCTTCTTTGATTTATGTGCTTTTAGTAAAGTAACAAAAACCAAATATTGCAAAAAACAATTATTTTTTTTGAAAAAAATTCATTACAGTAATATATCCCCTCGACAACGAATTCGTTATGGCAGATAAACCACACTTAAACATGATTGTAACAGGTCATATTGATAACGGTAAATCCACAACTATGGGTCATTTCTTAATGGATCTAGGAGTTGTAGATGAGAGAACCATTGCAGCACACGGAGCCGAATCCGAGAAGACCGGAAAAGGTGATACTTTCAAGTATGCATGGGTTATGGATAACATTAAAGATGAAAGAGAAAGAGGAATTACTATCGACTTAGCATTCCAAAAATTTGAGTCAAGCAAGTTCTTCTTTACTTTAATTGATGCACCTGGTCACAGGGACTTCATTAAAAATATGATTACTGGCGCTTCTGAAGCAGATGCCGCTGTGTTAGTACTTTCAGCTAAAGAAGGTGAAACTGATACTGCAACTGCAGCTGGTGGACAAGCAAGAGAACACGCATTCTTGCTTAAAACATTAGGTGTAAAACAGATTATTGTAGCAATCAATAAGATGGATGCAGTTGAATACAAAGAAGACGCCTTTAAAGCAGCAAAAGAGAAAGGTGAAAAATTAGTAAGATCTGTTGGTTACAAAATTGACGACGTACCATTCATTCCAGTTTCTGGCTGGAAAGGCGATAACTTAGTTAAGAAAACTGAGAATATGCCATGGTATTCCGGTAAAACACTACTAGAAGCATTTGATGATTTGACAGTAGAGGAAAAACCAACTGGTAAACCATTAAGAACTCCAATTCAAGACGTTTATACCATTACTGGTGTCGGAACTGTACCTGTAGGTAGAGTTGAGACTGGTATTATGAAAGCAGGACAAAAAATCATTGTAATGCCTTCTGGTGCATTAGGTGAAATCAAATCAATTGAAACTCACCACACTGAAATGCCATCTGCAGAAGCAGGTGATAACATTGGTTTCAACCTCAGAGGTATTGAAAAGAAAGATATCAAGAGAGGAGATGTTCTTGGTGAACCTGAAAACCCACCAAATGTAGCAAAAGAATTCAAAGCCCAAATTATTGTAATTCACCATCCAACAGCAATTGCACCTGGTTACACTCCAGTTATGCACGCACACACTACACAAGTTGCAGCAACTGTTACTGAGTTCCTTCAAAAAATTAACCCAGCAACTGGTGCCGTTGAAGAGGAGAATCCAAAATTCCTTAAAGTTGGTGATGCCGCAATTGTTAAGATTAGACCAGTAAGACCAACCTGTATTGAGACCTTCAATGAATTCCCAGAAATGGGTAGATTCGCTCTCAGAGATATGGGTGCAACAATCGCAGCAGGTATTGTTAAGGAAATTACTGAAGAGTACAAACCATAGGCGTTTTTTATGACACAAACCGCCCGTGTTAAACTCACTTCTACAAGTCTCCCTAAATTGGGTGATGTTTGTAATGAGATCATGGGTATTGGTAAAAAAACTGGTGTCAAAGTTAAAGGCCCAACTCCACTTCCTGTTAAAAGACTCCATGTTGCTACAAGAAAATCTCCTTGTGGCAGTGGAACTGAAACTTATGAAAAATGGGAAATGCGAATGCATAGAAGAATAATCAATATCAATGCAGATGATAAAGCAATTAGACAACTAATGAGACTAAAAATTCCTGATGATGTCTATATTGAATTATCTTTAACATAATTTGGTATCCTTAAATTATAGAATTAATGATGATAAATATGGCTGAAGAAATAACTGAAGAAATTGAAGAAACTCCTGTTGAGACATTTGAAGTAAATTATGCATGCTTAAGATGTGGAACAATTGTTTCAAACACTGAATTATCTCGTTTACCTGAAATCAAATGTATTTGTGGATTCAGAGTCTTTACCAAAGTTCGACCTCCAGTGGTTAAAACTGTAAAAGCAATTTAGTTATCTGTCTTTTTTGTAACTGTGTTCTCTTTGCAGATGAGTTCTCATATCTTCCATATTTGAAAAATTTTTGTTGCACTCTTTACAATCATATTCTAAGTCTTTTCCGTGTATGATTTGTTGGTGATTCATCAATTCTTCTTCTTTTGAAAATTTTTTATCGCATTTGTTACATGAATATTTTTTAAAAAAATTCACTTTATCCAAACTCTGCTTTTTTCTTGTCCCAACATTTTCTACATAATTGGCCCTCTATTTTCCAATGCCCTTTGGCATTGTGTCTAATTAGACCCATTTTTGTTTCACATACTGCGCAAAAGTTCTTCTTTTGATCATGACTTTTTTCTTTTTCGTCAAAACAGTTTTTGCATAGTAATCCTTCCATGTCCCATTGCCACCTGGGTTCCCATAAATCTGTAATTTTACCTGTAACTCCACACTTGACACATGGTTGTCTCACTTTACCTTCGTAGTATTCTTTTGATTTGTCAAAATGACAATCTCCGCATAATGAACCTTTGATATTCCATTCTTTTTTTGGTTTGTGTCTATGTGTTAATTCTTTATTACAAATTGTACAATTGGTTGCTTTTTTACTAAATAACCCCATGCTTATCATTTTATTTCAAGATAATTAATTATTAAATGTAAACAACTGATTAAGCCTGTTGCTAATTATGTTTAAAAATAAAATAAATTATAAATTTGAAAAACTATCTATTTGTTAAGGATTTTTTCAAGGGCTTGGCTTGCGTTTAACATTCCATTTTTCTTGGCAAATTCTTCAATCATTTTGTATTGTTTTTCACTAAAACATACTGGCATTGATCGTGTTTTCATACTCATTATCTGAATAATTCACTAATATCCTTTTCTCTGATAACCTTTTTCAAACCGCTTCAATAAGATCTACCATGGTAAAGAAAAAACAGATCTTAGTTATTGGAAATAATACTACTGGTTGTACCCCTAAACATGAAAAAATTGCATATGAGGTTGGTCAAGAGATTGCAAAATCTGGCTCACTATTGATCACTGGTGGATTGGGCGGTGTAATGAATTCCTGCTCTCATGGCGCAAAAGATGAAAATGGTTTAACTCTGGGAATTATTCCTCAAGACGATCCTAAATTTGCAAATGAATTTTGTGACATTGTAATTCCTTCTGGAATGGGATTTACGCGGGATTTTCTAAATGCCTTGTCTGCAGATGGAGTGATAATTGTTGGTGGTGGTTCTGGAACTTTATCTGAAGTATGTGCTGCGTATATGAGCAAAAAACCCATGGTTGCAATACGGGGATTTGATAGTGCCATTGCTCCGTATATTGATGGATATGTTGATCATCGAAAAAATGTAAAAATAATTGGGGCTGATACTGCAAAAGAGGCAGTTGATAAAATAATAGAATTGATTACTGCATAGAAATTAGCAGTGGGTCTGGTTTGTAAAATTCTCCATGTTTTTCTGCCAATTTGTTTAATTCATCAACAATATTTTTAATACCAATTTCTTTTGCTGTTTCAAAAAGAGGTTTTTTTAATCCTAATCCTAATTGTGCTGCTTTCTCAATTTCTTCAATATCGCTTGCACCATTAGTGATTAACCAAGCTGCATTATTTAGAATATTTGCGACTAATTGAATTGGATTGAATTTTTGTGCTAATTCTTCAGACAGTGTAACTCTTTCATACTTGTCATCGGAATATTTGTAATATCCTTCACCTGATTTTTGTCCTAGTTTCTTTTCATCAAACATTTTTTCCACTGTTGGATGTGGGTTGATTACTTTTTTATCACGTAAATGCATTTCTGTAGTTGCTTTATGAATTACATCCATTCCAGTAAAATCAGCTAATTCAAAAATTCCCATTGGAAATCCTAACTTGAATTTTACTGCAGAATCTATTTCTTCTAGTGTTGCATTTGTTCTATCTTGTGCAAAACATGCTTCATGGACCATTGGAATGAATAATCTGTTAATAATGAACCCTGGAACATCTTTTCTACATAACACAGCTTGCTTGTTAACTGATTTAACAAATTCTTGAGTTAATTCTGTAATTTCTTGTCCTGTTTTTTCTCCAGGAATTACTTCTACTAGTTTCATTAATTGTGGTGGATTGAAAAAATGTATGCCAATGAATTTTTCAGGACGTGATGTTGTATTAGCAATTTCAGTAATTGGCAAAGTACTGGTATTTGATGCAAATATTACTTCAGGTCCTGCTGCTTTATCTAATTCTGCATAAACTGATTTTTTTAAATCCATAATTTCTGGAACTACTTCTATTACCAATTCTGCATTTTTTACTGCCTCGTTTAAATCTACAATTGGGGTAATTCTTGCAAAAATTGAATCTCCTTCATCTTTTGAAATTTTTTCTTTTGAAACAAGTTTATCTAAACTCCATTTGATTTTCTCCATTGCTTTATCTAAAAATTCTTGTTTAATATCTCGCAAAACAACATTGTATCCTGCTGTTGCTGAAACTTGAGCAATTCCATGGCCCATTACTCCTGAACCTAATACTGTGATATTTTTTACTGACATGAATTGACAAAAATTCAGTATCCTTTATAATGTATTTCTTCATCAATGTGATAATATGGGCTTGTTTAATCGTAAAAAGTCAGATGAGACTAAAACAAAATGTGATGTTTGTGGAACTGAACTTCATGATCCTGAGAGATTAAAAAAACACATGAAAAAAGCACATGGAAACGTACCTGCCAAAAAAATGGATATGAATGGTGGGGACGGCGGCACTTGGTAATATGAAATTAAGTTCCAGTCAACAGCAAGGTTTGGTTTTTGGTGGCGCCTTTTTGGTTGCAGGAATTGTTTTATCTACAATGGTTTTTCCTTTTTGGCATTTAATTCGAGAAGATGTTTTTGAAGATGTTGTTATTTTGAGTAATGATGATGGTACTTGTTATGTTGAAACTGATGATAACGTACCTAAAATTATAGAAAATTGTGAATTGGATGCAGGCGATAAAGTGACAATAAAATTTGGTAAGGATTTGGCTTGGGCTACTGTAGTAACTCCTTGATAGATACTTTGATATTTTAAAAATTTATTTGAACATTATGGACTGTATATTTTGTAAAATTATATCTAAAGAAATTCCTGCCAGAATTCTTCATGAAACAACACATTCAATCTGTTTTCTAGATGCTTTTCCCCTTACTAAAGGCCATGTTTTAGTAATACCAAAAAATCATCATGAAAAAATTCAGAATCTGAATGTGGATGAAAATACTGATTTATTTTCTCTAGTTCATCTTATGATCTCTAAAGTTGATTCCATCACTGGCTCAACTTTAATTGCAATACATAATGGAAAAGAGGCTGGACAAGAAATTCCTCATCTTCATGTACATTTAGTTCCTAGAGATTCTTCTGATTCTGGTGGACCAATTCATAGTATGTTTGATTCTTCGATACAATTGTCTGATTCTGAAATTGAAAAATATTTTAATTTATTAAAAATTTAATATGGAAATAATTTTTCTTTTGTAATAATATTTTCAACATTGATTGCTTTTGTTGGGCATGTTTCAGCTGCATTCATTATTTTATTCACTCCTGCTCCTTTTCGATTAATCACTTTTGATTTTGGATTTGTTTGGCTATTTTTATCAATTTCAAATACTTCTGGTGCAATAATCTCGCAACTACAACACCCAATACATAACGATTTGTCCACACTTACTTGAAGATCTGGTTGTTTGTTTGGCTCTCTGGCTTTTTCATATTCTCCATTTTTGCCATCTGCTCTTACCCTGGCATTGTAATCTTCCCAGAATTTTTTTTCATATTCTTTCCAAAAAGTTGGGTCCCCTTCTTCAAATTCTCTGGTATATTTCCCCCAGTCTTGTTCTGGTATTCCTCCATCTTCTGGTGCTCCCCATTGGGGTTTTGGTCTAATTCGTTGATTTCCTGATTTTTGTTTTGCTTCTTGGTATATTGTGTCGTCTTTTTCATTCTTTTTTAGAAAATTATATGCCTCTGTAATTTTTTTAAATTCAGTATCTTCGTTTTTATCTTTATTTTTATCTGGATGTAACTCTAGTGCCATTTTTCTATATGATGCCTTAATTTCTTCCTGTGATGAATTCTGATTAACATTTAAAGTTAGTAATGCTTCTCTTCGATTCATAATTCTTCTAATGTCTTATATTTTAAAAATCATTGTTAATATTTTGAGATTTTATTCTAGGATTTTATCATCTTCTGACTTCCATGCTGGTTCTACAATGCATAAAAAACGTAATATCTCTGATCCAATGTTTTCCAAAAATTGTTCTGAATTAGGAGGAACATAAGCTGAATCATTCTTTTTTAATTCAAATTTTTCACTGTTAATTTTTAATCTACCACTGCCTTCTAAAATATAGTATATTTCTGATGATTTGATTTTATGAAGTTTAGTTTTTTGTCCTATTTCTAATGAGAATTGTGCAAGGCTGTAATTAATTCCGTTTGATGTGTTTTTTGGATCAAAATACTGTTTAATTTTTACATTTTCACTGCCGTTAATGAAACTAATTTTTGAATCCTCTTTAATGGACATTGTTTTAAATTATTTTTGTTACTTTGTTTTTAAAATCTGATTCATACCAAATTGTTTTGTAAATTGAATTCTTTTTTGGCAATATGTTGATGGCGATGTGTGAAAATTCTTTATTTTTATTAATTGAACCATGTGTGTGAAGGGTTTTAGCTGGAATGTGAACTATGTCTCCTTCATTAAGGCTAATTCTTTCTGTTTTTTTTATTTTAAAATCTGATTTTTTTGTTCCATATTTTTTAAAAATTTCTAAACTGCCTTTTCCTTTTACTGCCATTAGTACTTGATTCCCATTGTGAAAATGAAGTTTAGTTCTTGAGCCTTTTTCAAAATGAACGTGATAGATATCTTGATCCTTTGATTTAATTTTCTCTGAAAGCACTTTCATCCATGTTTTTCCTGTGAACCATTCAGGATTAACATCTCTTCTATCGTTTGATCCTTTAATGTTTGATTTATTCATTATATTTTTTATAAAAATACTTCTTTTTCTTTGTTTGGAATTTTTCTATACCTGTTGTTTATTTTTTTTAAATGAGAATTGGTTTAATATGATGACTTTCTATTTTTTATAGTTTTGAAAAAAACACATGAACACAAAACAGTGGTTTTACGGAAAAAACTCGAGGAATCTGAAGCTTTAGAAATTATTGATGATAAAAAAATTGGTTTATTCAAATCTGTATTTTCACGTCCAAAAAGAGATGATATTCACATTCATTCTGTGAAATTATACTATGAGTGCATTCTAATTATATCTGGCAAATACATGGCAAATTATTTTCGAAAAGCAACTCATTCTATTTCAGTTTCATCAAATGTATCTGAAGTTATTTTAGGTGATGGTATTTTTCCGGTTAGAACCAAATCCAATTTTAAAAAGGCAATTGTTGGAAAACGTGGTAAGAATAAAGTCGATTTAAAATTAGAAGAGCATGTTTTTGTTGAAAATGAAGATGAATTAACTTTTGATCATCATGGCCGTGAAATAAAATTCCCATTTAAATTGAATTCTAAAACAACTGAAAATTATCCTAATCGTTTACTGGAAAAAAATTCTTCAAATGTAAAAAATTCTGAACTAACTCATGATGATGGAATCAAAAAATTACAATCCTTTTTAAAAAAACCTTTAGTTGATGAAGTAAGAAATCTTGAAGAAGAATTTGTGTTACGAGAAATCACTGAAGTTTATGTTCCAATTTATGAGGCTCGTTTAATTGGTCCAAAAAAGAAAGTAGGAATAATTAGAATTGATTCTGTAAGAAAAAAAGTTCTATAACTTAACTAGTGCTCTAAATTTATCATTGTTGTGTAGTTTTGTAAAAATTGGTTCATCCTTTGCCCAATTACGTATGATTTTTGGGTTTCTTGTAATTGCTTGTTTTAATAATTCCATTGACTCTGGAATTTTATCTAATGCTGCACAACTTCTAGATTTTGCATAAATTACATTCACGTTGTCTTTGTATTTTTTTAAAATTTCATCAAAAACAGTAATTGCTTTTTCATGTCTCCCCAATTCTGCAAGTTGTACCCCTTTTTGAAAAAATGCATCTTGATTATTGGGATATTTTTTACAAATATTTTGAAAACAATTTAGTGCTTCTTCGTGCCTTTTCAATTTTCCTAAAACTATTCCTTTGTACACCATGGCATTTGGTTTTCTTGAATCTACAGTAATTGCTTTTTCTAATGCAGTTAGTGCATCCTCATGTTCTTGGAGTTTGTCTAAAAGAACTCCTTTGTTAAAGTAAGATGCTGCATATCTTGGATCAGCTTCAATTGCTTTATCATAACATTCTGATGCCTCTTGAATGTTGCCGTTTTCTGCCATTGAAATTCCTCTATTGTTCAGGGCTTGTGCATTTTTTGGATCAATTTCTAATAATTTATCAAAACAGGTAATTGCATCACTATATTTTTTGATTTGATTTAGAGCTAATCCCTTGTTTAGTAATGTCTCTTCATCAGAATCATTTTGTTTTAGAATTTTATTAAATAATGAAATAGCTGCTTTTGGTTGATTTTTTTCCATCATTGCCATGGCATCATATTTCAAGTCCTCTGGATTTTTTTTGGATCCAAATAATCCCATAATTTTATCAGATTTTAATTGCTAATGAAAGTTTACTTTAATTCAATGACTTGAATTTTTTAATGGCTTCTTTGGCCATTTCCTCTTGTTTTTCTGCAGATGTATCTGTCGGATCATCTGTTGCATATGCCTCTTTTTCTTCTTTTTTCTTATCCATGATTAATCACAATTATCATTTTATAAAAATTTGAATAAATCTATCAAAGATACCCTTAATTTGATTCAAAAATTATTTTAATTATGTCTGAAACTCAAATTTCGTATCTAGCTGAAAAAGTGTTTATTCATCATTGGCCCAAGGATTCTCCTTTATGGGATGAGTCTTTACAGAAAAAATTTGATGAGTGCATCAATAAAAACAGTAATTCAAAAAAAATTATTATTAATTCTGAAAATATTCTAATCGAAAATTTTCTTATCACAAATCTCAAAAAAATTGGTGTATCTGTACCTTTTTTCAAAAATCAATGCACTATGATTTTTGAAGGACAATTTGAAAATATTTTTGCTCATATTCATATTACTACAAAATCTGATGATTTTTTGAATATTTTTAATCAATTAATGTCGTGGAAAAATAACTTCCATGATTGATTTTTGAATTTTAGAAATATTCTGACGCTTTGATTATATTTTTGATGTCTTCCTTTGAATGACTATTTGATATTGCACCCAATTTACCTGGTAGGAAAAATATTCCGTCTTCAGAAATCATCTTAAAATGATATTTTTGTAACATCTCAGAATCACATTTTGCAACGTCTACTGAATTTTCTATCTTTGTAACCCCATTTTTAAGAAAATGTGTCATGAATAGGGATCCTTTTCCTGAAACTTCAACTCTTCCATCAAACACTTTCTTCAATTCTTTTCTAGCATAATCTCCTAATGAATTAATTTTATCATATGTTGATTTTTTTGTTTTCAAATAATTTAATGTGGTATATCCTGATGTCATTGATACTGGATTAGCTGAGAAAGTACCTCCTCCAATGTATGAACGTTCTGATTTTTTCTTCCCTTCTGTATCTGCATAATTCATAATTTCTTTTTTACCGCACATGATTCCTATGGCCATTCCTCCTCCAGCTATTTTTCCTAAGGTAACAATATCTGGATCTAATTTCATTGTAGGGTACAAACATCCATATCTAAATCTAAAACCTGTAACAATTTCATCTAAAATAAATATTGATTTATTTTTATGAACAAATTCTTGAATTCCTTTTAGATATTCTTTTGTTGCAGGAATACATCCACCTCCACCTAAAACTGGTTCAATAATTACTCCTGCAAGATTTTTAGAATATTTTTTTAATATTTTTAATGAATTTTCTAAATCATTGTAAGGAATGGAAACAATTTTTTCTTCATTAACTACACCACTACTTTCTGATTCTTTGAATGGCCAGTTAACACTTTTTAGTAAATCAGAAGTATATCCGTGCCACCCTCCATCTATTTTTGCAATAATTTTTTTACCCGTTACTGAACGTGCTAATCTCACTGCATACATTGTAGCTTCAGTTCCAGATGTAACATAACGAATTTTTTCTGCAACTGGAACAGCTTTTGAAATTAATTCTGATAATTTTATTGTCTGTTCGTTAACTGTTCCATACATCCAACTTTTTTCAATTTGTTTTTTGACTGCGTCTTTAACATTTTTTTGACCATGTCCTAAAATTAAAGACCAATGTCCCATCCAATAATCTGTATACTTGTTATTGTCTACATCAACTAAATTTTTTCCTAAAGATGATTTTACCACAAATGGATATGGATCGAAATATCGAATGTTATGTGAAACTCCATTGATGTGAAGTCTTGCTGACTTTGAAAATATTTTTGCAGACGTTGATGTTTTTTTCTTGTAATTTTTTACGTGATCCAAAACTAAGCTATCCCAATTGATCTAACATTTTAATCAACATTAGTATTCTGACTAGTGGTATTGTAATCTTGATTTTTTGAGCCTAGTTTTGGCTATTTTTTGTTGTAAATTTTACAATTTTTGAAGCGATCTGGTATAATTTCACGCATGGTTTATATGGATTCTGCCATCTTCGGCTTCTGCATACGTAAAGCAATAGGCGGCGCTCGTGATGAAGTATGGCAATATGCCACTTTGTGATTCATGGGCCTCCATTTACGCATACAAAAATGAGGATTTGATTGAAAGATCATTTCTGAGATGTGAAGATTATGTGCATCCGTCAATTCCAATTTACAAGTACAAATGTACTTCAATAATCAAGACCAAAAAGAAAAAAATTCAGAATCCGGTTGATCCTGCCGGACCTGACTGCTATCGGATTGATACTAAGCCATGCGAGTCATTGTAGCAATACAAGGCATACGGCTCAGTAACGCGTAGTCAACCTAACCTATGGACGGGAATAACCTCGGGAAACTGAGAATAATGCCCGATAGAACATTATGCCTGGAATGGTTTATGTTCCAAATGATTTATCGCCGTAGGATGGGACTGCGGCCTATCAGTTTGTTGGTGAGGTAATGGCCCACCAAGACTATTACAGGTACGGGCTCTGAGAGGAGTAGCCCGGAGATGGGTACTGAGACACGGACCCAGGCCCTATGGGGCGCAGCAGGCGAGAAAACTTTGCAATGTGCGAAAGCACGACAAGGTTAATCCGAGTGGTTTCTGCTAAAGAAACCTTTTGTCAGTCCTAGAAACACTGATGAATAAGGGGTGGGCAAGTTCTGGTGTCAGCCGCCGCGGTAAAACCAGCACCTCAAGTGGTCAGGATGATTATTGGGCCTAAAGCATCCGTAGCCGGCTCTGTAAGTTTTCGGTTAAATCTGTACGCTCAACGTACAGGCTGCCGGGAATACTGCAGAGCTAGGGAGTGGGAGAGGTAGACGGTACTCGGTAGGAAGGGGTAAAATCCTTTGATCTATTGATGACCACCTGTGGCGAAGGCGGTCTACCAGAACACGTCCGACGGTGAGGGATGAAAGCTGGGGGAGCAAACCGGATTAGATACCCGGGTAGTCCCAGCTGTAAACTATGCAAACTCAGTGATGCATTGGCTTGTGGCCAATGCAGTGCTGCAGGGAAGCCGTTAAGTTTGCCGCCTGGGAAGTACGTACGCAAGTATGAAACTTAAAGGAATTGGCGGGGGAGCACCACAAGGGGTGAAGCCTGCGGTTCAATTGGAGTCAACGCCAGAAATCTTACCCGGAGAGACAGCAGAATGAAGGTCAAGCTGAAGACTTTACCAGACAAGCTGAGAGGTGGTGCATGGCCGTCGCCAGCTCGTGCCGTGAGATGTCCTGTTAAGTCAGGTAACGAGCGAGATCCCTGCCTCTAGTTGCCACCATTACTCTCAGGAGTAGTGGGGCGAATTAGCGGGACCGCCGCAGTTAATGCGGAGGAAGGAAGGGGCCACGGCAGGTCAGTATGCCCCGAAACTCTGGGGCCACACGCGGGCTGCAATGGTAACGACAATTGGTTTCAAATCCGAAAGGATGAGGTAATCCTCAAACGTTACCACAGTTATGACTGAGGGCTGCAACTCGCCCTCACGAATATGGAATCCCTAGTAACTGCGTGTCATTATCGCGCGGTGAATACGTCCCTGCTCCTTGCACACACCGCCCGTCGTTTCATTGAAGTGAGCTTTTAGCGAGGTGACGTCTAATTGGCGTTATCGAACTTGAGGTTCGTGACAAGGGAAAAGTCGTAACAAGGTGACCGTAGGGGAACCTGCGGTCGGATCACCTCCTTAGACATGGAAAGTGTACGGGTGTACATAATCTTCACATTGAATCATCGATGCAATGCATCACGAAAGTGATGTATGAAGGATGTAGTGGGCCATTTACCGGTGGCTTGCAATGATCGTCGTGCATAGTCGTGTAATATGTGGCTGAATTTACTGGTGTAAAGACGCCAATAGGTGGATTGCTAGGCTTGAGAAGAGATGAAGGACGTGGCAAGCTGCGATAAGCTCGGGGTAGGCGCACGCATCCTATGATCCCGAGATGTCCGAATGAGAATCTTACACTTTTGTGTATTCCAGTACAATAGTATTGGAAGTCGAACCGTGGGAATTGAAGCATCTTAGTACCACGAGGAAAAGAAATCAAATGAGATTTCCCAAGTAGTGGCGAACGAAAAGGAAATAGCCCAAACTGAATCCTTCGGGAGATGTGGTGTTTTGGTATGATAATATGGAATCCTGGAGCACAGCTGAAATGATCTGAAAAGTTCTGGAAAAGAGGGTGATACCCCCGTAAGCGAAGTGTGAATGGTCCTATTCATACCCGAGTAGTTGTCCTTGGTAGTGGGCAATGAATACAGGTGAAAGTAGCATCTGAGGCTAAATATTTCTCAAGACCGATAGTGGACTAGTACCGTGAGGGAAAGCTGAAAAGTACCCCGGAAGGGGGGCGAAAAGTGCATGAAACCTATTGGTTACAGACGTGCGTGGCATGGAAGGTGATTTTTTCAGATTGGAGATTCTAGCAATAGAGTTGAAGATTTGATGTTCAAATCATCAGTGTCACGCGTTCCGTCTCGAAACACGGGCCAAGGAGCTAACTGTCATGGCAAGCATAAACTGTAAAAGTGGATGCGAAGGGAAACCGAGCTCTCGCAGCTTCGCAAGAAGTCAGGAGAGGCGTGTGAAAGTGCGTAGAGTCATGGCGGCTAGGCTAGAAGCCAGTCGATCTATTCCTGAGCTAGATGAAGGAGGGCGAAAGCCCTCTGGAGGTCTTAAGACGTTCTGACGTGCAAATCGTTGTTGTGACTTGGGAATAGGGGTCAAAAACCAATCTAGACTGGCGCTCGCTAGTTCCAACCGAAGCGTCTCGCAGGGCGTGCTTTGTGGAGATAGCGTTTCCGGTAGAGCACTGATAGAGAGGCGCGGGGGCTAACGCCCTCACCTCTCATTCAAACTCCGAACGGATACGCATTGAAGAAGCAAGGACACGGGCTCATGTGGCGTAAGGCTCATGGCCGAAAGGGGTTTAACCCAGACTGAAGTTAAGGTCCCCAAATTTTTGCTAAGTGTCAAGCGAAAGAGCGTGTTCTCGCCAAGACAGCAGGGAGGTAAGCTCAGAAGCAGCTATCCTTTAAAAAGTGTGTAACAACTTACCTGCCGAGGGGGGATGCCTCAAAAACGGACGGGGCTAAAGCAAAGTACCGATACTTTAGATAATTATTAATGAATAATTCGTGGTAGGTTGGCGTAGTGATTGGGCCGAAGCAGGGCGATGACGTCCTGTGGACCGATTTCTATTGCAGATCTTGGCGGCAGTAACAGCATAGTATTGTGAGAAACAATACCACCGTAAGCGCAAGGGTTTCCAGGCAATGCGTTATCAGCCTGGAGGTAGTCGATCCTAAGATGGCCCTCAACAGAGTCCATCGAATGGGAAACTAGTTAATATTCTAGTACCTTGTATCAATCGTTTGATCTATATGGTTCGCTTCCGGATAAGGAGTGTACAATTATCGTTGTATCTAACTATTCAAGGGTGAAGGAGTGTCGTAATGACGAGATCTCATCCGAGGTAGGAATGGCTTCGCGTCAGCGAAGTTTTCTTGAATCCAGGAGACCATGAAAGACTGTGTAGGTAGAAAGATACAAGTTCGTACCCAGAACCGACACAGGTGCGCTGGCTTAGAAAGCTAAGGTGCTACGGGTATACCGTATGGCGAGGGAATTCGGCAAATTAGTCCTGTAGCTTAGGTATAAGGGATGCCTGCGGTCTTCATGAGGAATGGGGACCGCAGGTTGCAATGACAAGGGGGTTTCGACTGTTTAATAAAAACACAGGCGACTGCTAGTCCGAAAGGATTTGTATAGTCGCTGAATCCTGGCCGGTGCCGGTACCTAAAACTTGGGTTCAACCGAGCTAAGGGCCGGTTAACGCCGGGAGTAACTCTGACTCTCTTAAGGTAGCCAAATGCCTTGTCGGGTAAGTTCCGACGCGCATGAATGGAACAACGAGAGCCCCACTGTCCCCGCCTACAACCCGGTGAAGCCACATAAGGTGGACGAACAGTCCATCAACTTCCATTGGGGAGAGAAGACCCCGTGGAGTTTTACTGCAGCTTGTGCTTGTGGTATAGTAAGAATTGCACAGGGTATCTGGGAGCCATGCTTAACATTCCCCGGGATGTTAATGAAGCAACGATGTAACACCAGACTCTTTTTGCAGTACCACTTATCCAGTGAAGACCGGAGACACGTGCAGGTAGGCAGTTCGGCTGGGGCGGCACCCCTTTGAAAAGATATCAAAGGGGCCCAAAGTTGAGTTCAAACGGGGCAGAAATCCGTTGAAGAGGGCAAAGCCAAAAACTCGACTGAATGGATTTCCAAACGCACGGAATTCATAGACGAAAGTCTGGCTTAGCGATCCTTCGTGTGCCCACTATTGGGGCCCGGAGGTGACAGAAAAATTACCCCAGGGATAACAGGCTCGTCGCGGGCGAGAGCTCCTATCGACCCCGCGGTTTGGTACCTCGATGTCGGCTTTTCCTATCCTGGTCCTGCAGCAGGGGCCAAGGGTGAGGCTGCTCGCCTATTAAAAGGGAACATGAGCTGGGTTTAGACCGTCGTGAGACAGGTCGGTCTCTGCCTAATGGAAGCGTGAATAACTGAGGGGAAGTTGCTCCTAGTACGAGAGGAACAGAGCAGCGTGGCCACTGGTTTACCGGTTGTCTGATAAGGCAGGCCGGGCAGCTAAGCCGTTTGGGCTAAGTGCTGAAAGCATCTAAGCACGAATCCCATCCCGAGACAAGTTATTCTTTCGTAAGATGAAGGTCGGCAGCAAAATACTGCGTTGATAGGAAGGTGGTGTAGATCACAAGCTTCGGCGAGTGGTGAGCCAGCCTTTACTAATAGACCAACACATCAGTTCAGCCACTTACATAGAGACTATGCGCGATGATCATATTCATATCATCAAGTGGAACATATACACGACTTGTACGATGATTTCATTTTAAATCACACATAGCGTAAGCTATGCATTGTTGATTTCATTTTAAATCCCACATAGCGTAAGCTATGCATTGTTGATTTCATTTTAAATCACACATAGCGTAAGCTATGCATTGTTGATTTCATTTTAAATCACACATAGCGTAAGCTATGCATTGTTGATTTCATTTTAAATCACACATAGCGTAAGCTATGCATTGTTGATTTGAAATTTAGTCTTTAACAAATTTGATCTTTGAATCATTTTCTGATTCTTTAATTTTTATGATTAATGTATCTCCTAACCTATTGAATATTCTTTGACGTTTTTCATTTGTAATAATTAATCCTAAAATCATATCTAACGGAAGTATGAATGATTTTCCAAAACTACTCAGAATCACTCCTGCTAAACTTGGTTTTTCTCCTTGACTGTTAGTGATTTTTAGATTAAACATTTTTTTCCCAATTGTTTGACCTGTTTTATATTCTAAAATAATCCAATATAAAAAAAATATTGCACTTGTTGGAACATACATTCCATTATCGGTAATAAAATTCTCAAAATTATACGATAAAGATAGAAAAGAAACAAAGACCATTGCTGTCGAAATTAATGAAATGATGACAAAATCAATCAACCACGCAAAAAATCTGTCTTTCCACTTTGCAAGAATAATTTTTGATGTATGATGATTGTCTGAATTGTTCACTATTTTCTCTTTCAATTGCCTAGTAAAATAGGTTGATCCTCTGATTGTTTTATTTTTTTTAATT
Organism: Candidatus Nitrosomarinus catalina; assembly: GCF_002156965.1. Lineage (GTDB taxonomy): Archaea > Thermoproteota > Nitrososphaeria > Nitrososphaerales > Nitrosopumilaceae > Nitrosopumilus > Nitrosopumilus catalinensis. Next base: position 512,724 of record NZ_CP021324.1, read on the forward strand.
CGATTAGGCATTAATAGTACTCATTTTAATTTAATGTGGAATTATTTTTGATATCTATTAACCCAATCGATGTATTTCTATGGACCTTTCGTAAAAATGAAAAAGATGTTGTCAATCTTTACAATACTTTGTCTCCCGTAATGCAGCTTGCTACAGGTGGAAGTATGCTAAATTTTGGTTATTGGTCTAAAGAAAACTCTGATCCTATTTCGGCTCAAGAAAACTTGTGTAATGTTTTTGGAAATTTATCTGAATTATCTACTGCAAAAAATGTACTTGATGTTGGAAGTGGGTTATCTGCCCCTTCAAAATTATGGAGAGACTCTCATCCTACTTTGAATCTATATGATGTTAATATTAATTTCAAACAATTAAGTTTTTTAAAACATGAAAAAAATATTGAATTTCTAAATTCAACTTCTACAAAATTACCCTTTGCAAATAATTCTGTAGACCGTGTCTTAGCTTTAGAATCTGCACAACATTTCAAACCTTTGAATAATTTTATTTCTGAATCCAAGCGTGTGTTAATAAAATCTGGATTTTTAGTTATGGCCGTACCAATCACTTTAAAGAATTCATCTTTAGGTAGATTGGGTTTATTGAAATTTACTTGGTCATCTGAACACTATGGTCTGGATTATCTAAGAGATCTAATTTCTTCAAATGGATTTAAAATAATTGATGAAACTTTGATTGGAAACCATGTTTATGATCCGTTAGCAGACTATTATGTTAAAAATAGAAAATTGTTGAGTGAAAAAATTCTCAAACAATATCCTGGCTATATGGAAAAAATTCTTTACAAATCACTATTAAAAATGAAAAGGGCATCTGAAGAAAAAATAATTGATTATGTTCTTTTGAAATGTGCTTTAGATGATTAATCTTAATCTGAAATCTTTTTACTCCGTATAGGTTTTTATCTTGAGATTACTCAATTTTATTAAGTGGCTGATTCAACACAATTTCAATTGTATGGCGAGAAATGTACTCAACTTTTAGGTGAATCTGAAATTCGATTTGCTGGAATTGTTGACAAAGACGGGCAATTGGTTGCAGGAGGTTTTAAGGACGGTCTTGTACCTCATGAAGGCGATGAAACTAGACTTCAATCTTTTTTAGAATTTGTTTCTAAAGCCTCAATTCGAAAAGAATATGATGAAAGCTTGGGACCAATTAATTATCTTGCAGCAAGACGTGATAAGGCAGTTTTAGTAAGTTTTCCATTTCCTATTACTCAAATTCTATTATTGATTTCTGCTGAACCAACTGCAAATATTGAAAATTTGGCAAAAAAGGTTGTAGAGATTTTTACAGACGTAAACTAAGTTCTAATTAATCATATCCTTTTAATTTGGTAATTTCAAATTCATAATGAATTGAAAGCGACTTTTGGTGCAGGCTGTTTTTGGCATGTTGAAGATTTACTAAGTAAAACAAAAGGTGTAACCTCCACTGCAGTTGGATATATTGGTGGACAACTGCCTGACCCTACTTATGAAGAAGTTTGTACTGATAAAACTGGTCATGCTGAAGCAGTTGAAGTCGAATTTGATCCAAATGAAATTTCATATGATGAGTTATTAGATGTATTTTGGAAAAATCATAATCCTACTACATTAAATCGTCAAGGACCTGATGTTGGAAATCAATATCGTTCTGCAATTTTTTATCATGATGAAGAACAAAAAGAAATTGCCGAAAAATCAAAACAAAATCTTGATTCCTCTAGAACTTTCAATGATCCAATAGTTACTGAAATTATTCCTGCTCCAAAATTTTACAAAGCAGAAGAATACCATCAAAAATATTTTAAAAAACAGGGATTTTAAAAAAATTATTTTACAATAAGAACTGGAATCTTTGATGTGTGGATTACATAGTTTGATACACTTCCAAAGAATATTTCTTTTTTAATACTTCTTCCTCTGGATCCCATCACGATCATATCATATTTTGTTTTACCATGGGTCGCTTTGATGATGTTGTATCCTATCTCTCCCAGTGCTATTTTGTCTTTAAACACAATACCGTTTTGTGCTGCTAGTGTTTTTGCATTTTCCATGATTTTTTCTACCTCTTTATGCAACGATTTCTCAACTGATGGACTGCCTTTGAATTCTGAGTGTGGCTGTGCATTAATTGAATAAAATCCTGTAATTGTTGCACTGCAATTTCGGGCTAATGTGATTGCAGTTTCTAGTCCTCTCTGTGAATTTTTTGATCCATCTAGCGGAACAAAAATCTTGGAAATTTTCTTATTAATCACAAAAATCCCTTATTTTTGATATTAAAATACAATACTATTGTTGTTATTCCTGAATTTTACTATTTTTTAAGAAAAATTAAATTAAATTAATTAAATTGTCCTAATAATTTATTTTCTCGTTAATTTGAATTAATTTTATGGTAAAGTCACAATATGTAAGTTGGAGTGAGATTGAAAATACTGTTCAAATAATTTCCAATAAGATTTTAAAATCTTCAAAGAATTTTTCTAGTATAACTACCATCAGTAGAGGGGGATTAATTCCGTCAAGACTTTTAGCTGATTCACTTGGTATTGAAAAAATATTTGTAGACCAAAATATTATCTCTTCTGATTCTTTGTTCGTTGATGATATTTTTGATTCTGGAAAAACTTTTTCTGATGTACTGTCCAAAGTTCCAGATTCATCAAACCTTACTTTTGCTACATTATTTGCAAGACGCGGTGTGAGTTATCCTGAACAATTAATTTATGGAGATCAAACCCTTGATGACTCTTATCTTGTTTTTCCATGGGATAAATTAGAGTATGAGAAATCCCTGAAATAATTTTTCTTGCTTTAATTTTTGAGCATTTTTCTCAAACCTACACATCTGTTTCTTATCGTAACTTCTGTTATTCCAGAGGCTTCTGATATTTCTTTTTGAGATTTTATTTCACCTGTACTAATACATGCTAAATATAATGATGCAGCTGCAATTCCCATTGGATCTTTTCCTGCAACTAAACCTGTATCCTTTGCTTGGGTGAGAATTTCTACTGCTTTTCTTTTACTTTTTTCACTTAAATCTGCAACACTGGCAATTCTTGATACTCCTTTGACTGGATCCACTACTGGCATTTTTAATTCCAATTCTCTAAAAATTAATCTGTAACAACGTGCAATGTCTTTTTTTCTAATATTCATTCCGTCTGCAATATCTTGTAATGTTCTTGGGGTTTCTGTGTTTCTACATGCTGCATATAGACATGCTGCAACTAAGCCTTGAATTGATCTACCTCTAACTAATTTTTTTTCTAATGCTTTTCTGTAAATGTAAGCTGCTTTTTCAATTACTGTTTCAGTTAAAGCTAATTTGTCTTTTAATTTACTCATTTCATTTAATGCTTGTCTGAGATTTCTGTCTGCTGATGAATGTGCTTGACTTCTACTATCCCAAGTTCTAAGACGTTCAATTGAACTTTTCATTGAAGTTGATAATGGTTTTCCAGATGCATCTTTGTTTACTGCACCAATAATTGTAGATAATCCTCTGTCGTGCATTGTCAATGATGTTGGTGCACCAGTTCGTGTTGGATCTGCCCCTCCGTCTTTTGAAAATGATCTCCATTCTGCATTGGTATCTGTTACTTTGTCTGTAATTACTAATCCACAATTCCCACAAAATAATTCTCCTGTATCATGATCAGTAACAATTTTGTTATTTGTACAAGCTGGACACCTTGGTCCTGTTGTAAATGTATTTTTTAACATGTTTAAAATGATTTTTCAAAATTAGTTATTAATTATTTTACGAGTTTTCTTAAGGTTAATTGTATGAAAGTAAACCTGATTCTAATTTTTTAGAACAAGTCTTGGTGTTCATTTTAGCTTAGAAGACAATATGCGTAAGACGGGGTCATCGATGGGTACATGATATTTTCTATGTCATTAGTATGTGGTAATCCTATGGAGTGACCCAATTCATGAGTCATAATTGTTTCAACACTTTTGACATCATATAATTGAAAACTACCATCACAATTGTAGTCTCCTAATGCTACTTCCACTACTCCTTTGCCTAAATGAGCATGTCCTAATACCCCTTCTCCAATATCTCTAACCACCCATGTTACCCAGACATTTGCATCTGCCTTTGAAGGGGTTATTTCAAAAATAATTTTTGCATCTTGATTATTTGTCTTTAGTTCTACTTTTTCCCAAAACTCAAAACTATTTTTTAATGTACTAGTATGATCCAGTGGCAAACCTTGAGGTTGTTCGTTGATGTAAATTTTGTACTTTATGAAATATGTTTCATCAATAATTTCGTATGTTGGGCTAGGAAAATCATTCGATGATTGTGATACCTCTTTTTCAAAATTCCATTTTTCTACATCTCTAAGAAATTTTTTAATTACATCCTGGCTTGGATTTGGATATTCTATATATCTGACTTCTGAACCTTTATTTTTTAAAATTTTTTGTAAATATCTGTCAAACAAGTATTCCTCGTATTCAATTTCTTCTATGGTCTTTTGTAAGTCTATTTTGATAAAATTATTTTCTATTAACCAATTCATGTTTTTATGAAATTCTTTATCTGGAATTTCATTTTGACTCCATTGACTAAAGTTATTTCTAACAAATGAAATCATTTTTAATTCATTAGTATTTTCAAATTTTGTACTTTCTGGAATTATAATAATTTCTTTTTTTATCATATATTGCATACTATCAGTAAATTTTTTGTCTGAGATATCTCCTATAGACCACCAATTTGCAATATGTTTTACCCATTCTGGTATTTTTCCTATTGTTTGTTTCATGGTATTTGTTGGTTTTTCAGTAGGGGTGTATGGGTATTTTTTTAATGTTTTTTCAATAATGTCTTTATAATTTTGAATTACTGTATTGTTTGGATTCATTTCATCTGCCTTTTCTAAATATTTCAATGATTCAGAATATTCTCCAAGATTTCCAAAACCTACTCCGGTTCCTAGTAGAGCTTTGACATTTTCAGGATCATTTTCTAACACTTTGTAAAATTGTTTTAATGATTTTGCATGTTGTTCCATGTTGCTATACCCTACACCTTTCATGTTTAATGTTGAAATATTATTTGGACTTGATTCTAAAATTTGATCATAAATGATATTTGCTTCATTATAATTTCCATTTTGAAAAAGTTCAGTTGCTTCATTAAATAATATTTTTAATTGCTCTCTTGTCTGTTCTTGAGCAAATACTGTATTCTCTTCATTATGTGAAACTAATGCTATCATTATTGAACAAAAAAATAATATTTTTACAATATTTTTCATGATCTTTAGTTTTTTTTGTTTATTTCTATACTTTGTTATTTTTGCCTATGTTGATTCTATTCTTTTTCAAATCTATCAAAATCTTTAATTCATTCCTAGTCTGTTCTTTTATGTTGACTGAAGTTAAAATTAGTAATAATTTGTACGATATGAAGCAAAAAATTGATCAAATTGAACGGGAGTTAAATGACATTGTTGACTCTCCAGAACACCTGCCTGAATTAATTGACTCCTCAAACCTATTACGTAAAAATGAATTTCTTGTTTCTACTGATCAAAAAAAGACAGAACTCTTGTCTGTATACTCGGCATATTCAAAATCTATGGAATTATTGTTGACTTCATTATTTGAAATTCAAAATGAATTGAAAACTGTCTTAAAAGAACAATCTTCTTTGATTTTATCATCCAAACCTAAATCCAAACCTAAATCCAAACCTAAATCCAAACCTAAATCCAAACCTAAATCCAAACCTAAATCCAAACCTCGAAAATAGATTATTTTGTTAAATGGATGATATCTCCTGCAAAAATTTTACTAGTTTTTTCTTCATCTTTAACTACTAATCCTCCATCATCATCTATTTTGATTGCATCTCCTTTCACTTTTCCTTGATGTGTCTCTACTTCTATTTTCTTTCCAATTGTTGATGATCTTTCGGTCCATTTTAAAATAATTTTTTTGCGTTGATTGTTGTTTAATTGTTCGTAAATTTTTTCTAATTCTAATAAGAATGATTGAATCAATTGTATTGGTTTAATTTTATTTTTTTGTTCACTCAAGCTTGAAACTCCGTAGAAATTTGGTGTATTTTTTAATACTTTTTCTATTTCTTTACTATTTACTTCAAAATTTATTCCAACTCCTAAAACTAAATTTTCTATTTTGTTTGACTCTAATGATGCATCTACTAACATTCCTGCAAGTTTTTTTCCTTTGATAGTTAGGTCATTTGGCCATTTTAATTCCGTTGTAATTTTACATGTTTTTTCAATAGCGTTTGATAATGCTAATGATGATGCAATTGGAAATAATGTGATATTTGAAATATCAAATTTTGGATGTAAGATTATAGAAAACCAGATGCCGCCTTTTGGTGAAATCCATTTTCTACCCGACCTTCCTTTTCCTCCTGTTTGTTTTTCTGCAATAATTATTATCCCTTCTTTGTTTGATTCATTGGCAATTTTTAGCGCTTCAGTTTGTGTCGAGTCAACGGAATCGTAATAGTATGCCTGCTGACCTAGTAATTTTGTATCTAATTCATTTGTAATTTCCCATGGTAATAGCAAATCTGATTTCTTAGTTAGTTTGTATCCTTCTTTTTGTTTTGATTCAACTGTGTATCCTAATGCTTGAATTTTTTTAATATGCTTCCATACTGCCACCCTGCTAATATGTAGTACATCACTTAGGTCTTGACCTGAGAGATATTCTGTATTGTGCTCTTTTAAAAATTTTAAAACTCTTAGTAATCCTGTATCTTCAAATGAATTGTAAATCATTTTTCATTTTTTTGTAATTTTGTAATGAAATACAGTTTAGAATCCAATGTCAAAATCAAATCCTCCATCATCCATACCTCCATCATCCATACTTTCTGCTGGCATGTTTTCTGGTCCGACAAAATTTGACATTCCTATTCCCATCATACTAAACATCATTGAAAACATCATCATATCCATTACTCCAAAAAACATCATAGTTGGTAAAAATGACTTATTTTCTTCCATTTTTTGTTGTAGTTTCTGTTTGTCTCCACTTTCGTAAATTGATTGCATTTCTTTCCATTTGTTTTGTATCTCTACAATCTTTTTATCTAATTCGTCTGATCCCTTATCTGTAATTTTTAATTCAATTTTTTTACCAAACCAACCTTTTTTTTCTTCAACTTTTATGAAGCCACTATTCTCTAATTGTTCTAATATTGAATTCAATTCTTCTGGATTGATTCTTGTTTCATTTTGAATATTTGAAAATTTCTTTTTACCTCTTCTAATTGATCCTAATACGATGACGTCTTTGGGTTCTGTATCCATAAATTATCTATATTTTTTATAATTAAAATACTCTCTGATTTGAATTAGATCTTATTTTTTTCTTTTAATTCTGATACTACTTGTGTGATTCCATCTTTATAATTTGAATATTTGAATTTGTAAATATTGGAAATTTTTTTATTTGATACTTTCATTGACGTTGTTAATAATTTTATTAAATCTCCGCCTAATACCGCTTTAGCCAAAAATGCTGGAACGCTTCCAGGATGTTTTGCACCAATTTGGTCTGCTGTAAAATTTGAAAATTCTTTGAATGTCACTGGTTCAGAATCTGCAATTATGAATGATTCTCCAAATGCTTTTTCTTCTAAAACTGAAATCATACTGCCTACTGCATCATCTACATGAACAAACCCTTTGAAATAATCTCCTCCTCCAGGCATTCTAAAAGTATTTTTTTTCAATCTCTTGATTAACATTTCATAAAACCACCCATCTGAACCATACACGTCTCCGAAATGCACAACTGCAAAATCTATTTTATTTTTTAATGAATTCTCTTTTAGATATTTTTCTGCATCTAATCTGATTTTAACAAAATTTGTATTTGGGTTATATTTTTGATTTTCATCGATTACTTTCTCTCCTGTTTCACCATATACTCCTAATCCTGAAATGTATATTATCGAATTTGTTATATTTTTAATTTCCTCAAATAATTTTTTTGTTCCGTCTAAATTGACTTTTTCTAGTATTTTTTTATTTTTTTCTAAAGGTGTATGTGATGCTAGGTGAAATACACAATTAAATTTCAAATCCTTGAAATCTATTTTTTTATCCGTTAGATCACCATATATGATATTTGATTTTGGATTGCCTTCTTTTCCTTTTCGAACTAAACTGGTAACTTTGTATCCTTTTTTGATTAATTCATCTACTAATCTTGAACCAATGAATCCTGTTGCTCCTGTAACTAATACCGATTTTGTCATATGACAACTCTAACTTTTTGCCTTTTATTGTATTTGTTTTTCTTCAACTAGTGCCATAATTTAAAAATTATATGCTCTATAATTGATTGCACATCATGAACCAAGATTCTTTTTCTGACCAACAAATTATGGATATTTTATCATTAAGAACTGTTGCTGTAATTGGAATGTCTAAACATTCGTCAAAGGCTGCACACTATGTTCCAAAATATCTATTTGATAATGGATATGAAATAACTCCTGTAAATCCTAATGCTGAAAAAATTTTGGATATTTCTTGCTATGACTCTGTTTCTGAAATAGAAGGATCTGTTGACATCATTGATGTATTTCGACCCTCTGAACAAATTTCAACTATTATTGAGGAATGTATAGAAAAAAAGCCTAAAGTGATTTGGCTTCAAGAGGGCATTCATGACTTTGAATCTGAGGAATTAGCTCGAAAAGCTGGAATACTTGTTGTTTTTAACAGATGTATGTTAGCTGAACACCGGAGATTGAATTTATGACTACTTTTGATAATTTTCAACATGATTTGACTGAATTAGTTAAAAAATATGAAAAAGAACTTGGACTAAAAATTGAAGAAGATCTTGAATATGATATAATCAAAATTTTTGGTCCAAAAATTACTTCTTTGGCAAGGGCACAAAACGGTCTTAATGATGTAACTGAATTAGCACATGCTACTGCTGAACATCATCCTTACTGGAATTTATTATCCAATTGTTCAGAAATTGGTCATACTGTTTTGGATAATTGGAAAAAATCCTTATCTTCAGATGATGTCGCTGACATTGAATGGGCTTTAAAAGAGATTAATCAAACACTTGAAAAAATTAAAAAAAATAAAATCATGCCTCATGAACATTGATTTATTTTAATCTCAGTTTACTAATTTTTTCTTCATGTTCTGGTAATCCCTGACAATGATGGTTTCCTTAATAAATAACCTCTTTCTGAGATTCTGTGATGAGTTCCGATAATGAGGATAAATCCGATCGATTTGGTACTGTTAAAGTAGGATTTGGAGCTGGTTTGGTCGCAGGTTGCGCACTATTTTCTTCATTTCTCTCAATTGATCAACAACTAAACATTCCACATGGTACCTTTTACAAAACAATAGGTATTCCTATGGGCGTTGAAGGTTTTGGAGCTGTTCTTATTGGTTTGATGATGCACATTACAGTTGCAGCATTAATTGGAATTGCTTACAACTTGTCAGCATCTTATTGGAGAACATTTAGAATTATTACAATTCCAAAGGGAATTTTAACTGGTGCAGTTACAGGAGCAATTGTATTTAGTTTAGCGTTCTTACCACTGCATACGTTGGTAATGATGCCTCTTCTTGAAAATGCACTTGAATCTAGTGACACATTAATCAACATATTGCCTAAAGAAAAAGAAGCATTGTTGACATTGATACAAGGTAATGACTTTGTATTGTGGTATTCTGCATTCTTGCATGTACTATTTGGTGCAGTTTTAGGACTAATGTCTGGATTCATACTCCATGATAGATACAGAAATGTAACTAGAATTCGTTCATTCTGGTAACCTTTTCAAAAATATTTTATTTGCTTTTCTTTTTCAAATGTTTAAAATAACTGATACATTCTATTTTTTACAATGAGTTCTATTGAATCTAAAATTGAGAAATCTGAAATTTCTACTGCTGAATTAATTGGACATTTTAGAGAAAAATGCAAAACTTGTGGACATCATAGAATTATGCATAATGAATTTGGTCAATGTGAAGGCGTAATGAATAAACCTTGTACCTCTGGTTGCGATAAATTTAATGCAGAATAATGTCCGTTTTTGACTAATCTTTAATATCATTAAATTGTACATTATGTTGATGAGGGATTTCCACCCTGATGATGATTTTGCTTCTCCTGAAGAATATTCTCCTGAAAGCTCTCCTGATGACTTTGATCCAGGCCTTCCGAATCAATTATTGGATTTTGTCTTACGTTCTGAACCTGCTGAAGTAGTTGATACTGATTTATTTGCAGTTATGAAAAAGAGACGTTCAACTAGAAAATTTTCTGATAAACCTGTTGAAACAGTAAAGATTGATAAAATTATTGCAGCAGCTGACACTGCACCAACGGCTGGTAATTTTCAAGGGTTTGAAATATTCTATGTTAAAAGCCCTGAGAAAAAAAGACTGTTAGTTGATGCATGTAATTTTCAGTCCTGTGTTGATGCACCCATAGTGTTAGTTTTTTGTAAAAATCCTTCCAGGGTCAAATTTAATTTTCCCCCATACGTACTTCGAAAGTTTGCAATTCAAGATGCAACTCTTGCAGCTGGTTATTCCCAACTTGCAGCACAAGCATTGGGATTAAGTTCTATTTGGATTGGAATGTTTGATGAACAAAAAGTAATGGATATTCTTCAAACTGATTTGGTTCCTTCATCATTACTGTGTATTGGATATCCAAAACAAAGTAAATTCCCTAAACCTAGACGTAATCTTAAAGATCTAGTAAATGTAGTTTGGTAGCTTAACCTAAAATCCTCCATCTTTAAATATTCATCAATATTGCAGTATTTTATGACTGACGCATATGTTATGTTAAATTGTGAATTAGGAGCAGAAGAAAAAATCATTGAACAGTTAAAGGAATTAGAACAAGTAGTTGATGTTTTTGAAACAATAGGTACACATGATATGATGGTAAAGTTACAAGGTGAAAATTTTGAAAAAATTCGAGAAATTGTATCGTGGAATATTCAAAAATTAGATAAGGTTCGTTCTACTGCAACTTTAATCAAAAAAGAAAATTAAATCCAAATTCAGTATGCTTAAGTTTGAACTTAATTATGATTTACTATGGATATCTCTTCAACTAAACTGCCAATTATTCTAATAGTGGTTCTTGTAGGCATTTTGGTTTTACAATTTGCTACAAATGATAACTCTAAACCTCTAATTGATCCAGAAACCTGTGAACTGTACATTATGGATTCTCAAATCAATACTAAAACATATTTGAATGAATTTAATCAAAAATGTTTGGAATTTAAGAGCTTAAACGATTAGTAGCTTTCAATCCTTAATTATGATTAATATCATTGGAAATCATGACTGGCGATAAGAATGAAATTGATAATCTTATTGATACCATGATTGAAAGTGGTGATGAATTAGTAAATAATCTGAAAACTGTTTTGCCTAATTCTTTATCTGAATCGATGATAATGTTTCATGAATCAAATGTTGAAAATTTAAAAAAAATTAAAGAATTTCTTAACGGCTAAATTACTTTCCAATTAGTATGATTGCTACCATACTCTTTTTAATGAATATTTGACTTTTTTATTGTGATTAGAACTAGAACCATCTCTGTACATGTTGATAAAATTGCAGGTGATACATTTGATGCCATTGTTGAATTGTTTCCAAAAATAATTCCTGATGCAAAAATTAATTCCAGTGGATGGTGGTCATTTATTGGACCTTACGGAAAATCTAAAGTCAAATTTAATTCCAACAGATCCCTGGGAATTCTTGATCATCAATATGTTGATGAGGAATCAACTTGGAACATTCCAATGCGTATAATTCCTAATGGTGATTTCTCTGAATTGGTAATTGTTTTGACAAAACCTCCACAACTAACTGATTTTCAATTCGATGACAGAGTTGAAAGAATCAATGAACTTGTCTTTTCTATGAAAACTCTTCTTGAATCTAAATCTTAATTTTTTACTTTATTGTTGTGCTTAAATGTAAATTTTGTAATAGTAATTGAAAGAAATTGCCACATGAGGAATAAGTTTTCAGAGATTAGAAGATTACATCTCTGCCAATCAAGATGAGTTGAATCTCTTTCTGTGTTGATGAATTCTGATGGTGAGTTCTTACAAAACATAATAACATAAATTCTACTTTCTTGATTTAGACGTAGAATGAAATGTAATTATTGTAATGAAATTTTTGATGGCGATGATTCAATTTTGGTCCATTTTCGTCATTTGGGTAAGAATCATTATGATGTACTGACTGATGTGGATAAAATCATGTATGATACTCGAAAAAAAATGATTGAATCAAAACAAGAATATGATTCTCAAAAACAAAATGACGGTGATTCTGATTTGGTTTTTAATTCTCGTTATTCTAAAGATTAGATTTATTCTTCTTTGCCTGGTCCGACTACATCTTCTGGCTTAATTTTACTGTCCCAGTCTCCTCTAATTCCTTTAATCAATGAAATTATTCCAGCTGCTATGAATGCTAAAACTAATCCAAAAAATACTGTTTGATCCATTATCTTAAATGAACAATTGATCTTTTGTGGAGGTTTATCATCAAAGTATTCGTAACATGTTCCAAATTCATTTGATTCTATTGTTGCTGCTTGATATTCATGACCAAAAGCACCCAATACAATTACTCCTACAAAAATTAATGCAACTCCTAAAATTATGAATCGCATATCACTCATATTTTTTTTCAATGATTCACAGTATTTAGATTTTAACCCAAAAAATAACTAATGTTATTTTTCTAACAACTTTTTCAAATTTTCTAAAGATGCCTCGTAGAACGAACCCATAAACACCAGAAATTCTAGAAATTGTTTTTCAGACATTTTTTGACTGTTTAGATATGATTGCCATGTTAATTCAGTCGATGTTTTAGTTTTCTTTTTAATAGAAATTGTTGCAACATATGCTCTTAATGGCAAACCTTCTGTTGCGACATATGTGAAATATTCTCCTTTTTCCCATGCCACTACATGTTCTTCAATCTCGTTTCCATCTCCAAATGTGATTAATCTAATTGCCCCTACTCCTTTTTTCTTTGCAGATAGATATTCTGTTTTAGTTACATCTACTAACCATGAAGACAACCCTCCGATATTGCTGATTTTTCTCCAAACTTTGTCTTTTGATGCCTTAATTTTGATAGTTTTTTTGACTGTTCCCGTGTGAAATGATTTTTGAAGATTTTTTGCCATGTCTATATCAAATTTTTATTAGATTTTAAGATATGTGTAAGAATCATTTTTAATCCCTACGGCATAATCTTATCAAATGGTCTTTGGATGGGGTAAAAAAAAGCAAGTGGAAGAGCAACCTGTTGAACGTAAAAGTGTTAATCAAGACATTGAACTTTCTGAAGTTCCTCAAATTATCAATGATTTACGTAAATTAAGAGAATCTCAAACCATTTCGGAAATAAAAAACTTGAGAAATGATACTGCACCATTAATTGATGATCTTATGAAAATTGGAATTGTTTTAGAAAAAGATGATCTAAACATTGATGACATTGATAAGCACTTGGCAATAATTGTGGTTAGAGGAAAGAAGCAAGTTATTGATATTTTAAAAAAAGATGTCAAAACATTAATTCAAGTTTCAACAATTGAGGATGCAAAAAAATTAGATTATTTTCTAACTCAATTATTAAAAAAAGTTGGTGATGTTTTGGGTAGACAAACTAGAGTCATCCATATATTTGCAAAAAAATACGCAAACCAACTAACTACTAATCTAAAAATTATGAACGAAAATTCTGATAATATTACAAAACTTCTAAAACATTTTGATTCAACTCAATCTAGTTTTGATGAAATTGATGAAATGTTAAGTAAAATTAATTCTCTCAAACAAGACCGCATTGACAAAACAAAACGTAATGCTGAGATACAAGAAAATTTAAAATCTCTACAAGAAAGAAGCACTTCTCTAAAAAAGTCCCTTGATGAAATTCATACGTCTGAAAATTATCAAAAATATGTTTCATTACAAAATGAACTCAATGATTTCATGAAACAAAAATCTAAAATTAAGTCTGAAATAGACGCTCAATTCACAAAAATTTCTCGTCCACTTGGTAGATATGCATATGCTTCTTCATTAGATAAGGAACAAACCCATATTTTGTCTACTTTGGTAGATAATCCTTTTGATGCATTAATCGCTGAAAATTTAGATTCAATAATTTTAATTTTAGAAAATATTCGAAAAGGCATTACTTCAGGTTCTATATCCGTTAAGGATACTCAAAAAACATTATCTCAATTAACTGAAACTGAAGAATCCTTGGATGGTTTTATAAAAAAAGTGTCTGAATATTCTACTGTTTCTGATTCTATGCAAGTGGAACTCAAAAATTTAAAACCTCAGAACTTGACTTCTACTGAAAACGATATTTCAAAGACTAGTGAATCTGAAAATGATGAACGCCAAAAATCTAAGACCATTTTATCTGAAATCGGTGAAATAGATTCAGAAATACCTAAACTCATATCTAAGATAGAGGGTAAATTACAAATTTTTTCATCGACTCGATATACTATCTCAAAATCTTAAATTTATTTACCAAGTAATTACACTGTTCTTATGTTTTTTAAAAATAAAAAATTTGAACGTAAAGTCTTACTTGATAAAAGCGTCTTAGACAGTATTGTCACATTTTGTAAAATGAAACATCCTAATGAAGGAATTCTCATATTGAAAGGTAAATCTAAAAATGGTCAAATCAAAATTGATGGACTAGCTATTCCTCCCTTTAATTTTACAGGTCCTACATTTGCAGGATTCCCGCACTCTTTTTTGCCATTTGATAATAGCTATATTGGAGTTGTTCATTCTCATCCGTCTGGTTCAGCTGAACCTTCTGTAACTGATTTGAATAATTTTTTTGGTTTGGTTTCTTTAATTATCCAATCTCCTTATGATGATGATTCCATTTTTGCATGGGATAGTAGTGGAAATACAATTCCATTATCCATAAATGATGAAAATGAAACTGAGAAAAACTGACAAAGCTTTATAACCTTTTTTAAGGGACTTTGATTGGTTTGAATCCTCAATTAAAAAAATATTATATTTTCCTTGGTGCCTCACTTGTATTCAGTATTGGTCTGCAAATAGTTCTAGGTTATCTTGGTGTTCCTTGGTTCATTAGCATTGGGCTAGTGATGGCAATTTTCATCTTACTTCCAATGTATATGAGAAGACGTCAAATGGGACAAATGGGAAATTATGGCGGTAGCTCTAGTGGTGCTGGAGGTGGATTCTTTGGAAGTGGTGGAGGACAAAGTGATTCAGCTAATGTTCGCTATGTCTGTCTTGTTTGTAACAACAAACACAAAGGTGGTTCATGTCCCCGCTGTGGTTCAAAAATGCAAAGAGCAGATTTTTAGGATAATAATATGACTTTAGAAGAATTAAGAAAAAAAGCCCTATACCAAAACTCCATTGAGATTTGGATTGGAATAAGTGAGGAGAAAAAACTAGACTGGGTTAACACTGATAATTATCAAAAGTTTATTGCATTTCTCTTAAAGAATGAACTAAACATGAAACAAATGACAATTTGTTTTGATGAATCAGATAATGCATCTTATGGTGGTCACAGCAAAAAAGTATTTGCTAATAATCTGGCTGCAATCAATGATGTAAATTCACACTGCTATTCGATTAAATTGAAGGACAGTGCAATTGAACTAATTCGAAAGTTCGAACTCTAGTTTTACTATTTTTTTAATTTTGGATTAATTATTGAATCTAAAGCATTTCCAATAAAGACAAATGCTAATCCTGTAATTGCAATCATTACCCCTGGTGGTACAATCCACCACCATAACCCTCTTGCTGCAGCCCCAAATGTATTTGCATCATGTAAAATCTGACCCCATGTAGGAAATGAAGGATCACCCAACCCTAGAAAACTTAACCCAGCTTCTGTAGTAATTGCTGCAGGAACTGAAATTGCCACACTTGCAAATGCATATGGCAGTAATTGCGGTAAGATGTGTTTGAAAATCATTTTTGAATCCTTTTGTCCCATCATTGATGCAGCTTCCACATATCCTCTGGTTTTGATTTGAAGTGACATACTTCGTGATACCTTTGCAATTCCTACCCATCCAAAAATCATCAAAAAACCAATCATTACAAAAATGCTGTTGCTGATTGTTACTGAAAGAATAATCAAAAATGGCAGTGCTGGCAGTGCATAGATGACATCGTTGAATCTCATTAATGCCTCATCTGTTTTTTTGCCCTTGAATCCTGAATAAACTCCGTAAATCAATCCCATTATAACTGATGCTACAGATACCACAAGTCCAATGAACAATGCAAGTGGTGTTCCCCACAACAGTCCTATGGCTAAGTCTCGTCTCAATTCATCTGTTCCCATAATTCCAAAAGCCTTTCCTCCTATGATCAAATTGGATTCAATTATCTCACTTTTTTTATCAATTTCGTATGTTTCAATTACAAATACGTAATTTCCCTTTAGCGGTTCATTGGTCTCAGTTTTTGAAAAAACAATTTCTTCAGATGATAATTTATCTATGTTAAAATCAAATTTGTTATTTTGCATAACTAGTTCTTTTTTTAGCATTGAATCTGTTGAAAATATTTTGTCATCATGAATCGTACTTGTACTAGAATATGGCAATGCGACTGAAATTAATTTTAATTTCATTCCATCTGGACGCATTACTGTCATTTCTAGCAATGGCGAATCCTCATATTTTGTTGAATATGAATAAATGAAATCATTTGGGAATTGATCATATTCAAAATTAAAATTAAATTGATATGACGATAAGTTTATCTCATTATTTGAGAAATCATTTATTTTTGGCTCTGTTAGTATTTTGTGTTCAGGAATTTTTTCCATCAAAAATAAGTTTACCCATACAGGTGTTGCTGCTTTTGGGTATGTAATCCAACTTCCAGGGTTATTCCATTCTTGAAATGTCTCCACTGGAATTGTTATAATTGTAATAACTGATGTGGATATTAGAATTGTAAGGATAATTATTCCTGCAATTCCCATTTTGCTTTTAAAAAATTCTTTTTTGATGTCTTGAGATGTAATGTTGCTCATTTTGATTACTCCGTGTTTGTCCTAATTCTAGGATCAAAATACCCGTAAAGTAAATCTGCAATGAATATGCTTACTAGGAAAAATACTGTGAGGATGTATGTTGCACCAATAATTACTGGCAAATCCATGACTGTAATTGCTTCAAAGTATAGTCTTCCCATGCCTGGCCAATCAAATACTGCTTCTGTAATTATTGCTCCTCCTAACGAGCCTGATAAACTGAGTGCTAAAATTGTAATAATTGGCGGTGCTGCATTTTTTAATGCATGTGTGTATGTGATTTTACTTTGTTTGATTCCAATTGCTTTTTTTGCTGTAATGAAATCTTCTTGCATAATTCCTACCATGAAATTTCTTACAAGATATGCCCATGAACCAAAACCTATCATCACAATTGTAATTAGCGGTAAGGTCATGTGGTACAACAAAGAACCAATGTATCCTGGATCTGATGGTAAAATATCTGGTGTCGCCCTTGCTGGAAAAACCTGATACGTAAATGCAAATAAAAATATCATTAACATACCAATCCACCAAACTGGAAAACTTGAACTGATAATTGCAAAGCTTGATGTTATTCTATCAACTGTAGACCCTATCTTGCTTGCAGATAACGCCCCAACAAAAATTCCTATAATTGAAATTAAAATTGTAGCTGTAGTGAATAGTAAAATTGTTCTTGGAAGTTTTTCAAAAATAATATCTTTTACATCTGATGAGCCAACATCACTAGTAAGAAAAGTTGCCTGTCCAAAGTCTAATAAAATTATTTTGTACATTGTCAATCCAATTCTTTGAGGGGAGTACCACGGTTCGTCCAAACCTAAAGTTTTGATCCGCTGTTCTGTTTGACTTTCAATAAATGACTCAAACTCTTGTACTGATGAAAAACTTTCAACTATTGCAGGATTCTCAGTAATTTCTGACCTGACTTGAAACACCACTCCTTGTTTTAGAATTGTATCCATGTTGGAGCCGACAAGCATTATTGTGATTAGTAATGTAATTAGCAGTACACCAAACATTGTAGCTGCGCGTTTGGCGATGTATTTTTTCATACTCAATATTGATTTTTGATAGAAATCGTTTATAATATTATTAGATTTTCAGCATGTTATGAGCAGTCCTGCTACTATCAAAAAAGCAAAAAAACTAGTTGATGATGGATGTGTATCTAAAGTTGAAGATGACTTGTTTCAAATTAGATCTTCTTCAGACCCCAACAAGTCATATTTTGTAACATCTGATACTTGTGAATGCTTTGGCTTCAAAAATTACTATAAATTTCATCATGGAAATGGGCAAAAAGCTAACTGTTCTCATTTAGAGGCAATTCGAATTTTTAAGAAAGAAAATTCTGATTAACTCTTTATTTCTTTAGGGTCTACTTTTCCTACTAGTGCTTTATTTTTTAAAATTACAATTGGACGTAAAATCAATCCTGGATTTTTTACCATGAGTTTAATGATTTCGGAATCTGTTTTTTTGTTTTGATCCAATTTCATTTCTTTGTATGTCTTGTCTCTCTTTCGAAGTAATTCATGAGGTTTTTTTCCTGTCATTTTAATAATTTTTTTTAATTCTGCTTCTGTAAATGGATCTTTGAAAAAATCCCTTGACTCAACATCTATTTTCATTCTTTCAATTTCTGTGATTGTTTTTTTGCATGTGATGCATGATGAT
Source organism: Candidatus Nitrosomarinus catalina (assembly GCF_002156965.1). GTDB lineage: Archaea > Thermoproteota > Nitrososphaeria > Nitrososphaerales > Nitrosopumilaceae > Nitrosopumilus > Nitrosopumilus catalinensis. Next base: position 531,571 of record NZ_CP021324.1, read on the forward strand.
TTGTGATAGACTTTCAATAACGTGTTTTTTTTATTTGCCTTAAAAACTCTTTAATTAAAGAAATATTCAAATTCATCTATTGGTAATGATAAACTATGATTTGTGCTGCATGTGAAACCCGAAAACACTTTGAATGCATCGATTGCATGAATAACCATAAAACTCATCTGTGTAGTTGTGACTGCCATGATGAAAATACTGCTCCTCATGAAGTAGGAACTGCTCATTAATTTCTAAATTTTTGATCCATTTCACTTGCTAGAATCTCTAATTCTTCAGTATTTCCCAATTTTCTATATGTTAGTTTTTCAATTGTTTTGATTATGCTAATTGCTGCTCTATACTGGGGAACTTCTGGCTGGTTTATTTCTCCATACATTCCAATTCCTTGAATGTCGTGTTTTTTTGCAAATCCTAGAATCAATCCATTGAATCCTGAAATTAATGATTTTTGAGGAGTTAAATCCAGATTCAGTTTCTCCATTTGTTTTTTTAGTTCTGTAGTTGTTGCAGTTACGTATGTCTTAGGATCATTTTTTAAAATCCTATTTGTGTGAAATCCCCCTAACGTGTAAATGAATTTTGCAGAATGTTTTTTTGCAACATCTATGACGTCTTGACACAATAAATTCAATTCATTGTTGTTTTGAGGTTGCCCTTTTCCTCCTCCAAATATGATCAGGTCATCGGTGTATTTGTAATCCCAACTTTCATTGGGAAGATCAATGCTTCCTCCATTGTCTATTACATATGTTGGAAATGAAACTTTAGCGGTTCTAAATGACTCTGTCTTTAATGATTGATTTATGAAATTGATAACTATACTGCCTACGTTTCCCATATCTTGCATGGCTGCAATGATGATGGGTTTTTTGATGTTTGGATCTTTGGTTTGAATGAATTCCATATTTTTGATAATTTTCATTTAATTTTAAACGTATGTTGATTTTTCAATTTTTTTCACTCAATATTATAAATTTTTAAGAAATTTGAGCCTACGAATATTTTTATTTTATTCATAAATTTGGCATTAATGTTATATTTTAACTCTTCTTGATTTTTTCTTTTTTTTCAAAATCTTTTTTACAACCTGAAGATTCATAAGACAAAAAAAAATTACAGCTACAAATTATGACCACATCGCTAGAAAACTTTGGTACATTGGAATATGTTCAAGATAAGTATTCCAAATTATGGTGCTGGAAGATCACCGGGAAACTTGCTATTGATAAAATCTCTAGTCTATCTTCTAAGGCTTGGTATGGTGAAAATGAAAATGAAGTAATAATTGAGGATTCTACTGATAGTATTAAACAATTAAAACTCTTGATGGATCGATTTCCATTAGAAATATTATCTAAAACTGTATGGCAAAGAAAAATTGTAAAAACATATGCTCCAAAACCTACCTTGCCCCCAATTAAACACAAGCTGAAACGTGCAAAGCCTGGTGAACAGTTTAAAGGAAAATTAATGAATTTTCAAAAAGAAGGTTTGGATTTTTTGCTAAAATCTTCTGGTAATGCATTGTTAGCTGATGAAATGGGTTTGGGTAAGACCGTTCAAACTTTGTCTTATGTTTCAACTGAAAAACAAACATTCCCTGTTCTTATTGTAGCTCCTTTGGTAACTTTGAACAACTGGGAACGTGAAATTGAAAAATTTCTTAAGAAAAAAAGTAGAAATGGCAGAATTCTTGAATCTGAGTCTCCTAGTGTCACATTAATCAGAACTGGTAAATCTAAGGAGCTCCCCAAAAGTGACATTTACGTAATTAATTATGAATTATTACTCAAACGCTCTGGTGATTTAGAACAAGTGGGAATTCGTACTATTGTTTGTGATGAAGTTCATAATTTGAGGTCAAAAACCACTCAAAAATACAAAGCTGTGAAAAAACTGGCCGCACTATCTACAGTGCAATATAGAATAGGATTATCTGGAACTCCGATTTATAATCGAGGTTCTGAAATTTGGCCAATTATTGATATCTTGAAACCTGGATTGTTGGGAAGTTTCAAAGAATTTTGTGAATACTTTTGTTATGTTAATGATAAAGGAAAAGCAATTGTTTTAGAAAACAAACGTGCCTCATTAAGAAATGAATTACAAAAGCATGTGATGCTTAGAAGGAAGAAAGCTGACGTACTAAAAGAATTAAAAGATAAAGTAAGGTACAAGGAAGTAATTGCATCTGATACGGATTACTATCTAGAGGAATTAGATAAAATCTGGAAAAAACTTGAGGACGAACAAAAAGAAGCTCAGACTGAATTCTCAAAATCTGCATCATATCACAGAGCAATTCAAAGTGAACGTCAAATTGCAGGTGTTGCAAAATTACCTCACGTAATTAATTTTGTAAAAAATATTATGGAGATTGAAGAAAGTGTTGTTGTATTTTGTCATCATAAAGTAATTCACAAATTACTTCATGAGAGTCTGCAGGAGTTTTCACCTGTTTCAATTATTGGTGGACAATCTGATTCAACAAGACAAGATCAAATTGATAAATTTCAAAAAGGTGAATCTAAATTAATGATTGCAGGTATTCGTGCTGGTAATGTTGGTATTAATTTAACAAAAGCAAAATATGTAATTTTTGCAGAACTAGATTGGAGTCCTGCCATTCATAGACAAGCTGAAGATAGACTTCATAGAATTGGTCAAAAAAATACTGTGTTTGCATATTATCTGATTGGTAATGGTACTTTGGATGACCATGTTGCTAGTATTTTAGTCGATAAAAGTTATGAAATTGATGCAATAATGGATGAAACTGTTGATACTTATGAGAATAAGGACAAAGCTGCTTTAATTTTGGCACAAATCCAGAATAAAATAAACTCCAAATGATTTTGTTAATTTTCTTGATTATCCGATCATTTTGATCTCCATAAATTGAAATGATCTTGATTAATAGCTAGTATGAGTTAAAGATAATCTAAAAATAGACTTGGTTCTTAGCCTAATTATGAAAACTGTTTGTAAGTGTGGTTGTGATACACCATTAACTGATTATGAATATAGAAAATGGAGTGGCTATAAACGTGGACACGAACCACTACCATAACCGTATTTTTTTATTAATTCCTAATTTTTAAAATTATTTTTAGAAGCAAATATTTCTAAAAATTCTTTCATTTCTTTTCTTTGTTCCTCGACATCTGTGTTTTCCCAAATTTTTAATTGATTAAAATTTGCTAACTCATAAAAAATATCTTTATCTTCGTCACTAAATTCATCGTGGCCTTTTTTGTTAATTTTCCCCCGCCTTCTTAGGATTCCTTGTCTGCCTTTGCATTCTTCTTGATATTCAATTATCAATTTATTTTTAAAATCGATCAGATCTGGAACAAATTGTCTAAATCCTTTTTTTCTAAATTCTGACGCTTGTTCTTCTGTTAAAGATGGTGTTTTTTTCCATGTTCCAAATTCATCTATGACAATTCTTGTCTTTCCTTCTTTTGTATCTGTATCTATGACAAAATTAAATTTATTTTCTGTATCTATTTTTTTTATTTCTCTATGGATTTCAAATAATTTATTTAAATCTTGAATTCCCATGACTTTTTTTTTAATTTGAATATATGAAACAAAGGTTATCCTGTAATACACTCGATCATTTCTCATTAATTTGGAATCAATTAAATTGATAATTGAATTTGGTTAGTACATGGATACCTTTGAAGCAATATCTACTAGACGTGCAATTAAGAAATTTGATCCCAATCACAAGATGACTTCTGAGGAGGTAGATTCTTTGATGAAATTAACTATTCTCTCTCCCACTAGCTATAATCAACAAAACTGGAGATTTGTCACAGTTACTGACCAGTCAATTAAGGAAAAAATTGGAGTTGCTGCTAGAAATCAGGCACAACCAGTTGATGGTTCTCTAGTCATTTTGTTATGTGGAAATATGAGTGCCTGGAAAGATGACCCCTTGAGATATTGGAAGAATCATCCTACTGAAAAACAGGAATTAGTTAAAGCATCTTTGGAAAAAAAATATGCTGATAGTCCTCAGAATAGAAGAGATGAGGCAATTCGTTCTTGTGGATTTGCAGGTCAAACAATAATGCTTGCTGCAAGACAAATGGGACTTGATTCATGTCCTATGGTTGGATTTGATTATGATGAAATGGCAAAAATCATTGAACTACCTGATGATCACTTGATTGTTTTGATGATTGTTGTTGGGAAATCTCTTGAACCTGCAAAACAACGTGGTGGTCAATTGAGATTGGATGAAGTAGTTTTTAAAAATAAATTTAATTAATTTTTTAACAATCTTTTTTGATCTTTTCTTTTTTCATCCAAATTGTTTTCCCCTTATGATCAATTAGCTCTATGTTCATTTCATTTAGTTCATCTCTAATTTGATCAGCTTTTTCAAATTGTTTTTCTTCTCGAAACCTTTCTCTATTTGATATCATATTATCTATTTCTTGTTTTTCTTCTTGATTCATTTTAGGGATCTCTAATCCTAAAATATTTGAAATTCTTTCAAATTCTTTCATTATGATTTGAGCATTTTCTATTCCTAGTTTTTCTGATGCTGCTAGCCTGTTTGTTTCTTTAACAAGTTGAAAAAATGCAGACAATGCTAGATGTGTGTTTAAATCATCTTCTAATGACTTGTCAAATTCTGAACTTATGTTTTTAATTTTTTCTGAAATATCTTCTTGTTCATTACTATTAGCATGAATTAATTCAAAATAACATGTTTCTACTTGTCTCCATTTTGTAATATTTTCTTTTAACATCTCTTCTGAATAGTCTATTACTTTTGAATAGTGTCCGGATAAACAAAATAATCTAATTATATTTGGTCCCCAATTTTCTAATACATGTTTAATTGATTTTGTGTTGCCTAGAGATTTAGACATTTTTTCTCCTGTAATGGTTACCATGCCGACATGCATCCAAATTTTTGCAAACTTACCATCTGAATGTGCCTCAGACTGTGCAATTTCATTCTCGTGATGTGGAAAAATTAGGTCTCTTCCTCCTCCATGAATGTCAAAATTCCCGCCAAGATACTTCATACTCATAACTGAGCACTCGATATGCCATCCTGGTCTACCTTTTCCCCATGGACTGTCCCATAATGGTTCAATATCTGAAAATTTCCACACTGCAAAATCTAATGGGTCTTTTTTTGTTTCATCAATTTGTATTCTGGAACCTGATTTCAACTCATCAATTTTTTTCTTAGATAATTTTCCATACTCTGGAAATTTTGACACTGAAAAATAAACTCCATTTTCTGAAACATATGCAATTTCCTTATCAATTAATTTTTTTATAAATTCGATAATATCCTCAATGTGTTCTGTTGCTTTAGGATAATTTGTTGCCCGTTGAATGTTTAGTTTATCAAAATCTCTGAAATAATTTTCAATGTATCTTTTGCTTATTTCTTGTGCTGATACTTTTTCATCTTTTGCTCGATTGATTATTTTGTCATCTACATCTGTAAAGTTTTGAATTAATTCTACTTGCACCTTCTTACTTTCCAAATATTTTCTTAGAACATCAAATACAATAATTGTTCTGGCGTGTCCTATATGTGACTCATCATATACCGTAACCCCACAAAGGTAAATCTTGATTTTTTCTGAATTGTCTAATTTTTGTTCTGTATTAGATAGAGTATCTTGAATATTCATATTATTTTATATCGCACTTTTGTGGTAGTAATCTTTTATGTTCACTGTTTATGTTTAAATTATAAATTTTTTCAACTATCTCCTTGTCTATTCCAGTTGTTTCTACAGTTTCTTGAATTGAAAGTCCTTTTTCAATAAGACAATACAAAATTGAATCTACTTCCTCATATTGTGTGCCTAGTTCTGCTTCTGCTTCATGATCTTTCCAAAGATGTGGACTGCTCTTTTTTGATATTATATTTTCTGGTATTCCCAAATATTTTGCAATTTCTCTAACTTGCAATTTATACAATGAAACAATTGGTGTCATGTCTGATGCACCATCTCCGTATTTTGTAAAATATCCAATTAGATATTCGCTTTTATCACTGGAGCCTAGGACCAAATAATTTTCAATGTTTGCATAATAGTAGAGGATATTTGATCTAATTCTTGCTCTTAGATTTCCTTTGGATTTTTCATTAGGTACTAAATACATGGAATATTCATTTACAATTGGCTTTATGTCGATTAGTTTATGTTCAATTCCTGTCAAACTGATTATTTTCATTGCATCTTGAGTTTCACTATTTGGTGTGATGTCTGTATCTGGCATGATTAATGCAAGTGTTTTTTCTTTGAATTTTCTTTTACAAATGTATGTTAAAACTGCTGAATCAATTCCTCCACTTAATCCTAAAATAATCCCTTTTGAATTATTTTTCTTTAATTCCTTCTCGATAAACTCTTCAATTTTATTTGTAATTGAAGCATAATCTTGAGAAATAATTTTGTTTATGATGTCTTGATTCAATGATATTTCTAAAAAATTTCTTGGAATATTAATTGACCTGTAATACTGGTCTTCAATCAAATAATCATCTTAGACTTTAAATTAATTGAAAAATGGAGAAATTTATGGATAATAAATCGTGGGATAGTTTGGCTGCTGATTATGATAAAAGTGTAGAAGATAATCAAAATCCCCTAATCATTAATTATCTTAAAAAAGAAATTGAAATTCTACATACTCTGTGCCAAAAACATAGTGATTCTCACAAAAATTTTTCAATAATTGATATGGGTGCTGGTACTGGTAGAGTAGTTTTTGCATTAGATAAAAAATTACGTAATGAATCAATTGAGTTTCTTGGTGTTGAAAACTCTGATACTATGCTGGATTGCGCAAATCAAAAAAATATTTCTCATGATGGGTTGTCGGAAATAACTTTTTTAAAATATGATCTTACTGATTCAAATCTACCTCGATACTTTGAGTTAAAAAATTCCAACATTGTAATGTGTTCATATAACACATTGGGTGTAGTTCCATCTGATAAACGACTAAACTTCATTAACAATATGAAAACCATTGCTGGAAAAAATGGATTGGTAATTTTGACCATGTTTAATGGTGATGATTTTGGTTTTGTTGCACCAAAACTATATCGTTCTATGATTCCGATGATTAAACAAATAGATGATGACTCTTTTGATGAGACAAATAGAGTTTTTCATAACAGTATTGGTTTTAGAAGTCAGTGGTTTACCAAAAATGAAATCAAATCTATTCTTGGTACCTCCTTAGAACCCATTCCAATTGACGTGACTGTTGATGACAAATGTTTTACATTTGGAAATGTGTTTGTTAATGTAGTTGCTTGAGGTTTTTTCATCATGTCTGAAGTAGAAAAATTACTGAATGATGGCCAAAGATCATTGAATTTAGATAATCCCAAAGAAGCATTATCTTTTTACCAAAAAGTACTTGATCAAAATCCTACTCATCTTGAGGCGTTATTGAAAAAAGGTAATATTTTTGGAAGGTTTGGTAGATTTGATGAAGCCATAATTTGTTATGAGAAAGTGCTTTTGCAAGAAAAAGAAAATCTACTGGCATTGCTGAATAAGGGCTTATGTCATCATAATATTAGACAGTATGACGTTGCTATCGATTGTTTTGACATTGTACTGAAAGTTAAACCACAAAATAAGACTGCATTATACAATAAATCCTCTTCAGTAATTAAATCAGGTAAGATTGAGGATGGGTTGGCAATTTTGTCAGAATTAATAAAAATTGATTCCTCTTACAAGACTCAAGCAAAATGTGATATTGATTTTGCTGATATCAAACTTTTAAATGAATTTAAAGAAATCACTAGTTGATCTTTTCTAAATGTCTACATATAGGCCGTCATCTCTTTTCTCAACTTTGTATGTCTCTAATTTGACATCTTTGAGATAATCGACTAATTCCCCTGTTTTGATATTGTAGTGCCAGAAATGTAATGGACATTCTACAATGTCTCCTTCTAGTTTGCCTGGTGCAATTGATCCGTCTTGGTGTACACAAAGATCATCCATGGCATGATACCCATCTTGATTAAAAATTGCAATTTGTTTTCCATCAATTTTAAATGCTTTACCTCCACCTGCTGGTACATCGCCTTTATCTGCAATTTTCTTCCATGCCATTGGTTTATGGAAATCTTTGTCATTTATTTAGATTCGCATGATAGCATTTTATACTCCTCAAATGGGCAATTGATCATGAGTAAAGTAAAGTCTAGTCCAAAACTGATCAAGGAAGGAAAACTCTCTTATGAGTGGGCTAGATCTCATATGCAAATTTTAGATAACACCATTAATCGATTAAAAAAATCAAAACCTCTCAAGGGAATTACTCTTGGTTTTTGTTTACACGTTACAAAAGAAACTTCTGTTTTACTGATGGGTGCAAAAGAATTGGGTGCAACAGTTGCAGTTTGTGGAGGTAATCCTCTAACCACCCAAGATAATATTGCTGCATTTTTGGCTTCACAGGGAATCAATGTTTATGCATGGCATGGACAATCTGTAAAAGACTATGATTGGTCCATTGATCAAGTACTCAAACACAAGCCAACAATTCTAACTGATGATGGTGCTGACATGAACATCAAAGCACATTTTGATAAAAGATTCAAAGACATGGAGGTTTTAGGAGCAACTGAAGAAACTACTGCAGGTGTAACTAGAATTAGAGCAGTAGAAAATCAGGGAAAATTAAGATATCCTGTAATCTTGGTAAATGAAGCTGTCACTAAACACATGTTTGACAACCAATATGGTACTGGTCAAAGTACAATTGATGGTTACTTGCGTGCAATGAATTTGCTAATGGCATCTAAACGTGTTGTAGTAGTTGGTTACGGATGGGTTGGACGTGGTGTTGCATCAAGATGTCGTGGAATGGGCTCTAAAGTAATTGTAACTGAAGTTGATCCTGTAAAAGCACTTGAAGCTCACATGGATGGATTTGAAGTAATGCCAATGGCACAAGCAGCAAAAATTGGTGACATGTTTATCACTTGTACTGGAATGACCAGTGTAATTCGAAAAGAACACATTTTGAAAATGAAAGATGGTGCAATAATGGGTAACGTTGGACACTTTGATGTTGAAATTGATGCAGACTTTTTGCTAAAGAAATCAAAATCAGTTAAAGAAGTTAGACCAACTCTTGATGAATGTACTTTGAAAAATGGTAGAAAAGTTTACTTGATTGGACAAGGACGTCTTGCTAACTTGGTATCTGCAGAAGGACATCCTCCAGAGGTTATGGCTCAATCATTTTCAAATCAACTTTTGTCTGTATTGTACATCTTAAAGAATCATAAAAAAATGGAAAACAAAATCATTGATGTTCCAAAAGAAATTGACATTCAAATTGCATTTGATGCATTGAAGGCTATGGATGTTAAAATTGATAAATTAACTCCAGAACAAGTAAAATATGCAAATAACTGGTAAAGAGTTAGTTAATTTAGTTAAACAACTTTAGGCACGATTTTTGTAATTACGGTAATTTACAGAATATTTTCTGATTTTAAAAAATTATTTTGTATTGTTGAGGATGACTGAATTCTAGGCAGATCTGAACAAATCTAATTTTAAATGAGTCACCCTCACAAATTTATTTTATATCTTTAATTATTAAACACAGAACTTGAATCTCATTAATGAAATTAAATTATCTTACAGTAACCAAACCAACTCTCCATGGATGTAATGAACAATAGTAGTTGTAAACTCCTTCTTCAGTGAATTTGAATTCAAATGTTTCACCTGTATTTAGAGGAGCACTATTGAACAATCCAATTATTCCCCCATATTCATCTTGACTTTGAACAGTATGTAAAACAATATCATCATTAATCCATTGAACTGTTGTCATGGGATGTATTTCCAGATTTAATGGTAAGTAAAAATTTCCACCTGAGACAACATAATTTCCATTAGGAATGATAATTTGTTCTAATTGATTTCGTTTAATTGGTTCATCGTTTTCTAAAACAAGAATATTATTTTCGATCAAAAATTTAATTGAATTAAGAAATTCTGTCTCTGTAATATCACCTTGACCATACCATAATGCATTATTTTTTATCCAGGCAGGGACATTTTCTGCACTTACGGCGCTTGGGGATACTGAAATTAAAATAATTACTGAGATTGAAAAGAAGATCAATTTCAAATTATTCATGATATCTATTTTTTTAATATTTGAAATATAACAAATTAGAATACACTGCAATACGATGCAAACATCAGTATTATAACTAATTTGAAAAAAAATTATTTATGTTAGATTTAATTCAGACCACGAAAATAACAGATGAACAAAGAAAGAAAATAATCTTAGAAAGTATGGCAGACAAATATTGCAAACTAATTTTAAAAAATACTCTTGATAAGCCCAAATCTGCAATGATTATAGCCCAAGAAGAGAAAATCCCTTTAAGCACAGTTTATCGAAAAATAAAAAAACTCTGTGATGGAAAATTATTGGTAATTTCAGGCTCAATTAACAGAGATGGAAAGAAATATTTTCTTTATATGAGTAAAATTCGAGAAATTAACATCCATTGGGACGTAATTGAAACAAAAATTGATTGTGTATTAAACAATCCAAAACCAGAAGACATCAATTAATATCACATGGGGCTGTTACATTGATTGAAGATATGGATTCATCTAAACGACAAGTACATGTAAATAAAAAAGATCCAACTAGGAGCATTACTTATCGATTATCTGAAAAATTGGTTTCAGAATTAGAAACTGAAGCAAATCAAAAAGGCATATCTCAAAATGTACTAGTAAAACAAATTTTAGAAAAATACATTCAATGGGACAGATTTTCACAAAAAATTGGATTGATTCCAGTCCCAATAGGAATTTTGCAATCACTTGGAGATGATTTGGACGGACAAGAAATTGATGAAATAATTAATTTGATTTTCCCTACCATAAAAGATACCGTGATGTTCATCAAAGGTGGATATGACTTGAAAAGATGTATTGAAACATTGGAAGATTATATGAAAGCATCTGGGATGAATTCAGATCACAGAGTTAACGGAAATGTACACACATTTCTAATTCAACATGATTTAGGAACAAAATGGTCAGTATTTACCGAACAATTACTAAAACAAGTATTCCGAAGTTTCTTACCTGATAAAGAATTGAATTTTCAAACTACAGACTCTACAGTAATTTTGAAAGTTTCATTAGGTTCAGATTTTAACGAACATGATTTTCAAAGTTGAAATTTAGTTAATGTATTGAAATATGATGTGAATAAAGGTCAATAATGCAATTTGATCCATATTTAGAAACTAAAAAAATTAAAGATGTAATGAACCCTTCAGTTCTTTCTTTAGAATCAACTGCAACAGCTTCTGATGCCGCAAAAATTATGGAAACATGTGATGCTGAAGCAGTAATAGTTGTTCAAAATGAAAAGTTTGTGGGAATAATTACTGACCGAGATTTTACAATAAAAATTGGTTCTCATGCATATCCAATTGACACGCCAATTAGTAGATTAATGAGCTATCCTTTGATCTCAATTGATAAAAATGCAGAAATTTCTAATGCTGTAAAATTAATGACAGACAATAAAATCAAAAGATTGCCTGTTATTTCTGATAAAAAATTATTGGGGATTATTATAATGTCTGATCTCACTGTGTAAATTTCATAATGACTAGAGGTTGGTAAAACTTCTTAACTCCGATTTTACTTTTGAGAACTGTATAATGAATAAAAGAGCTATAATTACAAGTGCATTGCCATACGCAAATGGTGAGATTCACTTGGGTCATGTTGCATCTACTTATCTTCCAGCAGATGTAACTACAAGATTTCTAAAACAAAATGGTGTTGAAGCGTACTATGTCTGTGCATCTGACGATTTTGGAACTCCTATCTTAATCCAGTCTGAAAAAGAAGGTAAAACTCCTGCTGATTATGTTGCTCATTGGAACAAACGTGATTATGATGATTTTACAGCATTTGGAATTAATTTTGATTATTTTTACAAAACTAGCTCTTCAGAAAATATTGAGTTTGTACAAGATGTTTTTAAGAAATTAAATGACGCTGGTCATATTTATCAAAAAGAAATAATTCAGTTTTATTGTAACAATGACAAGAAATTCCTTCCTGATAGATATGTAAAAGGAATTTGCCCTCATTGCAAGGCTGAAGACCAATATTCTGATTTATGTGAGAGTTGTGGTCGTGTACCTGAGGAGATTACTGATCCAAAATGTTCTCTTTGTGGCCAAACCCCAACAAAAGAAAAAACTAATCATTATTTCTTTAAACTCAAGAATTTTGGTGATTCTTTATCTGAATGGTTAGAAGAAACTACTACTCTTCAAAAGGATGTCAAAAAATATGTTCAAAACTGGATTAAATCTGGATTAATTGATTGGGATATTACTCGAGATATTCCTTGGGGTGTTCCTGTTCCACTTGATGGTGCAGATGGTAAGGTATTCTATGGATGGTTTGATAATCACCTTGCATACATTTCAACTGCATTAAAATTTCTAAATGATAAGGGAATTGATGGAAAAGAGTTTTGGAACTCTGCAGACATTTATCATTTTATTGGAAAGGATATTGTGTATCATCATTATCTTTTCTTACCTGCAATGAGATTGGGAATCAATAAAGAATTCAAACTACCTACTTACATTCCAACTAGAGGTCATCTTACACTTCAAGGAAAAAAAATATCCAAGAGTAGGAATTGGTACATTGGATTAAAACAATTTTTACAGTACTACCCTGCTGATTATTTGAGATTTTATCTTGTTTCTATTAATCCATATTCTCAAGATGATTTGAATTTTGATTGGGATGATTTTACAACTAGAATAAATTCTGAATTAATTGGTAACCTGGGAAATTTTGTTAATCGTGCTTTAGGATTTACAAAAAAATCATTTGATGGAAAAATTCCTGAAACTGAACCATTTGATGAAAAAGACTCTGAAGCAGAACAAAAAATAAAATCACTTGCTACTGATGTTTCTACTTTGATGGAGCAAAATCACTTGGATAGAGCATTAAAGAAAATTATGGAGGTTTCTTCATTTTTCAATCAGTATTTCCAACACAAGGAACCTTGGAAAAATGGTCCTGGAACTACAAATTGTGTATATCTATCTGTAAATGCAGTTAGGAGTTTTGCCATTGCTATATTCCCATTTATGCCTGAATCTGCCCAAAAAATATGGGTTCAATTGGGGTTAGATGGAAATGTGGCTGATGTTTTGTGGTCATCTCAGTCTGAATTGAGTATTTCATCTGGACATACACTTGGCGATGCCTCACCATTATTTGCAAGAATTGAAAAATCTGATATTGAAAAATACAAAAAAGAATTAGGACCCTCTGAGTAAATATGAAACCTGTACCCCGAATTACAACTCGTGGATACTATAATTTACTAAATGGTAAAACTATCAAAAATAATTCATACTATCTTTATCCAAAACAAGATTTCAAAAAATTAATTGATTCAAAGGAATTAACAATAATGATTCATGGATTAAGAAATGATAATGCTGGCGCAATTGCAAAAGTTGTTTTGGCAAAAAATAAATTAAAAAAATTGGGATATTCTTATCCTATAATTGGATACAGTTATGATTCAAACACTACTGGTGCCCATTTAATGAAATATGCAAAAAGATCATTAGCTGCAGGTCAAGTCATTGCAAAGAAAAATGGGCGTAACTTGGGAAAATTTATTGAAGATTTTAAATCTGATAGTCCTGATACAAAAATTCGTTTAATTGGACACTCTCTTGGAACTCAAGTTATCTTGAGTACTTTAGAATTTCTTGCAAAAAAGAAAAGTAATTTTGGAATTGTTGAGGGTGTATATTTTTTTGGTGCATCTATCACTGAAGACGTTCCATCATCAAAGAAGTATGGAAAGATTCTTCAAAATATTGTTAATAAAAAAATTGTTAATCATTATGCTCCATCTGATGAGGTTTTAGGCTGGGCAGATAAAGAAAAATTCGTTAATGGTCCTTTGGGACTAAATGGGGCAATTGGAAAACCAATTTCAAAATATAATCAGATTTTACTAAAACCAAAAAATCACAGATTTGCAAGTTATGTCTCTGTCTTGAAAAAATTTCCGTAACTTTATTTCAAAACATGCCTAAATTTCCCCTCAAATAGTGATATCTTTTTAAAATTATAATTCTAAATTTTTCTATGAATGGCACAAGTTGTGATGAGTGTTTTACAGGATATAGGCCAGGACAGCTAATCTCTTGTGATACATGTGGAAATGAATATTGTGATAGTTGTATCAAAAACCACAAGCATTAATCATCTATCTTAAATTCAAAAATTCATAAGAACGATTTTTTTGTTTTATTATTAATGGTAAAATCTATCAATTTTGTTGTATTAGGTAAGCAAGATATTGCATCCGAATTTGGAAAAAAAGGTACAGAGTCTGATTTGACTCTGTATGACAGGAAAGAGTCTGATATTATCAAAACTTGGGTAATCCCAAATGGATTTCCTGAAAAAATTCAACCTCTATTTCAGGCAATTAATTTAGCTGAATATGTAATCTTTCATGTAGATAAACTAGACAAATTTACTGGAGAACAAATTATTGCCTTGGATTCTCTAAAAAAAGAAAAAGGAATTCTTTCTCATACATTTGATGTTGATGAATCAAAACTGAACATGATGATCAAGGGAACTGTTGTTGAAAATTATACTCGTGTTGAACAAGATAAAATTAAAGAAGAGATGAATGCCCTTGAGCCAATCACAAATGATAATCCTGCTGAATTGTTGATTGATCATTGTTTTGATGTCAAAGGTGTTGGAACTGTTATTTTGGGTAAAGTATCAAATGGAACAATTAAACAATATGATAATTTGAAATTATATCCTCATAACATTGATGTTTTAATAAAATCAATTCAGATGCACGATGATCCTGTATCAGAATCTGTTTGTCCAGCTCGAGTTGGTCTTGCAGTAAAGGGTGCAAAACCTGATGAAGTTGGACGCGGTGATGTAATTTCTGTTGAAGGTGCAGTTGAAATTAAAACTGAGATTGAACTTGATTTTGAGAAAAGCCCCTTTTACAAAAGTGAAATTACTGAAAATCAAGGCTGCCTTGTAAATATTGGATTACAAACTAAAGCTGCAAAGTTTTCCTCCATAACTCCATTAAAATTAGTTTTTGAGAAACCCATTGTTTGCAAGAAAAATGATATTGCAGTAATCTTAAAACCTGAATCTACTACTATCCGAATATTGGGTAGCGGAAAAATTCTATAGTTTGTATTGCCACTTTTGGTTAATTATGACCAGATTTACGCCTAATATTTTTGAAAATTATACATACTAGAAAAAACTTCGATCAGATCTTATGAAACTTGGAAAGAATCGCATTCATTTGCTTATCATGTTATTTGCCGTATCCTCATTACTTGTTCATGTGCCATCTGATGCATTTGCAGCTGATACTTGGACTGCTGCTACTACAACAAATGTAGGTACCAATTACATGCGCGGAGTCTCAATGAGTGATGCAAGTAACGGTGTAGCTGTTGGACATACAGGAACCATAGTATACACTAGTGATGGTGGGGATACTTGGACTGCTGCTACTACAACAAATGTGGCTGGCACTCACATGGAAGGAGTCTCAATGAGTGATGCAAACAACGGTGTAGCTGTTGGTCATTTAGGACAAATAGTATACACTAGTGATGGTGGGGATACTTGGACTGCTGCTACTACAACAAATGTAGGTACCACTAACATGTACGGAGTCTCAATGGGTGATGCAAACAACGGTGTAGCTGTTGGTGATTCAGGACAAATAGTATACACTAGTGATGGCGGTGACACTTGGACTGCTGCTACTACAACAAATGTAGGTACCAATTACATGCGCGGAGTCTCAATGAGTGATGCAAGTAACGGTGTAGCTGTTGGCAGATCAGGACAAATAGTATACACTAGTGATGGCGGTGACACTTGGACTGCTGCTACTACAACAAATGTAGGTGCCACTCACCTGTACGGAGTATCAATGGGTGATGCAAACAACGGTGTAGCTGTTGGTGATTCAGGACAAATAGTATACACTAGTGATGGTGGGGATACTTGGACTGCTGCTACTACAACAAATGTGGCTGGCACTCACATGCGCGGAGTCTCAATGAGTGATGCAAGTAACGGTGTAGCTGTTGGTGGAACTCAAATAGTATACACTAGTGATGGTGGGGATACTTGGACTGCTGCTACTACAACAAATGTAGGTACCACTAACATGCGCGGAGTCTCAATGAGTGATGCAAGTAACGGTGTAGCTGTTGGCAGTTCAGGAACAATAGTATTTGCAGGTTCAGTATCCTCTGAAGATTCTACAACAGGGGAAGAAAAAGAGAGCAGTTCAGATACATGTTATGACTGTGAGGCACCAAAACTAACCAAAGTTGAAGTCCACATAACATCTCAAAATTCTGACACTCAACGCATATCTACATCCAGTGAAATTTGGCACTTTGATCAAAAATCCCCATACCCAATGTTTGATGATGACATCACTCCGATAATTGCAGACCCTGGTGATGAAGTTGAGATTATTTTAGAGTTAACTGACAACAGAACTTTGGAGAGAATTGCAGACAGTGGTACGTACACAAATTTCTTACAAAAACCAAATGACATGAATAATTTTTATGCAAACAATTTTGACGAGTATGGAAAGGTCAGTACAACATTTTATGAGTGGCATCAAACTGGAGAGGATTTGTTTTATGATTATGATCAAACTGTAGAATGGTCACCAGCTGATATTGTAATTGAGGAATCTGCAGAGTATGTTGAAGGTGGACAAGCTCCAAACCTTGATGGATTAGTTGGAACATTTACCATTTCCTTTAAGATGAAGTTCTTGCAACCAATGCAGACAACTGATGTCTGGGTTCAAGGAACTGATAGGTCTGGAAACTTTTTCAAAGTTGCACTTCCACTAACTTTGAAAGTATCTGGAAACGAGCCGTTAGTTTTTGAATCAAATGTAAATCAAAAGGTTTTGGGATTTTATGATGAGTCAATGCTCAATGATGTAGTTTCAGATTGGACTGGTTCCCAACAAGACGTTTCAGAGCTTGCAAAAATTTTAGGAATTCCAGATGAAGATATACCTACATGGGTAACAAATTTGGCAGTTTGGGTAACTGAAGACAAAATTACAATGGGAGACATGATTGTCTCAATTGAGCATTTGATAAATAATTGACAGAAAATGAATTCATAATTTGCCAAAATTGACAAAATTGTATAGCGTAATTTAATAAAATCTATCATCTCATAACTATTTGATGGAGCCTGCACGTTCTTGTCCGATTTGCCCCAAATGTGGTTCTAAAAGATTCATACGACTTTCTGGAGAAAAAGTTACTGTCAAATGTCGTTCTTGTGACAATGTAATTGAAATCTAGTTTTTTCACTCTGAATGTGTTTTCATGGTTAATATTTGCTAGTCCTTTAGAGTAGTTATGGCAAAAACATGGAAAGATAACGATATCAGCTTAGATCCTATAAAGGATCAAACTGTCGCTGTAATCGGTTATGGAATTCAAGGTGATGCTCAAGCAAATAACATGAAAGACTCTGGTCTCAATGTTATTGTCGGTCTTAAAGAAGGCGGTAAAAGCTGGAAAAAAGCCGAAGCTGACGGTCATAAAGTAATGTCTGTTGCAGATGCAACAAAACAAGGAGATATTATTCACATCTTACTTCCAGATATGATTCAGGGTCAAGTTTACAAAGATGAAATCGGACCAAATCTTTCAGAAGGAAAAGCATTGTCATTTTCTCATGCAGCTGCAATCTATTTCAAATGGATTGAAGCACCAAGTAATGTAGATCTTATTATGGTTGCTCCAAAAGGACCTGGTTCTAAAGTTCGAGAAACTTATCTTGATAACTTTGGTACTCCATCTATTGTTGCAGTTGAACAAGACTTTACAGGAAAGGCTTGGGATAGAACCTTAGGAATTGCTAAAGCAATTGGTAGTGCAAGAGCTGGATTAATCAAAACTGCTTTCAAAGAAGAAGTAGAAACTGATTGGTTTGGTGAACAAGCAGACCTATGTGGTGGTGCAGCTTCTATGGTAACAAATGCATTTGAAACTCTAGTTGAAGGAGGATATCAACCAGAAATTGCATACTTTGAAGTTTTACATGAACTCAAACTAATTGTAGATATGATTCAAAGATATGGAATTAATGGTATGTGGAGACGTGTAAGTGAAACTGCTAGATATGGTGGTTTAACACGTGGACCAATGGTTATGGATGCTGCAAGCAAAGATAACATGAAAAAAGTCCTTACTATGATTCAAGATGGTACTTTCAACAAAGAGTGGATATCTGAATATCAATCAAAAGGTTCAGAAGCATTTGATCAATACATGAAGAAAAATGATGAACACCAAATTGAAAAAGTTGGTAAAGAAATGCGAAAAATGATGTGGCCTGATTCCACAGAATAATCTTTTTTTATTTTATATTTTTCTTAATTTAGATACGCCAGTATTGATATGTTCAATAATTGTTGGTAATGGTGTACCTGGACCAAATACGTGGTCTACTCCTGACTTGACTAAGTCTTTATGATCAATTTCTGGAATAACTCCTCCGCCTACAATTAACACGTCTTTGATTCCTTTCTTTTTGAGAGTTTTAACGACTCTTGGAAACAATGTTCCGTGTGCTCCGTTTAACAAACTCATTGCAACTGCATCTACGTCTTCATCTTCCACAATTTGTGCAATTCTGTCTGGTGTTGCAAACAATCCTGAATAGATTACTTCCATTCCTGCGTCTCTAAATGCTCTACACAAGACAAGGGCCCCTCTATCATGTCCATCCAGACCTAATTTTGCAACTAAAATTTTGATATTTCGTGATGCTGCTTTTTGTTTCATAATTTCGTTCTATAATGTATATTTTAAAAGGTTTAGTCTTTGTATCTGAAATTCCATTCGTGTGTTAGTTTGTATTGAATTTCACCAAATTGATTGATCGATTAAGATCTAATACAGTCTGGTCTAAATAATTGACATTGATCATTTGAACTATCTGTTTAAATTAGACCTGAAAATTACTCCTGTATGTCAAATAATTCAAATGATACAATTTTCATCGGTAAAAAACCTCTAATGACCTATGTCACATCTACGATTGTCCAATTAGCAACAAAACCATCTGTTACTATCAAAGCAAGAGGATTGACTACTTCAACTGCAATTGATGTTTCTCAAATAGTATTAAAGAAAACAAAACCTGCATTTGAAATTAGCAATGTTTCAATAAATTCTGAATCCCTTGTTTCTACTGATGGAAGAAATAGAGACGTCTCAGCAATTGAAATTACTATAGCTAGGAAAAATTCTTAGGGTAATCAAAATGGTTGCTGCCAATTCAACACCCAGTTGTTTACGTTGTGGAAAAAATTCTCTTCTTACTGATGATGTTACTGGAGAACAGTTTTGTTCAAAATGTGGTTATGTAGTTTCAGAAAAATCTCAAGAATCAGGACCTGAGTGGAGATCATTTCAAAAAGATGGTGGCGCGGATCCAGCTAGAACAGGTGCCCCTTCATCATTAATGATACATGACATGGGATTGTCCACTGTAATTAATCCGTTAAACAAAGATGCATCTGGAAAACCATTATCAACTTCAATGAAAAGTACAATCGAACGTCTTAGAACTTGGGATAGTAGAAGTCAAGTTCATGAACCTGTTGATAGAAATCTTAGACAAGCACTTAGTGATTTAAATAAATTAAAAGATAAAGTTTCAGTTCCTGCAAATGTTCTTGAAAAAGCAGCTTACATTTACAGAAAAGCATTAGAGAAAAAATTAGTTAGAGGCCGTTCCATTTCTGCAATGATTGCTGCATCCCTATATGCTGCATGTAGAGATACAGAAACCCCTAGAACTCTAAAGGATATAGCCGATTCAGCAAATGTTAAAAGAAAAGACATTGCAAGGTGCTATCGATTATTGCATCACGAGTTAGAATTGAAGATGCCTGTAGTTGATTCAATTCAATGTATTGCACGAATTTCAAGTAAGTTAGAAATTTCTGAAAAAACTAAACGTTACGCAGTTAAAGTATTGAAAGAAGCTCAAGAACGAAAAGAATCTGCAGGTAAAGATCCTATGGGCCTTGCAGCAACTGCATTGTATCTTTCTTGCGTAAAAAATGGAGTATCTATCACTCAACGTGACCTTGCAGAAGCTGCAGGAGTAACTGAAGTAACAATCAGAAATAGATACAAAGGCTTGAAAGCTGATCAAGCTCCAAAAACTGAAGATTCTTCTGAATAATTTTAACAATTTTTGATTATTTTCACATATGGAAAATCTACATAAAGCCTAAAATTTTCTATAAGTTATGGATACTAGTCCTACCAATTACAATCTAACTTTTGAGCCAGATCTAAAAAAATTCACTTTCACTGGTTTGGAAATAATTTCTGTTAACTGTAAAAAATCTGTAAATGTAATTAGAATGAATTGTGCTGAATTAAAAATAAAATCTTGTATTGTAAAATCTGGAGGACAAATTATCAAATCATCTCCAAAAACAAATGAAAAAAAGGAAGAATTAGAAATTAAACTTGGAGAAAAAATACGCGGTTCATGTACTATCCATTTGGAATTTGAAGGAATATTGAATGATAGATTATTGGGATTTTATCGAAGTAAATATCAACAAAATGGAAAAACAAAATATCTTGCAACAACACAATTTGAGGCTGCAGATGCAAGACGCGCCTTTCCTTGTTGGGATGAGCCTGAAGCTAAAGCAACGTATGATATTTCCATTATTGCAGAAAACAAATTTACTGCAATATCAAACATGCCTGTTAAAACAAAGAAAAAAACTGGCAACAAAACTATATATCATTTTCAAAAAACGCCTCTTGTTTCAACTTATTTGATTTATCTTGGAGTTGGTGAATTTGAATACCTAACAGGAAGAGCTGGAAAAATTCAGATTAGAGTTGTTACAACAAAAGGAAATACTTCAAAAGGTAAATTCTCCTTAGAACTTGGAAAGAAACTTCTCACTTCGTATGAAAAATATTTTGGAATTAAATTCCCATTACCTAAACTTGATTTGATTGCTGTTCCTGATTTTGCTGCAGGCGCAATGGAGAACTGGGGTGCAATAACTTTCAGAGAAACAATCCTACTTTATGATCCAAAAACATCTTCAACTAGAACTAAACAATTCATTGCAGAAGTAATATCTCATGAAATTGCGCACATGTGGTTTGGCAATTTGGTTACTATGAAATGGTGGAATGATTTGTGGTTGAATGAAAGTTTTGCAACTTTTATGGCAACAAAATTTGTAGATAAATTCTATCCTGAATGGGATTTGTGGAATCAATTTGTTGAGGATGCAATGAATGTGGCAATGGGGTTGGATTCTTTGAAAACAACTCATCCTATTGATGTTGATGTAAAATCTCCTGCTGAAATCCGTGAAATTTTTGATGCAATTTCATACGATAAGGGTGGATGTGTATTGCGAATGTTAGAAAATTATGTTGGCGAGCCTAATTTCCAAAAAGGATTAAAAAAATATCTTTCAGATTTCAAATACAAAAATGCTAAAGGTCAGGATTTGTGGGATGCAATTGGCAAAGCTTCCAAAATGCCCGTAACTTCAATGATCAATACTTGGTTAAAGCAACCTGGATTCCCTCTTGTTGAAATTAACCAAAATGGCAATAATCTAAAAATCAAGCAAAAACGATACTTGCTTGAATCAAATTCTAAATTTAGTAAGGGTTTGTGGTCAATTCCATTGTCTTTAGGCTTGGAAAAAGAGATTTCAAACACGTTATTTTCAAAAAAATCCATGTCTGTAAAATTGCCTAAAAATACAATTGGTTTTGTTGCAAATTATGGCCGAAAAGGATTCTATCGTGTAAAGTATGATGAAGGAATTTTACTTGATCTAAAAATGTTAGTTGATGAAAAACGTATTCCTCCAATTGACCGATGGGCAGTTCAAAATGATTTGTTTTCACTATGTGTTTCTGGTGATGAGCAAGTTAGAAACTATCTTGATTTTTCTGATGCATATTTTGATGAAGACAGTTATCTTGCATCTGTTAATGTTGCACACAATTTAGCATCTTTGTATTTCCGTGCATTTGATGAAAAATTTGTAGAAGAAATTCGTAGTTATACAATTAATTACTTTAGAAAAATATTGTCTAATCTTGGATGGGAGCCAAGAAAAAGTGATAAACATACTGATGCACTATTGCGTTCCTTTGCGATATCTGCATTAGGAAAAATGAATGATGATTCTGTTACTGATATTGCAATTGAGAAATATAAAAAATTCTTAAAATCTCCTCGTAGTTTATCTCCTGATTTAATTGAACCAATTTGTTCTATTGCAGCTTGGAATGGAAATTCAAAAACTTTCAATGAATTAAAAAAATTATACACAAATTCAAAAACAATGGAAGAAAAACTTCGTTTCTTAGGTGCTATGTGTGGATTCCAAGACAAAAAACTCCTTGCTAAGACTTTAGACTTTTCTCAAACATCTGAAGTAAGATCTCAAAATATGCAATTGCCTATTATGAAAATTGCCGCTAATCCTTACGGTGATAAGATTTTGTGGCCATGGTTGAAGAAAAATTGGAAAAAAATCAATAAAAAAGTTGGACATGGGAATCCTCTGTTTAATAGAATTGTTGCTAGTATTGCAGGTGTGGCTGATGATTCAATGGAAAATGAAATCAAATTATTTTTCAAAAAGAATCCTACTCCTGGAACTGAACGAACTCAAAAACAAACTTTGGAAAGAATTCGTATTAATTCTAAATTTTTAAGAGTAATGCGTAAAGAATTCAAAAATGGCTAAAAAATTAGGCCCCCCAATATTTCTAGGCGTTTTCACTGTTTTAGCACTCGTATTTTTAACTGGTGGTGCAACTGATGACAAAGAACCTCTACGTGAAAATTTTTCATTAGAGGCAATTTACTATGATACTGGCTATGTTGAAATTTCTTATTTTGATAAATCTAAAAAAACTACTTCTGCTGTTCTTGAAATACTTGGTATGGAAAATTCCTTTCAAAAATCTTTTTCTGATTCTGAATTTATTGAAATTATAGAATTTCCAAATAAGCCAAAATATGGTTGGGCGATTCATCCAATTGTTTTAGAAGTTGAACATGAAGACTTTGGTCATGTTCAAATTAAGACTGAAATTCATGAAATGAATACTCCGGTACCAAACATAATTTATGATCCTTCTTAGATCACATACAAGATTTTATTGTACCTTCTAAATCATATTTACTAGTGGACTTACTTTCTGATTTAAAAAAAGGAAAACGTGGTGCAATTGCCAAAGCTATCACTATCGTTGAAAATGATCAAAAAGAAACAAGAAAAATATTGAAAAAAATTTTTAAAGATACTGGAAAATCTAGTATTATTGGAATTACTGGTCCAGCTGGAGCTGGAAAAAGTTCTTTAATTAACAAAACTGCAATTTCATTAAAAAAACTTGGTTCAAAACCTGCTGTTTTGGCAATTGATCCTACCAGTCATGTAACTGGTGGTGCAATTTTAGGTGATAGAGTTAGAATGACTGAATCAACTGATTCTGGAACTTATATTCGTAGTATTGCTTCTAGAGGTGCAACTGGAGCTGTTTCAAGATCTTTGAGAAATAGTATTCGAATTTTAGAATATGCTGGATTTAATCCAATAATAATTGAAAGTGTCGGAGCCGGACAAACTGAAGTAGAAATTGCAAACATTGCCGATATCACTGTAGTAGTTTTTAATCCAAACACTGGAGATAGTATTCAAACAATTAAAGCTGGATTAACTGAAATTGGAGACATTTACCTAGTAAACAAAAGTGATCTTCCTGGGACCAATCAGCTATTTGATGCAGTACGTGATTTCATTGGGGATTCGGATAGAAATCCTACAATTTTAAAAACTTCTGTAAAAAAGAATGCAGGGATCAGTGTTTTTGCAAAAACTCTCAAAGATATGATGACTATAAAAAAGAAATTCAAAGAAGAAAAGGACCTTGAACGCTTTGAAGCCGAATTAAAAGACATTGTTTTAAATAACATTAATGAAAAGGTTGAAGAAATGATGCAATCTGATAAGACTTTCTCAAATTACCTTAAAAAAATAAATTCTAAAAAAATGGACCCATTTACTGCAGCTGATAAAATTAGTAAATCTATAGTGAAGTGATATTATGGCCACAAAGAAAGTAACTAAATCCAAAGCACCTGAAAAGAAAGTTTTCACTGATTCAGAATATTCTGTAAAACGAATTTACCAAAAATCCTCTAAAAAGAGACAAACTGAGGATGCAGGAAAATATCCCTTCACAAGAGGAATTCATCCTGGAATGTTCCGTGAAAGATTTTGGACTATGAGACAATATTCTGGATTTGGTGATGCAAAGTTAACTAACGAACGTTTCAAATTCATGCTTGAAAAAGGTCAAACTGGTCTTAGTATGGCATTTGATTTGCCCACTCAAATCGGTTATGATTCTGATTCCCCTCAAGCAGAAGGTGAAGTTGGAAAAGTAGGTGTATCAATCACTTCTATCAAAGATATGATGACTGCCTTTGATGGAATTCCACTTGGAAAGGTTAGTTCATCAATGACAATTAATTCTACTGCATCAACATTGCTTGCATATTACATTGCAGTTGGTGAATCACAAGGTTTCAAAAGTCATGAACTTAGAGGAACAACTCAAAATGATATTCTAAAAGAATACATCGCACGTAATACCTACATCTATCCTCCACAACCATCAATGAGATTAATTGGTGACATGATTGAATTCTGTGCCGAAAAAGTTCCATCTTGGTATCCTGTTTCAATTTCTGGATATCATATGAGAGAAGCTGGTTGTACTGCTACCCAAGAAATTGCATTTACATTGGCAAATGCAATTGCATACATCCAAACTTGTTTGGATAAGGGATTGAAAATTGATGACTTTGCACCTCGTTTGTCATTTTTCTTTTGTTGTACAATTGAATTCTTTGAGGAGGTTGCTAAATTTAGAGTTGCAAGAAAAGTTTATGCAAAAATATTGAAAGAAAAATTCCATGCAAAAAATCCACGTTCATTACAATTAAAATTCCATACTCAAACTAGTGGTGAATCTTTAACTGCACAACAACCAAACAACAACATTGTTAGAGTTGCCATCCAAACTATGGCTGCTGTTGCAGGCGGAACTCAATCACTTCACACTAATTCTAGAGATGAAGCATTGGCTCTTCCTACTCAGGAATCTGCAAAAATTGCATTAAGAACACAACAAATTGTTGCCCATGAGAGTGGAATAACTAAAACTGCAGACCCTCTTGCAGGTTCATATTATTTAGAAGAATTATGTGACCAAATTGAAGCTGATGTTTGGAAATACTTGAAAAAGATTGAAAAAATGGGCGGTTCTGTAAAAGCAATTGAGAAAGGTTTCTTCCAATCTGAAATTAGAGCAAATGCATATCGTCTAAAGAAAGAAACTGATGATGCTGACAGAGTAATTGTTGGTGTCAACAAATATTCTGAAGATGAAGAACAACCTGAACTCCTTAGAATTGACGGTAGGATTGAAATTCAACAAAAGAAAGCATTAAAAAAATTGCGTGCAGAAAGAGATTCTAAAAAATTAGAAAAAGCATTATCTGCAATGCAAAGTGCTGCTGAAACTGAAGAAAATCTCATGCCTTACATTGTAACTGCTGCAAAGGCATTTGCAACAACTGGTGAAATTAGCAATACTTTCAGAGAAGTATTTGGAGAATATCGTCCAAAGGAGGTCTTTTAATTGAAAATTGATCATATTGCAATTGCAGTAAACGATGTAGAGGAATCTGCAAAAGTCTATCAACAAGCATTAGGTGTTGATGAAATTGAATTTGAAACAGTAGAATCTGAAGGCGTTAAAGTTGCAATTATTGCACTGGAGAATGGTAGAATTGAATTAATGCAACCCACAAATGATTCTAGTCCAATTAAGAAATTTTTAGATAAAAAAGGTCCAGGACTTCATCATATGGCATTAGATACTAGTGATATTGAAGGTGAAGTTGAAAGAATGGAAGGCTGTGGAATTCAATTTTTAGGAAAAATTAGACCTGGCTCTGCAGGAACTAAAGTCACTTTTATCCATCCAAAATCCCTAAGTGGAGTTTTAGCAGAACTTTGCTCACACCCTTAATTCCATTTTAAAATTTTATTGTAATTAGATTTCTAATTTATTTTTCAATAATTCCAATTTTTTTGTAATGTTGTTTTTTTCATCGTCTGAACAATTTAATTTCTTAACTTGATCTAAAACCTCTTCAATTGTTCCTATTATTTCTCCATCTGATTTATTTTTGCCAAAATTAATATTTTCAAATCCTTGTGTTTCTGTTTTATCAATTACTTCAATTCCTTCTGGTAAAATTTCATAAACTTTGATTAGCTTTTCATCTTGACGTTGCGGTGACATTAAAACAAGCTGATTCTTCCTTAATTGTTCTAATTCGTTAAAAATTTCATCTTCTGAACTGTTTATTGTTTCTATAATTTGTTGTAAATCACATGATTTGATTTGTAATAATCTTAAAATTTTTGCCCATATTGGAATTTTTGAACTCCATAGAATCTCTTTAGCCAATTCAGTAATTGTAAAAGAGCCATTCTCATTCATTGAAATGAATTTTCTATCCTTTAGCGATGCTAATGTATCTAAAATTTTTCCAACCCCGTGTCTTTTTAATTTTGAATTCTCTAAATGAGTTTCATTAAATGTTCCATTTTGATTAACTGCTAACTGTAAAACTTCTAAATCTATTGTACCTAATTTTCTCATGACTTGTTTCAGCTTGAATAATATATGTTGATTATCTTTTTTTATCTATGGTTCTTTACCAACTTCCACGATTGTCATATGATTATGATGAATTAGAGCCTTATTTTGATCAAGAAACTATGAAAATACATCATTTAAAACATCATCAGGCATACGTTGATGGTCTAAATGCGTCTCTTGCTGAAATAGGTGCTGCATCTCATCCAAAATATATTTCTGCAATTTTATCTGAATTGTATTCACTTCCTGAATCAGGACAAAAATCAATTAACTTTTTTGGTGGAGGTTTTGAAAATCATAGATTATTTTGGGAAACTTTAACTCCTAAAAGTGATAAAGTACCTGGCGGAAAACTAGAAGATCAAATTGATGTCTATTTTGATAATTTTGATAATTTCAAAAAAATTTTCTCTCAAAAAGCAATTTCCATTGAAGGTAGTGGGTGGTGTTGGTTAGTTTTTAATGAAACATATCATAAAATTGAAATCATTACTACTCCTAATCAGGACAGTCCTTGGACATTACAAAAAACACCTCTTTTAGGAATTGATATGTGGGAGCATGCATACTATCTTAATTACCAAAATAAACGACCTGATTATGTTGAATCTTGGTGGAATGTAATTAATTGGGATTATGTGACAAACAGATTTGAAGAAATTTTTTAATCTGAAAAAAGATTCATTAAGAATTACTCTGATCTTAATGTATGGATATGATGCTTGAAGAGGAATTAATTGATTTAATGACTTTTTGTTTACAAAACCCTGATTCTTCAGAAATAGATCAAAAACATACTCGAATCAAAGAGATTGGTCAAGAAATTTTTGATGATGGTGGGGATGATGCAATTGAAAATTTTTCATTTGTTCTAAAAAATAGAATTACTCAAGAAATTGAAAAAGATCCATCGCCATTGCTTTCGCTATGGCAAGGCCTATCTAGTAAATAGAAGATTGGGTTTTTTGAAAAATCCTTATCCTCTACCTATTCTGAAAATGGCTGTACTGCATGTTGGGCATGTGCCTTTGATTGCAGGTTTTCCATTTTTCATGGTGTATGGTGCTGGACTGCCGATTTCTCGTTTGTCTCTACACTTGACACAATATCCTATTGTCATGATCTTTGTAGGCTCGTTCTTATATTAGCGAGAAGTTGTTGAACTTTTTTTACAAATAGGCAAATATCCGATCTTAATTTTCATGAACCTGTGCTACATTTTTCGTATCGGAAATTCAAAAATCTAATATTTTTTTAAATTTTTTACCACTGTACTTTTTTTTGTAATGATTTTTCCAGGGTTTAAAATAAAATTAGGATCTAGTATTTGTTTAATTTTTTTAAATGTTTGATAATTTATCTCTCCATATTGTTTTTTTATGAATTCAGAACGTGCTAGTCCATCACCGTGCTCAGCTGAAATCGTTCCATTATTTTTAATTACTTCGTTAAAATATTCAATTGCAATATTTTTGATTAATTTTGTATTTGTTTTTTTAGAAATTAACCTAACGTGGATATTTCCATTTCCTATGTGTCCATAGATTATTGTTTTTACTTTGTATTTTCTTTCAATATTTTTCAATACTGAAAACAGTTTTGACATCTTATCTAGTGGTACTGCAGCATCTTCAATGATATGTGGAATTCTTAATTCTTTTTTAATTGATTTTAAACTATAGTGTAATGATGCATCCCTGTGCTTCCACCATGTTTTCATATCTGAATCTTTGCTGATTTTTTGAATAATTTTGCCTGAAATAATTAATTTCATTTCTTTTTGAGTATTTTTTATATTTTCATCGTATTCTACAAACAGTAAACATTGTGTTGATTTGTCAAAGTTAAATTTGATGTGTTTTAGGGTGTTTTTATCTACAAATTCAAGCGTAGAAGGTGCTGTTTTAGCGATTAATTGACTGTTTTTTGCTGCTTCAAAAATTGATTTGTATTCAATTATGTATAATATTCTCTTTTTTGGTATGTCTAAAATATTTAATTTTGCAGAAATAATAATTCCAAGTGTTCCTTCAGAACCTATAATTATTTTATGGGAATTTTTTTCTGATGTGATTTTCTTTATTTGATATCCTGAAGAGTTTTTTGATGTTTTAGGGATTTTACCATCATCTATTTTTATATTTTGAAATATTTTTTTACTAACTTTCTTATTTTTTGGCAATGTAATTTTTTTACCATTTCCATCAATGAATGTAATTTGTTTAATGTTGTCTATTGTACTACCATATTTTATACTTCTACTCCCACTTGAATTATTTCCTAACATTCCGCCAATTGAACAAAAATTCCCAATTGATGGATTTGGAGGAAAAAATTTTTCTTTTTTTTGTAACTCTAAATCTAATTTACCTTTTAAAACTCCTGAACCCACTATTGCTGATTTTTTATTAATTTTGATTGAATTAATTTTTTTCATATCAATAATTATTCCATAATTTAATGCACTTCCAACTAATCCAGTTCCTGCTCCTCTCACTGTAACTGATGTTTCATATTTTTTTGCAATTTTTATTGTTTTGATCACATCCTCTTCATTAATTGGAATGACTATGATCTGTGGAGTTATTTGATATGAGCTTGAATCTACTGAATAAAATTTTTGGAAATATTTTTCATGATGTACCTCGCCATTAATCTTGGACTCGAGTATTTGGAGAAGTGTTTTTTTCATTTATTTTTTTATAATTTTACTCTATAGTAATCCCATCTTTCTGGATCAAATAATTGGACAAATTCTGCATCCTCTTTTGTAATTCTTGCTCTAATTACATCCCGTAGTGCAAAGCTAGTCAAATACTTGTATTTCATTGAATGTGCCTGCATGATGAACATGTGTCTCATCTCACTACCCCCACGAAGTCCCCAGTATCCCATTTTCAAGGCTAAAGGCTCTAAAAATATTGTATTTTTTAAGCCAAAATTTTCATCTCTAATTTCTTCACGTAATTGATAATTTTCAAGTGGGCCACCTTTTGAAAAGCCTATGATTTCTCCATTACTGTCATTTAATCTCAAGGTATTGATGATAGTCTTTTTGTCTTTTATTGATTCTTTGAAATTATCTTTTCCAAATTGTAATGGTTTTGGTAATTCTAAAAATATGTCATATAGTTTTTGAGCAAAGTCTGGATCCTCTTGAGAACTTTTGTTTTCAATTGTTGGAACCAATTTAAGATTTTCATAAGCAAAATCTGCTTGAATGCATACTTCTTGTTCTCTCATTTTCATAAATGATAGTACTGTATCAAAAAAATTCTTTCTCATTTCTTTCGGTAATGTTCTTAGAATTGTTTGTGCAATTTCAGTCTCTTTGTTTAATATGTCTTCAAAATATGCTACAGCTGTTCTTATGATTATTGATGGTCTCCATGCAAGTGCATGTGCATTCATTTTTGCCATCTCCATTGCTTTTGTAAAATCCCCTAATGCATAACCACTAATTCTGTCTATTACTGATAAGTACCATCCAATTTCCATAATGTGTTCTTGTAATGCTAAACTGTTTCTAGTTTTTTCTGATTTCTCAAAGCATCTTTTAATTTCCTTTTCTGCATTCTTTTTTAATTCTCCATTCCATGGATATGTAGTTCTTAATATCAACACTTTAATTATTTCCAGGTCAATATCTGCAGAAATTAATAATTCTCTAAGTTTTTTATCTTCCGAAATAAATTTCAATACACTTTCTTCATGAGGTTTATCTACACTTTTTTGCGGATCAAAATCATGGAACAAAGCTGCAACATATAGATACTTTTTATCATCTTCAGTGAATTTGATTTTTTTTTGATCAAGTGCTAGTAATGACACGTATGTTACTTCTAATTCGTGATTGATATTGTGATATCCGTAATAATCTGTCCCTAGGCCTTGACTGTCAAATAGGTCAATTGTATAATCCAACATTTCCAGATAACAATCATTTTCTAATCCATGTTGAGCCATTAAACTAAGAATCTCATTTCTCATAGAATGAGTATTTGCAAGTTCTTGCATTATTGTTCGATCACAATTTGAGTTTTTAAATATATTCCAAGAACTTTTTTAATTATATTCAGAATGATCGATATTTTCTTAATTTTTAATCACAAGATTCAATAATTTAGCATTGATATTTTTTTCATGTCTATTAATTCTGATTTATTTGAGAATTTGATGAATCATACTGTTGATAATCCCCCAAAATTTACACTTCATCTTAATGACAAAGATTATCTTCTAGTTGATGTTTCAATTGAAAATTCATCTGTACCTGTTAACGAACCTACAACCCGTGGAGGTGTATATTTTTCTGAAAAATATGCATACAAAATGAAAGGTGCAATACATGATCTTTCGGTTGTTCCTTTACTAACTAAAAAAATGCTTGGACCTAATACTGAATTTGGTGAATTGAAAATATCCTCTTCTATTGAATTAGATGGAAAACTAACTCCTTTGGAAATTTTAACCAATTTAACTAATAGTGTTCAAACTCCCGATTCAATCGAATTGAGTATGATAATTATTAAATTAGAATCCCTTTAACTTGATTTAAAATACCTGTCATACTTTTCTTTTGATTCTTCATCAGATAATACTTCGTATGCTTTATTGATTTTAATCATTTCTTGTTCCGAATCTTCTTTGGTTTTATCTGGATGTGTTTTCTTTGCCAATTCTCTAAAACTTTTCTTGATTTGTTCTGCAGTTGCATCTTTTTTTATTCCTAAAATTTCATAATAATCAGGCAAGTTTTGATTTGCCAATTCATCTCTAAACTCTTTCTCTTCTCTGGTGTTTCCTCTTTTCCCAATTTCTTCATAATCGTCTCCCCAATCTGAATGGTATTTTTCATATGTTCTATCTTTTTTTGAATCATGTTCTTGTTTATCATATGAAGTCTTTTTTCTCAATATGACGTCTCTAGCTAAAAATAGAAATATTGCAATTACTGCAATAGAAAAACCTGAAAATAAAATGATTTTTTCATCATCTGATATTTTTAATTCTCTTCCTGAATCATTATCTTGAGCACTTGCTGTTTGTACTGTTCCTATTGTAATTGCTAAAATTATAAAAATTTTAAATGCATTCATTCTCTTAATCCTATGTTATTGAAAATAACAATTTGTTCTATTTAGTCGTATATTTTTTCATTGATCTTTTTTGTTGATATGTTCAAATTTAATACGTACACAATCTTTCAAATACTATGAGTAAAATTGAAGAACTTGTATCTTCTGGTAAATCCCTATTAGAAAATGGTGATTTTAGTAACGCATTGTCTTTTTTTGAACAGGCATTATTGCTTGACCCAAAAGATCCTGATTTATGGAACTACAAGGGTGCTGCCCTTCGAAGCTTAGGGCGTTACGCTGAATCTATGGAATGTTTTAACAATTCTCTTAAGCTTGATCCTAGAGACAAATTTTCCTCATAACCACTATGTGGATTTTTGAATTAACCTTTTTAATTATGAAAACATACTATTGTTATGACAAGAACACAAAGACGTAGAGATACAGCCCATCCTACACGCGATGGAAAACACAATCCTGTCTGCACTGATCCCGAATGCAAGGATTGTTAATGAATGAATTGAACTCTTTTAATTCATTTTTATCCTTATTTGAGCCTGACATGTTCTAATCTACTTTGATGGGTTATGTTGGAATTACTCGTACTTTAATTCAAAAAATTCCCATTTTCTGTATGTTAAAACTACTCTCAATTCAACAAAATAAAATTCAAACTGAGGATCACTATATTATTAACAACAAATTAGATGATTTGTTGAATAAAGAATTAGATGAATTATTTTTAAACGCTAACAATTGTATTGATGATGAGAATTTTTTAGAAGCCATTGAATTTTATGATTTGATTTTAAAAATTGACCCAAAAAATATTTCTGCTTTAATCGATAAAGGAGTCACTTTGCAAATTCTTGGTAGAATCAAATTATCTCTACGTAGTTTCAATAAGGCTCTTGAGTTATCTCCAAAAAATATTGATGCTCTAATTAACAAAGGTTCTGCATTACATTTGAGTGAACAATATTTGGATGCGATTGCTTGTTACGATGAAGCATTAAACATTGATCAAAAATGTTCCATGGCTCTTGCATACAAAGGACTTTCTTTAGGCGAATTAGGAAATCTTACTGACTCTATTAGTTGTTTCAAAAAGGCATTATCTATTGATGAACATTGCACTTTAGCTCAAATTTCTAAAGATACTGCACAAGAACTTTTGAAATCAATTAACACTGCTAAAAAACTGTAACATCCCCTGGTGCAGGTTCTCTGTTAGTTTGTTTTTCATTTGTTTCAAAGAAATCTTTATGTTTCAAATTTTGATGCTCTCTGAGTTCTTCGATATTTTCAAAACCTTCGTGACATAAGTAACATTTTGGTTTGTGTTCATCAATTAATGGAAGTACCACACATATTCTGATTTTATTGGTTACTTATTTCTTAAGAGTATAAGGAATATATCCTTATGAGAATGCGTAACTGTATGTTAGAGCAAATTGTAGGTGATTCTCAGGCATTAGATCGTGCTTTGGCTGGTGAGGAATTGTCTTACAAAGATGGTTTGGAATTAATGGATTATGATAATTTACATTTACTTGGTGCAGTTGCAGATTCTACTAGGAAAAAATTAGTTGGGGATACTGTCACCTTTGCTGCTTCGTATTACATGAATTACACTAATGTTTGTGCTGCAAGTTGTCAAATGTGTGCATTTTATCGAAAAGGCGATGAGGATGATGCTTATACCTTAACTCCTAAAGAAATTGAACAACGTGTTGGCATTGCAAAGCAAATGGGTGCAACAGAAGTACATATTGTTGGTGGATTCCACCCTGATCTTCCTTTAGAATATTATGAAGATATGATGAAAACTATCAAAACAAGTCATCCTGAATTAAACATTAAGGCATTAACTGCAGCAGAAATTTATTTCTTATCAAAATTAACAAAAAATTCTACCAAAGAAATTTTATCTCGTTTGAAAACTGCTGGGTTAGATTCGATGCCAGGTGGTGGCGCTGAATTATTCCATCCTGATATACGTGGTAAAATTGTTAGAGGTAAATGTACTGGACAACAATGGTTGGATGTAATTGAGGAAGCTCATACAATGGGAATCCAAAGTAATGTGACAATGCTGTATGGTCATATTGAAAAACCAGAACACATTGTTGATCATTTAATAAAAATTCGTGAGCTTCAAAAGAAAACAAATGGATTTGTAACTTTGATTCCTTTGAAATTTAGTTTAGATAATACTGAATTAGAACAAAATGATTTAGTGACAAATGAATGTTCTTCCGTTTATGATTTGAGAATTATTGCGTTATCTAGATTGATGCTTGCAAATACTTTGAATAATATTTCTGTTTATTGGGTTGCTTATGGCAAAAAATTAGCTCAAGTTGCATTATCTAATGGTGGGAGTGATCTAGTTGGAACTGCATTTTCTGAGGAAATATATCGTGCTGCTGGAAAGCCTACTACTTCTTCAGTGGATGAATTGGCAACTATGGTTAAAGAAATAGGTAGAATTCCTGCTCAAAGAAATACTCATTTTGGAATTTTAAAACAATTTTAATCCATTTGTTTTTTTATTGATTCTATTTTTTCTTCCATTTTTACTTGCTTGTCTTTACGTGAATCTATTTTTAAAATTACTTCTACTCTGTTAATTCCCAAATGATGAACTGTTTCTATCATGCTTTTAGATGCTTTGTTGATTATATCTATGTCATCTGATTCTAATATTGTTCCCATCGAATTAATTTCGTATCTTAAATTTTCTATATTTTTTATTGATTCGATTGCTTTAGCAATGTAAAAACTCACACTAGTTGTCTTCGTTGCTAATGGGTATATGCTAATTTCTGCTTGAATCATTACTTGTTTCAAATTTATTTTGACTTAAAATGTTTGATAATTTTTTGAATAGTGAGATTGGTGAGATGAAGAGTCTCAACCAACCTCGTGTAGATTGGAGAGTTCCGTTCTACATTTACCACGTTTTGTTAACCCGAATTGGTTAACGCGATTTTGGAATCAAACGTACATTTCAAAAGATGTTGTAGTGTATAAAATAAACGGAAAATGAATCTTATTCCACTTTTTTTTCAACATTCTTTGTTGGTTTACTGCCTTTCTTTCTTCGAGCACCAAAACTAATCAACACTAGTAAAAATCCTAATCCGAACAAAATCCCTGCCAGTGTGTTGTAATCTTCATTTTCTTGTTCTGCTAACATTAAATCCAATTTTTCTTCTTCAGTCATTCCTGCTTGACCTACAGGAACTGCTGCATTGATGTTAATTGTCAATACTAATCCGACAATTACCATTGCCATTCCTCCTGCTAACATTTTTTTATTTACAAGAACCATTCTACGATTAATTAAATTTCATCATATATTAGGGAATCAATTTTTTTTCGATCTATTTAATTACAAATTTTTTATTGTGCAGCTAGGTTGTTTTTTTGAAAATTTAATAAAAGTTACAAAGTTTTGAGCGTTTTTCTCAAAACAATTTGTTTGTGTTATCTGTGATTTTGGAAACAGTCTCTGCAATATACAGGTCTGTCTTCTTTTGGTTGAAATGGTACTTGACAATCATTTCCACAATCACCGCATTTTGCATCATGCATTTCACGTGGTCTATCATCTCTTCTACCAAATCTTCCACCTTGTCTGCCACCAAATCTGTCTCTATTTCTTGGTGCTGGTTTGTGATTTTGGAAACATTCTCTGCAATATACGGGTCTATCTTCTTTTGGTTGAAATGGTACTTGACAATCGGTACCACAATCACCGCATTTTGCATCATGCATTTCTCTATCTTCTCTATTGTATGACATATTTTCTAGCTTTTATCAAATGGTGTCGTAATTAAACCATTGTAAAATTAACCGATTTTAGTGATTTTTAATTATTTAAAATTCTGATAATTATTTTCTTACATTGGAATTTCAGGCACTGACATTCCACCATGTCCTGAATCAATTGTTTGCTTTGGATTTAGACTTGTATCATGATGACATGGTTTGTTGCATACAGGACAAAATTTTCTGTCCAATACAATACATTGACAAATGTGATTTTTTACATATGATTGGGCAGCTTGATTCCATTCTCCTGTTCCGTTACAATACACGCATACATTTGTTGAACTTGAACCAGCTCCTTTACAAAAATCGCATACATCATCTGTCATAACCCTTGTTCTCTTTACCTGTATTATATGATTTTTGGCACCAGCAAAGTCAAGTAATTTGATACTATATACTGCGTAAATTTAGTAAAAGTCTGAACAAAGAAAATAAGAAAGGTATTCGTTCATGGTTTAACCCTAGAGGTTATGGGATAAGTAGAGTTTCTTGGTTACTTATGCGAATTTCTGGAATTTACCTATTGGTATTTTTTGTTGTACATGTAATTCATGCTGCAACAATTCTTGATCGTATGTCTTGGGGACAAATGTTGTTTTTGACATACTCTCCTGCAGGTTTTGTTGTATTGTCTGTGATGATTGCTTTGGGAGCATTTCATGCAATTAACGGAATTAGATTAATGTTCCAACAAGGTGGACTTGGAATTGGAACCCCTACTAGACCTGATTATCCTTATCAA
The DNA here is from genome assembly GCF_002156965.1 of Candidatus Nitrosomarinus catalina. Classification (GTDB taxonomy): domain Archaea; phylum Thermoproteota; class Nitrososphaeria; order Nitrososphaerales; family Nitrosopumilaceae; genus Nitrosopumilus; species Nitrosopumilus catalinensis. The sequence continues at coordinate 568,202 of NZ_CP021324.1, forward strand.
ATTCAATCAATGGGCAAAAAAAATAGATTATGTATCTATGTCACTATGGGTGTTTCAGCATTAGCATTATACTATGCACTGGATGTGTTTTTTGAATTTTGAGGATTAGAGAGAGCCACATTAGGAAAATTCATTATGGCACTGCCTTGGGTGCAATTGGATTAGTTGCATTACATATTTCGGTAAGATTTTCAACAGGACATTTTGCTTCTTCCTTGTCTTATGAATTTGTAGTTTCAAATTATCAGAACTTAACTTATGCAATACTTTTAGAATTAATTCTAATTTTGGTATCTGTTCATGGGTTTAATGGTCTGCGGGGAATTTTCCTTGATTATAGAAGTGGTTTCAAATATGAAAAGGCAGTAAACTGGGGATGTTTTCTTGCTGCAATGTCTTTGATTGTATATGGTACAATGACAATAATCCTTGCAAATTTCATTGAACTGTATTGAATTAGGCTTCAAAATTCGGCAAAGTATCATCAAATTGAGGAATCAGATAGAACCCGTTGGTATCATCATTAGCCATCGTTTTTGTGATTTTTAAACTAAATAATTCTATTCAAATTTCATATAGGCTATAGTTTTTTTAAATTCATGAAAGAAATTCCAAATAATTATGATGATGATTCTATTTTATCCGATTTAGTAAATGATTGGATTTTAGAACCTATTACCGATTCCAAAAATCGACAAAATATTGTTTTTAGATTAACCACTAAAGGTAAAGATTATTTTAAAATTCTAAACAAAAATTCTGGATATCCTTTCAAAAACAATCCTACTTTACAAATTATGGTAAAAAAAGGAATTGTAGTTGAGGTAATTAAAAAAGAAGGCTTGGTAGGATATGATCTTACCTTGATAGGTGAACAACACCATATTTTTTTGAAAAAATGGTCAAAAAAATGAAGATCTAGTTTCATTCAAATTATTTTAAAAATTATATTGATTACTCTGGTGGTCTTTGAACAAATACGTTACATACCAATGCATCTGTTTTCTTGTCTCTGTGTTGTACTTTACATGTCACAAATTTACCTTTCAATGCCCTCTCTAAATCTTCTTTAGTTTGTTCTGGACGCTGACCATCTTCGTTATCTTTGATTAATCCCATGATGATTTTTTCTGTTTTTCCATAATCTCCTTTGTTATCTTTTCTAGTGTGACTTACCAATAATCTAAATGCATTACCTGTTAAAACTTCTAAAACTGCTCCGCCAATACCGTCCCCATCAAGTTCATCAGACATAATTGAATAATTTTTTTGTTCTATAATTACTTGGTGGCAATACTAATTTCAAAGTCTGGAACTAATCCTTTTTCTTTTGCCATCTCAAATAATTTTCTAATTGCTTGTTCTCCCGGTTCTCCCATGTTGACTGTTACTGGGTTTACGTACATTTTCACAAATTTTTCAATTAAGGAACGTTCTTTTCCTCTTGAATACTGCATTGCATATTCTAAGGCATCATCGAAATTCTTTATTCCAAATTCAATTGATGCTTGTAAATATTTGTCAAATTTAACAATTGTATCCATTCCTAAATCGGTTCTCATTACATTGATACCTAATGGAACTGGCAAACCATTTGTAGTTTTATCCCACCATTCTCCAACATCTAAAATTTTTACATTTCCTTCCTGTTCATATGATAATTGAGTTTCATGAATTACTAATCCTACATCTACCTCTCCTGATTCTACAGCTTTTGGAATGTCACTGAAATTCATTTCAACATAATCAAATTTTCCTATCATTAATTGTAGTAGCAAAAATGCTGATGTCATTTTTCCTGGAATTGCAATTTTACATTTTTTCAATTCTTCAATTGTCATTTGTTTTTTTGCTGTAACTATTGGACCATAATTAATCCCAAAACTTCCACCACTTCTTAGAATTGTATATCCTGGGATGTATGCGCATGCATGTACTGAAACTGCAGTTACATCTAATTCTGGATTTGTTGCCTTGAGATTCAAATTTTCTATATCTTCGATCACATGATTTACAGTAAAATCTGGTGATGGGACTTTGTCAGTAAACATTCCATAAAACATGAATGCATCATCGGAATCTGGAGTATGTCCTACTGAAATTTCCATATTTGTTTTTTTAAGGGTCGTAATAAAAATCCAAATCATCCTATTCTAATTTATTTAGTGACGATCATTTTTGTAGATTTTTTTAAATTCTAAATTCCATGAGATTAAAAAATTTAATAATATAATTTCACGACTAAATATCACATACATTATATAATGCTCATCAGGTTTTCGCATTATGGCAAAATTCAAGTCAACTCAAGAAGTTATGAAAATTATCAAGAATAAACAGAATATTCGTAACTTTGGTGTAATTGCACACGTTGACCATGGAAAGACAACCATGAGTGATAGTCTTTTGGCTTATTCTGGAATTATTGCACCTTCTGCTGCTGGAAAAGCACTTGCAATGGACTTTGATAAGGAAGAACAAGAAAGAGGAATTACAATTTATCAGGCTAATGTTACTTTACTTTATTCTCAAAATGATAATGATTATGTGATTAACATGATTGATACTCCTGGACACGTTGATTTTAGTGGAAGGGTTATTCGAAGTCTTAGAGCCATTGACGGTGCAGTTGTTGTATGTGATGCAGTTGAAGGTATTATGACTCAAACTGAAACTGTAACAAGAATGGCACTTGAAGAAAGAGTTAGACCTGTTTTGTTTATCAATAAAGTAGATAGATTAATCAAAGAATTGAGATTAACTCCAGAAAAAATGCAAGCACAACTTGCAGAAGTTGTTTCTACCTTTAATCAATTAGTTGATACTTATGCCGAACCTGAATACAAGGAAAAATGGAAAGTATCTATTCAGGATGCAAGTGTAACATTTGGTTCTGCAAAAGATAGATGGGCAATTAACACTGATTTAATGAAAGAGAGAGGAATAACATTCAAAGATGTAATTGATGCTTACACTGAAGAAAAACTTCCTGCACTTGTAGAAAAAGCACCTTTAGCAGATGCAGTACTTGGAATGGTTGTAAAACATCATCCAGCACCAAAAGACGCTATCAAATACAGAATTCCTCAAATTTGGAAAGGCGATTTAGAATCTGATGTCGGAAAGGCATTGCTTGCTGGTGAAGATGATGGACCAACAATTATGATGGTGGTAAATATGGTATTAGATCCTGCAGCAGGTCCTGTTGCAATTGGACGATTATTTTCTGGAACTATCAAAGATGGACAAACACTTCACATTATTGATGAGAAAAGAGATGGTAGAGTTCAATCTGTTAATTTCTTTATGGGCAATCAAAGAGAACAAGTTGGTGAATTAGGAGCTGGAAATATTCCTGCTTTATTGGGTTTAACTGAATGCCGTGCTGGTAACACATTATCATCTGTTAAGGATATTCCAATGTTTGAAGGTGTGAAATATGTTTCAGAACCTGTTGTTCAAATTGCAATTGAACCAAAACATCCTAAAGATTTACCTAAACTTGTAGAAATTTTGAGACAACTAACTATTGAGGATCCAAACTTGATTGTAAAAATTGATGAAGAAAGTGGTGAGACTATTGTTGCTGGAATGGGTGTATTGCACTTGGATGTTGCAACACATAGAATTCAAGATGCAAAATGTGAAATCATTACATCTGAACCTTTGATTAACTATAGAGAAACTGTTAAAGCTGCTTGTGAACCAATCATGGCAAAATCTCCAAACAGACACAACAAAATTTTCATGAAAGTAGAGCCATTGGAGCCTGAAATTGCTCATATGCTAAGAACTGGTGAAATCAGTGATATGAAAGATAAGAAAGTAGTTGCTGATTTATTGAAAGGTGCTGGTTGGGATACTGATACCATTAAAAGAGTAATGAGATTTGATTCTCGTGGAAATGTTTTGATTAATGGAACAAAAGGTGTTCAATTTGTTCAGGAATCTACTGATTCAATTAATTCTGGATTCGATGAAGTGATGAAAGAAGGCCCACTTTGTAAAGAACAAATGAGAGATTGTAAATTCATTTTTACTCACTTTGTACCTCACGAAGATACAGCTCACAGAGGTCTATCTCAACTAGGTCCTGCATCACGTAGAGCATGTATGGGTTCATTGTTGACTGCAGGTACTGCTGTTTTAGAACCAACTCTTGCAATTGAAGTTCGTGTACCAACTGATTTGGTAGGAAACGTTGCAACTATACTTTCTGGTAAACGTGGTAAAGTTTTAGACATGCAACAAAAAGGTGCATCAAGTATCGTCATTGGCGAATTACCTGCTTCTGAAACTTTTACTTTATCTGAAGCTATGAGAGGTCAAACTGCAGGACGTGCAACATGGAATACTTCCTTTAAAGAATGGACTGAAGTTCCAAAATCTATGCTAAAAACAGCTGTAGAAGATATTAGAAAGAGAAAAGGATTAGCTCCTGAACCACCAGGTGTTAACGAGTTTATTGATAAAGAATAATATCATTAGTTTTTAATTTCTCTATATGGTTCGAGTAGATAATCATAGATATGATGAATTATTGAAAAAGAAAAAGGATTTGGAAGATAATCGACCTCATGATATCGATAAAATGAGACGTTGGAAACATGATATGGGTAAAATTCTAGAAGAGTTAGAATTATTCCGTTAATTTTTTAAAATTTTAATGAAAAACCTTAATAGATGACTCATCTAATATAGGTCGACCTAAATATGATGAGTCAATTGAAGCCTAACATAAAGATCTATGAGCGTGAAAGAATTATTTTGCAATCAATAAAAAATAATCCTGATTTACATCATAACGGATTGATAAAACTCATTGTCCCTCAATTTATGGCTAAAACCACTTTTGAAAATGCACGCAATTCATTAATTGAAAAAAAAATCATCTTTGTGAAAAAGAAAGGAAATATGAAATTTTATATTCCTACACCAAATTATAAGGAAAAATCTCAACAACGATTGGAACAAAATACAAACAAAGCATTTCATGATATCAAATTGCAAATAAAAAATTTGGATGTATCATTTCCCCATAAGGATATTGATGAAAAAATTCTAATTGGAACTATGTTTTTGAAAATCTTACTTCAGACTGATACTGGATTTACTATTCTGGATTCTATCAAAAATCCCAAAAAGACATTGTACCGTGATGAACATTTGATGATCCAACAATTGATTTCACAACTTTTTAAAATTATTAAAAATGATGTTGATTACGAACTAATCTTTCCAACCATTGTTAGTTACCATCAGGTAAATGTTACCCAATATGACTCTTAAAATTGATTTTATCTAGTTTTTATTCAGGTAGTTTTTAACCTATTTCATGGGATTACTATATACAAAATTCTATATGGATTTTGATGATGAGGAATGGAATCAAATTTCTAATAATCCTATAGTTTTTCAAACAAAGAAAGATAATGTTTCATTAGAGATTGAAGATACTTCTCATAAAAGCTATAAACTAATTTTCAAGGACGGTGGTAAAATCAATATGTTTCGAGTAACTGGAAAATTTAGATTAACTTGGGATGATGAAGATTTGTTTAAATTATCTAAATAAAAACAATGAATTGTTATGTCCTTAGAGATTAAAGTACGAAATATTGTAAGTAATTTTGAAGGTACTTCATCTGATGAATTTTTAGAAATTTTGGAACAAATCATGCTTGAATTCAAGAGTGATTTGACTGTTGAATACCTTAAAGGCAAGGTCAAAAAAATTATTGAACTTTCATCTGAATCAGAAAAGAAAAAACAATGTAAATTGCTTTTACCTTACTATGATTGGTATTTGCAAGGGTTGTAGAATTATTCAGTGTATGCCTTTATTTTTAACAATGCATTATCTATGTCTGGTATATCTTTTTTAGATTCTTCAACATCTTTTATCAATTTTATAAAATAGTCCTCAGATGTACTTTCTGCCTTCTCAATATCTGATTTTCTACATTCTAATGCTTTTTCCATAATCTCTAAATTTTGTTCTAATGATTCTGTTGATTTTGGATCAAGTAAAAATTTTTCAATATTTTCTTTAGTGCTTTCTATCATTGGAATTCTTTTTTTAGCTTGTGATTGCAATACCGGAGCAAACATTGCAGCTGCTTGTTTTACTTCTGGACTGGCATGGATTGTTTGCAATCTTTTTTTATAATGAATTAAAGATTTTAAAATTATTTTATATCCTCCCTCTTCTCTAAGATAAATTCCTCCTAACCATATTTTTTCAGACATTTACCAGATTCTTTTTATTGTACTATTATAGTTTATTTTTTACAATGGTGTTCTCTTTTAAAATTAGTAAACTGTAGAAATTATTTTGTATCGTAATTTTCATTAATTGGTTGAGGATTTCTGTTGATTAAAAATAGCAAAATTCCTGCAACTGCTACTCCTATACCTGTTAGACCTACAAATGTCCCGATATTTTTTATGGTTTCTAAATTTACATTATCTTCAGAACTAATTGAATAAAACAAAATTAATCCTAAAATGAACATGCTTCCACCTATGATCATCCATGGCGTCCCTGTTCTCATAATTTTGGGTTAAATTTACAATTAATAAATACGCATTTGCTAGGCATTATTTTTAATTTTAAGGGCTTATATTTGACAAATCCTATGTGAATTTGTGGCCATTAAAAAGAAAATTGATCTTCTTGAACTAGTTGAAGAAATAGTTGGTTTAAACTCTAAAATGAGATTTGCAGCAATAATTGATTCTAAAGGAAATATTCGAGAGGGTATAATGAAAAAAGGTCAAACCAGTCTAAATTCTCAAAAAGAAGAAGAGCATTTTTGTCAACAAGTGGCACAAAGACGTGCCATGAGAAAAGAATTTGATCGTTCTTTAGGCAAAGTTACATACATTCACGTAGAAAGAGAAAAAGTTTCACAACTTGTCATTTACACAAAACGAAATATTGTGTTTTTCACAATGGAACCTGAAACCCCAATGAGTACAAAAATAAAATTAATTACTAAAATTAAAAAAATTACTTCAGATATCTAATTCTTAATTCCAATTAAAATTATTAGAAGTCATGACTTTTCATAAATATCTTGCAGATTCTAAAATGTTTGAATATGATAAACATTACAGAGAATGCCAACAACAAAACAAACCGTTCATAAAATCTAAAATTAATCCATTGCATGGAAATTATTCTGTAAATGTAGATTTGATGACATGCGATTATGTTTTCTCAAAACTTGAATTAAATGAAATAATAAAATTAATTCATGATGAAAAAAAATTTGTAAATTTAAATTTTAAAAATATATTATATGACTTTAGTATTGATGAAGAAGTAATTTGGATTGACGGTATTTCAATTGAACATATGGATATTATTTGTAATTCTATTTATGATTTAACACAAAAATATCATGATTAAAATCTGATCATATTTTTTAAAATTTTATCAATCACTTGAATCTCTTTTTTTCTATCTTTTATGGTAATTTCATTCCATTTTTTTAAAAACTCTGAATTTTTATCCATTTTTTCTAATTCTTGAACCTGTTTTATTAGATATATTTTGTAATCATGTAGTAAATCTAGATGTTTATTATGATTTTTTTCAGTCGGTGTTGGCATTGTCCCATTCTTCCTTTGTCATATCTGGAAATAACTCTCTAATTCTCTTTCTATCTTTTTCAATTGCGTCAATTCTACTTTTGAGATGCTCTTTAACTGCAGGTTCCCCTTCATTGTTTATTTCTTGTTCCATATTTGCAATAATTTTTGTCAATGATTTGTAGTAAATTATATGATTTTGTCTTGACTCTTCTGATTTATCTTCTTTTTTTTCGTCCATCAATTTTTGTTATGTTTCTAGAAATAAGTACTTGATCATTTTATTTTTGAACTAGTTTATTCATTATTTTTCATCTTCTACCAATTTTATTCCTAATGGTGTCAATCTGCTAATCCATGGAAAAGATTCGTTTTCACCTTGATCAATTCCTCCTCTTACTAAATTTTCATTAATCAGGTATTTGATATTTTCAAAAATTCTTTCATTATTGATCTCTTTCAATTCTGGAAAATTATACATGTGAAGTTTTGGATTTTCCGATTTAACTTTAGATCTTTTATAAAATTCTTTTAATATGATATTTCTAATTCCTTCATCCGTTAAATTCTTCATTACTTGGTAAAAAAAATTTCTTTAATTAAATTTTTAATCTTAAAAAAAATAAAACTAGCAGATTTTTTCACATTCGCATTGTCTACTTACAAACAAATTTTTGAATGATTCAAATCGGGATTGAGAAATTTTTGGTTTATTTCTGCCCACTATTCTGAATAGTGAAATTCCGGTTTCTGAACTAGTTCCTTTTAATGCCCATGAACCATTTTTCATTAGATATGGTTTTGGATTGTTCATGGTTACTTTTTTTCTTGCTTTGATGTCGTATGCTTCTATTTTTGACATTAACTCAATTTAAAAAATTACTATTACATATCCATTGTAAAAATTTTCTCATGGTTTAGCTCAAAAAAAAATCTTTTTTTAATTTATTTTGTAATTTTTTAAAATTGTGCGTATTACACTAACAAAACAACCATCGATTGTCTTTTTTTGTAAAAACATACGATAGACAAATGGAAGCATGGATGTGTAGGGGATAAGTACTATCAAGAGGCATTCAAATTACAGATGAGTACATTAGGTAAAGTTGTAGCAGTAGTCGTTCTTCTATTTGGAGCTTGGTTTGCAATTGTTGGTATTATCATGCCTGAAGTAAGATTTGATTATGTTAGGATTGCAACTGTTGTTTTGATAGGTTTTGGAATTGCTATTGCTATGTTGGATAGAAAATTTAATAGAAAATAAATCTCAAACGTTTAGAGTTTGATAAATTAATTTCTGATTTTTAAAAAAGGATGTTTTCTTTCAATACGCCGGTATATATGAGTAAAAATCATGGGTTGGTATGTTCAAAAAAACAATTAAAAAATTAAAGTTTGTTTCTGGTAAAACCAAAGTAGCAAATGATGTAAACGCATTCAAAAAATCTGAAACACAAAAGATAGGTAAATGTGAATAAAATGAATTACAAATGTCGTAATTGTAGTTTCAAATGGAGTGGATATTCTGATACTTTCGAAAAAGTCATAATTCATGAAAGAACTCATACAAAAGGAGATTTGGATTAGTATGGTTATCTGCACTAAATGCTCTGATACACATCATGAACAGTGTATGGGTAAAGCTGGAATGTTTGACTGTACTTGTGTCTGTTTAAAGAAATAATTTAGTTTGTTCTTAAAAAGACTTGTTTTCTAAGATCTACAACATTACGACGTAGTGTCTTTTTTATTTTAAAACTTCTTTGATTAAGTGATAACATGAAATTATTGTATGCAGTATTGGTATTGGTCATTACTGGTAGTGCTACTACAACTATTTACTTTACTTACTATACTACTACTTTCTATACTGCCGATGTTTCCCAATTAGAAAATAAAGTTGCAAGTCTAGAGTCTGAAATTTTAAATTTAAAAAGTTCAATTGACTCTAATTTGAAAAATGCTTATGATGATGGATATTCCGCAGGAATTGCAGAACAATCCTCTTCAAGTGATGCATTCTCTAGTAATCTCTCATCAAGTAATACTGATGCCGTTTCAACTATTACTAGAACCATAGGCACAGTAGAAGAATCTGGATATTCCACGGACTGTGCAGTCTCAATGGGTGGAGATGGATGTTACACACCAGTTACTCTTTCAGCAAATGTTGGTGACAAAATTATAATGACTAATACTGATTCAACCGGAGTTCACTCATTTACATCAGGAACTGTTAATGGATTCACTTTATCTTCTGACGGTACATTTGATACAGGTATACTGATGTCTGGAGATTCATTTGAATGGACTCCAACTGTTTCTGGCGAGTATCCATACTATTGTATGCTACATGCTTGGCAGGTTGGAACTATTATTGTGAATTAATTTAATTCTGATCATATTCACACTGGCCATATTTTTACAAATTGTTTAGTTAGAGAGAAAAGAATTACTGTAGTTGAATGGAATTAGAATTGCTTAATATTGTAAAATAATTTTATAATTGTATGAAAATTCTAATTGATGAAATGGATGATGGCTGGGATGAGAAACTTAAGGAATTGGGATTTGATGCTTATAGTGTTAAAAAATTACGCATGGATGGCCATAAATTAAGAACAGACTATTCGGTGATAAATTACGCTAAAGAAAATAATATGATTTTGGTTACTCGTGATACTGAAAGTGGTCAGGCATGTGAGGAAAATGATTTGCCTTACGTGCTCTTAGATAATGCCTCAATTTTTAACATTGTTTTGAATAAATTAAAAAATTATTAATTTATGTGATTTTGATTTTTTCTTCCAATTTGTAAATTATTAATTATTTCATTCAAAAAATCCTCTTCAGGTTGATGTATTATGCTATTCATTATCCTTTCCCAACAATCACTGATTCTTCTTTTAATTTGTGAAAACATCTGATCTTTTTTGAATGTGGGATAATATGATAGTAATTTCATAATGCTGTCTGCTGATTGTATTGCATGTATTAGATCAATTGTATTTCTTAAACGTTCAAGTTTCAAAAAATTTTTCTCCTTACTAATTTCTTCAAATTTTTCTATTTCTTCAAAAATTAAGTTTACTTCACTATACAAATTCTTTAATTGATTATTAACAGATTCATACAAATTAATTAATTCATATTCTATATGTGACCTACTATGTATGGTCCGTGCAATTTCCCCTGATTCTACTAATTGACCTATTTCTCTATAGACTGTTTTTTCATTACCTACTTTTTTGATAACTCTTTTTGCTAGTTCATTACTTCGAATTTTTCCACTTTCGTTTAAAATTCTGATAACTTCTGTTCTGATAATTTCTGAATTTTTATCCATGATTTCTCTCATCTGATGTTTGATATTTGCTTAACACTTTTGGTTCTCCATTTTCGGAAATTTCTTTAATTATTGACTCCAAAATATTGATGCCTTGTTCAATTGGCTCTTTTTCGTTTATTTTATTTTTCAATTTTTGCTTTAGTGTCATTTTTTCATTATTGATAAATCGTAACAAACTTACCTCATTTCCCATGTTCAAATTGATAAAAAATTCGACATATTCTTGAGCAGAACTAATTACCATTCCTTATTTTGCTCATTCCTTGTATTTGTTACAATCTTTCCAAATTAGGTTTATTTACTATTTTTAGAAATTTTAACTATGGATTCATGTGACCGTCGTATTCGTGCCTACAAAAACGGAAAAACAATGGAAGAGTGCAAATCTATTGCCGAATCACTAATTCCTCAATTTAAAGAAAATATCAAAAATAATCAGAAAATTCTATGGAGTGAGATTATGGATGTAGTTGATCATGATGAATTAATTTACAAATTATCTTTGAAATACCTTCGACGAGATGGATATGATATCGGGAATTATAAAATTCCTGAAGTCAAGGCATTCATCTCTCAAAATTAATTTTACAACTTCCATCAGAATTTCTTAATTTTTTTGCCATTAGATACGGTGTTACAATTAAAATGGGAATTGAGACCCCAATCAAAAATGTCTGCATTTGTGAAAGCGCTACAGACAACGCAATTCCACTTGCAGTTCCTATGAAAATTGATAAAAATGTTCCAGCACATGTTGGACATGCGATAAATAATCCTGTTGCTGCACCAATAGTACTAATCCCTCCCCCTTTCTTTGATATTGAATATGCTGTCACTGCGATTGAAACGTTAAGGCCAACTAAATATGAAACAATGATTTGCAGTACCAGATTAATTGGAATAATTTGTAAGCCGATATGTTCTGTTATGTACACTATTATTTTTGGCATATATCCTGGCTCATCACAACATGGTGCAATAAATCCTGATGGGACTACTGCCCCATAATGTGTCACAAAATTAATTTCTGGTTGATACACTAATGTCCCTGAAATTAACGCAAAAAATATTCCGTATCCAACAAATGTTGATAAAAAGATCTTTCTTGATTTTGAGCTCCAAGTTACCAATGCGATAATTGTTGAAAGATCTTTCCCTTTTGTCTCAACTTTTCCTTTATGATATCTAGCAATTCCAATAGCAATTGCACCAAATGCTGCTACCAGTGTAATGTAAAATCCGAATGCAATTCTTTGTATTGAATCAATTGCACTAGGTGTCATGAGTTCTGGATCCTGGTATCTTCCATACAACACAAACAAGACTCCGATTATGACAAATCCTAAAATTATCATTTTTTTACCTTTTTTAATCAGGCTTGACTGTTCCATGATGTTTTGATTCTCCTGTGAAATTAAATTCTATCTTAACTGAGTCTGGGGACGAAAATATAGATAATTGCTATAATTTCTAATCTTCCAAAAATCATTAAAAATCCTAATACTATCATTGTAGCTGGATCCGTATCTTTATCGATTACTCCTGCAGACAATCCACCTGTGGTGATAATTCCAGCTGCTTCAAAAAATGCGTCTTGAAATGGAACATTTTCAATTGCTGAAAGATGTGCTCCTGTAATGGCTGAAATTGTTGGAAACAATGCTAGAATAATTAATGTGGAAATTATTTCTTTTTTACTTTGATCACTTAGTTTGGATCTTCCAACTTTAGAAATAAATGATTTGATATCTTTAAGATGAAATAGTCTGAAAATCTTTAAGCCTCCAGCAGTTGAAAATCCACATCCTCCAATAAACATCAAAATTATTAGAATTGAATGAGCTCCTCCACTTAGACCTGCTAAACTTTCCATTTGAAGTCCAGCAGTTGAACTAGCTGATACTGAATAAAATGCACTTTGCATTGGATCTAATCCGCTAACTGATGCAAATACTAGTGTAGCACCACCTAAAATTGCAAAATATGCCAGCACTTCTTTTCCTAATTTAGGTGACAAGAATTTTTTTCTAACAAATGCATAGTGGAATGTAAATGGTAAAGCTCCTAGTATCATTGCCCCCATCAGTACAATATGTTCTTGCCACAATAGTCCATCCAGAATTGTCGATGTGGGTGTAAATCCTCCGGTAGACAACGTACTCATCGCCAGAGAAAAATTATCAATGATGTTTCTTTCTCCAAATAAATACAACAAGAATGCAACAATTACGATATAAATTGCAAAAATGACTGTAATCGTAAGGAAAAGTTCTTTCATGTGAAGCGTCTTGCCAGAAATAAAACCACGCATAGCTTGTAATTTTGATTCTGGATAAAATGCAGTAATTACTAAGTAAATGAAACTCATTCCTCCAACTAATTGTGTATAACTTCTAAAAAATGTGAAACTTTGAGTTAACTTTTCAGGTTCATCAAATAGTGAAATACCTCCAGTTGTAAATCCTGCTGCACTGGAAAAGAACGCATCTGCAAATACCTGAGTACTTGTTTCTTCAGTTTGAAATACGTACAGATACGGTATTGTTCCAAATAATGACAGTAAGAATAAACTTGAAAACACCAGTATTGACGCCTGTTGTAAATTGAGACTTGATTTTTCACCATATGAATTCAAGAAAAATCCTGTAACAAGCAATAACACTGTAGTTAAGTAAATTCCTGAAGCTGTAACCGTATCTTCAAGTAATGTGGCAACAACTGCTGGAACAAGCAGCAATACTCCTGCAAATTGTAATACGAATCCCAAGTTTCCTAAAACTGCTTTTACTGGTGGACTCAAAAGTCGAGGTGTAGTTGCTGTTGCATTTCGGATAATATTTGCTATGGTAGATTGAAGAATCATTCCAAGAACTTGATTCTTTTTTGAAACAACTGGAAGTTTTCTAACATTGTTGTCTCTCATTATGTGCAATGCATCTTGTAATGTTGATTTTTCATTAATTGTGATAAGTGGTTTGCTCATTATTTGCTCTAGTGTGGTGGATTCTGCATACACTGTTGCATCACTAACTTTACTTAGAATGTCTTCATCTGTAACAATTCCTACTGGAAATTTTTCAGCATTTATTACAACAATGTCATCTGTTTCATAACTACGTAACATGGTAGCTGCTTCTCTTGTTAGTGTTTTTAGATCCAACATCAAAACATCTTTGTCCATGTATTCTGTCACATTTTTACTTAGGACGTAAGCAACTGCTTTTTCTGGGTTTGTAGACATTAAGCTTCCTTATATCGGGATTTTAAATAATTTGGGGTCGCGTCTAATTAACTAATAATTTGTGATCTATTTTTTGATCCATATTTTTTGCTATCTTTATAAATAATATCTGCCAACTTTAAGGGTAATACCATGGAAATTGATCAAGCTCCTGATCCTGATTATGATTCTGTAAAAATTAATTATGTGGGCTTTGTGGATCCTTATGCTTTAGAGGGAATGGTTGTTCTAAAAGCAGACAATGGTAAAGAATTTCACATGCGTGCATTTTCTGGTGAAGTTGCAAAACATATCTCAAGTTTTGATGAACCTGAAGGTGAACAATCTCCATCAATATATCGAATGATTGAGGAAATTTGTGAACAAAATGAAATTTCTCTTGTAAAAGTCAAAATTTATGAAAGTGGTGATGTTTTACGAGCAAATCTATACTTTACTGGTAAGAAGGATTTAGTTTTGAAAAACCATAGGGCTTCTGATGCAATGGCTTTGGGTGCATATTATAAAATTCCAATCCTGGTAAGAAAAAAATTATTGAAAGAACAAATGGAAGCATAATTCCATTCGAATGGTTTTTTTCTTAGTGTTTTGCTGATAGATTATGAATCAACAAGAAGAATTGATGGATAGTATATTGAATACTGATCTTGAAATAATTGAAACAGTTCGTTCATTACAGAAAGAAAACTGGAATGATGAAAGCTTGAAAAACCAGGTAACGGATTTGCTAAAAATCCATGATGAAACAATTACCAAACTAAGATCTCTTCAAAGTGATGATCATGGTTGTGATTGTGGTCATGACCACTCTTAATTATTTTTAAAAACGCTTCATAATTCGGCAATGCTCATCATTTTATCAGTATAGCTTAGAGAGTTTGATTAATCATCAGCATCCATGATAGACTAATGTGATGTATATTGCTATTGAATGAATAAACAGAAGCTTTTTGAAATGAAATAATTCCTATTATGATATGACAAATTTTGAAAAAATTTATGCTAAAGTGGCATTAAAAATAATCAAGCGTTGTCATGGTGCTATTAAAATTACAAAACATGGTAAAATTGTTGAAGTTTATGATGTAAAACGTCATATCTGGAGTGACGGACTTGCAGGTTTGATAATTAAAGAAGAATGTCGTCTGGCAAATTTGAAGGAATGGGAGTTTGCAAATGTCCGAGGTTATGTGATCAAGGAATTACTGTCAAAATCTGACAATTGATTTCATCACCCATTTTTTACTTTAAACAATTCCCATTCTTGATTGATTTTTGTTGAATGTTCTTTAACAAATCTTTTTCCTTCGTCTTTCAAAATTATTGAAGGGTTTGTATTTCTTGTAAACCAATTATCACTTTTATCTATTGTAATCAAATTGACATCTTCTAATTTATTTACATGATCTCTGAATTTTGCAGCGTTTGTTTTTTTGCAGTTTTTGAAAATGCTGGTATATTTTGTTACACCTTGTGTAATTGATGCCAAAATTAAGTAGTCAACTGAATCAAACGAATTTGAATCCATCCAAATTTAATTTCACATAAGATGATTAAAAGTTGATACTTGTCGGATTAGGTGTGGTTCTTTTAGCAAAATTGTATCGTCTTTAGTTGATGATAATTCTGGTTTGATTATTTTGTCTGTTGTAATCACAATCAATGCTTCACATCTTGTACATAGTATTGTTCTTCCTGATGATCTGTCCTCTCTGATCAGACCTGACTCTAATCTATCGGGTTTTTCACATGTTGGACATAATCTTGGTTCTTTTTCTATGCTGATAATCTCTTTAATGAATATCATTTTCGACATATCTTTTCCTCATTTTGTGTACAGAATAATGTTTGTAATGTTAATTGGTATCAGCAATCCATTTCAGATGTCAAACCGTTTTAATCATCTGAAATTAGAATGAAAGGTATTCAACATATTCCCCTATCTAACCAATTAACTAGGAGTATCTTTTCCGTTCTAACATAAGATGTTATCCCTATCATTGACTTTTTGTGCCTAGAATCACTAATAATAATTTCTTATTTTCATAATTCACTGTTAGATTGGAAATGGAGTTCCATGTTATGAGGATTAGAATGGTTGTTAATTCCTGCTCTAAATCCTTATGTAAATTAAATTCATGAGATTCTGTTATGGGTTTGTTTGGAAGGAAAAAGACAGATAAAGAAAAAGAAGAGGACCAAAAAATGAAGATTAAGAAAAGACCATTCAAAGAGGCTAGAGAGTTTGTTCACAAATTAAAATTAAAAAATAGTTTAGAATGGAGAGAATATGCTAAATCAGGAGAAAAACCTGATGACATTCCATCAGACCCTCGTTCTTACAAAACAGAATGGAAGGGAATGGGAGATTGGTTGGGAAATGGGAATATCCATCCAAAGTACTGGTATTCTGAAGACCACTACATGCAATTCAAAGAAGCCAGGGAATTAGTTAGCAAAAAGAAATTCAAATCAAACAAAGAATACAGAAAATGGGTAAGAAGTGGTAAAGCACCCAAAGGACTACCAATAAATCCAGATAGTGAAAGACAATGGAAAGAGAATTGGACAAATTGGCCTGATTTTTTAGGAAAGGGATATGTGTCATACCAAGAAGCAAAAAAACTCGTCAAACAACTAAATTGTGAAACTGAAGCAGATTGGGAACGAATTTCTAAAGATTTTAAAATCAAAAACAAACTACCGATTAGCACAAGAACATATTATACAAAATTGGGAATGTGGACAAATTGGCCTGATTTTTTAGGGAAAGAAACCAAAAAAAATACTCCAAAAACTGCAACATTCAAAGAATGTCAAGATTTTGCTATACAAAACGGAATTGGTGATTTAACCCAATGGCATAATTGGTATAAAAATGGAAAATTACCTTTGAATTTTCCTAGTAATTTAGATCAATATTTCAGAAAGACGAAACAATGGAAAAATGCTGATCATTTCTTTAATAGAAAACCAAAAAAATTTCTTCCTTTTGAACAACAATTAGTAATTGCACAAAAATATTGTAAAAAAAATCACATTACAAAAAAAGAAGAATGGTTTGAACATTTTCAAACAAATCCATTGCCTGAAGGACTACATAAGGCACCTAATCGAATAAAATTATCAAAAAATCAGAAATTTAGGTGGCATGTTTGGTTAGGAATAGATGAAAACGATCCATTAATGAGAAACAGTAAATCAATTTATGCATCATACAAACAACATCAAAAATTCGCCATACAAAATAACATAACAACAGGGGGACAATGGCACAAATTCATGGAAAAAAATAAAGATAAAATTCCATTAAATATTTCACTACATCCAGATTCATATTTTATTAAAAAGGGATTATGGCCAAAAAATGGCTGGTATGGATTCCTAAATCAAGAAGAAAACCCATGGTGTACTTATGAAGATGCAAAAAAATATCTCAAACCATTTAATCTTGTTTCAAAACGAGATTACAAAAAATGGTTATCACAAAACAAAACTATCAAAATAAATGGCAAAAAATTACCTAATGCACCTGAATCTGTTTATTCAAAACAAAGTGTTTGGATAGATTGGTTTGATTTTCTAGGTAGAGAAGATCTACGAATGACATTAGAAAATACAAAAAAACTTGTCAAGGCACTCATAGACAGTAAAATTATTCATCAAGCAAATCCAGAGGATCAAGTAGTTTTTGCAAAATTATTAATGATCAATGAAATTTATGGTCGTAACAATACAAAAAGTAGTAAATTTCTAAAACAACTACAAAGTGCTTCTCTATCCCCATCAGGTTTAAAAAAAATAATACGTTACGCAGAATCTGATTCATTAGAATTACCTGACATTTCAAAAGATGTAACGATTGATCCTGAACAATTATCTGAAGAGAGAAAAATTGTAAACAAAAATCAAAGTGTTTCAGAAAAAGATGATGGTCTATTAACGGATTATTCTCCTCAACCTACAAAAGATATTCTTAAATTTACAGATATTGAAAAATCTTTACTAATTTCTATTGACGAAGAATCAATGAAATTTTTTGTAACATTTCTTGTTCACAAGTTATGGAATAGAGCATTTCTAAAAGAAGAAGAGACAGTATCGGATGTAAAAGGAGAAGGTAAAACTGGTAATGATTTTCATGATAAAGTAATTACAACATTTCTCGATGAATACAAGGGAACAAAGGAATTAAAAATTCCTAAAGGATATGCATTTCCACATGAACCATACCTTATGCAACGATATGTTGCATACAAGGCTACAAGTGTAAAATCTCGATACTTTGCAAATACATCTGAGCCTGGAGCAGGAAAAACACTTTCTGCAATACTGGCTTCAAGAGTAATGAATGCAAAAACAACACTAGTCCTATGTCCAAAGAATGTGATTGAACAATGGGGAGATAAAATAAAAGAAATTTTTCCCGATTCTGAAGTAATTATACGGAATAAAGTATTTTCAATTTCAAAATCTGCAAAAAATCCTAGATATTTGATTATAAATTATGATATATTCAATCAACAAACATCAGGCAAAAAAATTTCCATATTTAAAAAAATAAAAATTGATTTTGTCATTATGGATGAAATTCAATTTGCAAAGGCTCCATTAAAAAAGAATATTGATGAAGAGACATCTCGATCAAGACGATTACATTTGGAAAATTCGTTAAAATACATTAAAGAAAATAATCCTAAATCAAGAAGACTGGGACTTTCTGCAACTCCAATAATTAATACCTTGAAAGAAGGACGCTCACTTTTAGAATTACTATCAGGTAGAAACCACAATCATGTAAAAACAGATGATAGGTTTTTCTTTAACGGAGTAGGAATGTATGAACAGTTAACCAATATATCCATACGTCAAAGAAATGGTCAAAATTTTAAAATTGAAAAACATCCTTCAGTAATTGTAGATGCTCCAATCTCATCACCATTTTCAGAATTAGAACAAAATCCACTACTCATAGAACTTGAATTGACAGATGCAAGAATTTCTGAAATAATTAAAAAAATTGAAGGTCAAACCATCATCTATACAGAATATGTTGGTAAGGGAAAAATAGATTCCAATATTGTGAAAAAACTAACAACCGCATTAGATGATAAGCAAATCACGTGGGGGCTGTATACTGGAACAAGAAAATATGAACTGGAAGACTTTTCACCTAAAAATAAATTTCAAGTTTTAATCTGCTCCAGTCCAATTTCAGTAGGTGTTGACGGACTACAACTGTCATGTAATCGAATAATTTTCAACTCACTTCCATGGACACATGCTCAATATGAGCAAATTATAGGCAGAATTGCACGAAAAGGACAGACAAAACCGATAGATGTTTTTCATATTAATG
This sequence comes from Candidatus Nitrosomarinus catalina, assembly GCF_002156965.1. Classification (GTDB taxonomy): domain Archaea; phylum Thermoproteota; class Nitrososphaeria; order Nitrososphaerales; family Nitrosopumilaceae; genus Nitrosopumilus; species Nitrosopumilus catalinensis. The sequence continues at coordinate 587,747 of NZ_CP021324.1, forward strand.
CCAGAATTCCAGTAACCAAGAAGGGAAGAACACATTATATCGAATATGATCAAGGAAAATTAAATCTAATTAAAAGAAAACAGACTCTAGCAGATTGTGCTGTTGATGGAATTCTACCTCGAGATAATAAAATAATTACAAAAACAAGAGCAATGAAAGAAGTTGTAAAATGGTATAAGAGATTAGAAAACGAAGATTATTCTTTTGTATTTGTTGAAGAGCTTGATGTTCCAGAAATTGTTGAAAGAGAGCCAACTGTAAGAAAACTGGGCAGATTAGAAGAGATGCATAAGCAGGTGTTTCATGTACATTCCAAAAAAGTTCATGAAATGCTAAAAGAAGATCCGCAATGGGTAATAGAGTATCACAATGAATATCGTAAATCTCGACAAACGTGGGATGTTATTCCTTATGAGTACTACATTAAGAAATTGAATGAAATGTCTCCTAGGTTAAAGATAGGAGATTTTGGATGTGGTGAAGCAAAAATCCGAGAGTCACTTGGAGACGATAGGGTCAAAAGCATTGATCATGTTGCAATAGAATATCAAGACATTGCAAAAACAAAAAACATCATCTCGTGTGATATGGTAGATGTATCCGAATACATCAAAGATGGCGCATTGGATGTTGCAGTATTTTCACTTTCTATGTGGGGCAATAATTGGAAGTCTTACTTTAAAGAGGCAAACAGATGTTTGGCTAAAAATGGCTTCTTGTTTGTATGTGAAACAACTGCCAAAATGAATTCGTGGTTAAAGGGATTGGATGATACTCTCAAAGAAGAGGGTTTTGATGTACACTCCAAAATAAAAATTGAACAGTTCACTTTCATTGAAGCACGTAAAATCTAAAAAAACTCACTCTGCCCTAGAGTCCTTATGAAATGGGGAATGCTCATGTTTAAAACCAGAAATAATTCTCAAAAAACAGCTTGATCAATTGGTAAATATCAGAAATACACAACATAATGTATGAAAATGACTGATAGTCTATCGGTTAGCAGTCAGATTAAGAAAAAAATTTGCTTTACTGTGATCATATTTTAAATTGTTAAATTATTTTTTAGAACAGGAATAAGATCTTAAACTCACCAATTAACAATTTGTTGTATTTTTTATTGAAAATATATTTTTCTTAATATTATTTTATTTGATATAGTTATAATTTTGAATATTTAGAAAATATATTGAAATTATTACATAAAAATCTTAAATACTTATACATTGTATGAAATATGATGTCGTTAGTTCTAAAAACTAATGAATAAAGTGCGTAGCCCCGCAGAACGAAAAAGGCACTCAGGCGTTTGACGCTTGACCACAAGAGGAAATCTCTTATTGTTCTGCAATTAAGCGGGCTTCGCCATTTAATTTCCTATTTGATCTGTTCATGCAAATTTTTTACCTAAACATATTAGAAATCCAATACCATCCATGTTAGTACGATGGTAATGATTCATGATGATTACATTTTATTTTGTACTTCTCAGTGGGTTGAACTAAAAGACATAATTGAAAGATGTGGTGGTAATGAATCTGAAGTAGTTGAATCTATTCAAAGACTAGCCTATATGGGATTTCTTGAATCTAGAACTTTAAAAAATAATTTATTTTATAAAAAACTTGATACGCCTCAAACTCATGATCAATTTTCATCAATGATGGATAATTTCTTAGAATACCAAAAATTTGAAATTGACCTGATAAAAAAGATTCCAACTATAATGTTCAGTGATGGTGGTCGATTTGGTTTTAGTAAAGATGGATTAAAATTGCTTGAACATATTCAAGAAGAAATTAATAGAATAACTATGGTAATTTCTAAAATTGATCATTTTGATAAAATTAGACTTTTGCAGCATCCAATAGCACAACAAAGAATCAAACGATTACAAAATCACATTAATCGAATAATGGACACAATGTTGGATTCTTACAAGGATGTTCGTTCTAATGTTGCACTTCAAGAATATTTTAAAACACATACAGGAAAATTAAACACTGTTTGAATAGTTATGTAACTATCTCATCAAGACGATCTTCTTCTTGAGCTCTTTTAATTTCCATTGCAATTCTTCGTCCGACTCCAAATGTTTGACCATACTGGTATTTTGTATATGGGCTAGTTGTTGCAACTATGGGGTTTCCTGGAACTCTTAATGAAACATCATAAACAATTAATTCTAAATCTTTAGTAATGACACTTTGAAGTGAAAATGGACCAATTATGCCTGGAGCATATTCTTTTTTTACTGCTGAGACAAACTTGTCTCCCATTTTTAGAACTTTTTCAAGCAAAGATTCTCTAATACTTGCTGGAGTATGGCCTACCTCAATATTTTGTAAATCAATATCCATCTCCAATTGCTCTTTTGCTGGTAATGCATTATAGTCATGAATGTTTGTTTGAAGTCTTCTTTCGATTCCAATGAAGTCAACTTGATTTGAAATAGGTGTGTGAAAGAAATTAAAATTCATGTAAGTTCCAATTGCTAATTCTTCTATACTTGCTTTTTCTAAATCCTTTTTTGCAATAACTCCTTGTTTGATTTTCTGTTCTGATTTTTCTTTGTAATCTTTGTATGATGATACCGTAAAAAATGCTCTTTCTAAAGGTCTATTTTTTTCTTGAACCTTTACTATGGATGGTTTGTTGATTCTTTTTGGGTCTTTGAATAATTTTGGATATTTGATTCTGGCTTTTTCTAAAAGATAGTATTGTCCTTTTTTAGCAGTTCTTTCTTCAGCTTGAAATAATTTCCTATTTCCAAAAATTGGAACTTTGAATTTATCTTCAATTGTTTTGTAACCCAGATAAACTGTGAGAGACCTGTGTGGAACAACAATTGTGTTTGAATCTCTTAACATTTTTTGATTTTTAGCTGATGCCATGTCTTTGAATTTATCTAATACTACTATTTGGTCTGCAATTCTGTTGAATCTTTGATAAGGTCCTTCTCTACCTTTTTGGCAAAAAACAGTTGTTTCAAAATTTTCATCCTTTGCTCCGTCCATTACTTCTAAAGCAGAATGACTTCCTAGTACTCCTATTTTTACATCTGAATAATCATTAACTATTTTCTTGATCTCAGAACTTTTGATCATATTATGCCTAAATATTGGCATCTAATATATGTAAAATTACAATATATCAGATCGGAATATACCAAAATGTTTTTTTTAAATGCCAGTTTAAAAAAAACTATGTTTTATTCATTTGAACTTCAAATGGCAGGTGTAATTTTACTAACTGCAATGGCTGTTTGTGGTGTTTCATTATGGATTAAACGAAGAAAATTAGAAAAGGAATCTGTTGAACAAGAATCTGCTGAATCCATTGAACAAGATATATCTGAAAACAAGTGATATGATTTAAAAATTATTTTTGAAAGAAGCTAGGCTTCTTCTTGTTTACAATTAATACACATCTTTTTTGATAAAATTTCAAACCATGCGAAATTATGGACATAACCTTTCTTACAACTCATAGGAATAATCTCTATGAAGAAAATATTCAAGGTAAAGGGTCAAATCTAATATCGATCTAAGCCAAATCATAATTTGTTTTATGTATTATTTACTTTCAATTTGCACACCTTGTCAAAGAATTCCTATTTGCAATTCTATTTTTTAGAATTTATTGCATAGTATTTTAAATAAAAAAACTTTCATGTAATTGTGAGATTTTTATTTTTACTTTTTTCTATTTGCATTTTTTCAATGATGTTGCCTGCATTTGGCGATTTGAATTCTGACGTAATAGTGGATGGACTCAATAATCCTTGGGAAATAGTATTTGGACCTAATGGAGATATTTACTTTACAGAAAGAGATGGTCGTATCTGGAAAATGAGTGAATCTGGAGTTGCAAAAGTTATCCAAACCTTCCCCAAGAGTGGTTCTGTTGAGGGTGGCACATTGGGTCTTGCATTACATCCTGACTTTGAAGAAAATAACAAAATTTACGTATATCAAACAAATTTAGAGCTTGAATTTTATCAAAACAAAGTTTTTAGTTTTGAAGTTGATGATGACACTCTTTCTAACAAACAGTTGATTCTTGATGGTATACCTGGTGCCCCATGGCATGATGGTGGGAGAATAAAGTTTGGTCCAGATGAAAAATTGTATATTTCAACTGGTGATGCAATTAATCCTGGCTGGTCCCAAGATTTATCTTCTCTTGCTGGAAAAATTTTGAGAATTAATTCTGATGGAACTATTCCTGATGATAACCCATTTGATTCAAGTCCTATCTTCTCTTATGGTCATCGCAATCCCCAAGGACTAGCGTGGTCTGCAGACGGACTTTTTCTTTCATCCGAACATGGTCCTTCAGGAGAACTTGGTTATGGGCATGATGAGATAAATCTGATTTTAAAAGGTAAAAATTATGGGTGGCCAAATATAGTTGGAAATTCGCCGGATGATTCTTTTGTTAATCCTATAATTCACAGTGGTGAGTCCACTTGGGCTCCTAGTGGAATGGTTTTTTTTGATTCTGAAAAAATTTCTGATTTTACTGGAAAATTTTTAGTTGGAACACTTCGAGGTGAGCATCTAATGGTGATGGATATTGCAAACGATGGTTCTATAATTAGTTCAGAAAAAATGTTTGATGGAGAATTTGGTAGAATTAGAACTGCTCAAATGAGTCCTGATGGAAATTTGTATCTTCTTACTGCCAATGGAAATAATGATAAGATAATTCGTATCTCAGAAACCCCTCTTGAGGATGTAAAAAAATTCACATCAAAAGAATCCGCTGATGATTTTGCAACATTGTATGTTGTAATTGGTATTGTGGGTATTGGGATAATTTTGGGCTTAGTAATAGTTAAGCGTAAATCCTGATTTCAAACAAAAATCATGCTTTTTATCTGATAATTATTCCTTTTAGGTTGGAGGCAACGGAAAATGCAACAAACCATCTTCATAACAAATCCCCTTGATGAGTCTATTCTAAATACTACTATTTTCCATATTGATTCATGAAATTAATAATTGGAATTACTGGTAGCACTGGAGTAATCTACGGAATTAGAATGCTTGAAGTTTTAAAAAAATTAAATGTTGAAACACATCTGGTTATGTCTGAGTGGGGGGAAAAATGCATCTCAATGGAAACTGAATATACTCCTGAATATGTAAAATCTCTTGCTGCCAGCGATTCAGATGAGAAAAATATGGCTGCAAGTGTATCTAGTGGAACTCATAGAATTAATGGCATGATAGTTGCTCCTTGTAGTATGAAGACATTAGCAGCAATTGCTAATGGTTATGATGATACATTAGTTGCAAGAGCTGCTGGTGTGACAATTAAAGAAGATAGAAAATTAATTTTAATGGTTAGAGAAACTCCAATGTCTGCAATTCATTTAGAAAACATGCTAAAATTATCCAGACTGGGTGTAATAATTTTGCCACCTGTAACTGAATTTTATACTAAACCAAAAACCATTGATGATATTGTAAACCATGGAGTAGGAAAATGTCTTGATCAGTTTGACATTGATCATGATTTATACCCTCGATGGGGAAGTTTCTAAAATACTGTTGACCACATTTTCTTTAGAAAAAATTATTCATGCTAAACGAAAAAATGTTTTTGAGATTTTCTCCAATTATGAACAATATGAAAAATTAATCCCTGCATATTTTCCATCTATCCGTATTCGTTCAGTACGTGGAGAGACTGCAGTTGTTGAGGAACATTTCACATTAGGTGACATTGAATTTCTTTTAATGTCCAAACATGTCTCAAAACCGTTTGTTTTACATGAAGTTTTTGTTATTGGTGGAAAATCTAAAGGTAGTTACATTCGACAGGAGTTTATTGAAATTCCTGACGGAACTAAAATTTTAGTTGATGTGGATTTAAAATTGATGGGAGCAATGAAAATTCCAAAATTATTGGATAAATCGAAACTAATTGCCAATTATTCAAAATTACTAGATGATATGACTATTTTATGTGAAAAATCAGTCTGATTTTACTTCTTTATCTTTAGGAGATTCGTCAATTTTTCCTTTGAAATCTTCTAGTTCCTTATCTCCTTCAATTTTTCCTTTTTCAAATTCGCCTTTGGCCTTACCAAATGTTTTAGCAAGTTCTGGGATTTTTTTAGCACCAAAAATTAGTACGCCTATTACCACAACTAAAACTATGATTTCGGTACTTCCAAGCATTATAACCCTACTTCTTAGATTTCAGATTTAAGTGTTCAACTTTTCTCTTTGTTTACGCTCAATGAACAACATGCCTGCAAAATATAATCCAATCATTGGCCCTGCAACAAACATCATTGTAACACCTGTTCCATCAGGAGTAATGATTGCACCAAAAATTATGATGATCACAATTGCATACCTTGCATTTTTTCTCCAAAAATCTTTGTCTACCATACCTGACATTGAAATTGCATACATGATTAATGGAAGTTGAAAAGAAAATCCAAATGCCAATAAAAATTGTAATACAAAAGTTACAAATTCCATTACGTTTAGGAATGTAACTAGTCCAGCTGAATCCCCGTATCGATATAAAAATTCTAAAATATATGGAATTACAAAATTATATGAAAATACACATCCTGCAATAAACAATCCTAATGCAGGTAGTGAGATATTTCTACTAACGTTAATTTCATTTTCTTTCAAAGCTGGTTTGATAAATCCAACAAATTCTCTGATAATTACTGGCATTCCAATTACCATTCCTACTAATGCTGAAACATACATTTGAGCAAAGAAAGCTTGTCCTGGTGCAGTTTGAATTAATTGTACATCTGTAGGAACTAAATTCTCTCTCATATGGTTTGTAATTTGAGCTGCAATATTGTTTTGAGGATCCGGTGATGGATAGTACAGTGTAACTTCTCCAATGTTAATTGGTTCTGCATGAAATGTCAAAACAACAACTGTGATGATTCCAATTACTATTACTATTCTTAGAAGTCTTTTTCTTAATTCCTCAAGATGTGTGTTGATACTTTCTAAATTTGACATCCAATTTCATTTTGTGCTATGATGTATGAAAATGTATATTTTTTAAAAAAGACCTATTTTGGAATTGGCAATAGTTTTGCTTCTGGCATGCCTGATTCTTTTAATGCTTCAGCAGTTATGTCTTCAAATTCTAAAGATATGATTGCTTTAGTGTTGAATTTACTCTCCATTTCTTTTGCTAATTCACCAATATCTTTACTAGAGAAAATTTGATCTGAATCTTTCAATAGTATTCTATCTCCTTTCTCCATTTCTTTACCATTAAATTTTCCTTGCAAAAATTTTGTAATTTCTGGAAGTTCTTTTCTATCTATATTATTATGAAAATAACAAACCCCTTTAACTGATTCATAATCATAAGCGGTACCATTTCTATACATGAATACTCCAATAAAGTGTGCTTCTTCCTCTGGTTCTCTAACACATTTAATTTCCCAATTCAATAATTTACTCTCATCGTAATTGAATTCTTTCATTTCATCCGAAGTGATTTTCCAATATCTCATTCTATCCTTTCTTGCCATATATGATATGTTGAAATATTCTGGTATAACTATCTAACCCTAAAATTGCTATCTAGAAATGTAAATTACTAGCCTGATGAAATTATTTGTAATGAATATGAGGAAATCTATTCGTGAACAATATTTACAATTATTAGATAGGGAGCCTACACTTGATGACTTAGATTTCTATGCCGATGAGATACAAAATAATAAAATAAATTTAGAACAACTGTCTTTAATTCTCAAAAATTCTAGCGAATATACTGAATTACAAAAAAAAGAAATTTCTCAAAACAAATCAATCCAAATAGATACTTACAACGATGTTAGAATACAGGGACAGACTGTTTCTTTAGGATATAGAGAGTCTGTAGAACGTTATCAAGAAATTTTAAAATTTTGTAAAAAATTCAATCGTCCAATATCTGTTTTAGATTTGGGTGCAGCTGAAGGTTATTTCACATTTCGATTATCTGAGGATTTTTCTGGTGTTTTTGTTGCTGTGGAGGGTGATTCTAAACGAAATTTGCTAGATTCTTGTAAAAAAAACAATAATCAGAATATTTTACTCCTCGAAAAACAAATGAATTTGAAACATTTACAGAATCTCAAAGAAGTTCAGCATTTTGATATTGTATTGGCTTTGAATGTTGTACATCACTTTGATGAGCCTTTTCAAGATGTCCTTGAACTTCTTGTCTCTATGAGTTCATTTTGTTTTTTTGAACACCCTAATTCCTTAGAAAATACTGCTACAAAAAATTCATCTCGACTTAAAAGTGAAAAATTGAAACTTGAAAAATTTTTACCTCAATTACTGAACAAAAATAAATCCGGTTTGGGTGACGCTGTAAATCAAAAACTTGAAAGAAACATGTGGTTGTTAAAAAATACTGAATCTAAAACAATTGATCGTGCTTGGCGTGGAACTGAAAAATATGATGAGGAATTTGGTCCTGATTCCCATATTGATATTAAATCAAATTTTGATGAAATCCTAATTGATTATGGTTCAAGAAATGAAAAAAGAAATTGGATTCAAGGAATTGATTTGAGAACATTTCTGGAAAATAATGGTGTCTATCCTACTAATGATCAGGTACTTGATATGATTAATTCTATGAATACTGATAATGCTCGTGACTTGGGACCTCATAATTTAATTTTAAATGGACATGAACTATTACCTATTGATCAAGACGATAAATTTGATGACGTAAATACAAAAGAGAAATTAAAATCATTTTTAATACAAAGTGGACTGCTATAATTTTTGAAATTATTCGGAAGATAGATTAATCAGTATTTTACTACTCGATGATATGACAAGTTATCAGGTTCATGTGACAATAGAAAACAAGCCTGGGATTAGTGATCCTGAAGGAAAAACCATTCTGAATGATTTAGTTTTGAAAGGTACCCATCAAAATGTATCTGAAATTAAAACTGCAAAAATGTTAAAATTTTCAATTGATGAAAAAGATAAAGAAACTGCTCAGTCAAAGGTTAAGGAGATTTGTGATGAACTAAGAATTTACAATCCTATGGTCAGTATTGTCAAAATTGATGTTTTTGACATTTAATTTGTTTCAATATTTTCAACAGTTGCATTAATCAAAATTTTGCTTCTCAGAAATTCTGTTAAATCTGTTTGAGTGATTACTCCTGCTAAATTCTCATTTTCCAAAACTACTAGGCGTCTAATGTTGTTGTTTAACATTTTTTGAACTGCTGATTCAATTGATGCGTTTGGTTCGACCCATTTGAAATTTTTAGACATAATTGTTTCTAATTGTGTTGCATGTGCATCATTGCTGTCTGCAACAATTTTTCTTACAATGTCTCTTTCTGAAACAATTCCTATTGGCTTTCCTTCTTTGACCACTACTACAAAACTGATCTCTTTTTCTTTAAGAATAATTGCTGCATCATGTGCTTTTTTTATGCTTTCAATTGTAATTACATTCTTTTGCATGATGTCTCTGACTTTTGCCATAGCGATCCCCTAAATTATTCACTTAAAAATTGTATTAGGCTGGGCTCAAATTAAATAACTCTGAAACTAAAATCTATTGTGAATGTTGGAGTTGTAGTTTTTCCTGGAAGTAATTGCGATCGTGATATGTTTCATGTATTATCTGATGTTTTTAATCTAAATGCCCAATATTGCTGGCATGACAAGCCTCTTCCTGATAATCTTGATGCTGTCATTCTGCCTGGTGGGTTCTCATATGGTGATAGGTTACGAGCTGGAGTTATTGCTGCAAATAGTCCAATTATACAAGATGTAAAAAAAATTGCTCAAAAAGGACTTCCAATTTTAGGAGTTTGTAATGGATTTCAAATTTTGGTAGAATCTGGATTGTTGCCTGGAGTTTTGCTCAAAAATGATTCTCTTAATTTTATGTGTGAGTGGACAAATTTGATTGTTGAAAATAATAAGACTCCATTTACAAATCAATTTGAATTAAACCAGAAAATACCTATACCAATTGCAAATGGTGAAGGACGTTATTATGTAGATGATGAGACATTGAACAAACTTGAAGAAAAGAATCAGATTGTTTTCAAATATGATAAAGTTGTGAATGGTTCGTTAAATCAAATTGCTGGTGTTTGCAATGAAGATGGAAATGTAGTTGGCATGATGCCTCATCCTGAAAGAGCTGTTGAATCCGAAATCAATCCTCAAGATAACAAACCATCTTCATTAATTTTTGAATCTCTATTGAAAAAGGCAGGAATTGAAAATTGAGTTTAGAGTCACGTGAATTAGAGGAATTAAAAACAAAAATTGGTAGAGACCCAACTCCAACTGAATTACAAATTGTAGCAGCTGAATGGTCCGAACACTGCTCTTACAAATCTTCTAAAAAACATCTCAAAATGTTACCCATGGATGGGCCATTGGTAATTAATGAAAAAGGATATGATTCTGGAGTTTTAGATGTCGGAGATGGATATGTTGTAACTGCCCATATTGAAAGTCATAATCATCCTTCAGCAGTTGAGCCTTATGGTGGTGCTGCAACAGGTGTTGGAGGAGTAATTAGAGATATTTTGTCTGCTGGAACTCGTCCCATTGCACTTCTTGATGGATTACGTTTTGGAAATATTGAAAATGATCAACATGCAAAATGGCTTTTTAAAAATGCAGTAACTGGAATTGCAGATTATGGCAATTGTTTAGGAATTCCTACAGTTGGAGGTGAAGTTGAATTTGATGAATGCTACAAAAATTACGCAATGGTTGATGTAGCTGCAATCGGGTTTGGAAAAAAAGATAATTTAATTAAAAATCATGCAAAAAAAGGGGACTTGGTAGTTCTATTGGGTGGTGCCACTGGTAGAGATGGTATTGGTGGTTCTCAATTTGCATCTGATTCTTTAGAAACTGAGGATCGTTCAGCTGTTCAAATCCCTGATCCTTTTATTGAAAAATTAATCATTGAAGCAATTTTGGAAGCACGTAATGAACAATTAATTCATGCAATGAAAGATCTTGGCGGTGGTGGTTTGTCATGTGCTGTGTCTGAAACTGCTGATGCATTAGATATTGGAATAGAAATGGATGTGGATAAAGTCCATACTCGTGAGTCTGACATGCATTCTGATGAAATAATGATTTCTGAATCTCAAGAAAGAATGTTGATTGTTACTGACAGTGAAAAATTAATTAAATTACAAAAAATTTGTGAGAAATTTAGAATTGAATGCTCTGTAATTGGACACGTAACATTTGACAATAAAATGCATGTAAAAAAAGGTGAAACTTCAATTGCAAATATTTCTACAGATATTGTTGCAAATGCAACTTTGCTTGATTTACCTTCAAGAAAACCTGTATATCTTGAAAATCTTGAGATAGCAAAATCTTTCCCACAATTATCTGATTATTCTGAAACCTTGATGAAATTGCTTGGTTCTCCAAATATTGCAAGTAAGATTTGGGTTTATGGCCAATATGATCATGAGGTTGGAATTAGAACTGTAACAAAACCTGGTCATGATGCATCTGTTTTGAGGCTAGATAATGGAAAATCTCTTTCAATTAAGATTGATGGTAATCCAAAACAGTGCTACATTAATCCACGTGAAGGTGCAATTGGTTGTTTTGAAGAAGCGTGTAGAAATGTAGTTTGTACTGGAGCAAAACCAATAGGAATGCTTGACCATCTTCAGTTTGGAAATCCAAATGATCCTGAAATATTTTGGACATTTTTAGAATCCCTTAAAGGACTGACTGATTTTGCAAAAGACTTTGAAATTCCATGTGTTGGTGGTAAGGTGAGTTTGTACAATGAAACATCTGATGGTCCAATCAAACCAACTCCAGTAATTGGTGTAATTGGTTTAATTGAAAAGAAACCTTTGAGGATTCAAAAAATTAATTCTGGAGATTCATTAATTCTGATTGGTGAAACTAGAGATGAATTGGGAGGTTCAGAATATTCTGAATACATTCACAAATTTGTTGGAGGCAAGTGCCCTGCAGTTGACTTTACAGAATCCAAGAAAAATATGGATTCTGTATTGGAAATAATTGAAAATGAATTAATCAAATCTGCACATGATTGTTCTAAAGGCGGATTGGCAATTGCAATATCTGAACTTTGCATGACAAATCAAATTGGGTGTAACATTTCATTGGAAAAAATACCTGGCGAAAAATTGGATTCTGATAAGATTTTATTTTCAGAAAGTCATTCAAGATATTTAATTACATTTGAAAAAGAAAATATTCAAAATCTGGAAGAGGTATTGAAAAAACACAATGTATCATATTCAGTAATTGGTGAGTTTGCTGGTGACTCCATTCAATTTAGTAATGATTCTAAACCAATAATTGATCTAAGCGTTGATAAGGCACAAAAGACTTGGTTTAATTCGTTAAGGGAGATGGTTCTACGTGCCTAAAGTCAAAGAAAATTGTGGAGTAGTAGGGATTTACAGTTTGTCTGGAAAGAATGTCGTTCCTATGGTTTTTGATGCATTACGTGCTTTACAACACAGAGGACAAGAGGCCTGGGGATTTGCAGTACCTAACAAACCACCATTCAAAAAAGTAGGTCTAGTTTCTCACTCATCTTCTGAATTTAAAAAAATTGCACAGGAATATGCATCTCCTTGTGTAATTGGGCATGTCAGATATTCTACAATGGGAACAAGCACTTTGGCCAATGCACAACCACTCAAAGTAAAAGATCTTTGTGTTGCACATAATGGAACAATTGCCAATGCTCAGGAACTATCTAATTTAGTTGGAGGTTGTTCTTTTACTCCTCAAAATGCAAGTGATACATTAGTTGCTGCAGAAAGATTGGTTTCATTAATTTCTGAAAATGGGGAAATGGGAAAAGCACTTTCAATTTTAAAAAATGAAATGGTTGGTTCGTATTGTTTTACTTTTATTTCTGATGATAATTCTGTTTATGCTGCACGAGATCCTAAAGGATTTCGTCCGATGGTTTTAGGACATAAGGAATCTGATGATACATACATTGTAACTTCTGAATCAGCAGCTGTAACTGCAGTTGCTGCAACGTTACAACGTGATGTAACTCCTGGTGAATTAATCAAATTAAGTAAAAATGGTTTGGAGACTGAAAAGTTTTCAGATGACAAGTCTCGTGCACATTGTTCTTTTGAATTTACTTACTTTGCACATCCATCAAGTATGATGGAAGGCCATAACATTTACGTTTCTAGAAAAAACATTGGAAGATTTATGGCAAAAAAATTCCCAATTAAAGATGCAGATTTAGTAATACCTGTTCCAGATTCAGCAAGACCTGCAGCCTTGGGTTACGCACAAGAACTTGGAGTATCCTTTGATGAAGGCCTTCTCAAAGATAGATACAGCAAGAAAGGTCCTTTGAGAAGTTTTATTGAACCACATCAAAGTGACAGAGTAGAAATTAACAGATGGATTATTCCAATTAGTGAAATAATTAGAGACAGACATGTTGTAGTTATTGATGATAGTTTGGTAAGGGGAACAAGTTCTAAAGCTATTATCAAAGCACTCAGAAGAGCAGGGGCTAAAAAAATCAGCATGTTAATAACATATCCTCAAATCAATTATCCTTGTTATGCTGGAATTGATTTCCCATCTCAAGAGGAACTTGCAACATTCACTAATGGTAAAGAAATGACTACTGAGGAAATAACTGAAATGGTTAGAAAAAGTATCGGTGTTGACTTTTTGGGATACAATGATGCTGAGAATTTAGCTGATGCAGTTGGAATGCCAAAGGATTCCATGTGCTTTACATGTTCATCTGGAAATTATGATTCTCTTGGAATAAAACCTGACTTTACAAAACGTGAACAAGTCAAAGCAAAAATTTAGTTTGATAACAAAGTTTTAGGTAATTTAAATTATAAATTATCCACAAACGATTAAGATTTGATTAAATATGGTAATTTTCTAATAATTTCATGAAAGCAATGTGGAACAATGTTGTAATTGCTGAAAGTGACAATACTGAAATTGTTGAAGGAAATCATTATTTCCCATTTGATTCGATAAAGTTGGAATTTTTTACAAAAACTGAACTAACTACAGTATGCGGTTGGAAAGGAAAAGCAAATTATTATTCGGTAACTGTAGATGGTAAAACCAACAAAGATTGTGCATGGTATTATGCCGAACCTAATGATGCAGCAAATAAGATCAAGGGTATGGTTGCATTTTGGAATGGAATAGACATAAAATAAATATTATTTTTAATACTTTTTCCTATCAGTTAAATTCTATTAAATTTCAACATAATTAATTGAAGTTTCTAACTAGTGGAAAAGTAAAAGATCTATATGAAAAAGATGAATATTCACTACTTTTCAAATTTTCTGATAGGGTATCTGCTTATGATGTAAAATTTAGTCAGGATATTCCAAAAAAAGGCCAAGTTTTGTGTCATTTTGCTGAATTTTGGTTTGATAAACTAGATGTTCCAAATCATTTCATAAAAAGAGAATCTGAAACTGAAATTTCAGTAAAAAAAATGAAAATGATTCCTATGGAATGTGTAGTTCGAGGCTATTTTTATGGTAGTTTAATTGGTCGATGGAAAAATGGTGATGTAGAATTACCAGAGGATACTGATACCCAAATGGCTGCAAAATTAACTGAACCGTTTTTTGATCCAACTACAAAGTCTGAACATGATATTCCTGTTGACAAAACAAAAGCATTAGAAATGAATCTAGTTTCTGAAGAACAGTACTCCTGGTTGGAACAAACATCTGTTGATATTTATGCTCAAATGGCAACTATTGCCGATAATGCTGGTTTTATTTTAGCTGATTTAAAATTAGAATTTGGAATTTTAGATGGTAAAATTGTTTTAGGGGATTCAATTGGACCTGATGAATATAGATTGTGGCCAAAAGAATCCTATGCTATTGGAAAAATTCAAGAATCATACGACAAACAAATTTTGCGTGATTGGCTAACTGCTAATGGTTATCAAAAACAATTTGAAGATAATAGAAAAAACGGTAAAGAACCTGTTGCTCCAGAAATTCCTTCTGAAATAATTCAAACAATTACTGAACGTTATGTAATTGCATATGAGAAATTAACTGGATTATCTCTTTAGATAACTTCTATACGTAATGTTGACTGTTAGCTAACTTTCAACTCGAATATTGATTTTCATATTATCTTGATCATATCCCTACATGGCCTATTTGACGACATATGTTTTGAAATTTCATTTTTTTCATATTTTTTTAACCCCTACAATATTATTCAATGCAGTATTAATTACTATCAAACGCTATTATGATTATTGTAGTGCTACTATATTATTTAGATGCATTACAATAGTTTTTGTAGCATAAGGTATTTTTTTAAAATTGGTACTAAGTTTATTAAAGTAAACAAAAATTGATGCGATTAGACAAAAAAATATGATACAAGGATCTTTTAGATCAGATTAAAATCAATTCTTGTATGTCTACATTATTAGAAAAAGAGATTAAAGTAAATCGTATTGTTACTACGAGCACAGATGATGCACGCGCAATTGAAGACCCTGCACGAGCAAAAATAGTAGAAATTCTATATCGACAGACAATGTCTGCTGATCAAATATCCACTGCACTAAAAAAACACGGATTCAAAAAAGCACTTACTACAGTAAGACATCATTTGGAAATTTTAAAAAATTCTGGATTAATTGAAATTGCAAGAATTGAAGAATCTAGAGGTGCTATCACTAAATTTTACAGCACTTCTACAAAACTCTTAGATTTTCAAACACCTGAAAACTTTGATTCAACATATTCAAAAATCATTGATAATACATCTGAGAAAATTGAAAAGATTCTCAAATCTCTTGGACCTAAAACTGGTAAATCTAAGGGTAAGAAATCTAATGAATATTCGCAATATTTGGTAATGGAAATTATGAATAGGGCGATGACTAACGTGCTTGAAAAATCCAATAAAAAATAATTTGTATTGTTTTTTATTTTGCGATCTGTTCATTCTTTCATTGTAAAACCAAAATGCTCAAAATTTTGATAAAAATATGATAAATTTTGCATATCCAAACTTTATTTTATGGATGTTACAAATTGTAGAAAAATGACTGATGAAAAAGTTGTAAAATTATTTTCAGAAAAAAATCTTGTTTTCATTGCAACTATAATGAAAGATGGCTCTCCCCAGGTTTCTCCTGTTTGGGCAAATTATGAGGATGGACTTATCTTAGTAAATACTGCTGAGGGTAGGATAAAACACAAAAATATCTTACGTGATCCTCGTGTTGCAGTGTCCGTTACCTCCAATGACAATCCTCTTGATATGACCACAATTCGAGGTAAAGTAATTGAAATAATTTCTGATGCCGATTACTCTCATGCAGATAAATTAACTCAACAGTATATGGGACGTCCTAATTATCCCTTTAAGCAAGAAAATGAGAAACGAATCATTTTGAAAATTAAGCCTGAAAAAATTTTTGTTTTACCTGAGTTGCAGATGTCTGATTGATTTACGTCTGTGGATTTATAATGTTTCTAAATTCGAATTTAGAAATATGGTATATCTAATACGTTAATTTTTAAAAAAGGTGATTTGACAGCTTAACGTTTTCGTTTAGCTGCCTTTCTCTTTGGAGCGGCTTTGCGTTTTGGAGCAGCTTTACGTTTTGGTGCTGCTTTCTTTTTAGCTGCCTTTCTCTTTGGAGCTGCTTTCTTAGCTGCAGTTTTTCGTTTTGGAGCGGCCTTTTTCTTAGCTGCCTTACGTTTTGGTGCTGCTTTCTTTTTAGCTGCCTTACGTTTTGGAGCGGCCTTTTTCTTAGCTGCAGTTTTTCTCTTTGGTGCTGCTTTCTTAGCTGCATTCTTCCTTCGAGTTGCTGCTGCCTTTCTCTTACGAGCTGCTGCTGCCTTTAGTGCTTCAGCTGCTTTCTTAGCTGCATTCCTCTTACGAGTTCTTGCTGCTTTCTTAGCTGCTTCAGCTCTTTTGGCTTTAGATATTGCCATGACTTTTTTCAAAAATAGTATGTGTTATGTAGTAAAAGTCACACAATACTACGCTTACTATAATAAAATTTGACACTTTTTTTATTTTTTAAAATTTATCGATCAACAATTTGTTAGACAAATTGATGCCGTATCTACTGTTGCTTGATCCTTTTGCGGTCTTATGACAATTTTATAATTTTCATCTTCATCAAATGGAATGTCAAATTGTGTTGTAACTTCAATTGGTTTGTTTGGTTCTAATCCTACCAACCATAGGTCTTTTGATGAAAATTCACCAAAAACTGCCTTATGTTTTTGATCCTTTTCATCAATCAGGAAAAATTGTCCTCCAGACACAACTGTATTTTCATCACTGATATTTTTTGCAATAATGCCAATTTTTACAAATGTATTTTCTGGCTCTGTCTCTTTATCCCCATCATGTGTGCCCTCAAAAGTTACTATGTATTCCACTGGCCCTACGATGACTGTTTCTCCTTCACTAACTTCGATGAAATTGGTTTGATATTGCATGTACATGTAATTTGCTAGTACCATTGAACCAATTATTGCTCCAATTACAATTACTAAGCCCATTCGTGCCATAATTTGTCACTCATTTTTTGATATATAGTTGCAACGTAAATTTTCATTTTAGTATTTTGAAGTTTTTTATATTGTAGGGAAAAATTATGTCAAAATAGGGGGGTATTTGGGACGATTAATTGACTATTTTTTCATAAATTTCATTATTTTGAATTATTTTTTACCTGGATTGTACTTGTTTTCAAATTCATTTTTGGGAAATATTTGCTCAATTTCTATGAATTTTTTCTACAAATTCACTTAATTTGTGGGGGTTTAGCTTTTACGCCTACTTTAGAAAGATTACCCATCCTTTGTTGGGATACCTTGGTGGAATTGCCCTTGCTTTTTGTATCTAGGCATAAGTGTTAAACCCCCCATCAAAATGCCTGTTTTCCAAAATTTCATCATATGCCTGAAACCCTTTTTTTCATAGGGGGGTTTAACGCGTAGGCATGAACTTGTAGTTTTATCATTATTTGCAATTTTGTTCATTCATTTTCAAAAATATTTTTTATGAATATTTTTGTCCATTTTTTAAACAATATCCTTTCCAAAAATTTCATCATATTATCACATGATTTGTTTTTTGATAATATTTTGTTGTTTTACCCCCCCCCTTTAAGGAAGAAATAGTTTGTCCATTTTTCATCTATGATTTTTTAAAATGTTTTTAATAGAAATCTGGCTGTTTTTTCATGTTTATCTGAAACACTGTCTATTGCTTCAAACATTGCTTGTTGGTTGATGTTATCTTTGTCATCTAATACGACATAGACTGCAATTTTTTGTTTTCCATCTTCGTTGATTATTTTACTTATTGCTTCAATTGAATTGCAAAAATCTGAAACTTTGTTGGCAAATTTTGTTCTTTCTTCTTCATTAAATCCTCTGTATCTGATAATTTGATTATTCTTCATTTCTATTTTTGCCCCTATTACTAGAATTCCTAATTGTGCTTTTGGTTCAAAAATTTCTACTGGTATTCCGTATTGGCCTGCATGTTTTACTAAAATTTGGAATGTGTTTTCTTCATTCTTGACTTGATCAAATGACAAACTTTCATGAATTAACCATCTTTCTACATTATCTCTCATTCTTGATGCACTCATTGTTGAATTTTTGAATTTACTTCTATATGATTCTAAATTTGATAAATTGCTAGTATCAATTAGATATGTTTCTAAATTCGAATTTAGAAATAAGTTAAATTTAGGATGGGAAATTAGCGTGTTGGCTAGACGTTAACATTAAAGCCTGGATTGCTCACAACGTCAACTCCTAATAGCATGATGTTGAAAATAATTCCAATTACCATCATCACAATTCCTATGTATATGCAATTTTTTGCTTTACGAGGATCATCTTTTCTGATGATCAAATAGCCAATAATTCCTCCAATCATTCCTATGAATATTGGAAGCAAATACCATGCATTACTTCTTGGTTTTTCTGAATAAGTCATAAAATTATTTTGTTAAAGCTACTTTTTTCTGTAACTGTGTAATCTCAATTTCTACAGTTTCTAGTGGATCTTCTACTTGATTTCTTTTTATTGAAAACATTTTTGGTTTTTCAAAGTCATCTGTACAATCTGGACATGCATAAACTAACACTCTGTGTTCATTCGGTGCTTTTGGATTGGATAATCTGGGATAATATACCAGTCTTGCACCACAATCCACACAATATCTATTGGCTCTTCTAGTTCTAACCAATGTAAACTTCCTGCATATTGTTATTGCCCGATCATGTATTAGATCTATGTTGTCTAATTGAGTAAACCAATTACTTACAACCGATCAATGTTTCTAAACTCGAATTTAGAAATATAATCTTCTTTCTGTTAGTGATACACTAGATTAAAGATAAAAAATGTTTCAAAACTCGAATTTAGAAATATAAAATGCGCCTCCCACCAGACTTGAACTGGTGACCCACTGGTTAACAGCCAGTTGCTCTACCACGCTGAGCTAGGGAGGCACATGGTTTAACCTTGACAAAAGTGATTTAATCTTTGCGACTTAGGACTTTGAAGGATTTAATGAAGTTAATTATTAAATTTTGAAAAGAATTCTTTAATTTCTTTAGAACGACTTTCTACTAAACCGACAATTTCTAAATGTTCATCGGCAGTAGGATCTCTTTTTTGTGAATATTGAAATGCACTCAGTATTGAGCCAACTAATTCTCCTACAAAAAACCCACACAGAAAATCTCCCACATTTTCACAATCCCAAATATCTCCTACAGTTGGAGATACACCTGCTGCTTTGTAAGCCTCTAATGTTTGATCAATAAATTCTGTAGTTGTTTTAACAAACTCTGGATCAATATTCATAAGTTAGTAGAAATTTTATTTGTCGATACCTTTTTTCTTTTCAAAAGCATAGATACCATCTAAGAATACTCTATGATCTTTGTTCTTTACTTTGGTTTTTAATTCAATATTTGCTGCAGTTTGAGTGATATCTGTCCAAACTTCTCCAGTGAGAATAACATCCTCTCCTTTTGGAATAACTTTGGTATTTCCAACTATGACTGTTTTTCTTGGTGCTCTTTCTCCTTGAAAGTTTTCAATGATTACATCCTTTCCTTCTACTTTCACTGTTATTGGAAAGTGTGCAAAAACAACTTTCATTTTAATCGTATATCCTGTAATCAGTCCTTCACAAATATTTCTAATCAATGATCTTGCTGCATGTAAAATTGCATAGTCTTTTTTTCTTTGATCAATTGTTGTTAGTAGAACTTTGCTATCTGTAATTTCTAAATTTACTGGAATCTTGCGGAAACTTTGATGTGTTTTTCCTAATGGACCTACAAATGTTAACATGTGTTTTTTTTGTGTAATTGTAACTCCTTCTGGAATCTCCACTTCGTCTTGAAATTTTTCTAATTGACTAGTAGACATATCCGATTAAAAATCCTCCAATTCCTTTTTCTATGGCATCGTGATGTGACATGACACCTTGATTTGTTGTAACTAGTAACATTCCTCTATCATATGAAGGCAAGTACTGCTGTTCCCAGTTATTATATTCATCATTTTTTACTTTGAATCTTGGTGAGATAGCCCCACATTTGGTAATTTTTGCTAACAAGTTTATCTTGAATTTGCCGCCTCTTTTATCGTCAATATGTTCGAATTCTCCAATATATCCATCTTTTTGAAGTGTTTTTAGGACTTCAACACCTAATTTCGAAGTTGGTAAGATAATGCAATCTGATTTCCTTCTTGTCTCGTTATTGTAAAGTGTAACGAACAAATTTGCTAAAATATTGGTTGCTGGCATCTATAATCACCGATTTTTCCTGAACCCTAAAGATGTTGCTACTTCTCTAAAGCATCGTCTGCATAACATTAAGTCATATTTTTGAATAACAGCTGTATAATCTCCACATCTTTTACACCATCTGGAACCTCTTCCAAAATCATGTTTTTTTCTACCAGTGGCTTCATAGGATCTATCTTTAGGCATTATACTATCGTAACTCCATATTCTTTTGTTAGATAATCCTTTGCTTCTTGATTCGTAATGATATGTGATTTTCCTACACTAGCTTTGTGTTTACTTCTCTTACGAATTGAATAACCTGGTCTGGTTAATGTAACTGAAATTCCAAGTCCTAAAATTCCTATTTGTGGATCATATTTTACACCTGGAATATCGATATGTTCATTAATTCCAAATGAATAATTTCCAAAATTATCAAATGATCTACCATTAACAGAATTTCCTTTTGCTTCGAGTAATCTTTTCAATAATGCTATTGCGTCATCACCTCTGATTGTTACTGCAACTCCTATTGGCTCTCCTTTTCTTACTCCCCATTCTCTTTGGGTATCTTTTGCATTTCTTGTTGATGGTTTTTTACCTGAAATTTGTTCTAATGCTTTTTTTGCAATATCTATTACATCACCTGATTTACCAATTCCCATATTCAAAACTACTTTCTCTAATGAGATTTTTTTCATTGGGGATTCTGTTACTTGAGACATATTATCACTTTAATTGAATTACAGGCTCCTCTTTACCTATTGGCATAATAACATCAGCTGGGATTTCGATTTTTCTATCACCTAGAGTTAGAATGACTCTTTTTGGAAGAATAAAAGTTCCTTCTTCTACACTTTCAACTTTGCCTATTTGTCCTGCATTTACACCACGTGTAACTAGTCCTTGGCATCCTGCTTCAAGTTTGATTATTTCTAAAACTTTTTGATCTGGAATTTGCATAACACATGTGTCGCCAATTTTTCCATTTACTTCTGCAAGTGTTGAGCGACCATCATGAAATCCTGTCTGTGTTTTACCTTTGTTTATTGTTGTTTTAGTAACAATTGTTACTAATTTTTTAGATTTTTCTGCATCTGTAATTTTAATTGGTTTCAATATTTTTCCTTCTGTTGGCACAAGACGATAGATATCTGAAACATTTTCTAATTCTATAACGTCCATTAATCCAATTGCATGATGTAATGATTTTCTAACAACTCCATCGATTTTGACTTTACCCGAATAAATTGATGCTTTAGCTTCTCTAAGACTTGAAACTATCTTTAATGTGTCTCTAAGAAATACAGCTGTTGGAATTGCATAACTCTTTTTGTGTGGACCTGGTCTTGTTGTAATTACAAATCGTTTATCTTTTCTTGCAATGCCCCAGAATTGTGGAGCCATTTGTCGTTTGAGTTTTTTACTTCCTGCTATACTAACCATTAATTCTCATCTTCCTTTTTTTCGACTTCTTTTTCTACTTTTGTTTCTTTACTATTTTCTTTTGGAGTTTCTTTAGGTTGTTTTCTAGGATCTTTTCCTTGTAATTTGGCCATTCTCCATTTGTCATCTCCGTTTAATGATGTAATTACTAGATTTGATGTGTGTATGTAAACGTCAAATTTATCACCTTTAGTTTTTTCTTTCTTAACTCCTTCAATTGCAACACTAGATTTTGATGTTGAAATATTTGAAACTTTACCATCTACTCCTTTGAATTCTCCTCTAAGAATGGTTACGCTGTCCCCTTCTACTACTCTAGCACTTTTTTTACCGTATTTTTTTTGTAAGTCTTTTGATAAATTAGCGCCCAATTGTTTACTTCTAGTTTGAATTGTAGCTTGGAAAATCATTCGATTGCGCATTTTTGTTGGTTTTACCATTTTATCATATCACCGTTGATGCCAAGTTAGCTACTCTAGGCCATTTTTCTGAGGCTTCTGCTGCTACTGGTCCTTTAATGTCAGTTCCTTTTGTTTCTCCTTCAGGAGTAATTAATACTGCTGCGTTATCTTCAAAACAAACTCTAACTCCGTTTAATCTACGTACTGCATATTTTTGTCTAACAATTACTGCACCATACACTTGTTTTCTTAATTCTGCTGGTCCTTTCTTTACTACAACATTACAAAAATCACCTACTGCTGCTGCAGGAAGTCTTGATGCTCTTGTTTTGTGTCTTGGAACATTGATTACTTCTAAAATTTTTGCACCTGAATTATCTGCACATGTGATGTTTGCACCTACTGGTATTGATCTTGTTACATATGGACGGAACTCTTCAACGCCTTTACCTGCTTGTTTTGCCATTATGCTTTTACCTCAATTACTACGTATGATACGGATTTTGCTATTGGTCTGCACTCTGCAGCCAGTACTACATCTCCTTCTTTTACTACTAAGTTTGATGGTACGTGTGCATGAATGGTACTTGTATTTCTAGCATATCTTTTAAATTTAGTAAAGTAAACAGGAGATTCTTTTTGAATAACTACTGTGTCTTTTGCTTTTGATTTAATGACTTTACCTTCAAATAACTTACCACGAATTGAAAGTGTTCCATTAAATGGATTTTTTGTATCCCCATCTTTTGGTTCCTCTTTAGGTGCGTTTACTTTGATTCCTATGTTTCTAGTCATGCTTTTGCTCCTATTCTTTCAAATGGTCTCTTTGCAATTGATGATCCATTAACTAAGAAACTTTCACCTTTGATGAAAAATTTCAAATTACTGGTTAATTTTGGAATCATTTTTTTACCTTTTTTTGTGTTTATTGTTAACATAGATTTTGTTTCATTGATTACTCTTCCATTTAATCCTACTAATTGTAAATTACTTGATTCTACTACTTGTGTATCTAAACCGATTAACTCATGTCTAGCAATTGTATCTATGGTAATCATTGCTTTTTCTCCATTTCATTTAATCTAGTTAACATTCTTGCAATATTGTGACGAATTGGTTTTAATTTGCCACTTTCTTTTCTTAATGTTCCTTTAGATGAATCTACTCTGAGTTTTGCTAATTCTGTTCTGCTTTCTTGAATTTTACTTTTAAGATCTTTCTCATTCAAATTGTTTACTGTTTTCATACTGATTTTGGTCATTTCATTGTTGCCTCATCTTCTTCTAATGTTTCTAAAGTTTTCATTTTTTCAGCTTCAATTGCAATTTGTTCTGATTCTGATTTAGCTTTCTCTTCATCTGTCTCTACCTTAATGACTTCAACTTTAACATCTCCGTCAACTTTAACTTCTTCAACTTTTTTGACTGGTTTTTCTTTTGCCTCTTTCTTTTTCTTTTCTTTAATTAATTCAAATTCTGGAATGACTTTTTCTTTATTTGCAATTCTTATTCTAATTCCAATTAGACCCATTGCTGTTTCTACGTGTGCAATATCTTCATCAACTATAACCTCTGCATGATGACCTGCTCTAGGTAAAATTCCTGCAACATGTTTCTCAAATGCAGAACGGTCACCTCTAAGTTTTCCTGAAATTGTAATCTGAACACCCATTGCACCACTTTCCATAATTTGTTTCATAGTCCACATGGTTGCTCTTCTAAATGCTGTTCCTCTCTCCAAATGTGATGCCATTCTATTACACATTACACTTGATGATAAATCTGGTTTTTCTATTTCATTAACTGAAATCTGAGGATTTTTCAAACCAAAATCTGTTGCCAGTTTTTCTGTAAGGTCTCTAATTCCTGAACCTTTTCTTCCGATAACTATACCTGGTCTTGTAACGTGTAATGCAACTCTTGTACCTGTTGGTGTCTTTGATATTTCTGCATGAGAAAATCCTGCATCTTTAATTGCAATTTTCAAATAATCTTTTAACAACATCATGTTGTAATTATCTTTGATAACATTTTTCACTGCTGACATATCTAAATCTCCTGGGCCACCAATTCCACGTGTGTTAATACATTATTCTTTGGAGTTGCTCTGCCCATTGCTCTTGGAATGAATCTTTTTACAATAACTCCTTTGTGTACTGTAGCGTTTACAATTTTTAATCTGTCTAAATCCATTCCTTTGTATTCTGCATTTGATTCTAAATTATCTAAAACTTTGATGAATTCTTTTGCTGTTTTTTGTGGATAACGACCTGACATTACTCCAGGATCTGCTTTGTGTCCAACTTGATTTTTGTATCTTCTAAATGGAACTGCTCTTTTCTGATTGATTACTGCTAACAAAAAGTCTCTAGCTTTTTCAATGGATAGTCCTTTGATTGCAACTGCAACTTCTCTTGCGTGTTTGTGAGACATGTCTTTTTCTCTTACTGATGATCTAACATGTCTAGTTGCATCATAATTTTGGAAAGCGTAATCGAATCTACCCATAATAATCACTTCAATGGTACGTAAAGGCTGGATCTTGATGCTCCTACTCCTGGTGCACCGTGTTGTACCTTCTTGTTTGTTATGACATATTCTCCCAAATATCGACCAACCATTTCTGTTGTAATATTTACTGGACGAAATTCTTTTCCTGAGAAAACATTTACTGTAACGCCTACCATGTATGGTAGAATAATTAAATCCCTAAGATGTGTCTTGATTGGATTTTTCAATTTTCCTGCTTTTGCAGCTTTAATTTCTTCAATTAATTTTCTTTTTCCATCTGTAATCCCTCTTGTAAGAGATCTTCTTTGTCTGGAATTGAATAATAAGAATAATTTTTCTAATGAAGTATTATCTAACTCTTCTTTAGTTAGTCCTCTATATTGAAATTCTTTAACCAATTTTTTCCTCCAATGTTAATCTACTTCGAGTTTTATCGTCCATATTAGAGCATTCCTATCTTTGTTGCGAGATCTCTAGCTTTTTCAGTGGTTTCAAATTGAACAAATGCCTTTTTACCATAAATTGTTCTTGCTGTGTTTACTTTGATTACTTTTTGTTTGTAAAGTGTATTGACTGCTTCTGCTATTTCTGGTTTTTTTGCAGATAATTCAACAATAAAGCAGATTTTATTTTCATTTTCTATCATGGCAAATGTCTTTTCAGTAATGTATGGTTTGACAATTATTTTCATTGCTGTTTCTACATTCATTGTGATTTCACCATTACTTCTAGATGTGTTGATTTAATTTTTGCAATTTCTTCTATTGCTGATTTTGAATACACTGTTAATCTGATTGGATGTGAACCTGGAGCTAAATCTAAGACACTCAAGTCTTTTACACTTTTTACTTCTACTCCTGGTAATGCGCCTATTGCTTTAGACACTTCTTTATCATCTTTAGTAACAAACAAAACACTTTTTCCGACTTTTTTACTTCTGCCTCTTAGTCGAGATTGTCCTGAACGTGATTTTCTTGATTCTAATCTATCTGTATCTTGTGTTAGTTTTAGAGATTCTAGTACTTTGACCATTTCATTTGATTTTGAAATTGATTCAATATCATCTGAAACAATTATTGGGAATGATTCTATGCCCTCGATTTTATGACCTCTTGATTCTATTATTGTCTTTGATGATGTAGCAGCAATAGCTGAACACAATGCTAATTTGTTTTCTTTTTTGTTTAATTTTTTGTAAATTACTTTTCCTACAATTGGTGGATGTGCTTGTCTTCCACCTCTAGTTGAAGCAACTTCTGCACCTTGACCTTGTCTTCCACCGCCCCCGCCTTGAGCTCTTGCAACACGAGATACACCTTGACCTGTTGGTGGATCATTTGAATCTGCAACAACATCTTGACCGGCACTTGGATGTCTTCCTTGTGGTTGGAATTTGTGAGATGTAAGATTTATCCATGCTTTGTGAATTAATTCTCTTCTAAATGGTGTTGAGAAAATTATTGGTAATTCGATTTCTCCATCTTTAGTTCCTGTAGTTGTATATGTTGTAATTTTCATTATATTACAACCTCCAAGATATTTGGTTTGTTAACTTTAACTGGTGCATTTCTAATTTGACTTCTTAATTTGATTAGTCTTCTATATGTTCCTGGAACTGAACCTTTCAAAATAATGAAATCTCCTTTAACCAAACCAAAGTGTTTGTATCCTCCATCTGGATTAATTTTTAATTTATCGTTATCTGTATTACCCATAACTAGAATTCTTTTATCATATTCAACTCTTTGATGAAAACCTGTTTGTCCTGCTCTTGGGACTGTGTACATGATACTTTGTGGTGAAATTGGACCTAGTGAACCAACTTCTCTAACTGTCTTTCTTGATTTGTGTTGTTTCTTTTTTACATTCCATCTTCTCATTACACCTTGCCATCCGTGACCTTTTGTAATTGCTGCAACATCTACTGTTGAACCTGTTTCAAAAATTTGATCAATTTTAATTTCTTTTCCTAATACTTCTTTTACATGTGCAAATTGTTTTTCAATGTCTCCACCGCTAACCATTGCTTCAAAAATATATGGTTTCTTCATTTCTAATCCTGCAGCTCTTGGAGATACTGCAACGATTGCAAATATTTCTTTAATTTTCTTTAAACTTTTTTCTGCGTTTTCTAATGCGCCCTCTTTATTTTTAAAAGTCATTTCTTTTGAAATGTATTTTGGAATATCTTCTGAATAAACATCAAACTCAGCATGTAATCCGTCATGATCTTTTGAATAACCTCTAATTCCTAAAATTAAAACTGGTGGTGTAACTAAGACAGTTCCTAAACTAACTAATTGCTTTCCTGCATTAGGAACTTTTTCACGATCATCAATACTTACTACTTGAACACAACCTGCTTTGAATCCGCAATGAGCTAAAATTTTTGGTTCTTCTGATGCTGATCTACTTGGCCATGCTCTAATTCTTGCTTCCATAGTTTTTGCGCGAACTCTACGTGAGTATGCTAAACTACCTCTACGTGGTGAATGTCTTTTTCGAGCTCCCATTGTTAAATCGTCTCTCGAATTCCCTCTATTAAACCCTGTTAGTTGTCGTTAACCAAAATATTTTAACAGGTTAACCATCATGACTAAATTAAGTTATTTTAAAACATCTGAAATCATATTCCAAATAGTTATTCCGCCAATAATTACTCCCATAACACCTATGCCTATTGCAAATATCAAAAAATTTTTTCTTTCTGCCATGTTTTATAATTATTTTTGAGCATTAATTATTGCTAACGTGCCGAGCAATGCTTCTTCCAAACGTACTGTTTCAGTTGCTTGATTAGGGAAAAAATTCAATGATTTTGAATTTTGAACTTTGTTCATTCTTCCACCAATTATTTCATGAACTCCTTTTTCTGGAGATCCAAATACAACTAGTAAGTTTTCTTCAGATTTAGTATATTTTTCAAGATGTTCTTTAGTTACTGTTTTGCCTTTTCTTGATGTGATAATGATATTTCCTTTCCATTCTGATAGCAATGAAAATAAGTTGGATCTTTCTTTGACATCATAGCCCCAATACGTTTTTGATTCGCTATTGTCAATTTCTTTAACTGATAATCTTGGATATCCTTCTTTAAATTGAATTGTCACTCTTTTTCCAGTTGGGGTTTTGCCATAAAATTGAATTAATTGATTAATTCCTACATCGACAAATTTTTTACCTTTGACTGTTACTATTACTCCCTCCCTGATATCTCCTGCAACAATTTTTTTTGCATTCGTTGGAGTATTATGACTTGGAATTCTTAATGGATGTAATACTCCTGCAAATTTAAGATCATTTACTTTTTGAAATAGTCTTCTTCTCAAGAATTGGGGAGTCTCTAAATATCTTAGAATCATTGTCATGAAACTTCCATCTGAACCATTATTGCCTTCGTTATAGACATAGATTGTATCAATTTTAAAAATTGCACATGCTCTTGCTAGAACTGAAATTTTTCTAGTTTTATCTATCTTAAGTGATTCATCTTGTAATGAGGATGTGGGAATTGCAACAGATATTTTCAATGTAATTTAATCTCACAGTAGTTTTAACTAGTTAATTTTTTCCGTGTGGATATTTTTCTTTAGCAGTATTTGCATAATTAACGATTTGTTCATCTGAAACTAATTCGTACAAACCTGTTTCTGTCTTAATGTGTGCCATTCTGATATGACTTGTTCCCTCTTTATCTTCACTTGAAAGATAAATTCCGGCAGCTGCTAATGTTGATGCTTCATCTAATGTTAATTCTTCTTTGTATGTTTTTTCTAAAAAGTCTGTAACACTATCAGAACCTGAACCAATAGAAATTGCATCATATGAAATGTAAGTTCCACTTGGGTCTGTAAGGTATAGTTGAGGTGTATTGTTTACTACTCCACCCAAAATTAAAGCAACACCATATGGTCTTACTCCTGCATATTGTGTATATTGTTGACATTGATCAGCTAAATGTTTTGCAATTGTTTCAACTTCAACTTCTTCATCATAAATCATTTTGTTACTTTGAGAAAAGAATCTTGCATTATCTACTTGACTTCTTGCATCTGGAATATATCCTGCTGCAGCCACTCCTACATGATCATCAATTTGAAATATCTTTTGAGCAGTTTCTGAAATTTGTAATTTTCTTGGTTTCTCCTCTACTGCTATGACAATTCCTTCTTTACATTTTACTCCAACAGCAACTGTTCCTCTTCTTACAGTTTCAATTGCATATTCTACTTGGTATAATCTACCGTCAGGAGAAAATACAGTAATTGCTCGATCATAACCTTGTTGTGCAGGAAGCATTTGATCAAAATGCCGTGAAGGATTAATTTAAGTCTAGCCTATTAGATTTGGCGTGAAGTATGAAATTGAATTTTTTGGCCATGAAAACATTAGATCAAATCATAAAAATACTATAGAGATTACAAAAGAATCTCATCTAACCACTCGTGGTGATTGTATTGTAGGTGTTAGTGCTAACTCTTCATGCAATGATTTACCTGAAGAATTAAAAAATAAATTAAAAAATCCTGAAACTAATGTTAAATTTTTGATTAAAGTTGGAGATAATGAATTCTCTATACAAGGAAAAGGACATCCAAATTTAACCTTGACTCATCAAGAGGATATTGTTTTACGAAAAAGTGATTTTACATGTCCTAGAACATTGTCTGTAAAATGTGATAAAGCCTCTGATTTGGTGCCTAGAGAAATGGTTACTAAATTACAAAATCCAAAAACAAAAGGAGTTTTTATTATTACAGTTGATTAGAAACTGTCACAACTTTATAGTCGTGTTTATTTTTAATTTTTATGGGACGTAAAACTAATTTTTTCCTTTTAGTGCCGTTAGGGACTTTTGCATCCATAATTTTTGGTTTTGCCATATACAACACATTATGTAAAAACTCGAATATTCCATTAGGATGTTAAAAATCTAAGAATTTTTTATTCGTCGTCAGTTTCGTTTGCTTTGTCACGAACTTTTTTCATTATGCAAAACTTTGCAAGGCTTTTCTTTAAATTCATAATTATTTGATAATTCTATAGTATTTATTTCTAATTTATTTTGATCTATGCTTTGTTCTTTTTAGATTGTTTTGTGCCTGTACTGGATTTCTTTTTTAGTTTGACTACATTGTTATTTTGAATTTTCAAATTTTGATTAATTGTTTCCAATAAAGTAATTATTTGTGGATATTTTGTATGCATTGCAAGATCTTTTTCAATTATTAAAAGATAATATCTTAGTTCTCTAAGAATACGTCTTTTTTTAGATTTTGAAATAACTTGATTTTTTAATTCACTTAAGTTTGCTGATATGTCGCATAATTTAATTAATTTTGCATCTAATTCTGATTCTTTGATCTTTATTCCATATTCTTTTTGCCTTTGTTTTTTTGAAATAGTTCTTTTTTTTGTTAACGATAATGTTGAATTATCATTTGTATCAATTACTAGTTTGGTTTCTGTTAATGATAAAATTAATGTTGAAACTCTTCTACCAAATTTTTCAAACAATTCATCAAAACTTGTATCAGTGTGTTCCAAAATATCTTGTAACCATCCTGCACAAAGTACTTCCTCATCAATCACCCCTAAGCTTTTGAGCCTATTTACAACATTTTCTAAGTGATTTGAAAATGAGACTCCAATCCCATTCAATTTCCCTCCATGTTTTGTCTTTGCAAATAATTCTGCATTTTTTAGTGAATTCATTTACTTACACTACACATGATTGAAAAAAAATCTAATGCTGATTTTTTTGATAAATTTTTGTTTTTTGTTTGACAATAATTTGTTGTAAATGTACATTTTGGACACCCTCCCCATTCATCTGATGCTGATTCTTGATCTGTATTTGATTCCTCCTTGCAATTACATTCACTAATCAAATCAAAACAGGTTTTCATAACTTCTTCAAAATTTTCATAAATTATTTTGCTACACCCATTGTATCCGTCTGACGTGTTGTCAAACAAATGAATAATTCCATTTTCATAATATGCATCAATATCATTTGATTCTGATTTTGTCAATATTTTGCTTGCATTAACTAAAACATGAGTAATTGTATGTATTTTTGAATCTGATGTAAATGAATTTTTTACATCTCCATTTATTTTAGATATGAATTCAGTTGGTATAGTAATACTCGTACAATAATGTTTTGAACTCCAACTAAAATTATTCCAATTTGATATTGTTTTTCCATCAAACGTTTCAAACTTATCTGACGTATCGTTATAATTTCCTTTTAGATACCCTGTAATCGTTCTATCTATTTTTATCAATCCATAACGTAAAGATAATTTTTTTAGATGTGAATTAATTTCTTTTTTAATTGATTCTTTTTCTGTCACTTGCATTAATGATGTCTTTACTATGGGAATAGTCCTTTTGTGAATTTCATTAGATTTTTCTAAAAATGCATTTGCACCGTTTTCAGTTTTATCTATTGATTTTACCTGATAATTTTCTTTATTAAAATGATATATTCCATTTTGATGAAGTTGATAATATCCAACAGGTGTGTCTCTGGTTCCGATTTTTTTTGAGTTGTGAAAAATTGTGATTTCTCCTGACGCTCCTCTTAGATTAATGCTATTTGCAAAATCAAAAAATTTGGATTTGTCTGATTCTAATGCTGCATGTTTTTCCATTCCAATTGATAGAGTATGTTTTTCTGAAATTATGGAGTTTTCTTTGTTAATTTCAACATGATGATTTTGATTCAGATATGCAGGGATATTTCGTGCAAAATAATGACATGCTGCATCCTCTGGATCAAAAACACAGATTGCATATGATTTTTGTCCTTTTCTTCCTGCTCTTCCAATTCTTTGAATAAATGAATCATATTCATTTTTGAATGCAGAAATTACTACGTCTACATTACCAATGTCAATTCCCAGCTCTAATGTAGGCGTACATGATAAAATATCTAACTCCCCTTCTTTCATTTGTGATTCATACATCTTTCTATCTTTTTGTTCTAAACCGCCACGATGAATTTGTATTCTTATTTTTTCATTCATAGATTCTACATTTGATGCTAAAAATTCTGCATCATTATGACTATTGCTGAATACTAATTGTTTGGATTTTTTTTTATTGCATATTGTTGTAATCATTTCCATAGTTGTTCTTTGACCATATTTTCTTGGCATAATGAAAAATCGATGCATGTTTTGTTTTCTTTTTGACTCACTTTTGATATGTGTGAAAGATTTTTCAGGTAAATCATACATGTTTGAAAAAAATTCTTTAGGGTTATCTAACGTAGCAGATGCTCCTATGATTTGAAATTTTTTCATATAGTTTTTCATTCTTTTTAATACATGGTAAACATTAGAGCCGTGAAAACTTGTGTATGAATGTGCTTCATCCATTACAATTATTTTTGCATTTTTAAATAACTGATTCCATTTTTTATCTTGTAAAATTAAATGATAATTAATGAAATCAAAGTTTGTTGCTAGAATAATTGATTTCTTATATGACTCTGAAATTATTTTATCTTTGTACTGTGAATTCTGTCCGCCGTGAATTGAATATGTGGAAATTATATCATTTAATTCACATTTATCAATTAAATCTGAAATTTTTGAAACTTGATCATCAATTAATGCATTTAATGGATAAACCAATAATACAAAAACACCTTCAATTGGTTTCTCTAATATTTTTTGCAAAATTGGAATTATGAATGCCTCTGTTTTTCCTGAACCTGTAGGTGCAGAAATAATTGAATTATCTCCATTTAAAATTGACCTAATTGATTCATTTTGAAATGGTAGAACTCCTGAAAAACCATATTTTTTTAATCCTTCAATAATTTTTGTTGATAAAACATCTTTGAGATTTTCTACTGGTATTTTTTCTGGCTCTAAGGAAAGTAATTTTTCATAATGAATAATTGCTAATGTTTGATTCCTATGACCTTCTACTAATTCGTGAATAATTATATCGTTATCCACTTCTAATTTTGGTATTTTATTTACATCAAATAAAATATTTTCAGGTATTAAAATTTTTAATTCTGTTTTAATTTTTTTAGGAGTTACTATCTTTCCAATATTTTTTATTTCATCTGGAAAATAACCTGCTGAAATTTCTGGACCATTACAACTATGTGGCTCATCTGTTCTTGCATCAAGAGGAATGAATTTACCACTATCTGATTTGAATTCATCATCCCAGTAAATTTCTGAACCGCAGCCCTTAGAACACTGTTTTGTTCTTCCTGAATAATTGACTCCGTATGTTGGTTTTCTTGGAATAATTTTTTCAGGATTGCATTTTGGACATATTCCTGGAGCTGCAACATCTTTCAAATTTTTTGAAAGTTTTGTATCGCATGTTGGGCAAAACTTCATCTCTCTTGCTTTACTTTATTTTTGTCATAAAAGGATTTTTTAATAATTTCATAAATTAGTTAATTGACTACGAGCTATTGGTTTACCCAAATTAAAAAGACAATATTATTTCTAGTTTAGTTGTAAATTAATTATGAAAAATAACAAAGAATTGAGATCATTAAAAATCGAATTAATGAAATCTCTAGATGGATCAAATAATGGATATTTTGGATTATCTTTAGAAACTTTAATTGATAATTGATAATTTCATTCCTAGATCTGATTAATTATCCTACTTTTTCAAAATTCTTAAGTTATGATGTTTTAGGAATTTCATGGCAAAATTTAGTGTTGAACTCCCAATTTCAAAAAAACCTACAGATCTTGAATTAAAAAAACTAAAAGAATATTTCAAGGAAATGCCTGTCAATGAAATAATTACTGGCCTTAAATTTGCAAAAAGTAGATGGCATGCTAAAGATTCTGGAACTCTAAAAGTTGGAAGAAAAAGTATTGTTCAAAAAGAAGTACATTCAGTTACTGCCGAACAAGCTCAATGGAGATTAAAAAATTGGAAAATGATGATTTCAAATTACCGTCGTAGAGGCTATAGTTATCCAACAATATCCAGAATTAAAAAAATTCTAATTCAAAAGAGTAAAAAGAAATCAAAGTAACTGTGTATTAGTTAATTCTAAATGAAGATATCTGCTTTTTTCTGTGCTACTTGTTGTCTTAATTCTGTTGGAACTTCTGGAATTGATGATTTTGTTTGTCCTGCAATAACATTGTGTGCTTCTTCTAATATTGCAAGTGTGTCTGAATTTGTTTCAGTTTGTGTAGTAAAGTTATCTTCCATTCCTACGGATGATCCTGACATAACATCTCCAAGTATTTGTGATAAGTCTTGCATTGAAGCATTTGCTTCAGGCATAATTCCACTTAATGATGGACTTAATCCTTTGATTATTGACATACATGGACTCAATGTTACAACAACATCTCCTAATTCTGAAACAGTGTCTAATCTAAGTTTAACTTGCTCCATGGATAGTTTTGCTCCACTTACCATGTTTTTCATTTTTCTAACTTGTGCTAATTCTCCTGCATATGCTTGTGCATAAACTGGTTTGTTATTTCTCTGTGCATTTACACATTTTTCAAAAATTTTGTCATGTTTTGCTTGTAATTTTTCATTAATTCCTGATAATTTTGTAATTTGTGATTGTAGTTTTTTCTGAGCAAAATCAATTCTATTTTTTAATGGTTCATCAGGCTTTACCTTGCCCATTACTTTTTGAGATATTGATTCTCCTTCTGTTTTATTCCATGAATTACTTATCATACTGATTTCGTAATTTTTCTTAATTTTTTTCTTTTAAACAGATTTGTAACTCTGGTTTGTGTACCTTCGGTTACACTATACACGGTTACATCTTATCCAAACGTAAAAGTGAATGCTTGAAATCCTTTGCCTTGGATATCCATTTGTAATATACCTGAGATGCTATTTTCACTATCAATGATGTTATACATTCCAGGATCACTTACAATCAATTTTCCATTTAATGAAATATCTTTACCAGTATTTTTTTCATTAAGGGGAATTCCATCGAGGAATATTTCTATTTCTGCATAACTATTTGTTACAATATTGACTTCTTTTGCTTCAAAGTACATTTTGATACTTCCATTACTTTCAGTTAATTCCATACTGTCTGAATAATTTTTCCAATCTCCTACTGGATAGAATTTGTTTAATTCTATTTTTTTAGGCTCTGCATATGTTACAATTTTTTCTGGTTGAAATCCTTCATTACTTCCTAAATTATTTCTATTTTGTGCAAATTTATGTCCAAAATATAATTCTGGAGTTCTAAATGGTGTATGTTCAAATTCTTCAATGTTAACTAATTCTTTGTTTGATACTGTTTTGATTCCCATTGACTGAGCTCTTTCATCAAGTAATTGCTGAATAATTTTTTCAGTTTCTTCATATGCCCCTTCCCCAATATGATCATATCTTAAATTCCCTTCATGATCTGCGATGTATTTTCTTGGCCAGTAATTGTTTTCAAATGCCTTCCAAGTTTCCATTTTGTTATCCATGACTATCGGATAATCAATTTCATATTTTTCTATTGCATCTTGTACGTTACTAGGATCTTTTTCAAACTCAAATTCAGGTGAATGTATGCCAATAATTAGCAAACCTTCATCAGAATATTTTTCGTCCCATGATGTAATGAATGGTAATGTTCTGATACAATTAATGCAACTGTAGGTCCATATGTCATAAAGTACAACTTTGTTGTCCATTTCTTGTTCTAATTTTTCAGGTGTTGTATTGAGGTAATGCTCTATTCCTACTAGTTCAGGTGCTTTTTTTACTCCTGAATCATTAATGTTCAAAAATACTCCTGTTGTTGAACCTTGATTTTGTAATGATAAATCATCTAATCCCACGAAAATTATGCCTAAAAATACTACTGCTGATATTATAATTCCCCCAAAAATGGATATGTTCTTTATTTCTGAATTCATCCTAACATCACAATCTCATTGAGTAATGGAAAATTTGCAATATATGCAAGTTGATTTGTAAATATCAAAATTCCTAACATTATGATTAATCCTCCAATTAACAAATTATAATATTTTAGATGTTTTGTCATGGAAGAAATTATTTTTGTTGATTTTGAAAAAAATATTCCCATTAAAATAAATGGAATTCCTAAACCTGCTGAATATGCTAATAATAAACTGAATGAAACTGATGGTATTGTTGCAGCTAATGTTAGAATCGTTCCCAATATTGGACCAACACATGGTGTCCATCCAATCGCAAATGCTAAACCAAATACGAAAGACATTGGATAACTTGATCTGAATTTTTTAATTTGAATTTTTTTTTCTTTATTTATAAAATTTATTTTTTGTGATAGTAATAGGAACACTCCAAATATGATCACAATTATTCCTGCAATTGAATTTAAATCCCCTAAAAATTGAGTAACTGAACTTGATAAAATACTATTAATTAAAACCCCTAAAGTTGAAAAAACAACTGAAAACCCTAATACAAAAAATATTGTATTTGCAATAATGCTTCCTCTATTAATTTGAAAATTACTTTTTTGATTATGTTTAATCTCGTTTAATGTTGTTCCTGAAATATATGCCAAAAAGGCTGGAATCATAGGTAAAATACATGGAGCAATAAATGATCCTAGACCTGCAGTAAATGCAATTAGTATTGTAGGGTCAGCCATGTGTTAAATTCATTATTTTTATTTTAAAGCCTTATTACAAATTTTGTCTGTTTCTAATACGCTCCTTTTTATCTAGGTATTTTGGATATAATTTATGAATATGCGATTTGTAATTGTAGGAATTTCATTAGGTATACTAGTTACCATCGCTGTGATTATTGGCTCTCCAGCTAACCCATTAAACTTGGACTTTGGTGGAATGGATGCATCACGATAATTAGTAAAATTTCTTAAAACCTTTTTCAAATATTTGTAAGGATTCCTCTATATCTGATTTTTTTAGCCATGCTGTGACTGAAATTCTTAGTCTAGCTTGATTTTTTGCAACCGTTGGATATCTGATTGGTTGAGCAAATATTCCATTTTTAAATAAAAATTTTCCAAATTCCATCGCTGTTTTTTCTTTTCCTATGATTATTGGTATAATTTGTGATTTAGAATTAATTTCATACCCGATTGATTTTAGACCCTCTGATAATTTTGCTATAT
Source organism: Candidatus Nitrosomarinus catalina (assembly GCF_002156965.1). GTDB lineage: Archaea > Thermoproteota > Nitrososphaeria > Nitrososphaerales > Nitrosopumilaceae > Nitrosopumilus > Nitrosopumilus catalinensis. Next base: position 625,078 of record NZ_CP021324.1, read on the forward strand.
TGTCATGTAATTTTTTTTGCTGAATTTCTCTGTTTGACTGAATTCTCTTAATTGAATGCTCCACTAAAAATGATGGTAGAGCTGATGTATAGATAAATGATTTTGACTTGTTTATGCATGAATCAATAACGTTATTTTGTGATGACACATAGCCTCCAAACGATCCTAGTCCCTTGCTTAAACTACTGATATACAAATCAATTTTTTTTGCCACGTTAAAATAGTTTGGTGTACCTTTTCCATCTTTTCCAATTACAAAATCTCCATGTGCATCATCTACAATTGTAATGGCATTTGTTTTTTCTGAAATTTCTGTAATTTCCTTTAGTGATGATACATCCCCATCCATGCTGAAAATCCCTTCAGTTATGATGAACTTGTTTTTTCCTTGTAATTTAATTTTTTTTGATAAGTCATTCATGTCATTATGTTTGTAAATTGATATTTTGGCACCCGATAATTTACATGATTCAATAATGCTGGCATGATTTAATTCGTCACTTAGAATTAAATCTCCTTTTTTTGCTATTGCTGAAATTGAACCTAAATTAGCCATGTATCCAGTAGGAAAAATTAAACTATTTTGTTGTCCTTTGTGCTTGGATAGAATTTTTTCAAGTTTTCTATATGATTCATCATTTCCTGAAACTAATCTGGAACTTGATTGAAGTTGATTTGTTTGAATTTTGGTTATTGGAATTCCAAGATAATCATTTGAGCATAAATTAATTAATTTTTTTTCTTTAATTGTTATGTATGCGCCTTGTGCTTTTCCATATTGTAATTTTCTATGTAAATTATCATTCTTAATTTTGGATAACTCTGAATCAATAAAATTGAGTTTATGCTTCAAGACCAATTTTTTCTATCATTTTGCGGTCTTTTTGGGCATCGTTTCCATCCATCGTTAAGTATCCTTGTGTAATAATTCCATTTGCTCCACTTTGTAACAATTCTTCACCTGAATCATCCAAGTTTGTCTCTCTTCCTCCAGAAATTTTAATGACTGATTCAGGCAATAAGAAACGTATGACTGAAAATATTCTGGTAATTTCAGAATTAGGTAAATCCACTTGTAATTCTAAAGGTGTTCCTGGAACCGGAACTAGTATGTTTATTGTTACTTCTTCAGGATATATTCTTGCTAACTCTAATGTCATTTCGATTCTCTGGTCTCTTGTTTCTCCTAAACCAATAATTCCTCCAGTACACAACTCCAAACCTGCCTCTCTTGCAATTTCAAGTGTGTCTAATCTGTCTTGGTAAGTGTGAGTTGTACATATTTCTGGAAATTTTGACTTTGCTGTTTCTAAATTATGATTATATCTTTTTACTTTTAGTTCTTTGAGTTTAGTTGCTTGTTCTTTTGTTAGAAAACCCAAACTACATTCAACACTAATTCCAACTTTATTATTAATTTCTGAAATGATTTTACAAACATTTGTAAAATCTTTTGATGAAGGTTCTCTCCATGCTGCAACTAGACAATATGATTCTGCACCCTCATCTTTTGCTTTTTGAGCTTTTGTAACTACCTCTTCTGGTGTTGGTAATTGATATGTTTCAATACCTGTATCAAAAAATGCTGATTGTCCACAAAAGGTACAATCTTCACTACATGCATTTTTTTTAATATTGTTTAATTGTTCAACATCTACTTTATTTCCATTATAGTCTCTAGTTATTTCATTGGCACATCTAGCTAATTCTTTGAGATCATCTTCTGGAACGTTAAATAACTTCTTTGCATCTTCTGAGGAAATCCTTTCTCCTGAAAATACTTTTTCTTGACACTCCTTGATAAATTCCAAATTGCTCATGTTCAAAGTTTTTTATTTCCATTTATAAAAATATGGTAATTGTTAACCCTAAGAAATTCCCTAGTTAACAGTCAAATAATATGTGATTTTGCTGCCTGAATAGTCTTAATTGTCTTTTTTAGGAGTGATTCCAACTCATTTTCCTCAATTGATAAAGGAGGTACCAACATCACGATATTTCCAAGAGTTCTTAGGTATATCCCATTTTTCTTTCCTTCTTCAAAGAATACTTTGTTAATTGATTTTTTTGTTTTAATTGGAATTTTCTTTTTCCTATCTGATACCAGTTCGATTCCCATCAACATTCCTTTATGTCTAATGTCTCCTACAATGTCTATTGCAGATATATCATCATAATACTGTGAAAATATTTTGGATGTCTTTTGTATTTTTTTAATTAAATCATACTTCTCATACATCAAAATATTCTGATTGGCAACAGATGCTGCAATTGGATTTCCAGTATATGTGTGTCCATGAAAGAGATGTTTCCATTGATTAAACTCTCCTGAAAAAGAATCATAAATTTTTTTACTTGATAGTGTAGCTGCCATAGTAAGATACCCTCCGGTTAACATTTTTCCATATGCCACAATATCTGGAATACTTTTTTGTTCTTTGTATTGAATCATTGATCCTAATCTGCCAAAACCAGTTGCAATCTCATCTAAAACAAATAGTATTCCATGCTTCTTGCATAATTTACTAATTTTTCTTTGAAAATCATTTGGATAGATAATCACTCCGCCTGCCATTTGTGCACCACTTTCCATTATGAAGGCAGCAATGTTGTTGTCTTTAGAAAATCTTTTTTCCATTTTTTCTAAACAATCATTTTGGTAATCAGTTAATGTCAATCCTTTAGGAATCCTGTACTTGTTTGGAACTGGAAATTGTATAGTTGAAAATAATTGTTTTTTAAATTTACCAAAAAATTCAGGAACATATCCCACTGACATGGCTCCAAATGTGTCCCCATGATATCCATTTTCAATAGTTGCAATCTGTGTTTTTTTTGATTCTCCTATATTTTTCCAATATTGCAATGCAATTTTTATGGCTATTTCCATTGCAGATGAACCGTTATCTGAATAAAACACCTTATTCATTCCCGGAGAAATTCTTATCAGATTTTTTGCCAATTTTTCAACAGGGTCATTTGTAAGATTAAACATTGATGAGTGCTGAATTTTTTTACTCTGATTTGTAATTGCTTTGACTAATTCTGGGTTGGAATGTCCCCAAACATTGCACCACATTGATCCTACTGCATCAATTATTTTATTACCTTTAGAATCAATTAGCCATATTCCTTTACCTTTTGATATTGTATCAAAAGTGCCCCATTCTTTCATCTGGGTATTTGGATGCCATACAGAACTAGTCAAGTATTTTGATATACTTTCTGAACTTAATAATTTCTTGTAATTGTTTTTATTTTAAATAAAAAAATACGCTTAAAAATTTAGTTTTTTAGACGTTTTTTTTCAAAATTTTCTCTATGGTATGCAAGCTGTTTTTTTAAATTTATAACTTCTCTGTATTTTTCACGATATCTTTTATTCTGTTCTCGTCGTAATTCTTTATTCTCTTTTTTTAATTCATTTAGAAACTGCAAATCCATTATTTGCAGTACATGATATTTGTATTAAAACGATAATTTTTTTTCATAGTACTTAGATTTTTTACTCTTTTTCTTTCATTTGACTGCGTAATTTTTTTTCATTACCTCTCCAAATTTCTTCCATTTGAAAATGATATTTTATTTTCTTTTGAGATTTTTCATCCGATATTCTGGTTTTTTTCATTTCTTCTTCTAGTTTTTTTCTGGTGGATTCATGAAACTGTATTTTAAATAAAATTTCATCCAATTTTTTTTCCTGAAACTTTTTTACCTTATTTTTGAAAAAATCCATATCTTTAGTTAATGATAATTCCGCATAAAAATAATTAGATTATAATGTAGATGAAATGGGATTTAACCATATGTCTGAGGAATCTAATCCAATCAAAGACTATCTTTTTGATTACATTGACAAATCAAAAACCATTCCTAAATTAATTGCTGAACAAAAATTTGATGTTATTATCGATGAAATTATTCAAAATTGCTATGATGATATTATAGTAATGGATGAAAAAGAGGAGGCAATTGGAATACTGGCAACAGGGTTGCTCCACTATTTGCTTACAAATGCTCTTTTAAACAGTCAAAGAAAAGTGGAATATCAAGGATTAGAACTTGATATTGTAATACCTGATGTTAGGACATTGGAAAAAGATTCAAAAATGACTCTGTTAATATTAATTCCAAAATCTTCTGATAAACAAATTATTGATCAAAAGATCTCTCAATTAAAGTCTGTACAACCAACTATTGAAAATATTTGGGTTGTTTTATCCAAAGATGTCAATACAAATTGTAAATCATTTGTTTTATCCAAAGAAAATAATTCCTTTTCAAAAATAATATTTGAAATCTCACAATTTTCAAATGTTGGTAAATCAAACAAGTTCAAAATTCTAAGAATTTAAAATTATTTTAAAACTAATTTCATATCTATATTTTTTTTAAAAATTCTGTATAGTGATTTATCGCTCATATCTTTAATGAATGGAATTGAACCTAACACCTTAATTCCAGTTAAACTTTCTAAATCTTTTTTTAATTGATTAATTGGATATCCCTTATCAAAATTATTGATAATTATGCCCTTGATTGGAATTTTGTATTTTTGACACATCTTTACTGTCATAATTGTGTGATTGACTGTACCTACTTTACTTCGTGTAACTATAATTGTAGGAATTTTCATATCCTTTATCAAATCCGTTACAAAATAATTTTTAAGAATTGGAGTCATAGTTCCGCCCATTCCTTCTACCAACATCATCTCGTGTTTTTTTGATAATTTTTTAAAACTAGAAAGAATTAGTGGGATCTTTGGTTTAATTTTTAATTTCTTCCATGCAGTATAGGGTGAGGCTGAAATTGGGAAAAATTGTGGATTTACTAATTCTTCTGGATCATCTATTTTAGCTGAGTTTGATAAAATTTCTACATCTTCTGACTTGAAACCTTTTTTTTGCTTTACACCTGCAGCAAAAGGTTTCATCACGCCTACATCTATGTTCATTTTTCGTAAAGTGATTGCTAATCCTGCAGTGATGTATGTTTTTCCAACATCTGTGTCAGTCCCTGTAATAAAAATTGACTTCATTAGTTTTGTTAATAACTATCCCTTGATTAATTCATCGGTTTTGAGATTACTTATGAATATCTAGAAAAATTTTTAGTTCTGGATAGCACAAATCAAACTCATTAATGTTATTAGTAATTTCAGGATATGTTTTTTCTAATTTTTCAAATACCCTTTCTTTGTTGATAATTTGGTATGTGGAAAATGGTGCATGATAATTTCTCTGAATAATTCTACTATCTAATAATTCTTTTAATCCTCTTGATATTGATGGATTTGATTTTTCAGTAAGTGCCACTAACTCAATTTGAGATAATGGCTTTTGTGATTTGAGTAAACCAATTACGATTGCCTTGACTGTTGGATTTAGAAGTAACTCGTAAAACTCTACAACTGTTTTATCTAATTCTGGTGAATATATTATCCTGAATTTACCTTTTTTTTGTTTAACTATAGTATCTTCGAGAAATATTGATAGATATTTCTCAACAGTTTCTGTTGCACATTGTGTCTCAGATACTAATTTCATAAATGTGACAGGTCTTTTCAATACACATTCTTTTACTGATTCCTTACACGGACTTAACTTTTGATTTGACATCTATTACAATGTATTATGATAATTTCTTAAATAACAAATTGGTACATTTATCGAATAGTTAATTCTAATTTTATGTTCTATGAATGTAGATTAGTTTGTAAAGACATAGCGTCTTTCGCCTCTGCTTTCTGTTTCAGTTTTTACATCAACTAAAACAAATTCCTTTTTAGTATGCATTTTGGATTCCTCAGGAGTTAGTTTGTTTTCATGTAGATCCTCGTATTCACTCCAAGTTAATCTTCTTCTTGGTCCAATCTCTGCCTCTAGGTTCATGGATTTGACAATATCTTCGTATTCTGGTTGGACTACGCCACTGAAAACCATTGCACTGCTTCCACTGCCATATGATCCAAATCCAATTCTTTTACCTTCTAAATCTACTCCTTTTTGATACTCAAATTCTAAACTACTTCTAAATCCAAGATACAATGATGCCGTATACAAATTACCAATCATGGATGAAGCAATAAGTGAACTTGATAATTTTGATTCATACACATCTTGGTATTCTTGTGTTTTTGTAAACATTTTTGTAAATTCATGATCTTTGGCCATAAACTCTTCATCCCCTAATACTGATTCAATAGTTCCACGCGGATCTTTTGGAATTGGTTCTTCTGTTCCTATTTGTTCTAGGATATTTTTCCATCTAGGTAATTGACGCCACTCATGTCTAACTAAATATGCCAATGCCTTCTTTCCCATGTTGCTGTAAGGTAAGTGCATGTTGATGTAGTCCATATGATCCAAAATTGTTTCACCTTCTTTCATCTCGATTAAATTAGTTGCAACTACTCTTTTCTTGTATGCCTCTAATGCCTTTCTAACCTGAATCATGTATAGTAAATTTGAATATTGTCCATGTACAATTGGAGTTTCTTTTCCAAATGGTCTGTAGAAATCATATTCGTCTTTAATTGACGTTGATGTGACTTTTGGATCAAACTCTAATAATCTTGGCTTGTCATTTAGTAACATTACAACTGAACCTGCACCTTGTGTCATTTCCCCGCTTGAACCCATGTCATATTTTGCAATATCAGAAACAACTACTAGGGCGCTTTTCCCTTCTGCCTCTCCTGCCCTAATCCAATTAGTATTATCATAAAGTGCATAAGATCCACTTACACAAGCAAATTTTGTTTCAACTCCTCCACAGTGTTCAAATGAGCCTTGACCGTAAACTTGTTCTAACATTCCAATAACGTAAGAATTCATTGCTTTTGATTCATCAAATGCAGATTCTGTGGAGATATACAGTCTTCCTATGTCGTCTGGTGATAAATTATTTTTTTCCATAATTCGTAGACAAGCATTTGCAGCCAAACATGCAGGATCTTGATTTGCATCAACTATTGCCATTTGAGAAACACCTAATCCTTTTTGTAATTTTACAGGATCTAGTCCTCTTGCGTTTGCAAAATCTGCTGCATCAAGATATAATCTTGGAATATAGATTGCAACATCATCAATACCGGCTGCCATAAGCTTCGTCTTCTACATGAGTAATTAAGTATTTGTTGTAAATTCTAGTTAACTAGGAATGAATTTTTTATTCTGTTTTGAGATTTTTACGCACAGATCGCTAGTTTTCAAGTTGTTCATCAAACACTCTTTCAAAGACTTCAAATGGTTGTGCTCCAAACAATTTTGAAACTTGTCCATCGGAATTGATTACAAAAAATGCCGGAGTTCCAGTCAACTGCAATTTTTTGGCATCTTCATTACTAGTTAAGATTGTCTTTGAATGAGGTTTTTCATCCATACATTCAACCCATTGATCCATATCCAAATTGATTTCTTTTGCAAATGATGTTAGGTTTTCTGGAGATGCCCATCCATTATTTTCGCCTGTCCAGTTTGAATAAAGAATATCGTGATACTCCCAAAACATTCCTTGATCTTTTGCACAATGAGCACCATGTGAAGCATTTACTGAATCAGAACCAATTATGTTGAAATCTTTAAAAATTATTTTTACCTTTCCCGTTTCAACATAGTTTGTAATTATGTCTCCTTCAATTGTCTCAAAAAACACATTACAATAATGACACTGGTAATCTCCAAACTCCACTAATGTAATTGGTGCATTAGGATCACCATAGACTGTTGAACCATTTTCTAGAAATGTTTCCATTGTAATTTTGGCAGGTCCGATACTATCCATTTCGGGTGTTGGTTTTATTGCTAATTCAGACTCATCAAAAGTTCCATTTAGTCCAAAAATTACAGCCACTATTGCAATTGATGCAATAATGGCACCTATGGCTAAAGATGGTGGATGAATCAATAAATTTCAATTTCTTAAAGTACATTTAGACTTTGTTCAATTAGTAAATAAGTAAGATAATTGGAGAGTAAATATGAAAAAGGTGTTTGTTAATGGTTATGGTTCTATTGGTAGTAGAATTACATCCTTTCTAAAAGATGATCCTGAAATTACTGTTTTTGGTATTGGAAAATATTCTCCAGATGAGAAAGTAACTGATGCAATTTCTCGTGGATTGAATGTATATGTTCCAGAAAGAAAATTAGATGATTTTTCAAATTATAAAATTTCAGGTACAATTGAATCTGCATTAGACGAATGTGATTTAGTAATTGATGCTGCACCTGGTGGCCATGGTTACAAAAATAAAAAAAATCTTTACGAGCCAAAAAATATTCCTGCTATCTATCAGGGTGGAGAATCTACCGTGGGAGAAGAATCTGTTTCTGATTTATTATTTAATTCTCGTGCAAACTATGATCATGCTTTGGGTAAAAAACATGTCATGCAAGGAAGTTGTAATGTGACAGGAATGGGTCGAATTTTAGAACCACTACGTGAAAAATTTGGTAATGAGTTAGTAAGATTTGATGTAACTTTAGTTAGAAGATGGGCAGATATTGAACAAACTGAAAAAAATGTTTCTGACACAATTGAAATGACAGAAAAACCACATCATGGTGATGATGTGAAATTGTATTTTGGAAAAGATGCTCCTCTTTATGTTCGTGCAATAAAAGTACCTACAAGACAAATGCACCTACACATAATGGATATCCGATTCAAAGAAACCGCACCTAAACCTTCTCAAATCCATGAATTATTTGCTGATGAATTTGGTGTAGCTACATTATGGACTGCAAAGGGTACTAAAGATATTAGAGATTATGCTCAAAATATGGGCTTTAATTTTACAGATACAAACATGATCCATATACATGCAAACATGACTACTTCAATTGGAGACACTGTTCAACTAATGTATTCTGATGATCAAACAGGAATTGTTATTCCTGAAAATCATATGTTATTGCAAGCCATGTTGTTTGATAAATCATATGAAGAGGCATTTGCTCATACTGAATCCATTTTTCACATGAAAGAGAAAAAACAAAAATTGCAAGAAAATTTTGCTAAAAATAACTAGATTCTAATTTTTTCAATTCGAATTTTTTGAGGAATGTTTTTTGTAACTTTTTCAACTATGATTTTTAGATCATTTAATTCTAGTTTATCCCCTTCTTGAGGTATATCTTGTAATCTTTCATGAAGTAGTCCATTGAGTGACGCATAATCATCTCCTTCAGGAATTTTTGTTTTAAAAATTTCATTAATTACATCAATTTCAATATCTCCGTTTGTAATTATCGTATCTTGATCAATTCGTTCATACCCTTTTTCTCTTTTTAGGTCAGTTTCATCTTCTATTTCTCCTACAATCTCTTCTAGTAAATCCTCTAGAGTAACTAAGCCCTCTACTCCTCCATGTTCATCTACAACTATGGCCATGTGTGTTTTTCTTCCCTTCATCTCTTTTAATAGTGAACTAATCATTTTTTCTTGAGAAGCAAATACGGGTTTTCTTGCAATTTGTTCTAAAGTAACTACGTCCTTGTCTTTCTCTAATTCCTTTAGTACATCTCTAACATGAATAAATCCAACAATATCGTCTCTTGTATCTCCAAAAATTGGAATTCTAGAATGGGCACTTTGATTAATTTGTGGTAATGCCTCAAAAAGTAGCATTTTTGCATTTAATGTAAACATCTTTGTTCTTGGTGTCATTACAGAACGAATTACAGTATCATCAAAATTCAATGCTCCATGAACTAATTCCATTTCTTCTTTTTCTAATGCTTTTTCTGCCAAACCTTGATCAATTACTCCCTTAATTTCTTCTTCAGTTATTGGTGGTGGTGTGTAACTACTACCAGTAATTTTTACAACTCCTCTAGTGATTATTTCAAAGAATTTTACAACTGGATAAAATACATAACTGAATACTAGTAAAACTGGTGCATATCTTAATGCAACTTTTGTTGAGTTTGCATTACAGTATGTTTTTGGAGTAATCTCACCAAAAACTAAAATTAAAAATGTCATAACCCCTACGGCAATTCCTAAACCATCATTTCCAAATAATCTAATTGCTACACTTGTAGCTAATGCAGATGCTCCAACATTGACTAAATTGTTGCCAAGATTTACACTTGACATCATCCAACTTGGATTCATTTTTAATTTGTGTAGTGCCTTTGAACCTTTTTTTCCTTCGTTGAATAATTGAACAACTTTTGATTTTCTTACACCCACTAATGCAACTTCTAAACCACTGAAAAATCCCGATAAGCCAATCAAAACTGATAGTGCTGTAATTTCAATCCATAACTCTACCATGATCTTCCCCTTGAAAATTTCTTAGAAATACTATTTTTCATTTAGTTTTTTTGCACCATCTTTTGGTAAGATAATTTAACAATTCATGGATTTAAACTCTTCAGTTTTCTTTTATTTTTTAATTTCTTATTAAAAATATTGAGGCTAATTTTTTGGAGGATTTGCAAATGTATTTTCTGAATTGTGGTGATAGTCAACTGGAATCATTGCATCTTTTTGTCTACCTGTGAGAATTCCTACGACTGTATCGTCTTTTTTAATTATTTCTTCATTCATCAATTTTTTTATCCCTGCAACTGATGCTCCTGATGCCATTTCACAATCAAATCCATTTAGTCCTACTACAGACATACCATCTAACATTTCTGAATCAGTAACTGTTGTAGCTACTCCATTTGTAAATTCTAATGCTCTTAATCCTTTCAAGATGTTAGCTGGTCTTCCAATTTGAATAGCTGTTGCTTTGGTTTTTGGTCTAATGCCCTCTTTGTCTAAATGATCGTAATATCTAGAAATCAATTCTGTATTTGGCTCTCCCTTATTCCATCTTAATTCTTCATTTTCAAATTCACCATTATACAAATCCGATAATGTGCTTGCGCCTTCTGAATTAATTACTGCAATTCTTGGTATTTTTTTAATCCATCCCCATTCGTATAATTCCATCAATGCTTTTCCACAACTGGAAGTATTTCCTAATGCTCCTCCAGGATAAACAATCCAATCTGGTACATCCCAATTCAAATATTCTAATGCTCTAAATGGAATTGTTTTTTGTCCTTCAATTCTAAATGGATTAACTGAATTTACTGTATATCCGTCATGATTTTGTGCATCATCTAAAGATTGCTTTAAGGCATCATCAAAATTTCCTTCAACTTCTACAATCTGAGCTCCAAATTGATAAGCTTGACTAAGTTTTCCTGGTGCAATTTGTCCTGCAGGAATATACACATCACAATCTATTCCTTCGTTTGCTGCAAACATACCTGCAGAAGCTGAAGTGTTTCCAGTTGAAGCACATACAATTTTTTTTGCTCCTACTAATTTAGCATGAGTTACAGCTGTTACCATCCCATTATCTTTAAACGAACCACTAGGATTGTATCCCTCTGGTTGTAACCACAACCCGTCTTTTTCAATTCCTAAAAACTCAGCAGCTTTTGACATGTGATATGGTTTGGATTGTCTTCCTTCTGCCCCGTCTAATGAAACTAAAAATTTTGAGCATTCTTCTAAACTTTCAGTGTCAATTTGACAAAAATTCAATAATTCCCTAAATCTCCAAATTCCACTTTCGTTAAATATACTGCCTTTGGAATTTCGTCTTTCATAAAATGTATCTTTTAGTTTTGTAGATGGTGTATTTTTGTATTTTACATCTAAAACATGTCCATTTTCACATTGTACATTTGTACTGTAAATGGGATATACTAAACCACATTTTGGATGTACACATTTTAGAAAAGCATCTTCTTGCATGTGTAATTGTTGAAAATTGCTAATAATTTAAAGCAAACGTGAATAATTTACACGAGTCTAGCTAATTTCCTAAACTTTAGATTGGTGTATTTTTTTGATATTATATGGTCACTTACGTGGAATATTTGAAGAGTATTCTAAATCGTATTGTGGAATCCTACAATACTCTTGAGGCAATCGAGGATAAGCCTGGAGATCTTAAAAAAATAGAAAAAGAAATGTTAAAAATTAATGGATTTGTTAGAGTCATATCTAATAAAATTGAAACTGAAAAAATTCCTTTAGCAGATTTCAAAATAACTAAAAAAAAATTTGCAGAATATTTGGTGACATACTCATTTGAAAAAGAAATTGAAACTATGGCTCCCTTGTATTCCAATGACGTTAATCGTATCAAAAATATGAGATTAAAAATTTTAGAATCGTTAAAAAATAATAACATGATGAACAATATCCAGGAATTATTGGAAAGATTATGACCGAACAAAAAAAATGTGTCTTATGTGGTTGCAAGGATCATCGATTAATAGGGTGCTCTAAACATTTTTCAAAAAAATGTAATTGTTACAACTAGCGGGTTACTTTCTTCTAGGACCTGATCTCTCATGAAAATTTAAACAACATTTGCATTCTTTTTCTAAACATTCATTTTCGTAATGATGATCACATATTCCACATTCACAACTTTTAGACATATCTTTAGTATAGTACTTTTTTTTAGAATTTATCCCTTACCTTAATTTAATCTGATTTTAAGGTCAAATTGGAATTATTTTTTTGATTTTGATTTTTTGGCTGGTTTTTCTTTGGCTGAAAGCTCTTTTTCAATCTCTGCAGCCTTGTTATCTACTGCTTTAATTATTTCTTGAATTAATCCATCTAGGTCGCTATCTTCCACTTCTGGCTCCACCGTACTAGCAATATCTGTAATTGTGCTTGAAATTTCAGAACTTACGTCTTCAAAACTTTCAGGATCTTCATATGCAGCATTGTACAGATTTTTTAAATTATTAACATGTCCAATTACTTGTTCTGTTATTGTAATAGTGTAATCTGTTCCGTTAATATCAAATTCTTTTGAACTCATAATCATTTTCAAATTGTGATGTTTATAATGTTTTTCAGAGAAAATTTAGGTGTGTGCTTAAAATACAATATAATCTAATGCAGCTGCATCACTGATTAATCTTGTATGTTTATCCCCTACTACATAACCATTTTTGATATCTCCTGTAGGTATCCATCTATTTGTTGAAGTATAGTGTCTTTTTTCAGATAATTCTTTTTCAATTTCTTCAATATCAAATTCGGCCTCTTCTACTTCCTGTGTTGTGAGATGTTTGATTGTAACAAGTATTTTTGTTACTTTAACACGATCTCCGAATTTCCATTTTAGTACGGGATTTTCATCAGAGACCTCTAAAACTTTAATTTTCATTTGTTTTTTTCCAAATGCATCACGACTGATTAGTGCCCTTTCGTCAGTAAATTCTTCAAAACTTATTCTTGAGTTGACTTCTGCATCAGATACTGTTTCAAGTAATGACTCTGCAGTTGATTCTATTGCATCATCTTTAGAATTTTCTTCAGACATACGATAACTAATTCCTCTATCCTTAATAACGATTTGAAAATAAAATCTAGTTAGGCACTAGATCTTTGTTTTGTTTTAAATGGCATTTTGCATTCTTTGAGTGCTAATTCTTTTTTTACACCATTAATTTTTGAATAAATTTTTCCATCATATGTACAAACACAGTCACAAATCTCTAATTTTTCATCCCAAATTTTAAAAAATTCTCTTAATTCCCTGTTTTGATAAACTCCTACATCTACTCGTTTTTTAGATAAAAATTTGAATGCTAATAGAACTTGTTTGTTTTTGTATATGTCAAAAGTTTTGATCCATTCTAAACATCTTTCAATTTGATCTGCTGGTACTGGAAGTGTTGTACTTGTTCCCGATTTTGCTTCAATTGTGAATATGGTACTTTTTTCTGTATTTACTGCCAATACATCGGGTAATGCAATACTGGGAGATCCTAATCTGAAAGCCTTCCACTTTTCAGTTTTTTTGAATCTCTTTACAATTGTATCTTCCCATTGATAGCCTCTTTGCCTTCTTGTTTTTGCTGCATTTTTATGATTAGTTTTCTTCATTTCTTTTTTTAGTTTCATAATAGTAATTGATTTTAGATTGTTATTCATATGCATTTTTTACTAGTTTAGATTTAGTAATCTTGGTAATTACATTATAACTCAACAATATCAGTAATTTCAGTCATACAAATTACTTATTTTTTTACAAATAATTTTTAATGATTATCTAATTGTATATACCTCACAAAATTACCTCTAATAATGTCTGAATTGGATGTTGAGAAATTGTTTGAAAAACGTGATTCCTATCTCAATATTTTAAAACATATTAGTTTTGAACTAATGATGGAGCCTACTGATGAGGAAATAAAAAAAATTAAAGAATTAGAAAAAAACACTTTAAATGAATTAGACAAATTACAAAAAGAAATTTCTCAAAATCTATCTAAAAAACATGATTAGTTACAATGAGTTTATCATACCCGTCATTTTAGAAATTTTATGATCAAAGAACTTGTTGATAATTTAATTAAGATTAAGCAAGATTTTGCACAAAATTACACCGGAAATGCACATATTCAAGAAATATTGCCTTTGAAACCCTCAAAGGAATTCCCAATTGATGAACAACATTTAGAACAATTACATCTTTTTGCGCAAAAAAATCCTATCTATCTAAATTCATTTGAGAAGAATATTCTTGATTTTCCTTGTATGGTTTATGAGGGTGATATCAACGAATATTGGCTTAATAGTATTAAACATGGTTCAAGTTGTCAACCATTTTATCCGACATGGATAATGTCTGCATACATAATGTCTTTAGTTGCAAAAAAAATCGGATATTCTGAACTTGTAGATATTGGTTCAGGTGATGGTAGAATTGCATACTGTGGAAAAATATTGGATTTTGATTCTCATAGTGTAGAAATTGATGATGTTCTAGTAGAATTACAAAATACAATTTGTAGTGATACAAATCAAAATTTTAATCCAAAATGTAATGATGCGTTAGAATTTGATTATTCAAAATTGAATTTACAAAATCCAGTATTCTTTATAGGTGGACTTGCTCAAATGGGAGGAGATATTTTAGCTACAAGCATAATTAAAAAAATTAATTCAATTGCTAATTTAAAAAGTAATACCGGAATTGTCTTTGCTGGTAGTGATACCAAACGACAATTATCTGGAAATTTATCTGAAGGTGGTTGGAGTTCTCTTATTGAAGAAAATAAATTGTCTGTTATTGAAACTGTTTCATTGCCAACTGTATGGACTTTTGATCAAAATGTTGAAACTCCTTACATTTTTACAAAATTCAAATAATCTGAAAAAAATAATTTCCGTTTAAAATACCACACTTTGTAATTTTGACAATTTTCCCGATTTCTGGTTTATCATTTGTTTTTGCCATTAGTCTAAAAGAATCTAGAAATTCCACCATGCAAAAATATTCCTCATTTTGTTTAGAATATTCTATAATTTTACCTGTAAATTGGCCTGTTTTTAGGCCTGTTTCATTATAACATACATTACAAAATTCTGCAGGCGGCCAAATAATTTTTTTACAAGATAAACATTCAGGAATGGTAAAATTCCCTTTAGTTAATTCCTCTTCAAAATTCATTTTTCTAAAACCAATACTGTTGATGACGTTGCTGCAGCTGACATATTGTGTACTAGTCCAATTTCTGGTTTATCTACTTGTCTTCCTTCTGCTGATTGTTGTAATTGTTGTACAATTTCAATTGTTTGAGATATTCCCGTAGCTCCTAATGGATGTCCACAACCAATTAACCCTCCACGTGAATTTATTTTAAAATTATTTGTCTCGTGTAAATTTTTAACTAAACTCATACCTTCTCCTTGATTTGTAAATCCCATAGATTCTAGTGCCATTGGTTCACAAACTGAAAATGCATCATGAATTTCAGCAACATCCACTTGTGAGATATTTTTATTTGCCATTTTTAGTGCAGATTCACTTGCTTGTTTACTTGAATTCATTGAAAATAGTGATTCATTTTTAGTAAACCCTGCAGAGGTTGTTTTTTGCCCAATCCCACTAATCCATATTGGCGTATCTGTAATTTTTTTAGATATTTCTTCTGATGCTAATACAATTGATGCCCCACCAGAACATGGTCTAGAACAATCTAATAATCTTAAATCTTCTGTTAATTTTTTAGAATTAATTACATCCTCAACTGAGTATGTTTTTTTTGATAATGCATTAGGATTTTTCTGTGCTTGTTTATGATTTTTTACTGAAACAATTGCGAGATCCTCTTCTGAAACATTAAATTTTTGCTTATAGGATTTGGAAAAAATTGATGCCCAAAATATTGGATGTTTGAACTCTCCTCTAGAATTATCCCATTCAAGTATCTGACCTGGACTATCAAATCTTTCTGCACCTGAAACAAGAACCATATTTGCTAATCCTGATGAAATATACGAAAATGCTGAAACTATTGAGTTTGTGCCTGAATTGCACAGACTTTCTATAGAATGGGCTATTTTTGGTTGAATTCCCACCATTTCTGATAAAATGGGTGACAGATATTTTGAATTGTTGTTTGTTGAAACCAGTACTGCATCAATCTGTTTTTTATCAATTTCTGGATTTTTTTTAAAAAGTTGATTTGCAGATTTATGTAAAATAGATTCAATTTTATCTTCATCTTTTGTAAATGGTGTATTTCCGTATCCTACTATTCCAACTTTATTCATGTCTAATTCTCCAAAAATGTTTTTTTCAATAATGAAAATGATTTTTTAGTATCCCCAATTGGGTTGAACTGAATTATTGGTAAATCTATTCCTGAATCTTTGAATTTTTGTAATTGTTTTTTGCTTTCATTTGGATTTCCTGCAATGCATAGTGAATTCAACATCTTATCTGTAACCAATTCATGATTTGATTTGAATCCTGAATTTTTAAATTCTTCAAAAATATTTTTTGTTTCATTTTGAAATCCATTTTTAGATAAAAATTCTCTATAGATGTCACCTACTGAAACATAAAATGCAAGTGTTTTTTTTGCTCTTAAAATTGCATTTTCTGAATCTTCAGATACACATGTAATAATTTGACATGCAACATCAATTCTTTTTTTTGATTGCATTTTTGTAATTGTCTCTTTCAACTCTTCTAGCGGTCTCAAATAGAAAATTACTCCATCTGCAATTTCCCAAGTTAAATTAACCATTTTTTCATTAATTGCTGCAAGATATATTGGAATTGATTTTCTTTTTGGTTCGATTAATAATGTGAAATTATTTAATTGAAATATTTTACCTGAATAATTCATCTGTTTTTTTGATAATGCCAATCTAATGATTTCTACATATTCTTTCATTCTTTGAACTGGGTTAGAAAACTTGTATCCATGAAAATCTTCAACTATGGGCATACTACTTGTACCTAATCCCAAAATTAATCGCCCTTTTGATAAAATATCTACTGTAGCGGCACCCATTGCAATTGTTGATGGACTTCTCGAATAGATGTTGATTATTGATGAGCCTATTTTTTGACTCTCTGTGTTACTTGCCACTGCAGACATAGTTGAAAAATTTTCCATTCCCCAGGTTTCTGGAATCCATATTGAATCAATTTTTGAATTCGATATGGATTTTGAACAGTGTAAAACTTCTTCAACTGATAGTAATGAGCCTAAACTGCACGCTATACGCATGAATTGAGTATGAATATTGGATATTCTAGTGTATCTGTTTTAGTAATAGGTTAATTTTGATTGAGGTGATTAATTATCTCGCCAATTATCTAATCATATTATGGCTGAACAGATTTTTCAAGGATCTACTAAAAATGAGAAATTTTGGAAAAATGCAACAAAATATGCTTCTGCTAGTAATGACGAATTGTTTGTGGAGGAAGTTGCATACATGATGGTAACGCTGCACAGAACAGGTGCATAATCTAGTATATTATTTAATTATTTTTTCTACTCTTTCAGAACATTCTTCCATGTCTTTGAATGAGTCCACAGAAAACCATTCTACATTTTTAAATTTTATTGTATTTAGTAATCCCTTTTTTGCATAATCTGGAAAAACTGTTTTCTCTATGTCTCCTTTAATTGGTAATTTTTTCAGAATGTCCTTTTGGAGATGGTAAATTCCTGCATTCATCCACATATCTGTGATTTCTTTTTTCTCTTTAAAATTAATAATTTTGTCTGATTCTGTTTCTAAAATACCATATTTTGTTCTTAGTTCAATGGCAGCAATTGCATTTTTCTTACTTGCTAGTTTATCTAAGTCAATATTTGTAATGGTATCACCATTAATTACAAAAAAAGATTTTTCGTTAATTAATTTGCCTGCTTTTTTAATTGCACCGCCTGTACCTAGTGGAGTTTTTTCTATTGAAAATTTAATTTTTAATCCTAATTTTTTCATACTCAAATAACTTTCAATCATATCTGCCTTGTAACCTGTACAAATAATGACTTCATTAATACCAAATTTCTTCAAATATCTTATTTGCCATTCAATAATTGGAATATTTTTTATTGGAACTAGTGGTTTTGGAACATAATCTGTAACTGGCTTTAGTCTTTTTCCTCTACCTCCTGCTAAAATAATTGCCTTCATTGTTAAATTTTCTATAATCAACTATTCAAATTTATCTTATTATTTCTTAATTTCATTTATTTCAGAATCATTAACAATTTCATCCATTTTCTTTGCAAATTCATTGTAAATTGTTTCTAATTCTTCTAGCGGTATCTCAATTCCTAAAAGTTTCAATGTTTTATTCCATGATTCAATGTATTTCTCATCATCCATACCTTTTCCGAGTGTTTCTGCAAGGGAATTTACTCCCTCAGTCTTACCTAGTGCATAAATTGCAATTTCTCTAGCAGTTAACATCTTCGTCTTTACTATTCTCCGTAATGTAATAGTGAAGTTCAGTATAGCATTCTACACAATAATCTTCATATTTTGTATGATCACAATCATAAACTTTTTTGACATCATTGCTACATTTTGCACAAATTGGCATTATGTATTCACTTAGGATTTTACTATTTTAATTGCACCTAATGCAAGTTGGATAATTGCAGGTGCAAATAACATTATTGGACTTCTTTCTACTCCTTCTGGTGCAGGTGTTGCTATCATTGCAATACCTCCAATTAGAATTAGTATTCCTGAAATAATAATTAATCCTCCTAACCCCTTAGATTTTTCTCTAATAGCTATGAAGAATGCAATAATTGGTAAAACAATTGCTGGACCTCCTAGTCCCATGCCTCTTTGCATATCATCTAATGGCAAAAACCCTTCTTTATCGGCATTGCCCATTGATACTGCG
The DNA here is from genome assembly GCF_002156965.1 of Candidatus Nitrosomarinus catalina. GTDB lineage: Archaea > Thermoproteota > Nitrososphaeria > Nitrososphaerales > Nitrosopumilaceae > Nitrosopumilus > Nitrosopumilus catalinensis. The sequence continues at coordinate 644,297 of NZ_CP021324.1, forward strand.
ACATCAGCACCATATAGCACTAACAATGCAATTGCAATTCCAGTAAGTGCCATTGCTGCTGCTTTTAATGCCATATTTGAATTGAAAAATTACAATATTTAAACCAATTATATTGATTCTACCTCTACACTACCCTTGATTTTTTCTAGTTGTGTAAGTAATTCATCTATTGACTGTTTCTCAAATCCAATGATGTTTAAATGACCCAGTTTTCTTAGAGGTTTAGAAATTTTCTTTTCATACATTTTTAGATAAATATTCTTTTCAGAAATTTCTATTTTTTTATATTCTCCTTGAAAATCTAAATTCCCTAAAATGTTGTACATTATTGTGTTGTGAAGTAATTTTGTACTTCCTAAATCCAATCCTAAAATTGCACGTAAATGCTGTTCAAATTGAGATGTTTCACTTGACTGCAATGTGTGATGACCAGAATTATGAACTCTTGGTGCTATTTCGTTAATTACTATTTCATCATCTTGAGTCACAAACATTTCTATTCCAAATACTCCGGCACCTTTCAAAACATCCATTGTATTACTGGCTATTTTTCCAGCTTTTTCTGAAACTTCATTTGATGTTCTAGATGGTGCAATTGTTTCTCGAAGAATATTTTTTTCATGTATATTCTCAACTAATGGATATGTCTTAATTTCTCCTTTAGTATTTCTTGATGCTATAACTGATACTTCCATTTTAAATGGGACAAATTTTTCTAACATGAGTTTTTGTCCTTTAAAATAATCATATGCTGTTTGAATCTCCTTTTCTGAGTCTATTTTGAAATTACCTTTTCCATCATATGCATCTCTTCTGGCTTTCAGTAATGCTGGATACCCAAATTTTTTCAATCCTTCTTTGACTTCTTCAATGTTATTAACTTTGATAAATTCTGGAACTGGAATATTATGATTTTGCAAAAATGTTTTTTGTAAAAATTTATCTTGAATAGTTTTTAGAGTTTCTGGAGATGGGTTGATCTCAGCCTTATTTTCAACGGATTTTAATACATCACTATCTCCTGATTCAATTTCATATGTAATGATATCCACTTGGTTTGCTAGGTTGATGATTGAGTCTTTGTCTTTAAAATCTGCCACTATTTGCTCTGCTCCAACTAGGGATGCCGAACAATTTTCATTTGGATCTAAAACTATTACTTTTGATATGTGCTCAGGCATTTTTTTTGCAGCTTCAGTAAGCATCATTCCTAATTGACCTCCTCCGATAATGCCCAAAATTTTTGCCATTAAATGAATTCATTAAAATGCACTAAAAATATCTAATGTAATATGTCTAAAATTATTAAAATTCTTTTAGGATCTGCATTGTTGGGAATTGTTTTTCTAGTTCAATTACTTGTTTTAGGTATAGAGTTAAATTTTTAGATTTGTTTGTATTGAAATCAGCTTTTGTAATCTATCATTGTAATTTCTCTTTGCAATCATATCCCCAATTAAATATCAATTTCATAAATGAGAATTATGGCTGGACCACATGCACACGATGATGATAAAGCACATGAGGTAATACCAACAGACGCACCAACAGCAGAAATTGGCCTATATTTTGGAACACAAACTGGTAAAACAGAGCAAGTATGTGGAATTATAAAAAATGAATTAGGCGATGTTGTTTCAGAGGCTGTAGATGTTTCTGAAGGAGATTTAGAACATTTTCCAAATCTTAAGGGAATAATCTGCGGTATCCCAACTTGGAACACCGGAGCTGAAGAATTAAGATCTGGAACAAATTGGGACAATATCTTAGAAAAAATAGGTGAATTGGATCTCAAAGACAAACCTGTTGCAATCTTTGGTTTGGGTGATTCTGTTGGATATGGAGAAGATTTTGTTGATGCCATGGAAGAATTACATCGATTCTTTGAAAAATCAGGTGCCAAAATGGTGGGATATGTTCCCCTTGATGACTATGCCTTTGTATCTTCAAGATGTTTAATTCCCCATCTTAACGAAATTTCCAAACCAGAAGATGGTGAAAAATTTTGTGGCCTTCCCGTAGATGAGGATAGTGAAAACGAAAAAACTGAAGACCGCGTTAAAAATTGGTGTGCTCAATTAAAATCAGAAATGGGATTATAACATAAATTCTATTTTTAAAATACATTCTTTTTTTATTTTATTAATTTTTTAAATTCGTTTTTTATAAAAAATAATATTATGTCCATTTTTTTAAATTACTTTCATACAGAGATTGTTTTGTTACTGGTTTGATTTTCATTTCTTCTTTATAATCAATTAAACATGTTAAACAGATTTGGTGATTTTTAATACAACTATTACAATGAATTGCTTGTGTTTTGATATGTTCCTTACAAAAATCACATTGATTTTTCATAACAGTATTAACAAAATTTCATTTAAAAAATACTAGAATATTATCACATCTTATTACAAAATTTTAAAGAATACTGAAATATTTGGAATGTGATGCCAATAGTAATAATTCCTTGGTCGGTTTATTAGATTACTATCAAGATTTCCGATATTTTCAGTATTCCTGACCTTAAATGTAGTCATTGGCAGACCCAGCATATAAGATCTATTTTGATTAGGTAATCTGAGTATTATAGATACATAAAATTTTATGATTTTATTCTAAGATGTTGAATACAATAAACTTTTCAATATCTGAATGAATCTTGGGTTCCATCAGTTGGAGGGATAGATTTTACCCATTTTTTATAATCTTCTTGTGATGTATTGCATTCATCATTTTTTGCTTCTCTTACAATGAAATCATTAGAATCTACAAAATTTTTACATTTTTCACATAACCATAATGTAATATTTTCTGGTTTTACTGATTTTGGTAATCTTCTTTCATTACATTGTTTACAAAATAATGGCATATTTTCAATAATCTTATGTCAATAATTTGAATTTAACATTTTTCTCTTCTAGAGATTTGATTAATGATTGTGCTTGTTCTTTTCCTTGTGTTTCTAAATTAAGCGTGACAGATGCAGAACCTGCATTTACATCTGAACTTAATCTATCATGAACCACTTCCACAATATTTGCATTAGCTAAAGTGATAATATCTACAATTTCTTTAAATGCTCCTGGTCTGTCAGGCAACAAAACTGATAGTTTCAACAATCTGCTCATTGCTGCAAGTCCTTTATCTACAATCTGACCTAATAGATACATGTCTACATTACCTCCTGCTAATACTGCTACTACTTTTTTTCCAGGTGAAGGTTTTTTTGATAGTAGATATGCAAGCCCTACTGCTCCTGCAGGTTCAACCACAAATTTCATTCTTTCCATTAATAGGAACATAGCTTTTGTAATTTCATCATCATCTACTAATACAATTTCATCCATCAGTTCTTTGATTATGTTGAAAGTTATTTCTCCAGGCATTTTTACAGATATGCCATCTGCAATTGTTCTTTCTCCACCAGTCAATGTTCGTGTATTTTGTTTTACAGACTCATACATGGATGGAAATGATTTTGACTGAACTCCTATGACTTTGATATTTGGATTTTTTTCTTTAATTGCAATTACAGTTCCTGCTGCCAGACCGCCACCACCTATTGGTAGATAAATTTCTTCAACATCTGGTAAGTCTTCTAATATTTCTAATCCAATTACTCCTTGTGCTGCTATTATTTGAGGGTCATCAAAAGCTTGTATTAATGCAGCACCAGTGCTTTCAGAAATTTCTTTTGCCTTAGAATATGATTCATCATAGTTTACTCCTTCTAAAATTACATTTGCTCCGTATCCTCTAGTTGCAGCAACTTTTGCAGGGGATGCATTTTTTGGCATAACAATTGTACATGATATATTTTCTAATGAAGATGCTAACGCAACCCCTTGTGCGTGATTTCCTGCTGATGCAGCTACAACTCCGTGCTTTTTTTCATCATCTGATAATGATTTAATTTTATAATATGCTCCCCTGATCTTAAATGATCCTGTTTTTTGTCTAAATTCTTCTTTTAGGAAAATTTCTGAATTTGTTAAATCACTAAATGTTGGTGAATGAATTAAAGGTGTTTTTCTAATTACATTTCCTCGTAATGTATTTGCTTTTAGTATTTCATCGTATGTTGGATTCATTGGAGATGTTGCTCACTTTTAGAGGTATTTGAGTTAATCGTTATGGGTAATTTTCAGCTTATTTTTTGTGCGTAAATATAATAAATTTTTATCATAATTGTGCCTAGGATATTTTGAAAGTATTTTTAAAGTTATTTTTTTATTTTAAATTAATTTGTTCTTGAAGTACTTCTAATTTTTTTATAATATTCTCTTTTACATTATTAGACATTTTTCTTGGATCAAACAGACCTTCGCGATTGTTATTTTTGATAAATTCTATGTCTAATGTGCACAAACATCCTTCTTCACCTGCTACTAATCTAGTATCATCAATCAATACTGAACTTGTCTGATATGTTTCAATTAATAATGAATCTAATTCCTTTATCAGTTTGTTTTTCTTTTCAGTTAATTTTTTAAATTCTTCACTGGATTCTTTTTCAATTTCTGCATACACTTTTTTACTAAATTCTTCATCTTCATAAAATATTTCAAATAATTTTTGATGATCAAAATCTTTGTATCCCATTTCTTTTAACTTGTCTAAGACAAATTGATCACTGTTATTTGATAAATCTGATTCTTGTTTTTTTGTATTGTCTAAAATTTCAGCTAATTCTTTTTGTGAATCAATAACTCTTTGAACTGGCTTGTAAAATAATAATACATGGAATTGTATTGATAAATGACCTGATATCAAATAGTTCCCTTCAGTAATTTCAAATTTAGTAAATATTCTTCTTAGATCCTCATTATTTGTCGTTGATACATTTTGTAAAGACCATCCATCTAATTTTTGAATTATGCCTTCTAGGTAATTGGATACTTCTTTAGGATCAAATGTCTTTTGTTCTGTAATTGTAGAATCCCCCATCATTACTTTGACATTAGCAATCTTGGTTTTTTCTATCATTTTTGCTAAAAAATCTTGTTGAATATCATCATTTTTTTTATTCAATAATTGAATAAATTCATCTGGTGATCTAGAACCTAGTCGCACATTTTTGCTAAAAAATAACTCTCCTTAAACCTTCATTTTCATTTTTGAAAAAATATCTGATTTTGATATCTCAATAATACTCAACAATATCTAAATACATTAAACACCCTTCTTAGGCATGGTGGAATCTAAAATTTTGTGCTACAATTGCAATTCTGAGATTATTGAATATTATAATGAGCAATATAAGGGCAATAGAGGTAAATGTGACAACTGTAAAATTGATTTTCCGTTGGATTAATTGAATAAAAATGAGTGAAAATATTAATGAAAAAAATGACAATCGAGTAGTAGATATGCTTCTAAGCCGAAATGTGGAGGCAGCTGTAGATTCTGAAAGTATGATTCTGGAAACTCAAAAACGTGTTTGGGGAGCTTTGAAAAAAGGGTATGAGTATTCAGGAGTACATGATGAATCTGAAGATTTTCTTAGAAAAAATGTATTTTCAAAACTAGATATGATGGTGTTGTACGTGGATTTAGTTGGTTCAACAAAGATGGCTTTAGAGATGCCTTCAGATAAAATTGCCACTATAATTAGCTCTTTTGCACAAGAAATGGCAGCTGTAATTCGTCAACATCATGGATATGTTTTAAAATTTGTAGGTGATGCAGTTATTGGGTATTTTGTTGCAGAATCAAATTCATTACTTACTGCAGACAATGCAGTTAATTGTGCAAAATCCATGAATACTGTTATTCAAAAGGGAATAAACCCAATACTTGATCAATATGATTATCCAGATTTAATGGTAAAAATTGGTGTTGATTTTGGTCAAAATATTGTAGTTAGATATGGTGCTGATGAACAACATTCTCATGTTGATTTAATGGGACCTGCTATGAACATAGCTGCAAAAATTCAATCTATGGCAAAACCCAATCAAATTTTAATCGGTTCTGATGTTTGTAAAAGATTACATCCAAATTCTCAAAAAGATTTCCAACAAATGATTTGGAAAAATGACGAATGGAATTATCGTTCAAGACATACAGGAGAAATCTATGAAGTTTTTGAATTCAAGGGATGATTAATTCTTAAAATACTAAATTAAACTGTAAATTTTTCAGGACATTCTACGTGTTCATAGTGGTGTTCGGTGAATTCATTTTGAACAACATACATTACAATTTTGTGTAGTTCTTCTTGTTTGATGTCTTTTTTACATCTCAAACATGATTTTCTCTCTTTTGCCATGACTAAGATCGTTCAATTGTGGGAATCTATAAGGATCTGCGATCAGCTGAATTTGAGTAAAAATGACTGAAATTAAACTAGTTAGTATATGAAATGCCTAAAGTAAGCCACAAATATAGCAAATTAGGATGAAATTTATGGATAATATGGTAATGAGACACCTTCAAGACCTTTATGGACTAAATCCAAACATTCCTCACATGGCATTTCAGTTTCCTAGATTGCCTCCAGGACTAAACCATCCTCTATCTCCAATGCATCAGAATCAAATGAAATCACAATTATCTCAACATGATGAAACCCTTAACCAAAAACTTCAAGGATTTCAAAAACTCTATCAACAATATGCTTCAGGTTTAATCTCACCAGAATCACCAATTGTTCCACCTGGACATCCTTTGTTTAGTGGTAGAAATTCAGTTCAAACATTAAAAACTGAAAATGAGAAATTGATTAAAGAAAATTTAGAACTAAAGAAAAAATTAAACAACAGACCAAAAGATAAGCATAACCCTTAATCTCTTATTATAAAATTGACAAGCCTTATTAAATTCTGAATTCGTTTTTTAATATGGTTAAAACACCTTCAGACAAATGGAAAAATAATATTCTAAAATATAAAAAACAATGTCAAACTATTCTTGAAGTTTCTAACAATATTCGATATGCTGGCGTCATAAACAATTATGGCAGAACATTAACTGGTGTAATCAAACCAAATCTTAAACCATTATTGAAATCTGAAGATGTCAAACATGAATTTTTCATTACATCTACATTACTTTCTTTAAGAAAAAATAATACTTCTTTTGGAAAATTAGACCATATTTTGTTGAAACATTCAAAAGTTAATGTTCTTATTTTACAAAAAAGTGATGTAACTTTCTACATTTCAATTAATTCAAAAGAAAAAAGCTTGGAGAAGATTATCTCTTCAATAAAAAAGACAATCTAAGCTGGCGTAAATCCAACATATCCACTAGTTTGTTGATCTTTGTCGTCAAAATTGGGTTCAAACAATGAAATCATGTATTTGTCTGGATCCAATATTACTGCATTTTTGCCTACTTCTTTTTCCATAATGTCTCGATGAACTGTAACACCTTTTGTTTTTAGTTCTTCTATGGCAGATTTCAAATCTCCTACTAGAAATCCAATACTTATTCCATTATCTATGGAATCTCCTGCATGTTCTGCAGTTGACGATGCAGGATGTAAACTCAACAAAGCTCCGGATGTACCTAAATCTACCCATGTTTTTCTTTGGTCTTTAATTGGAAGACCAATTATTTCATTGTAGAATTGTATTGACTTGTCTAAATCTTGGACTGCCAATATTACATTTCCAACCTTTTTGATATTCACAAAGAATATGGGTGAAAGTTGCTTAAATCAATTACCCTCTTAATTATCATTTTTTTTAAAATTATTTTAAATTAATTATTGAACTTCAACCATTGTTTCAGTTCTTTCAACGCCACTAATTTTTTGAATTTGATTTGCCACTTCTTTAATTTCAATCAATTCTTGGACATCGATAATTGCAACCGCATCAAATTGTCCGCTTGTTGGAAATGAGTTTGAAACTTTTGTTAATTTTCTTAATTTAACCGCAATCAATTTTTTTGGAGATTTCACTAAAATTATTGCTTTTACCAACCTAAATCTACCTCCACTTCAATTAGAGTTTCTGTTGTAACAATATCTTTAATTTTTTTAAAATCAATTACCATTTGATTGATTTGATCAATTTTTCCTTGTAAAATTACACTGATATCTGCTCTTCCAGTAACTACCATCACTTGTTTTACAACTTTACGTTTTTTCTTCAAAATTTCAACTACTGAATCTACTTTTCCAGGCTTAACTGTAATCAAACATAATGCATACACGAATACTTTATGTGAATCAATTTGATAAATATTGCTAGTCTGTTGCTTCTTGAGATCTAGCCTCTTCAAGATAGGCTCTTCGTTCCTCATTAATTTTTTCTTGATCTATGACTAAATCATCATCTACAATTACTATTCCACTATCTCCGCTAGGCTCATCCTTGATTTTCTTAGATTTTTTACTAGCGGTTTTCTTTGCTTTAGTGGTTGTTTTCTTTGCTTTAGTGGTTGTTTTCTTTGCTTTAGTGGTTGTTTTCTTTGCTTTAGTGGTTGTTTTCTTTACAACTTTTTTTTCAGCCATTATATCGAAAATCTTGCGATTGAGTAGCTTTTAAAGATTTTGTAGTTTTTTCTTCTATTTTACGTCAATCTTCTTCGGTATCTATCTCAATTGAGTCATTTGTGATCTCTGTAATCTCGTCTAATACGATCTTTTTTACTTCATCAGCAGTTCCTATTTGATTTGAAACCATGTAGTTTAATTCATCTAAAATCGCATATTGGACTCGTGCTCGCAATACCTCAATTATTTCAGTTTCGACTGTTGGATGAAATTCACTTATCCATTGATTCAATTCTTCTTCTTTTATCATATTAGCCAAATTTTTCTGTTAAATTTATTTTCTATGTTTTTGACTATTTTTCATATTTTTTCATTATTTTTAAAAATATTGAAAAAACAGTATGTATTAGTCAACACTTTACTTTTGAATTACTTTATTTTTGTTTGATTCTATTTTACTATGTTGGGAGGTGAATAAGATAGCAAAATTAGCAGATTATCAAGCAGTTAGCAATTCCGCATCATTGGCAAAAATTGATGGTCAATCTTTTACAATTACTGAAATTGAAGATTCTCATTACACACAAGGTGATGAAATCACTAAAGGTGTCAAATTAACCATGAAAGAATTTTTTTCAATTGATGGTAATCAAATGAATAAATTTCATACTACCCGTGTCGCTATTGTCAAGAAATTTTCTAATCAAAAACTTCGTGATGATATCAATTCTGGTAAAGAAACACTTCATGTAAAATGCATTATGGAGAAATCTAGCTCTGGTAAAAATTTCTACAATTTAGTAGATGCATAAAAAAATTCGTTAAGGAAATAATTTCTTATTTCTTACTTTCTTTTTATTTCTATAAATTATCAAATGATATTTTATTATATTTTTTAAATTTTCTTCAACTGACAATTCTTCGTTTATAGAAATACTAAGAAAATCAAAATAATCCTTATCCTGTAATTTGATCTCAATTTTCCTCAATGCAGTACTTGAATTTTTATTTCTGCATCTTCATCTGCAATCATTTTGGCATGATTTTCACATACTCTCATGATCTCTTTTGCAAAAGGGATTCTGGATTTATTGTAATGGGAATATAGTACTCTGAAATAGGATTCTGTGTTACATCCTAAAATATTACAAATCATAAGATCATAAACTATTACATATTGAGCCTAAAAGAGCAGGTTATTCTGTCATAATTGGAAATTTGCCTGGATGTAAAATGGTGCCGAGGGCAGGCAGCTGTCTTTTAGTTCATAGCCATTCAAAAAACTTGCCAAATCTGTGGTTTGTTCTTGTGTTTTTTGATATAACATGACCATATTTTACTGGATTTTGACTTAACAATATGTAATCAAATTAAACTAAGAATTGGATCAATCCTCATCAAGGATCTATTCAACAATGATAGTTGTTGTATTAACTTCAGATGGATCGATTTGTATAATTCCCTGACTAATTAAATATTGAATCGCCGAAACAAAATCAGAATCGCTAATTACATCATTTGCCCACCATGAAGCGTTATTTTTTACCCAAGAAGGAACTTCACTAGTCATAGATTCAGATTGACTTGGAATAGTATCTGGAATTATCAAAATTCTTTGGTTAATTAGAAATTCTATGGCTGTAAGAAATTCACTTGTTGTTATTGCATCATTACTCCACCATTTTGCATTACTTTTAATCCATGGAGGGATATCTAGTTTAATTTTTGATTTATCTTGTACTTCATAGGACACATTTGATTTTTCAGCAAATTGAGATGATAGAATGGCTGCATCTAGTGCATTTTTAATTGAACCGTCTGGTGAATTCAAATCATTTCCTTTCAATTTAGATTCAGCTTTGTTTAATAATGAATTAATTTCGGATACGGTATTTTTGGTTTCTTTGGATAGATTATTCAAATCTTTTCCATCTCGTTCTAATTCTATCATAGAATTGTAGATGTTTATTTTTGCAGTTTTAATTAAATTAACAGTAATTCCTCTAGAGTAATTATCTCTATCAAATTCTGTAAAGAAAGTATCTGCAATTCCGCAAGTACTGTCATCAGGTATTAGTTTCTCATCCACTGCCCAATCATACCAATATCCACATCCTTGTATTGGTTGATTGAACCCCATGACTCCCCAATACCATTTTTCAAAATAATCTTGTGTTGCAAATTCACCTTCATCAGTAAATCCCATAAATGGATGCATGAAACTCATAGTATGTCCAATTTCATGCAATACCAAATCCGTGGCACTTTGCTTATCATTCCAAATTTCCCAATCAGTCATGACTCCCAAAGCACAACAAGGTTGTGTAGGATCATCAGGATGTGAGGGTGCAATTCCAGGACCCAGAACACCATCCTCCTCTATCCACAAATAATTTTGCTTGTCATCTATGATTAAAATTACTGGTATAGTCCAAATGGAATCTTCGACATCTTTGTAGTCATTAATACCGCCAGTTTGCTGTGAACTAGCCCATTCAATTACTGCTTTTTTTATTTTGTCACTACTTACAACATGTGTAGTACCGTATTCAGGATAACCGGAATAGATTGCAATTTCTTCTTGTTCATTAATTGCATTTCTTAAGGAAGTGGGAAAATTGCCATCAGAAATATCTTGTACAGAGAATTTAATTTCCCATTCTGAAAATGGAGTCAACTTTTCAAGTTCACGTTTTATTTTTTCTGCATTAAAAAATTTATCAGTCAAAGAAGGAATTGATGCATCACTTCCCATAGACACCAATACAATGTCTGCAACATACTTTGATTTGTAAATTGGTTCATAGAGATATGATGGTGTAATGATAAAAGATGTGGCATTATTTGTATAATCAGAGATTAGTTGTGCATGTCGTTTATCTGTATGAATATCATGAAGATTAATCATATCATTGTCCCATGTTTTATCATAAAACCCCCAATCATCAGTGGGGTCTGAGTCTGGAAATCCCTGTATGTCATGCCAAGGAACTGAATACAAGTCAAAAAAGTAAAAATTGTATTTTCCACCAAATCCCATCATGCCCACTGCTTCATGATCTTCTTTTGTAGCTACATCTCTTGTTCGAAGATCATACGAATGAAGAAAATCAATATCATCCATATCTCCAGAAATAAAAACTAGATTTACTGCACTTGATTTTGTGAATACATTATTTCTTGAAATAATATTTTGTTGTAAATATTCCTCCATTTTTGAGGCATCCATGGTTTTAAAATCAATCTTAAACCTGTCTGTATTTGTCATCCATTCAGTGTGATTTGCTTTAATCCACGGTGCAAATCCCCAATACTCATAAACTGTTTCTGTATTTTCTCCATAAAATGTTCCGCGCCAAGGTTTTGATTCTGATTTCATATATTCAAATAAGTCATTAGAATCATTTTCAGATACATCTACAAAATTATAATCATAATGATATGTAATTCCAGCACGATTAAGCTCTAGAGCTATGTATGGAGAATATTCTAAATTTAGATTCTTTGTAATCATATCTTTAATTTCAGAATCCCATGTATCTCCAACCAGTATTAAGTTGACATCCAATAATTGAGTAACAACAATTTCATCAGGCTGATATACATCTGCAGTAATAGGAGAAATTTTTTCATCAATTATTTCTACTTCATACCAAAATTCAGGATGAGTTGAAAATGCGTTACTTGGAATTTGTGTTGATTTTAAAAATGCACCTTCCATTCCAGTATTATCTATTTGCTCTATTGCAAATTTGAAATCTTTTCCTACATCTTTGATGTGGAAAAGTACATCATAACCATAATTATTTAACAATAATCTACCATCAGGGTTGTGTTTTGCATGGGTAATCCAACTACCATCACTAGTATACTCATGTGCCCCAATGTTTTTTGTGTTAATGGAAAACGAGACATCATTTTCATCTAATTTATTTTCAGAATCGCCTTTTTTATCTACAAAAATTTGTACTTGGTCTCGCCCAGAATTTGATGAGTCAGATACATGAATCAAAACAGATGCAGAATTTGAATAAGCATCAAAAGTCAAATAAAAATAACATGTGTCAAAGGATTCAGGAATTTGCATATCTCCTATTGCAAAATAAGTGGATTTTTTTGAACCGTCAATTCCATATTCTACCTCTGCTCGATACAATCCTTTATGAAATTTATCAGCACCGGAATTATCATCTAAATCAATTAAAAATAATGACTCACCTTTTTTGGAAACAGTAGAAAAATTCTCAAAAACGATTTCTTCATTTTCATCATAGACTTTAAGCTTAAGACGGTCTTCATTTGACCATGAATTGATTTTAACATCTATTCTTACAACATCTTCAATGTCGTAGAATTGTTTGTTACTAACTAAAGAAATAGTATCATCAGCACACTCAAATGAATTACGTTTAAGGTCTTCAGTCATAATGTCAAATGGTTTGTACAGAAAATCATTGACATTAATTTTTCCTGAATTTACTTGAATTTTTTTAGATTTTTGATCAGAGATTGGGATTGGAATTGCAGTTCCTATTGTTTGGATATCTGGAAAATGATATGTTTGATATTCTTCAAGTAATCCATCATCACTAGTTTTTGTTATGTCATAATAATCAAAATAAAATGGATATTGGAAATCTTTAGTTGATGTATAATATTCATCAAAAAATTTTGTGTAAATTGCAAACCCTTCATCAGTTTCTTTAACTTCTACTGCCCCACCACTACATCCCGAATATACTCCAGTCCAAAAGTCATTCAATTTTTCTAAAGGAAATAAACATGCATTGCCATTTCTTTCAGCATAAATAAAGTAAATTTCATTTTCATTAACCTGTAGATAAGTTAACAAATGATCTGTTGTGAATGGAATATAATTTTTTAATTGTTCATCGGTACTGTCTTCTACATACGTAATTATTCGAATACCTTTTGATTTTTCATAAAAAAAATATGTTTCAATTTTTTCCCCATTATCTCTAAGTGTGGAATGGGGTGCATGATTTTTTAATAATAAATTTTGATTCATTTTTTTAAATTCAGCAATAGTTGGCACATCATCTTCAATGTAAACTGGCAATACTGGAGTAAACGAACCGTATGATTCATCCACATTGAATACTAATACAATCATGGCAACTGCCACTATTGCGATAATGAACATTGATTTCAATAATAATTATGGTCATTGAATGATTTATGGTTTATGTTGTAATTGTCACATTTGAGAATTATTGATGTTTATGAAATTAGTTGATTTTTCATGGAAAAACCACCATTTGGGCACGATGGCACTGAACCAAAAGAAAAGTGCCGAGGGCATGATTTGAACAAGCGACAGCCCGGTCTTCAGCCGAGTGCTCTTCCAGGCTGAGCTACCTCGGCACTAAAAAAAATACTTTAGATGAGGCATTAAAGTTTGTCTTTTTATGGTTTCCAAATAATATCTTCGATACCGTTTCGTTTATTGATTAAACGACCCATTACAAACATTAGATCTGATAATCTATTGAGATATTTGATGCAATTAGAATTAATTTCATCTTTATCGCTCAATTGAACTACCAGCGTTTCTGCTCTACGAACAATGGTTCTTACTTGATGGATTTGAGCAGCTGCAACATTTCCTCCAGGTAAAATGAAATTTGTGATGGGTGGCAATTCCAATTCAAATTTATCAATAATCTTTTCTAATTTTTCAACCATGTCTAATGAAATCCTATTCTTCAAATCATTGAGATTTTGATTGGATAAATCTGAACCTAGTAAAAATAATTCATTTTGAATAGTATTCAAAACTACACGTACGTCATCATCCAATGTATTGCTTAAGACAACTCCAATTGTAGCATTAGCTTCATCTACTGTACCATATGCAAGAATACGTGGATGTGATTTTGCAATTCTAAAGTCCCCCTGTAAACCCGTATTTCCATCATCTCCAGTTTTTGTATATATTTTCATATTTTTCTTAATTTATCTTAACTATTATGTGATTCGAAAATAAAATATGAAAATTCATTAGTAGAAACTGTTCTACATAATATGTTATGATTTTAGATTTTTTAAAAAATTCTGCAAATCTTAAAACAATATCTCGACAGGGATGGATAGATAAATTATCTATAAAAAATCCTGAATCAGTGGCTGATCATAGCTATTCCATGGCAATTATGGCCATGATAATTTCAGATTTAAAAAATTATGATTCCGAAAAAATTCTTAAAATGACATTACTGCATGATTTGGCAGAATCAAAAATTGGCGATATTACTCCTGAACAAATGACTGCAGAAAATAAGATGAAAATTGAAAACGAAGCATTTGCTGAAATAATCAATCAGTTGCCTGAGACAATAAAATCTCAATATCATGAAATTTGGAAAGAATATCAAAATAACAGTTCAAAGGAATCTTTGTTTGTTCATCAAATAGATAAATTAGAAATGGCATTACAAGCAAAAATTTACCAAAAAAACGGCAAAACCCTTGAAGATATTGAACCCTTTTTGGAATCAGCTAAAAGAAGCCTAACTGACGAAAAATTAAAAGAATTATTTACAAAGATTATTGGAGAAAAATAAATGTCTGAAACTGAAAAGGATGAATTAATTGATGCACAAAAGCAAGTAATTGGGATTTTGTTTGAAGTCATTAAAAGATTACAAACCAACAATGATCTGGATGAAGAATATTTTCAAATCATTACAGATTCGACAAAAAATGAAAAAAGAATTAAAGAGATATTGGACGAAAGAAATGAAAATTCAAAAATTGTTGGTAGATTGTTAGAACAATTAGAAATTTAACCTGATTCAGAATAACCTATTGTTTTCATGCCAAAACATGGTTTGTTTCCTTTACTCCAACATTTACAAGAACATGAAACTGCTTTTCCTGTTTCCAAATCTTTAACAACTTTATGAAAAACTCCTTCTCTAATTTTCGATTCAATTGAGATTGTTTCATATCTGTCTGAATCGTTATAGGAAATTTCCAATTTTATCAATTATGTGTCCCATGCTTTGGTATTTGTTCTTTTGAATCTGCCCTTATCCCGTTTGGAATGTTTTACATTGTAATTTAGTAAAACAATACCTAAAATCAATCCAATACCGCTAAGTATCAAAAGTGGAAATATCATATATTCAGGCAAAACATCCAGACCTAGTGCAATAATTCCAAGAATTATAGAACCAATAATTGATGATAAGCCAACTCGTCTATTGTTCAATAAATCTATAATTTTTGTATGAACTTAAGCATATTGGCAAATTATAATTAAATACGAATTGTTAGTATTTGTGCCAATGAAAGAATTACAATTCTATATGGATATATCGCCTAAATGGTGGGTTAATTCAAGTAAAGACGAATCTATAATCAAAAAATACATCTGTAACCAATTTGAATATGATTATTATCCAAGAATTATCACTTTAGGTAGACAACAAATTGATCTTGATGAGGAAAATGATTTCAAATCCCAATTACTTGATAAAGTAAAATCAGGAGAATTTATCTACGAATTTTTACCTGAAGATGAAACCTTAAAAGAAAATTATGTCATTTCAAATGGAAATGTATCAATTAATCCTGATAAAAAATTGATTAATTCAAGAATTTTAATTAAAATCTAATTTCCACAACTACAATCATCATCGGTAATCATTCTTAGATGGGCTGTTTGTTGATGTTTATCTTGTACATAACTTGACAGATTGGTAATTCGTACACGTGGTTCTTTTTCATTCCAACTCCCTTCATTTTCAAACCAAAATTCAATTTCATCCACATCATATCTTTCTCCATTTTTAACTAATTCCTTGAAGATTTTCTTAATTTCCACAACTTCTTCTTCAGTTAATTTTGATTTGTCTTCTACAAAGGTAGTTATTTCATTTAGTTTGATTATGACAGGGTTTGTTAGCGGCATCAACGATATGAGGCATGGTTTCTATAACTATCTTTTGTGATGTTTTTATAACAATCAAATATTTTGATGATTATGCAATATTTCCAGGCTTTAAAACTAGGACAAAAACGAGTTGCAGAAGCACGAGAATATCTCAATACCTTAACTGATGGCAAGGCAATGCCTGCTTTGGCACTTACTGATACAAAATCTAACGTATGGAAGCCAGTGGGTGAAGAAAATCTGTATGCATTTGTAGATGAATCTGCAGGTTTTATCTTGACTGATAATAGTGGATATATTCTAGCATTAGTTGACAGTACTGGGTCTTCAAAAACAATAGTTCAAGGAGTCACTAAATTACAAAAAGAAAATTTAGAGAAGGCTTTTGAAAAAGACAATATTAAAAAATTTGAAGGCAAGGTAATACTTCCAGTTTAAATTTTTAACAACTATTTTTGTATCCCTTAAAGCCTGTGATTTTCAAGTGTTTATATGACAAAGCCTGAACTTGAAAAAAAAATATTTTTGCATTTAACAAAAGTTGATTTTTCAACATCAGATGAGATGAAAAATATTTTCAAATGCTCGGAATATGATTTAATGGATATTATAAAAAATAATACTAAAACAAATTCAGAACCATTAGGATTTATTATAAAAAATGATGAAACTACTCCTACTCGATATTCAATTGAACAAACAAATTATCTAACAATTCATAATCAAGTTGAAAATTACTTGAAAGGAATTAACGGGATTTTGAGTTTATTTTATAGGAATTTATCCTCTCAATCAAACTTATTAAAATCCGATTCAGATAAGATATTAAATCTAAACAACAAAGGAAAAACCATTTTTGACAACATCAGTTTAATTTTAGATAGAATTCAACAACTCTCCTTTCTCATTACATATTACAAATCAATGGATAAAATTCCAAAAAATATGATTTCTAAAGCTGACGAAGATCATGAAAAATGCCTCAATATGTATTCAAAAATAATTAAAAAATTAAAAAGTATTCTAATGAAAGAAAAAATTAATCAAGAAGTAATAGAACTGTATTTGTTTAAACATCAATTTGTTGTAAACCATCTAAATTCTTCAATTTAGGCACAAAAATGACTATCTAAATACAAGTAATTCTTAGAAAATAAAATGAACATGTTATTCATCATTACAATAATGGCAGTTGCCATGATTGGAACAATCACAGTACACCAAGTATATGCAGTTGAAGAAGATATAGAAGAAGTAACTCCATTGACAATTAACAGTTTAGAAGTCTATGAAGATGCAGATTATTCTAGGTATCGTGTTACTGGAGATGCACCTGTATCTACTGAAATTACATTTAAAACTACAAAACCAGATGGTTTAGATGGAAATTATCCTGGTAGTATAGATACAAGTAAATCTGCATACATTGTGGATAACAAAATTGATTTCACAAATAATTTAGTTTATGGAACTTGGACTCTAGAAGTTTGTGCACCTGAATATGATATGTGTGTACAAGAATTATTCACAATTGATGAACCTGTTCCTCCATCTAATGGTGATGAAACTCAAATGGAAATGGTTTCAAATGAAACATCTGTTGAAGAAGGTGGAGGTTGTCTAATTGCAACAGCAACATACGGTTCTGAAATGTCGCAACAAGTTCAGCAACTCAGAGAACTACGAGACAATCAATTACTACAAACAGAATCCGGAAAACAATTCATGGGAGCATTCAACGACGTCTACTATTCATTCTCACCAGTTATAGCAGATTATGAAAGAGAAAATCCTCTTTTCAAAGAAGCAGTAAAGATTGCAATCACTCCGATGATTTCTACTTTATCTCTAATGGAAAATGCTGAATCAGAATCAGAAGTTTTGAGTATTGGAATTTCAATAATTGCACTAAACCTTGGAATGTATCTTGGAGTTCCAGTTATTGTTGTAGTTGGAATTAGAAAAATCAAATAATTCTTAAAAAATCACTCCTAAAGTATGGTAAAAGTAGACATTATGCCTGAGGATAGTTAACAAAAACAAAGTAAAACCTTTAGTTATCATAGTGAAATAGTAACAAAATGAGTAAATTTTCTCAAGAAATTGAAGTTAGTGGACATTTGATAGATTCTTCTATTCTAACAAAGATTTTTGACAAAATCATGGATTTGAAAGGAGAGTTTAACGTTGAAGAAATTGATATTGGTACAAAGAAAAAAGATCACTCTTATGCAAGATTAACAATTACTGGAAACAACCAAGGACATCTAGATGAGATTCTCAAAACAGTATATCGTGAAGGAGCAGTATCTAAAGTTCAAAAAGAAATTCAATTAAAAAAATCATCAAAGGATTTTGTAATGCCAGATAATTTTTACAGTACCACAAATAATCATACTCAAGTTTTTCTTAAAGGAAAATGGATTTCAGTTGAAAATATGATGATGGACAAATGTATTGTTGTAAAAGGAAACAAGGCATTTTGTGTTCCAGTTAGAGATGTAAAAAAAGGTGATCAAATAATCGTAGGTGAAGCAGGAATCAAAATTACCCCACCTGAACGCCCAAGAGAAGGTGTTAACGTGTTTGAATTTATGGGAAGTTCAAGTTCCAGTGAAAGGCCAACACAACATATTGCAAAACAAGTAGCTGATGACATTTACAATACAAAAAAGAAAGGTGGAAAGATAGTAATTGTTGGGGGTCCAGCAATTGTACATACAGGTGCAGATGATTCAGTATCAGAATTAATTAGATCCGGTTACATTGATGGAGTATTAGCTGGAAATGCACTTGCTGTTCACGATATAGAATATGCAACTCTTGGAACATCCCTTGGAATGAATGTCAAAGATGCCACATTGGCATACCATGGCCATAGAAATCACATGGATACTATCAATGCCGTGTTTAAGGCAGGTTCAATTGCCAAGATGGTTAAGAGCAAAAAATTAACTAAAGGAATAATGTATGAATGCGTAAAAAATAATGTTCCGTTTGTTTTAGCAGGTTCAATTCGTGATGATGGTCCATTACCTGATGTAATTACTGATGTTGCCGAAGCTCAAAGACAATACAAGAAAGTTCTCAAAGATGTAGATATGGTAATCATGATTTCGACTATGCTTCATTCTATTGCTACTGGAAATATGCTGCCAGCAAGTGTAAAGGTAATTGTTGTGGATATTAGTCAGCCAACTGTCACTAAATTAATGGATAGAGGTACATGGCAAGCACTTGGAATTGTATCTGATGTTGGTGCATTTTTACCAATGGTGGCTCAACAAATCAAAAAAAGATCTAAATAATTATTTTAATTATTAATCAAATGCTCAATTGAGACAATCATATCCCCCATTGTAAGTTTGTCTTCAGCTACCCATAAAGCTAGGTTTGCAACCCAGGGAGGTAGTTGTTCGTCTGGAATTCCTAAAATTTCTGCAAGTTCAGAAACATCTTGTGATGAACCAGTCCAATCAGAAACCACATCCAAAAGCATTGACTCATCATAAAATCCCAAAACCTTTTGATTAATTTTTGATTCAAAAACTAATGGTTCGTTTCCAGCAACCTTCAAAGTTAGTGGCAGTGCAACTTTGAAGAAATTTCCTGAACGGTCTGTAGCTTGTACCCAGACATCAGTTGTCTGCATTGGTTGCAAGAATTTCATCTTAAAGGATATGGTGAATGTGCCACCCAAATCATCTTGATTACAACAAATTCTATTATCTAATTCTCCAGATTCATCTATTGTAATATCCGCAGAACTCCACTCTGCAGTTTGCGCATAATCATAAAATAAATCCTCTCCGGTTTGATGCCACTCATAATATGTTGTACTAACTTTTCCGTACTCGTCAAAATTATTTGCATAAAACAAATTCATGTCATTAGGTCTGTCTAGAAAATTTGTGTATGTTCCACTATCTGCAATTCTCTCCAATGTTCTGTTATCTGTAAGTTCTAAAATAATTTCAACTTCATCTCCAGGGTCTGCGATAATTGGAGTTTTGTAATCATCAAAGATTGGATATGGTGTTTTTTGATCAAATATCCAAACATAATCACGTGTTTCAGATATTTGTGGAGAATTTTCATCAATTATCTCATCAGATGTGTTTGATGTAATGTGTATCTTAACTTTGGCTAATTTTGGGGCCTCACAATCATAACATTCATCACTTTTTTCCATCCCAATTCGGGTTTCTTCAACATCTACTGTTGTGTATGTGTCTGGATCTCCTTGATTGAAGTATGTTGCTGCAGCATAATCGGCAGTTCTTAACCCACTTGAAATTCGAAATTCGTCAACCTTACCTTTTAGTTCGTTGTTAACTTTAGCACAATTATTTCCGCCCTTAGCATCAATATCTCCTCCAAGAACCATTCTTAATTTATCTGTCTGAGTTTCTCGATTAAGACCTCCTGAACGATTTTCATCTTTTACCAATACTCCATTGATATACAATTGACTGTTTCCTTGTGTTCCATCTGCATCTTTTTGGTTGTATACGGCAACAATGTGATTCCAATTTGTAAATGATGCAGGATTGTCATCTTGGACAGGATGTCCATCTGCATAACTTGCTGGAGATGTATTGTCAGTACTGACAAAGAAATCTCCCCTAATCTTCATTTTTACATTTTCTGCTCGCCATAAACTAATGTGGTTCTGATATGAACCATGCGTAGAACCTGCATCATAACAAACACTTACCAAATCATTATACTGAGAAACAACTCCTCCAGAAGGAACATTTGTGATATCACCTGTCCACAACTCTATAGTAAAATCTCTTGAGGGCATTCCATCTAATGAATTTATATAAATAAAATCTCCATTTCCATCTGCAGTACTTGTTTGTGTTGGACCTTTCAAATCCTGGCCTTTTCCAATTTGACCATCAGTTATGTGAGGAATTCTTCCAGAATCATATCCCACATCACTTCCCCCTCCACCTTTACCATCATTTCCGTTACTTGTAGAATCTTTGAATTCTCCTGATACACCAGTTGAAGTTTGATTCAAATGCCACACTACAACATAATCATCATTCCATACATCTGCAGAATTAAAACCAATTGTATCACCTTTGTAATAGATATACATCTCAGTTGTTGATGATGCAGACATTGTTGGTAATTTGACCCATACAATTACTTCACCCGTAGTATTATCAAATTTTTCAATTTCATGAGATAGCTCTGTTAGTCCATCTGACTGTGTAAAAATAAAGTCTCTACCTTGTGACTCATTTGTTTGAATCAAATCCGTATCGGTAAATGAAATTAAAACAGGGAAATCAATTAGATCTGAATCAACCCCTGTTGCAGTATTCAGGGATAGTGTAATGTTTTTCCTAAATTCCCATGAATCATGATACCAATTTTGTTGAGCAACTTTTACTTTTGATTGAGTTTGAACTACTGTTAGTTCTCCAAACGCATCAGAAGGCACAAGAAATACAAGAGAAAATAATGTTAAAACGGATAAAATTATTTTAATTTGCATTAGATCTGAACGTCAATTTTGGTAATATGTAAAATTTTCAAATGGTTTGGGCACAAATATGTGATTATTGATGAGTTTACTGATGTTTTATGTCATCAAAAAATTTTGCAATCATCTTGATACCTCCTACTGTTTTTGGGGCATTATTTACAACAAATTCCGTTCGTTCTGAATGCGTCTTTGGTTTTTGATTTTTGTAATTTTCATACACTTTACCTCCGTCATAATCCACATATGCAATTCTTGCACTATAGTCAGTTCGCTCTAAAACTAAGCTGTCTCCCCCTACTATCGCAGTATGATATGGATGAACCATTAACGATTCAGATAATTTTTGTGATGTGGAAATTTTTGCTTTTTGTAAATCAGTTGCAAATGCATTAAAATCAGCTAAAAGATAGAATGTTGCGTCAGGTTTTGTTGCTTTCACCCCGTCAATTTCTAATAATGCCTCATGAGTATACTCCCCCATTATATGGTGAATGTTTCTTGTTATCTCAAAATATTCATCCATTTCTTTGCTTACTTCAAATCCTGCAACTGCAGCATGTTGAATTGGTGTAGACACTGCAGTGTATTCCGTAGCTAGAATTTTTTTAAACTGTGATTTTAATTCAACTGCATATTGTGGAAAAACAACATAGCCCAACCTGTAACCGCCAGCTGCATGGGATTTTGATAATCCATTTGTTACAAAAGTTCCTTCTGGGTAAATTTTTCCCATACTGACAAATTTTGAAAAATTGAACGTAATTTGAGCATAAATCTCATCAGAAATTACTACGATGTTTTGTTCCCTACACACATCTGCAATTTCTTCTAATTCTAATTGATCATACAGTAAACCTGTAGGGTTATTGGGATTGTTTAAGATTAAGATTTTTTGCCTGTCTTGTAATCTTAATGCTAATTTTCTCAAATCACTGGGAGATATTTTCTTATTTGCTCTAGTTGATAACATGTGATAATTTTTTTGCAAAAATCTGATTTGTGGCAGATATCCTAGCCATGCAGGTGTGGGCAAAATCACAGTTCCGTGTAAGATTTCTAATAGATTGAAGATGAGTTCCTTAGTTCCAGGACCCACATAGATGCGTTCAGGAGCCACATCCATGCCAAAATAATGCTTATTGTATTTTGAAATGGCATTTCGTAATTCTGGAATTCCTGGAACTGCAGCATATTCTCCTTTGTGTGAATTTTGAATTAATGCATCTTGCATAATTTTTGGTACTGAAAATGGAGATTGTCCAAATGCAAATCCGTAAAATCCAAAACCACATTCAGGTTCATGGCAATCTGAGTGAAATTCTTGTAAAAATGTGTTTAATTTGAGATTTTCAGGCATCTCAATATCTTCAACTTGTTGATCAACTATGAATTTCAATAATCAATTTTATCCTAGTTTCATTTATCCAGTTAATGTGAAATAGAAAATATCAAAAGGTGAATTTTCTAAACCCCTTATTGAAAATCCGTATTGATATTTTACAATAATGAAACTCATGTATGGTAACAAGAGAGAATATTTACAAATGATAGCTTGGACGCTTTAGAGTATCAGTATCTTTCAAAACTAATTCCTTTTTCTGCACAAATGTTAGTTGTTTTTGTGCATTAATTGAATCAACTTTCTTTTGAAAATCTGAAATAATCTTTTCATTGATTGTTGATGAAATCATCGTATAGTTATAGGGAACAAAAGATATAAGATTTTTTAATTTTAATTGATTTTTTGAATTTCATTTAATATGTGGGGATTTTCTAATGATGATAAATCTCCCAAGGGTTTGCCCATAATTTTTGATTTTAACAATCTACGCATTATTTTACCTGTTCGTGTTTTTGGAAGGTCAGTTAATTGAATAATTAGCCTTGGTTTTGCAATTTTACCAATCTTTTTGGATATATGTTCCAATATTTCGTTTTCTAAATTTACTTCATCTTTATTTTCTGCAACAAAAAATACCACAATTGCTTCCCCTGTGATTTCATCAGGTATTGCAATGGATGCAGCATCAGATATTTTTTTATGAGAAATTACAGTATGTTCAATTTCTGCAGTACTCATCCTATGACCTGAGACATTGATTACATCGTCAGTTCTACCTTGCATATACCACAAGTTATCCTCATCCTTTAACACATAATCTCCATGAAACCAGATGTTTTCAAATTTAGACCAGTATGTCTCAATGTATCTATGATCATCATTTAACAAACCTCTGGTCATTCCAGGCCATGGTGATTTAATTATCAAGTATCCGTTTTGTCCTGTAACTGATTCTCCATCATCATTAACAACATCTAGACTCATTCCAGGAACTGGAATTCCAACTGTTGATGGTTTTAATTTCATTCCTGGAAATACAGATAACATTGCACCGCCAATTTCAGTACCTCCTGATAAATTCATTATTGGAATTTTTTTATTTCCAACATTTTCAAATAGCCACCACCATGAGTCCTCATCTAGTGGTTCTCCAGTTGTAGGGATATTTTGTAAGGAATCTAAAGAATATTTGTTGAGAGGATTTGAATTAATTTTTTTAAATAATCGTACAGCTGTTGGAGAAATTCCAAATATTGTTGCTTGATATTTTGACAATATCTCCCATACTCTATTTGGATTTGGAAAATCTAAGGCTCCATCATAAATTACTGCACTTGACCCTACCAGTAAGAGGCCATATACGTTCCAAACTAAACCGGTAATCCAGCCAATATCAGCAGGCCAAAACAGCCTATCATCTTTACCCATATTTACCAAATATGATGCCTGATGACCTGCAAATACAGAAAAACCACCATGTGTGTGGACCACGCCCTTTGGTTTTCCGGTAGTTCCAGAGGTATACAAAATAAACAATGGATCCTCGGAATTCATTATCTCAGTATCACAAACATCATTTTGTTCCAAAACTAATTCATCATAAAATTGAATTTTATCTGATTTTTCAAATTCATCAATTCCTTTGTAAGAAACAACAACAATTTTTTCAATGTGTGTATCTATTACTGCATTATCTACGGTAGTTTTTTGAGATATGGCCTTGCCTTTTCTATGAAATCCATCTGAAGTTAGCAATATTTTTGCATGACAATCTTGTAATCTTGTTTTTAATGATTCAGAACTATATCCTGAAAACACAATAGTTTGTACAGCTCCAATTTTTGCTGCAGCAAGTATTGATATGATTGCTTCTTCAATCATTGGCAAGTATATTGCAATTACGTCCCCCTTTTTGACACCTAAAGATTTGAAGACATTTGCAAGTTTTGATACCTTAGTGTTTAATTCAGAATACGATAATTTTGTTTCAATGCCATCTTCTGAAATAAAATTATAAGCTATTTTTTCAGGAGTTTGTTTTGTAAATTTTTCTACAGATGATTTATAGAGATTTGTTTTTCCCTCAACAAACCATTTTGTCCATGGAATTCCATTTGAAGTATCCAATGTTTTTGTATATGGTGAATCCCAAACAATTCCAATATCTTTTTCTACTGATTCCCAAAACCATTCCAAGTTATTTCTTGATTTTTCAGATAATTCTTCTAGTGATGAAATGTTGTGTTTTTTCATAAATTTGTAAATATTGGAATTTTGATATTGGTCCTCATTTGGAATGAATTCAAATTTTGACAAGTTTCATTTTTTTCAACACTTTGACCGTAAAAAGATTTTTTAATTTATGAGATATCTATCCCGAGACGTCGTGCACAGGCAATTGCTGCTTTTCCATCATCTTCAGTAATTCCAAATTTTAGCAACTGATCTGTACACTCTGTACCTGTATTTCGGGTGTTTTCATGATAGTATTCGCGTAAAATTACTCCCACTCTGTCATCTAATCTTTTTTTTGTAGCCTCATTCATGCCTGCTTGTAATATTGTTGCATCTGAAGTTGCAAGAATTTTGATGAATTCTATATCTTCTAGAGATAAATCAATCATATGCCAATCTGTTTTTTTAATAAATTCAATGTAGATGTAGGATCTGCCTTTCCTTTTGTAGCTTGCATTACTTTGCCAACCAAAAAGTTGATTGTTTGAGGATTAGATTTTGCTTGTTCTACAGCTTCTGACTCATCAGATATTATTTTGTCTATGATTTTTAGTAATTCTAACTCATCAGATACATTACCTAAATCTAAATCAGAAATAATTTGAGATACGCTTTTTCCTGTTTTTAGAATTTCATGTAAAGCATTTTTAGAAGAATTTCTTGATACCTTTCCAGTTTGAATTGAATCAGCCAGGTCTCTTAAATGAGTGGCCGTAAGTTTCGATGCCTCACGTTTTTCTCTAGTGTCTTCTAATCCCATTAATTCAGTTGTTATGATATTTGCAACTTCTTTAGCATTTGATTCAGTATGTGACTTTTCAAACATATCAGAATAAAATTTGTCTGAAGATAAAACATCAGCAACTTGTTCTGGAATGTTGTATTTTGTAACATATCTTTCTTTTTTAGAACTAATACTTTCAGGCATTTCAGATTTTAATTCAGTGCGAATTTCTGGATTTATCTTTACCCAAGGTATGTCACCTTCAAGAAAATATCTATAATCCATGTCTTCCTCTTTTGAACGTGAAGATACAGTAATCTTTCGTCTATCATCCCAATGTCGTGTTTCTTGTGCAATTGGTATGTCTCTGTCATGTAAACTCTCTTGTCGGGTAATTTCAAAGTGAGCTGCTTTTTCTAAATCATGAAAAGAACCAATGTTTTTGATTTCAACTTTATTTCCCCCATGTACCGATACGTTGGCATCTGCACGCATTGCTCCTTCTAAACTAGGGTCTGCAACCCCTAGGTTTTTGAGTAAATCTGACAAAATATTTAGAAAATCACGCACTTCTTTAGGTGTCTCAAAGTCAGGTTCAGTTACAATTTCAACTAGAGGAGTACCAGCACGGTTGTAATCCACTAATGTAATTTGATTTTTTGAAGAACTACCTTCATAAATTAATCTGCCCGGATCCTCTTCTAATTGAATTCTAGTAATTCTAATTTTCTTATCTCCTACAGAAATTGTTCCAGAACCTCCAACACTGGTATCTCCATAAATGTTCAATTGTGTAATTTGGAAATTTTTAGGTAAATCTGGATAAAAATAATTTTTTCTAAAAAATGCAATTTTTTCTGGAGTAGAGCAATTCAATGCCATTGCAATCATAGTTGCTTTTTTTACTGCTTCTTGGTTTAATCTTGGTAAACTACCTGGCATTCCTGCACATACAGGACATATGTTTTCATTTGGTTCAAATTCGCGATAGTTTGCTTTACATGAACAAAATAACTTACTTTGTAAATTTGTTAACTGACAGTGAATTTCTAAACCAATTTTTGTCATATTGGCACCTCCGGTAATGTTACAGTTTTCTCCAATGCATGTGCTGCTTGCAGTAACATTTTATCATTCATTGAATTTGCCATTAGTTGAATTCCTATTGGCAGTCCATTAACGATTTTAAATGGAATTGAAATGGCAGGCTTTCCAGTTAGATTGGCTGTAACTGTATTGATGTCTACTAAAAATAGAGATACAGGATCATCAATTTTTTCTCCAATTTTAAATGGCAATATTGGAACAGTAGGTGCTATCAACAAATCAAATTTCTTAAATGCTTCATTGATGTCTTTTGTTAACTTGCTTTTTACTTTCATTGCTTTAAGGAAATATTTGCCAGCATGGCCTGCAGATGGAACAAATCCTCCAATGATCATTCGTCTAGTTACTTCAGGTCCAAAGTTTTTTCTAGCTTTTGAAATGTATGAATTAAATTCATAGCCTTCAACAGGCATTTCATATCCATATCTCAAATTATCATATCGGGCCAAATTACTTCCAGCCTCAGTAGCAGTAATTGTATAGTATGCAGCAACAGAATATTTCACCATTTCCAATGATACCTCCTCACAAATAGCACCTAATCCTTCGAGTTTTGAAATTGCCTCTTTTGTAGCAGTCATTACCTCAGGATCAATACCATCTCCAATCATCTCAGTAATTATTCCAATTTTTTTGCCCTCTATGCCAGAATCAATATTTTCAAGATAATCTTCTTTGTTGTTGTTTATTGTAGTATTATCATTAGGATCAACTCCTGCAATGAGGTTTAACATGAATGCAGTGTCTTTGACAGTTCTAGTTAAGGGTCCTATCTGTTCAATACTATTTGCATATGAAATTAATCCAAATCGACTGATTAACCCATAAGTTGGTTTGTACCCTACAGTTGAACAAAAACTAGCAGGGTTTCTAACTGAACCCCCAGTATCAGAACCCAATGATGCAATACATTCGTATGAACTAACAGATACTGCACTTCCTCCAGAAGAACCTCCCGGAACATGTTCAATATTCCATGGATTTTTGCTAGGTCCAAAAGCACTAAACTCAGTAGTTAGACCCATGGCAAATTCATCCATGTTCACTTTGCCGATGAAAATTGCATCTTGTTTTTTTAATTTTGAAATTACTGTTGCATCATAAGGCGCTACAAAGTTTTCAAGCATTTTTGATGCACATGTGGTTTTAGTATCTTTGATGCACATGTTGTCTTTAATTGAAATTGGCATACCATAACATGCTCCAACATTCTCTCCAGATTTTATTTTCTTATCGATATTACGGGCTTGATCAATTGCATCATTATTTACGGATAAAAATGCATGAAGTTTATCATCAACTTGATTAATTCTATCAATTGTTTTAGCAGTAAATTCTTCTACAGTAATATTTCCGGTTTTTACTTCTTCAATAAATTCAAGAGCAGAGATTTTTAAATTCATATCACATCTTTGGTGCTCTTACGTAGGTTCCTTTGTAATGATTCATCTTCTCAATTAACTTTTCATCAAATGGGATGTACTCATCATTTCGTAATTGTTCAATTGGAATTTCTGGCATCGATATTTCTTCAGATTCAACACCTGCAGAATCCAAAATATCAAAATAACTAATCATAGTTTGAACTTTTTCAAGATATTCACTATGATCATCTACATCTATTTTCATTAATTTTGAAACATGTTCAATTTCTTCAACGGTAACCATTTTCTATACTCCTATGAGGTGAATCTATCAATCTTACTATAAAATGGTAGGCACAAAATACTTTGATCTGATTATTTAGCCACGTGGTAGAGCGATAATCCCAAAAGATGCGTTAGTTTGAATTATCGCAACCCAGCATTACCCATGGCAATACTCTCTTTAGAAAAATTATCATAAATAAAAAAATGAATAAAAAAATTGATCTTGTCATTAATTTTCATTAATGCAAAAAGTACGCCTAAATTACATGAATTCCGGTTCGGTTCAAATCCCCCTTCTTTTCATTTCCTTTGTAATCTTGGCTTGACTTATCTCATAAATTTTTGTTAAAATTAAAAAAGTATGAAAAAATTGATTAGCAGATCAAAAATTATCTAAAAAATTATGCTTCTATTTCAGTACCTAAAGCATCTGCAATGATATTTGCCCAATTAAATGCAGCAACTACAGAAGTAATTTCAACAATTTGTTTATCATCATATCCTAAATTAGTTAAAATTTTGTGATCATCAGAAGTTGTTTTATTTGCAGAATTGTTGATTTTTAATGCATAATCTAAAACAGCTTTTTCTTTTTCTGGAAAACTTTCAAAATTATTTTTTAGATCATTTATTTTCTCATCATCAAATCCCATTAATTGTAATAACATTGAATGAGCATGAGTACAATAATTACAAGAATTTGCATTCGATACTACAACCGCGATGGATTCCTTCAAAGTTCTAGGAATAGAGGATTCTCGTAATAAAATAATTTTTACACCTTCCCAAAACCATTTAGCAATTGGAGGATCTATGGAGGTAGTTTTTAGAATATTTGGAATTTTACCAATTTGTAATTCATCATTAATTTCTTTATACAGTAATGAAATATCAGGATTTGATTCGTCTCCCTCTTTTACAAATGGCATGTATTGAGTAAATTTATTTCAAATAAAAATTTAGTTTAAAACAAATTTTAATAAAATAAAGTAAACTGCAAATCCTGATAAAAATAAGATTCCTCCAATACTTAGAATTTTCAATATTATTGAGGGCTGATCTGATTTTTCTAAATATTTTCCAGTAACTAGTCTATAATTGAAAATTGCAATTACAGGAGCAATGACAAATGACAAAATAGTCGCAAAATCAACTAATTCCTTTAGATTATCTCCAAATTGCAGTACTATAACTAGGGAACCTGAGGCTAAAACGACAAGAAAAATAGAATACATTCTTCTTGAGTTTTGGGACTGATTTTTCTCATTTTTTCCAAATAGTAATTCAACGGTTCTATTCAGAGCCCTAGAATAGCCATCAAACACTGCAAGAATTGTTCCAAACATTACAGTAAATGCAGATGCAGAAATTACAATATAGCTCCAATTGCCCATTACACTACTATACATTGTAATGATGGCGTGGGCAAATTGTGAATTGTTGTTGGGTAGTTCTTCTCCAGAACCATAAAAGATGAAAGTACCTAGGGTGACAAACATTATTGCCATGATTCCAGTTAGAATATACGATATTCTAAATTCCAACAAAGTTACTTTTAATTTTGGTCGATAGTTTGATTGCTTTATTTTTTCTAAGGTCCATAGACTGTTCCAGCTTGACAAATCAATTGCAGTAGGCATCCATCCCATCAACGCCAGTAAAAAGAATATTCCTGTTGTTGTCCAAAGTTCTTTTGGAACAAAGTTTTCAACGGGTTCAATTGGTCCATTAATTACAGTAAGTGAAAATGCAAGTACTGTAGATATTACCAAAATAGTTACAATTACTTTGATCAGATTGTCTAATAGGTGGAATTTACCTATTCCAAGAATCAATACACATGATATGAATAGCAATATGATTGACCATTCTCCCAAAAATTCTAAATTAAATAAATTCTCAAAAAATCCTGCAGCTACAAATCCAACTGCACCAGTAACAAAAAACATCGAACAAACTGTAATTATAAGATACAAAACTAGAATTGGAGTTCCCAATTTTTTGTATCCGTCAATTATGCTTGTTTGAGTAGAATTTGCGTATCGCGAACCATATTCAAAAAAGGGATATTTTAGCACACTAACTAACACTACAAACCCAATTATCATTAAACCAAAATCTGCACCTGCTCTAGTGGATTGAATTAAGTGAGATACGCCTATGGCAGTACTCGCAAATAGCAATCCAGGACCACTAATTTTAATTATTTTTGATAGGGTCTTGTTGATCATTACAGTTTCAAAAATTATTAGACTGTATTAAAATTAAAACACCCTTATGAAGACTCATCATCAAAATTTTTCTGATGGTTTTCTGTAAATCCTAAAACAATAGAATTGATACTTGCCAATTCTCCATATAATTCCCCAATACTTAGAGAGAGTTCTGTCCCATCTGGTTCCTCATATGTAAATTCAAAATTATTGTTTATCCACCAAGAGTCATTTGTTAAAACATTTCTTAAATCAACATTGAAAAAAGTTCTAAGACCTGCCTTGTGAAAAACAGACACTCCATTATTTTTGAAATCTCCCAAATGATCAATCATTTCATTGTAACCTGGTTGAGATTTTGTAATTTCAAGTTTTTCAAAATTTAAAGAGAATTTCAAACAGGATTTGTATATCTCAAAGTATGACATTATAGATTGGGCAAACATTGTAATTAAATCAAACATTTGAGATTTATCAAAATCTTCAACTTTATTTCCATCAGACATGTGTTGTTTTAATAGAGAAATTTTATTTTCAATTGAGTTCTTTTGTAATTCTATTCGGTCTAATCTTTTTTGAAATGAGTGGTATACCCTACCGGTATTTTTATGAATTAACTGGTTAGAAACCAATAATGGAAAAATTTCTCTATCAAATTTTTCCCTATATTCTTGTAAAAGTTCAGCATACGTACTCATTACAAATCAAATGTGAAGATAGATAATAAATTACTAATCTACGGGGTAAGACGGTCAACATCTCTTGGATAAAATGTGGTATCTCTAATATTTTCAGTACCTGTTAGAGCCATGATTAATCTCTCAAGACCAATACCGCAACCAGCGTGAGGTGGGACTCCATAATCAAATGCATTAAGATGATACTCAAAGGAATCCGTTTTCATACCTTTATTGCTCATTCTTTGAGCTAATTCATCACGTTTTTCAATTCTTGTACTGCCTGAAGATAATTCTAAGTCGCCAAACATCAAATCAAAGGATTCAGAAATTTTTGGGTTAGATTTACTATCTTTTACGTAAAATGGCTTTGGGCCTAGAGGCCAATCAGTAATAAAATAAAATCCATCTAATCCAATTTTTTTAAGATTTGAAGGATACAAATCATCGCCCCACTCTGTTTTAGCACCTGCTTTTTGCATTCTATCTACTAGATCATCATAAGTATATCTTGGAATACTTTCAGGAACTGGAGTTGGAGTAAATTCAGAATCAGGATTATTTTTAATATATTCATTAACTGCATTGATTGAGACTTTTATGATGTCTTCAATTCTGCTCATTACATCATTGTAATCTACAAAAGCCTCTTCCAAATCAATAGAAATTGCTTCAGCTAAATGTCTATTTGTTCGAGATGGCTCAGCTCTAAAAATTGGTGCAATTTCAAATACTTTTTCAAAACTCATTGTCAATTGTTCTTTGTAAAGTTGGGGGCTTTGAGCTAAGAATGCTTCCTTATTGTAATAAAATATTGGAAATAGCGCAGCACCGCCTTCTGTAGCTGTTGCAATCATTTTTGGAGTATTAATTTCAACAAAATTTTGTTCATTAAAGTAGTCCCTAATTGTTTTTAAAACTAAACTTCTAGTTTTGAAAACATGTTGTAAAACATTTCTTCTAAGATCAATTGGTCTAACTTCTAAACGAGTATCAATATTTTTTACAGTTTTTACTGTTGGTTCAAATGGAGGAATTTTTGTTACTTCAGAATAAATTCGCAATTCCGTTGGAATAATTTCATATCCGCCAGGAGCTTTTTCAGAGGATTTTACTTTTCCTGTAACTCCTATAGATGAATGAGCTTTAAGTGAAGATATTTTTTCTCTAATTTCATCAGAACAATCTCCTTTTTTAGCAATAATTGAAAGACTGCCATTTTTATCTTTGATAGTGACAAAACTGATATTTCCATGTCCTCTAACTGTTAAGATCCACCCCATTACAGTTACCTCAGTGCCATCCATTGATGGGTTAATTTGATCAGAATAATGGGATCTGCGTAAATTTCCTAGTTCAGTTTCAATCATAATTTATAATATTTCCATATTTTCTGGTGTAATTAATTTTTTCAAAATGATCTTCCAAAAAAGAGGATTTTCATAATGTTTTTACATCCCTAAAGGCAGATTCAAAGCAATATGGCAAATATCTTGATTGCGCTAGTAATTGTAATGTTCATCGGTACAGCAGTCTATGTAGGGTATCATGCTTCTCAAAACACTTCAGATGACGGATATGGTCATAGTGTTCCAATAGATCTACAAATTCTAGAAACAACCCCTGAATTATTACAAATTATTGAGAAACAAAAAGGATTTCAATCAATTATCTAATTCTAATAGTTTTAGATTAATTACCGAGAATTTTTGATTATTGTTATGACCCTCACAAACAAAGAAAAAATGATTTCAGTGATTTCTAATGGAATTGCAGTATTTTCATTACTTCAAGAAAGAGACGAATTACCAAAAAATACCACAATGTATGATTTTGTATTAAAAGTAATTCCTGAAGAAATCAAATCAGAGTTAAGTGTGGAATTAATTGATGAAGTATTTCGTTATGTTACATCTGCACATAGGTCATCAAAAATTAGTGAATCAAAATAATAATGAACATATCTAAGAAATCAAATTACGATACGATAATATCAAATTTAACTTCAATTGATTTAGTAGTACTTGCAGCTATGCACGATACAGATTTGAAAACAATGATCAAAATTAGTGCTTTAGAGTTAGTAAAAAGTTGTGAAAAATTTTTTGACTTAGAAATGATGCAAAGGATGAATCATGAACCATCCCCAGAATTAAAAATGAAAATTCAAAATTGGTTAAATTCAATTGAATATAAACAATATACTCAAAATACAAATCAAACATTAAGTGTAAAGGACAAAGAAAGTATTAGAAAAATCTACTCAAAATTAGGGTTAAAACCTCATGATTTATCTGAATTAACGCAAACAGGTGAGGTGTTTCTTAAAAATAAAATAAAAGAAATAAAAAATAAATGGAAAATATTGATTAATTATAACAAATCAAATAATCCAATTAAACTAAAAGAAGAGATTGACAAGTGTGATAAAATTATTCCAATATTGTTTACCATTGGCATTGCAAATCCAAGTCTATTTTCTGATATGTTTAAAACAATGGATTTGAGTATGTATGATTATCTCTCAAAAAATAAAAACATCCACCCAATATTTCTGGATTATTTAAAATAAAAAAGATAAATTTTACAGATGTTTTTATCATACATGCATTGTGATGATAAAAGAACGTTATTTGTCCTAAAACAAGAAATTGAAAAAACGTGGGATGAGTTAAAGAAAATAGATTTTAACAGTGAGGGACTCATCAATAAATTATCTGAAGAAATTCAAGAATATTTTGAGTACAAAAATTCACCTTCAAATTAAAAATATGAAAAATAGTAATTATGATAAAATTACCTTGGCTTCTTTAATTAACGATCAATAATTCTAATGTAGTCTGATGTTAGTTCATTGTACTCTATGCACAAATCAATCAATATTTACTGCAAGAGTCATGGATTTTCATTATTTTATTGGTAATAACATTAAACCGCGATCTAAATATACTAGTGCGATCTAACATCAGATATGTCTTGGTGAGGTAAAGAACGTCGATACGTCATATCTCTTCAGGACATCGAATTATCTTAATCATAGTTCTTTTCTAAGGTTGATTTTTTGAGGCATTTCTCCTCAACAAATCATTAATTGAAATATTCTTAGCCAATAGGTAATTTGATAATCCCATTTGCCACTAAAACCATTAATCCTACAGGAATTCCAGCTCCTACTATAATAGAGCACAATACCAAAACATCTCTTTTATCCATAATATAATAAAAAATAGTCCGTATTTATTTTAAAATGAAACAGTTGAATAGACAAGTCATTTGATTATAAAATTTTCTTGATAAAGGAATTATTTTTAAAAAATCTTTATTTTTCTATTTCCTTTTTCTTCATTTCAGAAATTGCTTCCATCTTACCTTTGATAAAAGCTAAATCATATGTTCTTAGCAATACTTCCTCACCATCTTCAAAATTAGTTTGCAAGTGTTTTGCCATATTTTTAATTATTTCCTCCTTTGTGGGAATTTTTGAGTTATCCTCCATCATGAAAGCCCATTAGAAATTATCATCAGGGTCTTCGCCCCTATCTATTGCATCATTATACTTGTCAACTTTGATATTGTATTCGTCTATCTTTTTGTTTTCTTCGTCTATCTTTTTGTTTTCTTCGTCTATAGAATTATTTACATCCATTTTGAATAACCCCCTTCTAGGGTTACTGCATTGAATCCACCTTTAATTAATTCATCAGCTGCAATATTGCCTCTATATCCAGTTCCACAATACGTACAAATTTTCTTATTTTTCAAATCTTCAATTTGATTTTTCTTTACATTTCTAATACACAAACCCAAAGACATATGGATAGAATCTTCAATAATTCCACCTGATAATTCATCAGATTCCCTAACATCCAAGATCACAAAATCATTTTTTTGAGACATCAATTCTTTTGCAGTTATTTTATCAGCC